>JAEINK010000019.1 GCA_016342585.1 Spirochaetales bacterium
GAACAGCAGAACCCGGAAGCAAGGAAAATTTCATAAAGGTATTTCAAAGAACACGAAAACTATCTTGACATATTCCGTACTCCTTTCTACCCCCGCAGCCCTTACGCAACAGCAAAAATGTATGCCTACTGGATTGTGGTTAACTACCGGGAATCCTATGGAATGCATGCAAGTAACGGTATCCTTTTTAATCATGAAAGTCCCAGGCGCGGTGAAACCTTTGTAACCCGAAAGATAACCCGGGCAGCAGCCAGGATTAAGTTGGGTTTGCAGAAGAAACTCTATCTTGGAAACCTCGACTCCTACCGGGACTGGGGATTTGCCGGTGATTATGTAAAGATGATGTGGCTCATGCTTCAGCAGGATGAGGCAGATGATTATGTTATCGCCACCGGAGTAAAGCGAACTGTAAGGGATTTTGTAAATTATTCGTTCACTGAACTTGGAATTGAACTGGAATGGAGCGGTGAAGGTGTGAACGAAAAAGGGTGTAATAAATCTACCGGAGAAATATTGGTAGAGGTGGATCCCAAATATTTCAGACCCAACGAGGTTGAACTCCTTATCGGGGATCCTTCCAAGGCAAAGGAAAAATTGGGTTGGGAACCGGAAGTTAACTTAAAGGAACTGGTTTCCATGATGGTTAAATCTGATTTGGAAGATGCAAAAAGAGAGCTTTATTTGAAGGATGGGGGCTTTTAAGCCCGGTTAGATAAGTGGAAAAAAACGGAAAAATATATGTGGCGGGACACCGGGGAATGGTTGGCTCCGCCATTACAAGGAAGCTTGAGGCTTCCGGTTATAATAATATCGTTACACGGACTCATGCGGAACTGGATTTAAACAGGCAGGCAGAGGTTGAAGCCTTTTTCAAGACGGAAAAGCCGGATTATGTTTTCCTTGCTGCTGCCAGGGTTGGCGGGATACTTGCCAATTCCCAAAACAAGGCAGACTTTTTTTACGAGAACTCCATGATCTCGATTAATGTTATAAATGCATCCAAAGAGAGTGGTGTTAAAAAACTCATGAACCTTGGCTCCAGCTGTATCTTTCCCAAGATGGCCCCCCAGCCCTTAAAGGAAGAGTACCTGCTGACTGGACCCCTGGAACCCACAAACGATGCCTATGCCATAGCCAAGATTGGCGCCATTAAAATGTGTAAGTACTATAACGATCAGTTCGGAACCAATTTTCTCTCGGTTATGCCAACAAACCTCTATGGAACCGGAGACAATTTCAACCTGAATTCATCCCATGTCATCCCTGCCATGATTCGTAAGTTTCATGAGGCAAAGGTTGCCGGTAATTCGGTTGAACTTTGGGGGGATGGTTCTCCCATGCGTGAGTTCATGCATGCCGATGATCTGGCAGATGCTGTTGTATATCTTATGGAAAATAAGGATGCATCAGATCTCGGTGAATTTGTGAATATAGGTACTGGTATTGATGTTACCATTGCGGAGCTTGCCGATATAATCACGGATGTTGTTGGGTTTAAGGGCCAGGTTAAATGGGACACTTCCAAACCCAATGGGACACCCAGAAAACTTCTGGATGTAAGCAGACTGGAAGGACTCGGTTGGAAGGCCAAAACCGGTTTAAAAGGTGGCTTAACCTCCGTTTATGACTGGTTTTGCCAACAGGATTCTTAAGGAAATAAATATTGTTGAAAATTCTATATTTCTCTGTTATTGAACAAAATGCCGGTTGGGGTGCCGAAACCTTTATTAACCGTGGTTTTAAAAAACTCGGGGCGCAAACAACCTGTATTGATTACAGAAAATACAGGAACAAGCTTACCGGTAAACTACTGGAAGAGAATATCAATGATTACGATATCCTCTTCCTCCAGCGGGGGGAAGGTTTTCCCATGCCGATCCTAAAAGCCTTTAAGGGGCCCAGGGTTTTCTGGTGTACAGAACTTGTAAGCAGAAGGCGGGATGCCGACAGGCTCCTGAAAAGCGGGCTTTTTGATCATATCTATGTTCATACCGAAGAGTGTAAAAGGATAATCGTAAAGCGGGGCTGGGAGAGGGCGGATAAAATCTCTGTGGTTCTGAATGGTTTTGATGAAGAGGTTCAAAAGCCTGTAAAGGGTTGTGAACAGGATATCGACATCCTCTTTGTGGGGAAGCCCATGGAACGAAGGCAGAGGATCGTCAGGGAACTCCAAAAGGAGTTTTCGGTTCTTGAAACAAAGGCCTTTGGACACGATATGGCCCTCCTTTTTAACCGGGCAAAGATTGTCCTTAATCTCCATTCGGAAGAGTATCCCGATACGGAAACCCGTGTCTTCGAAGCCCTGGGGTGTGGTTCTTTCTTGCTGAGTGAAAAACTGTCCAAGGACTCTCCCTTTATGGATGGGGTTCATCTTGTCGAAGCGGAAGACCTTTCCGGCTTAAAAAAGAGGGCTGCCTACTATCTGGATCATGAAGTAGATAGGAAGAAAATAGCCTTAACAGGATATAATGAGGCTGTAAAAAGCCACACCTACACAAAAAGGGCCGGCGATTTTATCAATCTTTTTAGTTCTATAAGAAAGAACTATAATAAAACGTACCTCGATATATCGTGTGTTAGAAAGTATGCAGGGCTTGAACGGTTTGAATATATTTATGCCTCTGTTATTGGTTTCTTAAAACGAATCCTGCGCGGGAATAAATAATAATGGCCAAGAGTACTTCCAAACAGGTCCTGTTAAACTTTGGCGTTCATCTAATGTCATTCGGCTTGCAGTTTGTCCTGGGTATATTCCTTACCCCCTTCCTCATCGAGGCATTCGGAATAGAGTCCTTCGGAATAATCAGGCTTGCCACCAATACGACATCCTATGTGGCGATTATCGCTACCTCCTTTTCTGGTGCGGTAAACCGGTTTTTTATTATTGAACTTCAAAAGAAAGAAGAGTTAAATGCGATTAAGATTTTTAATACCGCCTTAATCGTTAACCTTGTATTCTTCCTCCTCTGTTTCCCCATCATGCTTTTAATATCTTTGAACTCCGAAAAGATATTCTCCATCCCCGATAAAGATATTACCGCCTCCCACTTTCTCTTTTTTACGGTACAGCTGGGTTTCTTTTTGGGGATCTTCAGTGTTCCCTTCCGGGCACCGGCTTTTGCGGCCAACAGGCTGGATATTACAAATGGAATAGAGATTGCGAAAAAGTTAATGCGGGTTGTTTTTACCATTATAGCGGCAACCTTTTTCTTTCAGACCATAGCCTCTTTAGGGGCCGCTTTTCTTCTTATGGATATTATCACCCTTACCCTTGTTGTAACGGCGGGCTTCAAATTTGCTCCCTACTTAAAGATGGGTTTTAAGTACTTCGATAAGGAAAATGCAAAAGCCCTTTTCACCATGAGCGGCTGGCTCCTGGTGGATGCTGTGGGAACCCTCCTGTTTCTCAATTCGGATATGATGCTTGTGAATATCTTCTATGGGGCGGAGGCTTCGGGAAGATTTAGTGCTTTGATTGTATGGATAACCCTGATACGAAATGTGGGTAACATTTTTGCTTCGGTCATAAGCCCCCTGATTTATAAGGCCTACTCCAAGGGGGAAGAGGCTGAACTTGAGCGACTTCTTATATTTGGAACGAGGATAATCAGTATAGTTGTCGGAATCATTATCGGTCTGGTGGTCGGCTATTCGGAGAATCTTCTCTCCCTCTGGCTGGGACCGGAGTTTGGTGATTCGGCTTTGCTGTTATCGGTAATGCTTCTTCCCTGGTGTTTTACCCTGGCCATGGGGCCGGTATATACCGTTAAGACCGCTTACAATTACATCAAGGTCCCGACCTTTATGCTTATCGGGTTCGGCATCCTGAATATTGGTGTAATTCTTTTCTGTGTTAAGGTTCTGGGATTGGGGGTTCTATCCATTCCATTCTGTGCGGCGGTAATCTTTACCATTCGACACTTTTTTGAAATTGGTTATCTTAGGCATAAAAAGGTGCTTAAAACAAATAAGGTTATCCTTTCGGTTTTTTCCGGCGCCATTATTATTCCCCTGGTTACCCTTTGCGGTATCTATATTCAGAAGCTTATTGTCGTGGCAAACTGGCCGACCTTTTTTCTATCCGGTGGTGTAACAGGGATAATCTCCGTACTGGTCATATTCTTTGTATTCATTAGACCAAAGGAGAGAAAAATGATCCTCGGTTATATTAAGGCTGTAAAGAAATAGTATTTTTTAGGAGTAAAGATTGGATAATTTTGTTCTGTTCTGCAAAACCTACGCCGGTGATTTTGACCGGGCCAGGTTCCTTGTGGAGAGTATAGATAAACACAATATGGATAATATCCCCCTCTATTTCTCTGTTCCTGCGGCCGACCTTGATCTATTCAGGAACGGGATTAAATCGGACAACCTTATTCTTGTTACTGATGAGGAGATTTCAGAAAACCTGTATCGGTCTAATACCGAAAAGTTCTCTAAAGGATATCTGAACCAACAGATCATTAAACTTACCTTCTGGAAGCTTGGTGTATGTAACCACTATTTTGCTCTGGATTCGGATAGCTATTTCATAAGGGATTTTTACTTAAATGATTTTCTTTTTGATGAAGAGACTCCCTATGTTAACCTCTTTCAGTGGGAGGACCACTTTTTGGATACCGACTTTATACAGTGGGTCGGTATATATAAGAATAATATAAATACTATAAACGCACATATTGGTCTGGAAACATCAAAATGCATGACTTGTCCGGGGTTTACCACCCTTTCGGTGAAGGTGCTGGAATCTTTTGAGAATGAATTCCTTATTAAGAAGGGATGGGATTATCAGAAACTGATGGACGTCTGTCCCTTTGAATTCTCCTGGTACAACCAATGGTTAATTAAATGCGGTCTTCAAAGGATTATGCCGGTAACCGGTTTTTTTAAGGTTTTTCATTATAAGAAATTATATAAGGAAAGCAGGAAGAAGCTGGTTAAAGAGGCAGATATAGCATCCATGTTTCTGGGAATTATTATGCAATCCAACTGGAAACCCTTTCCCCCGCCAATAAAATATAAGGACCCGGCCTGGTACCATTATTCAAACTATTATTTGGAAAAGTTTTTTACCAGGGCTTATTACAAGATTCGAAAGATTCTATCAGGTAAAAACAGATGATTATCTGTGAACCCGAATGTGTGGGATTCGCCCATGAAGAGGTGAATGCTGGAATTATTGGTCAGCTTTTAAAGGCCGGCGGGGATGGGGATAATCTCCTTGTGGTCGAAAGGCAGCATCTCTCGTGTATCCGGACCATCTGGAGCTCCCGGGCTTATTCAAGCCAGGATTTCAGCAGCCGGTTTATTAAACCCCGGCGTAAGCTATGGGATTTCAGACCTTTAAAGATCCTCTACCTTCGATGGTTGTCCGGGACGCTTTTAAAAGAGGCGGAAAGGAGGGGTACGCCCCTTGTTTTCCTTTCGGTATCCACGGAACTTTTTATGGTACTCCACCAGTTATCCCCTGCCTTCGAAAATGTGAATATCATTATCGTTAACCACGGTATTCTTGAACAGCTTGTGAAGGAAGAACCGGTTGGTAAAGCCGATACAAACAGGTGGTTTGGGACCTGGTTTTTTCGGAAAAACAGGATGTTGAATAACCTGATTATCTCTCCCCATATAGCCCAAAACCTTAGGGATGATTTTGGTGATCGCCTCCCTTCGGTTAGTTCCATTCATCATCCTTCCGTGTGGATGGATATTGAGGCTGATAGAAGCGCTTCCTCTCCTGTGCATTTCGCGACCATTGGTAAGATGGGAAAAAGGAAGGGTGAAGAGGAGCTTGTCCGCCTTTTCGATAGACTAAAAGGTAAGCCTCTTCCGTTTCTTATTACTATCCTCGGGTACCTGGCCTATTCCACAGAGGATGAGAGAATTACGATCTATAATCGTAGACTCAGCCGGGAAGAGATCTCCCGGGAATCTGCTATGGCGGATTATTTTATTCTGCCCTTCCGAAAGGATTCCTACAGGTATATGGTAAGCGGTGTCCTTTTCGATGCTTTTAATTACGGGAAGCCGGTGATTGCCCTCTCCTGTTCCCTTATGGATTACTACTTTTCTGCCTTTGGCGATATCGGTTACCTGTGCAGGGATGAAGAGGAGCTTTACAATACGATCTCTTCTCTTTCTGCAGATTTCCCCGTCGAAAGATACAAGACCCAGGTTCAGATTATTATGAAGGCACGGAAGATGATGGATAAAGAGAACGAGACCGTTCTCGCGGGACTTTTAAATAATAGTTTTCAGGATGAACAATGAAAATAGGTATAGTTACAACCTGGTTTGAACGGGGTGCGGCTTATGTAAGCCGGCAGTTCAAAGAGGCTTTGGAAGATCAGCATGATGTTTTTATATTCGCCCGGGGCGGCGAATCCTACGCCAAGGGGAATTCCGAATGGGACGGCCCGGAGGTCCATTGGGGCAAGCGGTTTTATCGGGAAGCCACCGAGGTGGATCTGAAAGAGTTCGGGAGGTGGGTTAAGGAGAAAAACATAGATATTGTTCTCTTTAACGAACAGAGATGGTGGCCTGTTGTAGCCTATTGTAATGAAAACGATATTCTGAACGGCTGCTATGTGGATTATTATACCGAGGAGAGTCGGCCTGTTTTCGGCCTTCACGATTTCCTTATCTGTAATACAAAGAGGCATATGGAGGCTTTCGACTGGCATCCCCAGGCTGTTTATATTCCCTGGGGTACCGATGTGGATCTCTTTGCTCCGCAAACACTTTCACCTTTGGATGAGGAGAAGCTTATCTTCTTCCATTCCGCCGGTATGGCGCCCAAACGGAAGGGAACCGAGTTGGTGATCGATGCCTTCAGAATGATGAAGGAGAAGGAATCGAAGCTGCTCATTCACACCCAGAAAAAGCTTACCGCCGATTTTCCCGAGATAGATTCTGTTATAAAAATTCTTGAATCGGAAGGGCGGTTGGAGATTATACAGGAGACTGTAGCTGCTCCGGGGCTTTATCATAAGGGGGATGTCTATGTGTATCCTTCCCATCTGGAGGGCATTGGCCTTACCATGGCGGAAGCCCTCTCCTGTGGTCTTCCCTTGATCACCGTGGATGTACCGCCCATGAATGAATTTGTTTTTGACGGGGCCGGTATTTCTGTACCTGCTGCCCGTTTGTACGCCAGGAAAGATGGATATTACTGGCCCAAGAATGATATAGATACACAGAAGCTTTCGGAATCCATGGATGAGTATGTACGGATAAGAGCGGATTTCGGTTCTGTAAAAGAGAGAGCCAGGGCGGCGGCATTGGAGCATCTGGACTGGAGTAAGAACAGTGGTCTTTTAAGCGAAGCTTTTAGTAAACTGACTCCTGTTCCGGCCGATTCCAAAAAAGCTGCCTATACGGCCATGACGGATTACGAGAATGAAAGGAAGCTGGGGTTAAAACATTATGGACGGGAACTCTTTCCCGGTCTTTACCGGATAATCCGAAGATTGTTTAAGGGGTAGTAGAGATGCGCATAGCTTACATCGTTACCTCGGATATCTCCCGGTTCAAGGGATCGACGAAAAAGATAAACGGACAGGTTGAGACCTGGCGGCAGCTGGGAAATCAGGTGGAGGTTTTTTGCCGGGTTCCGGATTTGACGCCCCCTCTCATGGAGGCCAGGCGGTATTTAAAACCCTCATCGGTACTAAAGAATGTCCTCGGTGTCGATAAAACTCTTGTGGCCGATGTTGCGGCCTATAACCCGGATGCCCTCTATATCCGGCAAAGCTTTCCTAACAGAACCTATTTTGCCCTTCAAAGGCGGTTCCGGAATGTGGTCGAGGTTGTCTCCAACGACTGGACCGAGTTTAAACACCTATTCCTGCTGAACAAGACACCTTCCTATTTTTTTAAATTTATCCTTTCCCGGGTATTGCGCGGCCATTTCCTTAAAGGAGCGGCTGGATTAGCCGTGGGTGCCGGTGAGTTTGCCCAGGATCCCAGGTTTAACCGTTACTGTTCCGAAACGGCTGTCTTTCCCAACTCTACGGCTTTAAAGGATGAATCCGAGGATATATTGAAGGGAAAGGGGGATTGGGCTGATGGTCGCTGCCACCTCTTTTTCATTGGTTCCCCCGGTTTTACCTGGCATGGAAATGATAAGCTTGAAGTCCTTGCGGACAAGCTAGGGGATGATTTCTTCATTCATATCGTAGGACTTGAGGGAGCGGATAAGACGAACCTTAAGTATTATGGCTATCTGGATCCTTCGGAATATGGGGAGGTTCTCTCCCGGGCCCATATCTGCCTGGGTACATTTGCCCTCCACAGGAAGAAGCAGGATGAGTGTACGACCATCAAATTCTGTGAATACCTGAAGGCGGGCTTTCCCGTTATCCTTCCCTATAAGGAGACGGCTGTTATCCTGAATGGGAAGGCCGAATGGATGCTGGAAATCCCAAACAGGGAAGATGTCATCGATTCGGATGATGTTGTTGAAAAGATTAGATTATTCTGCCTAGAATACAGGGACCGGGTGGTAAGCCATGCGGAAGCTTCAGATTATATTGATTCCAGGGTAATAGAGAAGGGGCGTCTCGATTTTATCGAACGGCTTTGTTTACCCGCGAAAAACCAAGAGGTATAAGTTTTGTTAAAGGTAATGTTTTTATTCGGCACCAGGCCGGAAGCAATAAAGATGGCCCCCCTCATCGGAGCCATGAAGAAGAGACCCGAAAGTTTTCAGACCGTGGTTTGTGTATCGGCTCAGCACAGGGAGATGCTGGATCAGGTTCTGGAGTTCTTTCAGATTGTACCGGATTTTGATCTGGATCTTATGAAACCGGATCAGAGCCTACTGGGGTTGATGAGTTCGCTTTTCACTAAAATTGAGCCTGTCCTCGATGAAGTCAAACCGGACCTCGTCTTCGTTCAGGGGGATACAACAACCGTCATGGCCGGGGCTGTGGCGGCCTTTTTAAAGCAGGCAAAGGTCGTTCATATTGAGGCAGGCCTCAGGACGGGAAACAAGATGTCGCCCTTTCCCGAAGAGATGAACCGAATACTGGCCGGCCACACGGCGGAATATCATTTTGCTCCTACGCCGGCGGCTGTAAGTAACCTCGCGGGCGAAGGGATTGTAAAAAACGTATGGAATGTAGGTAATACTGTAATTGATGCCCTGCTGGAGGGCTTGTCCATAATTGAGGAGGGGGGAGAAGAGTCCTATTTTGGGTTCTTTAAAGGTGTGGATTTTTCCAAAAGGATCATCCTCGTCACAAGCCACCGACGTGAAAGTTTCGGCGACCCCATGCGTCAAACCTGCCGGGCCGTTAAGGCCATAGCCGAAAAGTATGATGATGTTCAGATAGTATTTCCCGTTCACCTTAACCCAAGGGTTAAAGAGGTGGTAAACGAGGAGCTTGGCGGAACCGAAAGGGTCCACCTCATAGAACCCCTGGACTACCCCCGGTTAATCTGGATGATGAAGAAAAGCTATCTTGTCCTTACCGATTCGGGTGGAATACAGGAGGAGGCGCCCTCCCTTGGAAAGCCCGTCCTCGTTCTCCGGGAGGTTACGGAGAGGCAGGAGGGAATCGATGCCGGTACGGCCATCCTTGTTGGTACCGACAGGGATAAGATAATCCATGAGTCGGATAAATTGCTGACCGATGAAGCCTATTATCAGAAGATAGCCTGCGCACAGAACCCCTATGGGGACGGCTCGACTTCCAAAAAAGTCCTCGATATCCTGGAATCTCTCTAGGATGAACAGGTTATTCAACAAGGTCGATGGCTTAATGAATATCCTTCTGGGCGGCCCTGTGGGCGGTGTCGGAACGGATGTACGGGACAGGAAGTTAATACGGGATCACCTTGAAAAGAACAACAAGATGGTCTCTACTTCCAGCCCGCGTATCTTCCTGGCCGTTAAGGATGTAAACTGGGAGAAAGCCGGGCTTGTTGATTCCTGGAAGGAGTGGGATTCCGTCCATTATGACTGGGGTTCTGAATTTGATCAGTATGCTCCCGATTGGCAGAGTCTGGGTAAAGCGGCTTTTAATAAACGCCTCCTCTCCCTTGTTGGAGAGGCCCATAAGGAAAAACCTTTAAGTCTGTTCTTCGCATACCTTTCCGGGCGGTGGGTATCTACCGCAACGATTGAAGCTATTAACAGGATGGGCATTATTACCGTTAATCTCGGTTTTGATGATCGGCATAAATACTGGGGATACAAAGAGGGCGGTCTCTGGACGGGCAATGCAGATATTGCAAAGCATTTTGATATAAACCTTACCCTTCAGGACCCCCGTGATATCCGTAAATATAGGCTTACCGGCGGCCGGGGTATCTTTTCCTATCCCGGAGGAAATGAAGATAGTTTCATTTACAGGCCGGGTACCGAAAAAAAATACCCTGTTAGTTTCATTGGCAAGAGGTACGGCCTGCGTGAAGAGTATGTGGATTTCCTTAAGGATGCCGGTTTGAACCCCCTTGCGGCCGGACTGGATTGGCCTGCCGGCCCCGTCTCCTCCGAAGAGATGAACGATATTTATGCACAATCCCTTCTTACCCTGGGATTCGGTTTTGTGGGAACAAGTAGAACCAAGACCGGTCTTAAAGGGCGGGACTTTGAGATTCCATTAACAGGAACCCTCTACCTGACCAGCTATAATAAGGATCTTGCCGAATGTTTTCGGGAGGGTGAAGAGATAGAATTCTATCGGTCCAGGGAAGAGATGGCCGAAAAGGTACTGTATTATAAAAATCACCCCGAAGAGGCTATTGCAAAAGGTCTTAGGGGAAGAGAACGATCCCTTGCGGATCACCTCTGGTCCTCCCGATGGAAAAACCTGTTAGAATTATGCGGTAGAGATATCTAAATCTAACGGATCAGATATACAGCGCTTCTATCATTTTGATATATTGATTTAAAAAAACCATCCCTGTCCGGCTCCCCTATGAAATAATCCACACCCCACCTTTCTCTTATTTCCAACAACTCCGAATCGGTAAGTTTATTATAGTTTTCATCTATCAAATGACTCTCTAAAACCATTTTTTCCCGATTAAAAAAATCAACTCCCCTGTTAAGGCTTTTTAATTTTTCATACCATAATAATATTTCGCTTTCATCCTGTGGAATGTGTTTCAGGCTTACAAACTGGGCTCTGTTCGCGGATATATTAAAATTATCAATTCCCGGATTAATAATAAAGACAGTACTCTCTTCGGTATTGCTTTGGATCCACTGCAGCATTTCTGCATCCTGATTGTTCTCATTCAGCATGGTAATCGGTCTGTCTGAACTTGCTATCTGATAGGTTTGATAGAGAAACAAGGCCCCCGATCCAAAGAGCACCACTATGAGTATAATCCTGGATAACCACTCTCTTTTTTTTATCAATCTGGAATCCAGTTGAAAGAAGAATATAAGGTATGCCGAGAATGGCAGGATGACATCTGCAAACCGAAATGGATAATATTTTAGGAAACCGATTTTACCGGATGCATATAGGATTAACCCCATGGCAAATATGGTGGCGGCACCTGCTGAGTATTTTAGTATTATTCTGAACCTGCTATCCTGCCTAATAAATATCCACGCCGCTGCAATGATTATGGCTATGAATATCAGGTTTCCTATGATTATCGAATAATCAAACCAGGCTGGAAATCCTTTATGAATATGTCGGATAAAATGGGTTGGATCCATGTGATGCGGGTGCCGGGTGAAATATAATTCATTTATGAAGTCGGTTTTTTCGGAGGGCTGGGTAAGGAGGTTTCCGAAAATAACCCAGAGTCCCGGCCATGAGGTAATAAAAAAGAAGGGCAGTTTTTTGATGTAGTTTAGCTTTTCATCGTTCTTTTCTGTGAAAAAGATATAAACCAGGGAGATAATACTGTATCCGCCTACCAGAGGGTGAAGGGCCACGGCACCGCCCAAAAAGAGCCACATTGGTGTATACCGTTTTTCCAGTAAAAACGAAAGGGCAAAAATGATTAGACCGTAGGCAAGAACCTTCGACTCTACATGCCATAACATATCCTCACCGGCCAGCATCCCTTTCATCCTGAATGTAATTAATATAAATAGGGCAATTGTTCCCATGGAGAGATTAAATTTACCGAGTAATCTTGTAATACCGGCGGCCATCACCGTAATTAGCATTATTCTGGCCAAAACCGCAAGTATTGAAATTGGCAGGAATACCGCCAGGGGGTAGAGTATGATGTTGAAGGGTATCCTGTAGGAGGTGTCCAGGGAGAGGAACCAGTCATTGGTAAGCCAGTCCGCATTGGCAAAGTGAAATACATTTGCCAGTGTTTGTGCTTCATTTCCTCTTAGAATATCGTCCCAGAGAAATAAAAAGATCAAAAGACTTAATATAACAAGAAAAATTTTGAAAGATTTACTTTTTAATAATGTCATTGTCCGTTTCCTTCGATTTAAATACCCATAATCGATTAATTAAGAATCCGGTTCCTGTATAAAAAACCATTCCCGTCAGGACTCCCGCAAGCTCGGGAAGATTCAATTTTTCTATTGTAATAAACTGGATGCCCTGAACGATTAACATTAAAGAGATTGAAACCCCTATGAACTTTAATGCCCGGGGTAATATTTTGCCCGGGAAGCGGGAGAAGGTGAACTTCAGATTCATGATAAAACTGAAGGTTATGGCTATGATATAGCCGACCCCCGTATATATTGAATAGTGAATTTTTAACCGGCTTAAGGCCAGGGTTACCCCCGCAAAAACCAGGGTGTTAAGGACACCCACGAGCCCGTATTTTACGGCTGTCCAGAACTCGGCCTTAAGATCTACTTTTTTCATTATTCTTTATGGTATCTTCTGCATTCAGTGTCTCTGCCACTATATATTCCGGTCTGCCTTTTATCTCATCAAAAATTATCCCAAGGTATTCTCCAAGAACCCCTATGGTAAACATCTGGACGCCCCCGAAAAATACAATAAGGGTCGTTATACTTGCCCATCCGGGTACGGCATAGACGGCCTTGCTTATAAGAATGTATATGAGGAATATGAGTGAAAAGAATATACAGAATAAACCCACCCCAGAAGCAATTTTGAGGGGCTTTTTAGAGAATGAGAAGATGACATCCATGGCCAGGCGCATCAGGTTTTTATAATTGTATTTCGATACACCCCCCTCTCTGGGAGCCCGTTCATAGGTAATCGGTATTTGTTTGAAACCAATCCAGGAGAAAAGGCCCCGGACATATTTCTTTTTCTCTTTTAGGGCGTTGAATTCATCAAGGACTTTTCTGTTTAAAAGTCTGAAGTCGCCCGTATCCAGGGGAAACTTATAATCGGAAAGCAGGTTAAAGGCTCTGTAAAACATCTTTGAAGTCAGCTTTTTAAGACCCGATTCCCCCTTCCTCGATTTCCTTACCCCGTATACGAGGTCTGCTTCCGACTTTTCCATCAGTTTAATCATATCCGGAAAAAGTTCCGGAGGATCCTGCAGATCGGCATCAATTATGAAGATGTAATCACCTGAGGCATATTTAAGACCGGCGGTTGTCGCGGCTTCATGCCCGAAGTTTCTTGAAAAGCTTAAGACCTTTAGATCAGGATGGCTTTCGGAAAGTTCCTTTAAAATTGGATGTGTTCTATCTCTACTGCCGTCATTTACGATTATGATTTCGCGAGATTCATATTTGTTTTCATCAAGAACCTGAATAACCCTAAGGCAGGTGGTCTCAATAATCTCTTCTTCATTGTAGGCGGGTATAACAACCGATATCTTTTTCATTTCAGATCCTAATGGGATATGCTGAAAGAAAATGAGATTATATTCTGGAATATTGAATCCGGAGTCGTTACATCTCTGCCGTTAACATCCCAGAATGTATAACAGAAGATATATTCGAGGCCTAAGGATACAGGATAATTAGGGAATTGGAATTCCCCTCCTACAGAAACAATATTGGACCAGTCATAGACTCCATCTTTCAGGAAATCCTTATCCGGATAGCTTTGAGAATAATCGTAGGGGATGTATATATCGCCATAGATTTGACCATCAGGAATCCCATCACCATCTTCATCCGAGTCGGTTGTATCGTTTGTACCATGCCTGATTAGCTGGTATTTTACATGGGCTTTCATATCCGGAATGGGGAAAAACTCCATTTTCACAAGTATTTCATCTGCGTTGGGGGGCAGGAAGTATCCCAGATTCTCTCCGGCATGGGTATAGGTCATGCTGACCGGTACAGATGTGGTAGCCATATCATCTTCAAAATAGTGGGAATATACAAAGGGGTTAATCTTTGTGTACTGAAGGGTAAGGTTTGCAAAGGATAGCCATGGAATTGGGGATTGAAGTCCTCCCTGATAGGCATACATATTTCTGGGATATGTGAATATTTCACTTAATGCCGTTCCTGCGGTTTCATCCAGAAAGCCGGTAAAATATACTTTACCCAAATGGGGTATACGGACCGAAGCGCCGCCTATGATAGCCACATTATCGGTATCGCCATTCTGTTCCTGGGTCATAAAGGGAAGCATGAGTGGACTAAGATAAGCCAGTTCAAAACGCTTTGCCCAGATTGCCGATGAGGCCACAAGTAAAGAGAGCCATTCGGTAGGTTTTACTTCAAACTGCTGGAGGGAGAACATCTTCTGTTCCGAGAAGGGGGAAAGCATAATACCCTCTTCTTCCCAGTTACCCGCTTCAACAATGTCCATATCGAGGTAGGAGTCTACAAACCAGTTTCCCAGGGATCCTGCAGTATAAGAGTAGTTGAACCAGGAGACTGGATTCGCATGAACTTCAAATCCTTCAAATGGGTAGGCCGTACCGGAAAGGTAGAGGGAGCCGTCTCCGTACCCCCAATCCCGTCTTATTTTTCCCCATCTGAGTTTTAGTTTATCGTTGTAAAATTGAGCGGCTATCTCATCTTCGGTTCGTAACCCAACCATGAAGTAGTTTGTTACACCATCGTTAAGTCCATTCGTAATCGGGTTTGAATGGTGCCCGTCCCATTGAGCTGTGAACGAGTAGGGTGAAAAGGTTCCAGGTGGAGTAAAATTACCCTCCTCACCGGTAAAGGCCTTTACGGCACCATCCATAATATAATAAGGGGAACTGCCCATATTGGCTTCCATAGTAAGGTGTTTATAGAAATAATCCGGGGATATGTTGTCCACGCTTCCACCTGCTGCAGCATAGTAAGAGAGAAAGTTGGAGATATCTCCTTCAAAATAGGCGAGAATACCATTGTAGGAGTGGTAGTTTTCTATATTATTGAAGTTTAATCTGGTATTTCCTTCGAATTTAAATCCTGCCTCGAAGCTTCCCATCTCTCCTTCCGTAGCCATATTACCGTATTTTAAACCAGTATATTCTGTTTCCAGTTCATTTATAAAACGGTTAAGGGTTTCCCTTTCTATATCGGAGAGCATATCTGATCTGTTTTCTATCTTATAAAGAGAATCAAGAATCTGCGCCCTGGAGTAGGGTTTTGCAGTTGGCAGAGCCGGAAGAATTTGTCTCTGTTCCGCATTATCTAACAGTATATATACGGGATGATCCAAATCCACTGATAAATATGTCTGGGCAGTAATGATATTGACCAGAAAAAGTGATAAAGTCATAAAGACTAATAGTTTTTTCATAAGTGAAAGACCTCAATTAATTTTATTGTGACAGTATATGCCTTCTTTGAGGGTTTCACAAGGAGTACTTGAATGAAGATTTACAAACCACTTTTATTTATTTTTCTTATATTTTCTCCAGCTTTGCTTTCTGCCGGTGAATTGTTGAGCTCTTTTTACCAGGACTATTTCCGATATCTTGCCGTCCAGGGAAAGACAGAAAATCCGGCATTAATGAATCACTCTCTTTCCGGAAACGACTGGGAACTGGATAGTGATCATCCCTGGCAGGAAGGGTATCAATCTCCCTCTTCGCTGTTAAATGTCGGTGACTGGAATTTTTATGCGACGGCACCAAATGTCATGATTTCCGCCAATACATCCTATGCACGGAATGAGCTTTCTGACGGTTCCTGGTGGCAGGGGAAGGGAGTAAACACCTTTGTTACAGGTGGCTTCAAGATAAAAAGTTCATGGTTTTCCCTGAATTTTCAACCCGAGTTTTGGAGTTCCCAGAACCTTGGTTATGATATCCTGGCCGCGGTAACAGACAGCGAATACGGCTACTTCTTTTCTGCCAATATCGATTACCCGCAGAGGATGGGGGATGAATCCCTGTATGAGTGGGGCCTGGGTCAAACGGATATCCGTTTCAATTGGTGGAATTTTACCCTGGCTCTCTCTAATGAGAATATTCTTTGGGGACCATCCCTGGTTAACTCCCTTATGATAAGTGATAATGCTGCCGGCTTTCCCCATATCGAATTCGGTTTGAAAAAGACAGAAACCGCTGCCGGTGATGTGGAACTGATTAGTTTTCGCGGCAGAGTTGAGGAGTCCGACTATTATGATGAAGACCCGGACAATAATTATACTTTTATGTCGGGGATTACCGGTGGATATTCCCCTGTATTTCTACCCGGGTTTACCTTCGGGCTTAAATGGACGCTTATGACCGATTGGGACAATTTTCTTGATTCATGGCAGCTTCAGGCTTTTGGTTATGATTATACCAATGATTACTTCGGTGGTGATGAGATGGACATGAAGGGAAGCCTTACCATGAACTGGATCATGCCCGAAGCTGGATTTGAATGGTATTTCGAGTTCTTCCGTGAGGATTACTCCCCCAGTTTGAGATCTATTCTTCTTGCCCCTGGTCATTCGGCTGGTTATACCCTGGGTGGTCAGAAGGCTTTTCCCATTGATGATGAAAGGGGATGGTCGTTGACAGCCGAATGGAATGAATTGATTCAAAGTCGGGATTACGAGATAGACCTTGGTTCAGGTGGAATCTATTATTCTCATGGCTATGTTAAACATGGTTATACAAATTTAGGGCAGATGCTGGGTGCCGGGATAGGTCCTGGTAGTGATTCCGAGATCCTGCGGTTTGATTATTATGATACATGGGGAAAGTACGGAATCTATTTTCAAAGGATATGCTGGAATAAGATGTACCTCTATCGTAACCCTGTATTGCTGGATAGGGAGACAGGAGAGAGCGGGTATAACCAACTGAATACCGAGTTGAATCTTGGTTTCGATGGTTTATGGATGATCAATAAAACCTTCCACCTTAGTGGAGAGATGATTTTAAGTTATAATCTTAATCGTAACTATATTATGGAAAACGATGTTTTCAATTTATATACACGGGTTGGTTTAACCTACAGGTATTAAAAGGAGATCTTGTTTAATTGAAGACTTTAATCGTCCAAAACTACTGGACACCCTACAGGCATGATCTTTTCACCGAACTTTCTAAATACAGCGATATCGAGGTCCTCTACCTGGATAGTGTCGGGGCTGATAGAAACTGGGAGAAGGAGGAGACTCTCTTCCCTTCCATTCAGCTTAAAGCACGGAAAAAGGGCCCCTTCGCCTTCAGCGACCTTTCGGGAATCGATTTCTCCCGCTACGACAGGGCGGTTATCCTGGAGCATCTTGAAAACATCTTCACCATAAGAAAGCTTGCCAGAATATTTAAGGGGCGGTTCATTCTTTGGTGCGGTATGTCCAAGGATGCTCACCCCGATAAGCCCGGGTATGATTTTCTCCTGGACTGTTTTAAGGCCTGGTACAGAAGGCGCCTTTACCAGGCAAATATGTTTTTTTCCTACTGCGGGATGACTTCTGAAATGCTTATTGAATGGGGTGTTCCCGAGGAGAAGATCCACATTATTCACCAGGCCTCATCCATTCGGGAGATACCCGAAATTGTTGGAAAGGATCCTGTTAAATTACACAGGCAGAGTCGGGAGGCCAAGCCCGGTCCTTTACGAATCCTTTCCCTCGGTTATCTTCGGAAAGAAAAAAATAACGATTTTCTAATAAAAGTATGTAATAGATTTAAATCCGATGAGTTAGAACTGGTTGTAGCCGGCAGTGGCCCGGAGCTTGAAGATTTACAGCAGATGGCCGGGGATAATGTTCTTTTTCCGGGTTATCTGGAGGGTGAGGATAAATTCCGGGAGTACCTTAAGGCGGATGTTTTTGTTTTGCCCACCATTCGGGATCCCTGGGCTCTGGTTGTAAACGAGGCCATGTATTATGGTTTGCCTGTAATCTGTTCAAACAGGGCCGGTGCCAGGGATGTGGTGCTTGGTAACGGTTTTATTATTAATCCCTTCGATGAGGAGGATCTCTACCTGGCTTTGAAGGAGTTTGTAAATAGGCCGGAGCTTTGTTGGAAGATGGGGCGGCGATCCCGGGAAATCGTTCAGGATTATACTGTTCCCTTCACAGCGAAACAGATGAGTGAATATTTGAATCAGGAGAATTTGTAATGGCAAAAGAGATTACGGTTGTTGGTACCGGATATGTTGGATTGATAGCCGCTGTGGGATTGGCTGATTTTGGTAATCAGGTAACAGGTGTCGATCTTGACGCTGATAAAATTAAAATGTTAAACGAGGGAAAGTCCCCTATCTATGAGGCGGGTATTGGAGAGTTTCTTAATAGAAACATGGATTCTGAAAGGCTTACCTTTACCACCGATATTAAAACCTCGGTAAAGAAGGCGGATGTTATCTTTATTGCCGTAGGAACTCCTGAACGGGAGGATGGAACACCCAATCTGGATTATGTGGATGCAGTAGTGAACTCCATAGGGGAGAACATGGATGGTTTTACGGTGATCGTAACGAAATCCACGGTTCCCGTCGGTACAAACAGACGAATTAAAACCATGCTTACCGAACTGAAACCCGATGGGGATTTTGAAGTGGTAAGTAACCCTGAGTTCCTGCGGGAGGGGAGGGCCGTGGAAGATTTTTTCCATCCCGACAGGACTGTTATTGGATATGAAACCGAACGGGCAAAGGATGTCATGTTCGAAGTTTACCGAACCCTTAATGTTACCTCTGTTCCCTTTGTCTGGTGTTCCCTGGAGACGGCCGAGCTAATCAAGTATGCTTCCAATGCCTTTTTGGCCACAAAGATTACCTTTATAAATCAGATGGCCAACCTCGCCGAGACGGTGGGTGCGGATATTCATATGATAGCGAAATCCATGGGCATGGATGGGCGGATCAGCCCCTATTTCCTTCACCCCGGTCCCGGCTACGGGGGAAGCTGTTTCCCTAAAGACACCAAGGCGGTGGTGGATATGGGAGATAAACTTGGGGTGGATATGAGCCTTATCCGGAGTGTTATCTCCGCCAACGAGGCCCAAAAGGTCAGGATGGTAGTAAAATTGGAAAAACTCTGCGGAAACCTGAAGGGTAAAACCGCTGCCGTACTCGGCCTTGCCTTTAAACAGCAGACCGATGATATCCGGGAAAGCCCCGCTCTAACAATTATCAAGTCATTGGAGGAGAAGGGGTGCCATATCCAGGCCCACGATCCCAAGGCTATGGATAACTTCGAGAAGGAGTTTCCCCATGTACTCTACTGTAATACCGCCTACGATGCCTGCAAGAATGCGGATGTGCTGATTATTGCCACAGAATGGAATGAATACCGCGGTCTGGATCTGGAAAGGGTTTCGGAGCTTATGAATGAAAAGGTAATCCTGGACACAAGAAACCTCCTGGATGTGGCGTATGTGAAGAAGTCCGGATTTAAGTATCAGGGTGTAGGACGTGGCTGAGCTTTCCGGTAAAAGGATTCTATTTGTTTCCGACTACCTCCAGGGCGGCGGGGCAGAAATTGTCATGCACCAGCTTATAGCCGGCCTTGAATCGGCCGGCATGGGGATCCAAACCGATATTTTCTATGGCGTTAAGGATAACCGGAGAAAAACCGGCAATCCCCTCTCCTATATCTACTCACGCCATTTCAGAAAACAGCTTAAAATCCGTCTTGAAGAGTTTAAGCCCGATGTGATCCATTTCTTGAACTACTACCATATACTCTCGCCCTCGGTCCTGGATGCGGCTTCGGTGTATAAAAAAGGGAATCCGCATGTTAAGGTCGTATATACGGCCCACGACTTTCATTTAATCTCACCCAGCAGCGGTTTGACGAGTTTTAAGGGCCGTGATAAAAAACTTATAAAGGAGCCTCCTAGCCGGTATTCAAAGGGGCTTTCAGGTTTTTCGCTTTATTTCAGGAGATGGGATCACCGTGGATTCATTTTCAGTACTTTGAAGCTTTTCCAGTGGGTCTTTGCCTATAGATGGCACCGGAAGGATCAGGTTTTTGATCACCTTATCTCTCCTGGTAGTTTTATGCTGGAGACCCTAAAAACGGTTTATCCCCGGGAGATGTTATCTTTAATCCGAAATCCACACCCAGATTTCCCATCTTCGGCTGCCTCATTCCCGCCTTTGAGATCAGGTGAGACTTTAAAACTTGTTTTTGGCGGCAGGTTAGGGCCTGAGAAGGGTTTAAGAGAGTTTATTTCTTCTATTGATTCCTCTTTATGGAAAGAAATTACCTTTGATATCTATGGAACGGGACCTGAAGATGAAACTTTAAGGGCATATATTATAAAGAACAACCTCGAAGACGTATGCCGACTAAAAGGCTATCTGTCCCATGAAGAACTTCTTGAGAAACTCCCCTCCTATCATGCTCTGGTTCTGCCCTCTCTATGGTATGAGAATGCCCCATTAAGCATTGTCGAAGGGGCTGTCGCCGGTCTTTACCTTCTTGTTTCCTGTTGGGGCGGGGTGGGAGAGACGGCCTCCTTCTGTGGTGGCGAGGTTTTGATCACCCCCGATTCTCCCGAAAGTGTCTCTTCCGGAGTCAGAGATATCATTGAATCTGCCGCAGATAACGGCTCCCCAGAGAGAAATTTTAATGTCCTGCGGGAATCATACTCACTGGAAACCTTTATCACAAAACATCTGAAACTCTACGAAGTAAATACTTCGCTGAGGTGATGAATTATTTCTCCCCTGAACCTTTCCGGGGAGAAGGTTGTGGCATGTACTTTTATCTCTTCCCTGTTAAATGATGAGGATTCAAACTCTTCGATCCCTTCTATCAGGCTCTCTACTGTCTGCTCCGGGAAGTAAACACCCGTCTTTCCATGAATAACCGAATCGAGAGCGCCCCCCTTTCCGTAGGCAATAACCGGTATTCCACAGGACATTGCCTCTACCGGAGTTATTCCGAAATCCTCATACCCTGGAAACAAAAAGGCTCTGCTGTTTTGATAGTATTTCCTGGTTTCATTATCTCCCAGACGACCAGTGAACTCTATGGTTGGTCCGGCCATGGCCTTTAATTCCTTTCTCTGTCCGCCGTCTCCTGCAATGATAAGCTTCCTGCCCAGTTTATTGCATGCTTGTATGGCCAGATCTATCCTTTTATAGGGAACAAACCGGCTTAAAAGAAAATAGTAATCACCCATTTCATTTTGTGACAGATCGGCTTCTCCAAAGAAACCTGTATTAACCGGCGGGAAGATAACCTTTGCCTTCCTCCTGTAAACTTTTTCCACCCGCTTTGCCGTTATACTGCTGTTTGCCAGGAATGAATCGACCCGGAGACCTGTCAGGGCATCCCACTCTCTTATTTTAGGCAGTATGTTCCGCATGGCCATTCTGGTTATGGTACCAGAAGAGCGCATATATTCATGATAGAGATCCCAGGCGTACCGCATGGGGGTATGGATATAGCTGACATGTTTTGTTTCTGCCGTGGTTAGTACCCCCTTGGCACAGGAGGAGGAGGAGCTTAGGACCAGATCGTATTCGGAAAGATCGAAGCTCTCGAAGGCCCGGGGCATGAGGTGGAGCATCTTTGTGTACAGTTTCTGCGAGCCGGGTATCCTCTGCATGTAAGAGGTTTTCACCTTTTCCGGTGGAAAAATACTCTCCATGTTTTTTCTGTTATAAACGGTCGTATAGATGGGTGCATCCGGAAAGATTTTACAGAACTCCTCTACTACCCTTTCCGCTCCACCGTAAACGGTCAGCCAGTCATGGACTATGGCTACTTTTTTATGTTTAAGAGTTTCGGGAAGATCAATTTTATTAGTATGCATTTCGGTTAATAAATCCTTTTACGAATGTGAGGAGAAGGATCATGATATCAAAGGGAATGGACCAGTGGTTTATATAGTAGATATCGAATTCGATTCGCTTTTCTATACTCGTATTCCCCCGCCAGCCGTTCACCTGGGCCCAGCCGGTAATTCCAGCTTTCACCCTGTGGCGCAGCATATAGGATGGGATTTCATGTTTGAACTCATCTATGAATACGGGTCTTTCCGGCCGTGGTCCTACAAGGCTCATGTCACCCATCAGTACATTCCAGAACTGGGGTATTTCGTCCAGGCTGGTCTTTCTCAGTATTTTACCAATTTTAGTGGTTCTGTCATCATTCTTGGTTGCCCAAACGGCGCCGGTTTTATCCTCTGAATCGGTACGCATGGATCGAAATTTCCACATTTTGAATGTCTCGCCATCCAGGCTCATCCTCTTCTGGCCATAAAACATGGGGCCTCTGGATGTTATTTTCACCAGAAATCCGATAATCAGATAAAACGGAGAGAGGAGGAGAATACCCACTAATGCGCCAATAATATCGATTCCCCTTTTTACGAAATTATCCACCATACTAAGGTGGGGCGCATTGATTGCCATCATGGGGATCCCCTCAAACTCCTCGATATCAAAACCGAGGTAATCGTGTTGAATATCGGGGATAAGCATGGATTGGATGAATTTCAGGTTAAGGGTTTCTATCGCCATGTTTATCTTTTTATATTTTTTGGCGGCATAGCCAATCATAACCATATCCGGCGGATCTTTTTCGGGATTATCAAAGTCGGTAAATTCCATTTCCGGTACATTGTATTTCTCATTAAGACCATCAGAATCTATCCACCCGATTACCCGTATTCCTGTCTGGGGGAGCATCTGCAGAGTCTTAATATAATCTTCAATCCTTTTGCTGGCCCCGGCAAGGACGATATACCGAAGGTTTTTCCCGGATTTTCGTAGTTTAAGGAGCTGGTTTCTTATCATCAGGCGGAAAATAACAGAAATAATGATGACAAGGAAGGCATAAAAAATAAGAGTGTACCTTGAGAACCTTACCTGGGTTATCATATAGAGAACAATGAAAAATGTGGTTATAGATTGAACATTAGACTTTACTACCCTGGCAACCTCTTTATACCAGGAATAATATCGTGTTGACTGATATAAATTGTTTCGCGTATTAAAGAAAAGAGAAATGATGAGCAGGTGTGGTACGAGTCCCATGAAATTCAGGA
Organism: Spirochaetales bacterium; assembly: GCA_016342585.1. Classification (GTDB taxonomy): domain Bacteria; phylum Spirochaetota; class Spirochaetia; order UBA9216; family UBA9216; genus JAEINK01. Next base: position 23,272 of record JAEINK010000019.1, read on the forward strand.
AAAGACCCTTTTCACCTCCGGGCATAAGCACAAACCTGATAAAGTAGGCCAGCATCCAGGCTATCAATACCGCTAATAAATCAAAGATTCTTTGTACAATTGCGAAATCTCTGGCATGTTTTTTTAGCATTTTATCTCCATATGTGAATTCCTTTTATAAAATAACCCGATTTTCCGATCTTTTCCAGTGGGATTTATGAACTATAGGATGTATGTTACTATATTGTCAGAATTCACTATAAGGACTTCAAATGAATCGTATAATCAGCAGATTACTTCTATGTCTGTTATGTTTTGTTATCACCTCTCATCTATGGGCGGAACGGCCTCCTGAGAGTGAAGGGTACAACTTTCTTTCTAAGGAAAAGTATCTCTCCGAAGGGACTGAGCTTCAGCTTCTCCCCGAATTCTCCGGAAAGGTGGCGTTTTTTCAGAGGCTTGAAGCCCTTGAGCCGGAAAGGTGTTTAGAGATGCTTTACACCATGCCCCTTCCGGATACGAACGGGGAGGAACTTCTCCTCTTTCTTATCAATAATATCAATAGTATAAGTACAATGTCCGGTCTTGAATACTATTCAAATACAAAAGGGAATATGACCCTCTATCTTGAAGATTGTTTTCTCGTTCAGAAAAAGGGATCAAAAAAGGAACTTTCGGATAATTCTTATAATACACTGCCAGGAGAGGTAGAGTTTATCATTTATCAGAAAGATACAAAATTTGGAGCAAATTGGTATGAGGTGAATATTGATGTTACTGGTGATGCAATTGTGTTCTCAATGACCAATATTAATACCATGCGTTATATGTTTTTTCCTGTTTTAGGAGTGGGAGGCATTCATATTGATCTGATATTAACACCCAGAGCAGACGTACTTGAACTTTATGCTATTGCCCAGATGGAAACGGCTATTAAAGAGATTTTCGGACAGAAAATTTATTTGCCCGGTGTTTTTGATCACCGGATGAGTGCTATTCAGGGATGGTTTGCCAGACAGATTTATGAAAATCCTGTTCCCGGTCAAATTCTCCATGATAATTAAATTCGGTTTGTCATTTTAGTAATGCAAAGAGCTTTCGATGGATATCTCGTATTTTCTGGTATCACCCCAGTCCGGGTTGGTAAGATCGATGCCTATGGAGCCCCTGGCAACCAGGCTTTTTAATATATCCAAGTATAGAATGAAATCGGCTCCTGCCGAGTATTTAAAGTCTCTTTCCCTGTCGTAAGTTCCGTCTTCTTTAAAGGCAATCCCCAGATCGAAGAATGGCTGACATAGGGCTTCCCCCACACCCTCCCATGGGATTACGGAAATATTTACCGAGGTATTCAGGTTTGCCGAGGCAATTCCATACATATCCTCATTTCTAATACCACGCAGAGTTCCTCCCAGACCGCTTTGTTCCTCGTTAAAACTATAAATACCAGATATATGTACCGAAGGATTTAATCTTTTCCATATATAGAATGCCATGGCGCTGTAGCTCAGACCTGTTTTAAACTTACCATCCGACTCAAGATCCTGGGCCCAGGCAATTGAATTGCCGATACTGGCGGCAGTTCCCTTGCGAAAATTACCAATCCAGTCTATTGAGTTATAACCTACAGAGTGGCCCCACGAGAATTGGAGATCCTCTTCTTCAATGTTAGATCCATTATCTGGAAGGTTGTCCTTATAATTATAAAACCATTGAAAACTCGGTCCGAAGGAGTAATATAAATCCCAGGGTAAATTGATGGAAGTGGCTGTATTTAGGGAGGTTGAATGGAGTGAATAGTCTTCCTCATATACATTACTCTCTGAATCATACTTTGTAATCTGTTGATATTGCTGGTATATATTTAAGTCAAAGGTAAATCGTCCGAAAGTCAGGCTTGAAAGTTTCGGGTTAAGTGTCCACTGGGAGACTTCCACGTCTCCATTGACTGTTTCTATGTCGATATTTCCACCCAGATAAAACTTGGTCAGAGTCCCAAAAAAATTGTCATAGTAGAGCTTCCCGGTAACCCGCCAGCCCGTATTACTGTCATATTTGGGAAGAGCAATGGGAAAAATCGTCCATGCTCCTACCACCTCATATATAACCATAATACCGGTCTCTTTTCCTTCTAAATCCTCGATGGTTACATATCTGTATTTTACCTCTTCGAATACTCTAAGGTTTCTGAGGAGCTGGGCCTTCTCTTCGAGATACTCTTCCAGGTCTGGAAGATTCTCGAACTCTTTTCCAACAGAAATATTAAGTTTACGATCGAGAGCCGATTCTCTTGTGTATTTATCTGTAATATAATGAATTTCTTTAATAATTATTTTTGGACCTGTTATACTATTATCTTCTGAACTACTCCCCTCGGTTTGGGAAAAAGCAAAACTGGACGCCAGCATAAGGAATAATATGATTATTTTATTCTTCAAAATTATCTCTCCGATAAATTATTACATTTCTGTATTATTAGTTACTCATTTTATAGCTAATTAAGGGACATTTCAAGGAAATATAAGTGTTCACCTCCATATTATAAATCTTGCCCCGTATGTCCCGATTTGCTAAACTTGGAATTAACCTATGTAAAGGACAATGAAGATGAAGTTTCAGATTTTTATATTGTTTATTATCGTTTCTTTTCCTGTATTCACTCAGAATTTTTACTATGATGATATTTCATCTCTCGAATATCAGTACCTTGAGCAGGGGATGGGGCTACCTTTTAAATCATTCCCCTATACGGCGAATGAATTTCAATCATATCTTGATCGTATCGATCCTGCCTCCCTTTCCAAAACAGGTAAAATCTTTAACGATTTAACCGGAGAACGATTAAAAAAGGATTATATCTATTCTGAGCCTGAAGGGTTTAAGTTTGATACAGGAATCGATGTTATCCTAGAGGGATTTTATCATAAAAACCTCACTAATAACTTCGATTTTTCCGTCCAGGATTATATCTGGCAGTATGGTTTTGAGGAGCGGCATCCTTTGTTTGAAATTCCTCTTGAAGCGGATATTCTGGATATTCTTTATGTGAAGACCGTTATTTCCGCCAAGGAAGAGCATATGACTGTAAACTCTCCGACTGAAGCCACCGCCTCTGAAAACAATTCAAATGTTTTTGATTTTGACAGCCCGGCTGTAGACATACATGTCCCCTATGAGGCAATTGCGTCTCTGGAAGGAGAGCATTGGACCATACAGCTTGGCAGGGATAACCTCTCCTGGGGAAATGGGCAGACTGGAAACCTGGTTCTGTCGGACTATTCCGATTTCTATGATTACTTAATGGTGAATACCTGGTGGCATAATTTCAAGTTTTCTACCGTATATATCGTAATGGACGAGTATTCTCCCCGGGATGATAGAGAGGGAGATTATGAGGATGGAGTTACAGGTTCCGATGGAATTCCCGACAATATAGGGTATCAGGCTTTTATCGGTCACAGGTTTGACTTAAGATTCTTTAAACGGTTAAATTTTGCCTTTGTTGAGGCTGTTACATATATGGGTGAACCATTTCTTATTCATGATCTAAATTCGCTTATGGCCTATCATAACTGGACTATACCCGAAAAGGCCAATTCTCTTATGTGTTTCGAATTGGAATATATACCCTGGAAATATTTCTATCTTTACGGTCAGCTTGCCATGGATGAGGCGGCAACAAAGTACGAAGAAGAGGGTGATGGTGGCGGCGGTCAGTCTACCTGGGCCTGGCTTGCCGGATTAAAGGGTGCCTATCCTCTTGGTCCTGGGTATATACATGGAGATTTTGAATTTGTTCATACCGATCCTTATTTGTATCATAGGAGGCGACCACCATATTTTTATAATGTAAGGAAAATATGGTCCGTTGTAACCGACAGTGAAGAATATATTATAAAACCCATTGGTCATGAAACAGGACCTGATGCGGAGTTATGGCATGTAGAAGTCGGATATGACTGGTCCGATCTCTTAAGGGCGAATTTAAGTTATGACTACCTGGTCCAGGGAGAGACAACTATTGATACCTATTATGACCGCCTTGTAAGGCTGGAATATCCTGTTGGAATTGTTGAAACTGTTTCGGTGATCCACCTCGGACTTGAGTCTCACCTGTTTAAATTCTTTTCCGCTGGTCTGGATTTCTACTATATCCATACCTCTAATTTCAGTCACGTTGAAGGACAGACCTCTGAAGATCTGGAAATTGCTGGATTTATAAAATTTAGCCTTTAGCGGATACGGAATCTCAATTTCCTTTTCCTATGATTAAAAAAGGAGTATTCTTACTGTTAATTACGAAATATTTATTTACAGATTAAGGAGCCCCCTGGTGAAAAAATCGATGATCGGATTAGCTTTTCTCATATTAATAATTTCTCTGCCTGTAACAGCCCAGTCCGGCTGGGGGGGCCGGGGGGGCGGCGCTAACGGGGGGCTTTTCACCGAGGCTTCTCCTGCCAGTGCCGGGCGGCTTATTACCGTAGGGGGACGGCTTCTCCCCTTAAGGAAGATCGAACATAACTTTTCCATAGGCGGATACATCGACAAGGTCCTTGTTAAGGTGGGGGACAGGGTGGCCAGCGGTCAGGCCCTTATCCAGATAAAGCGGGATTCGGTCGGGGAGACCTACCTTCCTGTTATCCTGGAGTCCCGGTTAAGGGGGGTTGTGTCGGAGGTGCATGTGTATGAAACCGAGCAGGTCTCCGCGGGGAATCTGGCAGTTACAATTATAGATAACAGTGCATACAAGCTCCTGACCAGTATAAGCGACAGGGATGCCCAGGCGGTGCGCAAGCTGGGAACCATTCCTGTTGCCGGTCTTACCCCCGACGGGGAGACCTTTTCCGGCCGGATTACCGGTGTCTCCCAGGAGCCGGATTATAGTACGGGCTTATTTAGTATTACCATGGAGTTCCGGCGGCAGGAGGGACTGTACCCCGGGATGGTGGTCTTTGTCGATCTGCCCGTGGAGAAAGCCCAGGGGATAACCATAGAGAAAGCTTCCATTCTTGAGGATGAAGCGGGGATCTACATATGGATCCTGACTGACGAAAACACCCTTGCCCGAAGGGGTCTTTCCCTTGGGGCCGAGGTGGAGGAAAAGGTTACCGTGGAAGAGGGGCTGCAGGCCGGTGAGCGGTATTTGACAAAGATCAGCGGCAGTGAAGTTGAGGGTCTTGAGCTTCGGGCCCTTATCCGGCAGACCCTGGGCGGGGCCCAGGATTCCGGGAGAGAGTAGTGCTTAAATTTATCTTTCATAAGGCCACGGGATTCATCCTCCTTACCCTCCTTTTAATTACGGCCGGGGTGGTCGTTGCCCTCCGGCTGCCGGTAATGATGTACCCCCAGACACGGCGGCCCCAGGTCCAGGTGGATCTGAGGCATTCGGGGATTTCGGCTGTGGACTTTCAGACCCAGTATGCCCAGAGGATCGAGAATGGTCTCCTCTCCCTGGAGAGTGTGGATGTTCTGGAAACCACCTACTCTACCGATTCCAGCCGGTTTAACCTGACATTTGACTGGAATATAGAGAGCGATACGGCACGCACCAATGTGGAAAAGGAGATGATATCCATCAACTCCTCCCTTCCCAATGAGATCCGGGACAGCTACTCCATCCGTTACCGGGAGGGGGAGAATGCTGGTTACCTGGTCATGGGGCTTACCTCCAAAACGACAGAACCGGAGCGCCTCTATCAGTTATTGAAAAACAACCTGGAGGCCCAGCTGGGCCGGATGAAGGATGTGGAAGAGGTCGGGTTTTACAATACCGAACGGCTTCTGGTGGATATAGAACTGGAACAGAAGAAGATGCTCTCCTATGGGATTACCATCAACGATGTGAACACGGCCCTGCAGGAGGGTTTCCTCCCCCAGCCTCTGGGGTCCATGAGGAGTGCTGGCGAACGCTTAAGTATCCGGCTGGAGAGGAACGGGAGGAGCCTTGAGAGTCTCCCCCGGCTGGAGGTGAAAAAGGTGGGGGATTCCAGTATTACCCTGGACGATATTGCTGTTCTGGATATCCGGTATACCCTGCCGTCCCGTGTTTTTCTGGTGGAGGGGGCTCCGGCGGTTCAGCTGACGGCTACCCCCATCGAGGGCGGGAACATTAACGCCATGACCGCAGAGATCCGCAGGATTATAGAAGCGGCCCGGGTTGCCGGGCAGATCCCGGAGGATACCCGGTACTCCCTCTACCTGGATCCGGCCAAGTATATTCAGAAGTCTATCGATAATGTGGTGAATGCCGCCCTGATTGGCGGCCTTCTGGCCATTGTGATTGTCTTCCTCATCCTGGGGGAGTGGAAGAATACCCTGCTTATTGCCGCCTCTCTGCCGGTTACCATCGTTTTAAGTTTCCTTTTTATGGGGATCTTCGGGATATCCATAAACCTGATCTCCCTGGGGGGGCTGGCCCTGGCCGTGGGGATGATTGTGGATTCAACCATCGTTGTTATGGAAAATATCCACCGCCACCGGACGAAAAATGAGGGGGCTGTCAGTCCTTCCCACTGGAGGGGAACCGTTCTGCGATCCGTCGCCGAGGTCAGGACGCCGGTTATCGCTTCCACCCTGACTTCGGTCCTGGTCTTCCTGCCCATCTCCTTTACGGCCCCCCTGACAAATGCGATTTTAGGGGATCAGGCGAAAACGGTTGTCTTCGCCCTCCTCATTTCCCTGGTGGTTTCACTGACCCTGGTGCCGCTTATCTGTTTCTATCTTTTTAAAGGGGAGGACAGGGATAGGAAGGCTTTAGGGTTTATTGAAAGGCATATTGCCAAGGTTGTTTCCGGCCTGACGGGGGTGTACAAATCCATCCTCCGGTTCCTGATCAATAGAAAATGGAGGGCTTTCCTCTTCCTCCTCTTTTCCTTTGGTATCCTGGGTTTTTCTCTCCTCTACATTATGCCTCAGATCCCCAGGGAGATTATCTCCACTCCCACTTCAGATCGAATTGTCCTCTTTTTCAGGAACTCTAATGTGAGTGATCCGGAGGAGATCATGAAGGATATCCTGCCGGATATGGACCTTCAAATCGAGGAGGCCCTTGGGGAGATGCTGGTTCAGAAGTTTACCAATATTTCGGGTCGCTTCAACCAGACCTTCCTTGATTTACGGAGTTCCGACGATACGGAGGAGGCCATGAGCCGCCTTCAGAAGATCTTTGTTTCGGAAGGGGACTGGTATTATAATATCATGGCCTGGGATCCGGCGGCCCTTCCCCTGCCCATGAGTTATGATTTTCAGATCAGTTTATATGGTCCGGATCCTGCCGAAAAGGTGGCCCTGCTGACTTCGATTCAAACCCTCTTAAACGAGGAGGATTTTTATCAGAGGATATTTACCCGGCCTTCACCCTCTATTATTCAGCAGTTAAACCTGAAGCCCCGTGAAGAGACCATAAAGAGCCTCTCTCCCTGGTCCGAATCGAGCCTGGCGGCCCTTATCCGGAGGATCCTGTCGGGAACCTCCTCTGTAAGCTTAAGTGACGGGGTGGAGGATATCGAGGTTTCGGCGGCCTATCCTTCTACGGATTTGGACAGCCGGGAGGAGCTGGAGGATTTTCTTGTTCCCTGGAACCAGAACTTTGTCCCTTTGAAGCATTTTTTTGATTTTGGCACCAGCGAGGGTGTTTCCCAGATATACAGTGAAAACGGGGAACCGGCCTTCCGGCTGTACGGCTTTGCCGGTTTCCGGATAAGTGATGCCGAGCGGTTCCGCCTGCAGAGGGAGACCCGGGCCTACCTGGAAGAGGTTTTGATCCTCCCGGAGGGGTATAGTTATACCTTCGACAACCCCCGGAAGGAGATGGATGAATCCATCAAATCTCTCTTCCTTGCTCTGGGAATATCGGTTGTTCTTATTTATCTCCTCCTTGCTTTCCAGTTTAACTCCCTGTGGATACCGATCATCATCCTCATAACCATTCCCCTGGGGTTTATCGGTGTTATCTTTTCTCTCCACTTTTTCAATTCGACCCTTAACCTGAACTCCCTGCTGGGGACTATCCTCCTGGGCGGTATTGTGGTGAATAATGCGATCATCATGATCGATTTCTATCTGAAAAGCCGCCTGGAATATGCAGATTATAAGGTAGCCCTGGTTACAACCGCGGGGATCCGTTTCCAGCCGGTTATCATTACGACCATGACGACCATTTTCGGGATGCTCCCCCTGGCCATAGGCATCGGGGAGGGGTCAAACATCCTTCAGCCCCTGGGGATTGCCGTCTCCGGCGGCCTGCTTGTTTCTACACTTTTTACCATATTTGCCGTTCCTTCGCTGATCGTTTTGACTCATCGAAAGGAGAGGAGAACCCTTGATGAATAAGAAACCTTTATGCTTGATTTTTGCTGCTTTCATCCTCCTTTCTCCCGGGCTTACGGCCGGTGAGTCTGTTTCTATCACCCTGGAAAAGGCCTGGGAGATGATGGAGGAGAATAATCCTGAACTTCGGAATTTGATTCTGGATCAGGAGATATTGATTCGTGAGTCGGGAAACAGAAAAGATTGGATACCCGGCATCAGTGCCGGCGCCGGCCTCTCCCGGAGTTCCCCCCTGATAAGCTGGGTAACTAACCCTGATAATGCGGACCTGAGTGAGGGGGATAACTGGTCTCTGCGCGGCTCGGTGGATCTGCGGTTTAATATTAACCCCAACCTGAGTCTTGAAGATCAGGCGGAGGCCCTTGAGTTGAAGATCCTGCTTCTCCAGTATCAGGCGAAGGTCCGGGATCTGAGGGCATCCCTTCAGAAACTCTATTATCAGATTATTACCGGTTACAATACTATTCTCCTTCAGGAGGAGAGTATAGCCCTGGCCCGGAACAGGCTGGAGCAGATAGAGACCCAGTATAACCGGGGCCTTCGTTCCGACCTGGAACTGCTTACGGCTAAAATTGCCCTGGCCGGGGATTTGCCCGCCCTGGAAAAGGCGAAGATTGATCAGGAGAAAAAACTGATTACCCTCCGGCAGTACCTGGGGCTTGAACCGGGGGCCCCTGTAGAGCTTGTCTCTGATCCGATGGCCGGATTAGACGATTTGGCTGAAGATGAGGTTTCTGTGGACAAGCTTAAACTACAGATCCTGGAGCGCGAAGATTTACAGATAGCAAAATTGCAGATAGAACTGGCAGAGATTAATCAGGAGCTTTCCGCCAAAAAGGTATTCGGCCCCTCCTTTGGCGCCAGCCTTGGCTGGTCCTCCGGGATTAACCCCCTCTTCGATCCCGATTCCTGGACTGCCGACGACTGGCGGGACAGTCTGAGCCTGGGGTTTTCGGTTTCCCTGCCCCTGGATGGGCATATCGAAGGTTCGGCAGATGATCTAAGCCTGGCCAGGATTGAAGATAAGCTGGAGGAGATGAAGCTCTCCCTGGAGGAGAGTTATGCCGAGGCGGAGGGTAAACTGGCCTACCTTCTTCTGGATATAGAGTTGAGCGGCTTTAACATAGAGGCCAGTGAATTGAATATTACCCTCCAGGAGCAGAACTTTAAAAAGATTCAGGACAATTTTGAATCCGGCAGGTCTTCCCTCCTGGAACTGAACAACAGCCGTCAGGAGCTCCGGAAGGTCCGGCTCTCCCTGGAAAACGAGAAGTTGAACCGCCGGCTGCTTCTAATCGACCTTGCCCGGATGCAGGGGAGATAGTTGAATTTTTCAGATTATATTGATACCTCTTTTAAGTTGAATTGTTTTACTTTAAAAGGAGGGGTCAATGAGCGGTATAGCCGACTATTTCAAGCCCAGAGTGGACCCTCATAAGGTCTTTTTTGACACCCTGGATATACCCTGTTTTATCTCCTCCACCTCTGCCCTGGATCGATATTTTGATATCCCCTGTGGGTATTATTTGAATATGGCTTCGACAGCTTCGATAGTGGAGGTTGCCCGTACTTTTGAGACCCTGGAGTTTCCCGGACTGGACGGCCTGGATGCGGCTGTCCAAATTCCACGGCACGTACTTACCGGGGATGAATCCTACCTTTCCGGATCCGATTTAAAGGATGATGCCCTCCTCCTTATCTCCTGCCAGCTGGAGGAGGGGAGCCTTGGTGTTCCCCGGCCGGAATCGACCGGGATGTTCTCCTCTTTCCTATATAGCCCCTCTGCGAGGCGTTTTTACGACCCGGAGGGTATCTATCCGATCCTGCGGGGAAAACAACCCTTGCTGCCCTCCCATCTGGGGCTGGAGGGGGCTGCTTCCTGGGAGCCCTGGCTGGATGCTGCGGTGATTCTTTCCCGTTATCCCTTGAAACTTTCCGCTGCCGGCCCGAGTACGGAACCAGGCCTGGTGGCTATGGATGGCGGTGACACCTCCTCAGAAAAAGGAACTGAGTCTGCCGAAGGGAGGCGTGCCGGAGAAAGGGCCGCCCTGGAGGAGCTTTTCTCCGAGCCTTCCGCCGGGGTATTTCCTCCAATCGACCCTTTCCGCCAGCGGGAGGTCCTTGTCCGGATCCTGGAAGGGAGGAATCCTCAGAAGGGGTTGGAGCTGCTCAGACGCTGTGGCTTTATTGAAAGCCACTGGCCGGAGCTTCACAGTATGATTCAGGTTCGCCAGGGAAAAGAGTATCACCCCGAGGGGGATGTGTGGGATCACAGCCTGGCCACCTTCTCCTACCGCAAGAGTGCCAACCTTGTTATCTCCCTGGCCTTACTGCTTCATGATGCGGGGAAACCCCAGGCCCAAGAGTATGAGGGGAATAAGTTTCATCATCATGCCCAGATCGGCGGGCGGATTGCCGGCCGGTTTCTACACCACCTGGGTTTTTCGGCGGGGATTATTGAACAGGTACTCTATCTTGTCTCAAACCACATGGTCCCCGGGATTACCAGAACTCTTCCTCCCTTCAGGGTGAAAGAGGTTATATCCTCCCCCCTCTATCCTCTACTTTTAGAGGTCCACCGCTGCGATCTCTCCTCCACCTACCGCGGACCGGAGGGATACTATGAGGCCTGTAAGGTCTACAGGCACTATCTTAAGCATCTCAGGAACCCATACAGGGATAGTGAGGGTAAAAAAAGGATGCGGATGTATGTGGAGGGTTGAAATCTTCTAATTTATTTTTAAGGCTTTCATCCTTTCCCGAACAGTGGCAGCGGCTCTGGTTTTCATTTCAGATGGTATAAAGCTGATCATAGGCTGGAGTTAAAGAGATGTAAAAAGGGGAATTTTATTTTACCTTTTCTGCAGCCGGTATGATGAGGAGTATGCCGATACATTCGGGAAGTTTTGTCTCGAACCGCTCCAATCGCTCCCGTGAAAGAGAAGGTCGGAGCGCTTTTATCAACCTTTAAGAGGCTGAAACCTCTCTTTTCTGACCAGAAACAGGATCCCCGCAACAGCCCCACACTCCATATGGCCGCGTACTGAATCATCCTGCCGGGAAGGCGGCTTTAACCGAATCCCAGGCCGAGGACTTTATGAAATCCTATCTTTTCAATTAAATGATCCGCCCAGAAGAGGATGAGCTGCATGCCTATCCCGGAAAAAAGGATTAGGGTGGCGATATGCTGCATCGCCGTTCCGGGAATCATTGGGTTCTCCAAAGAGGGGATCGATTAACTGAGAATAATCCCCCGAGCCCGGGATTCCTGCTCCAAACGAGTATTTGGCCTGATGACCTTCAATTGGCTTCAATATCTATACGTCTCCCTGTTTCATAAAGAGAGTCTTTGTCCGTATGGAGAATCTCCACATTTTCGGTATTCTTTAATAAGGAGGAGGATTCCGTACGAATGGACATATAGTCATAAGTATCAACTTCCGGTTTTAAATTATCGATCCCCAGATCTTCAACGGATAGGGGATCAAAGGATATTATTTTTAAAAAATCGTATCCATTCTTTTCTCAGGCGTAACTGCTCCCCGATCACTCATGGTGGAAAAACAGTTTTTGTATTGTAATTCTGTTTCAATTATTTTCTTCAAAAATTCGGGGCCACGCTTGTTGGGTGTAATCAACATCAATATATCAGAAAAATGATACTATTTAATAATGAGGTAATTATCCGGTGGTGCCGAATCTCTGAGAATGCTTTTCAGGTATTGAAACAAAAATGAGTTCCGATCATGAAACATATCTTCCAGGCTCTCCTCATCGATCCTGCCATTATTATTCTCTTCACGACCGGCAAAGAAATTCTGGTTTAAAATTCCTGAATCTTCGGCAATCCGGGCGATCTCGGATGGGGTATAGGAGCCATCTTCCAGGACTTGGGTAACCATTTTCCCGGAGAAGGCGGTAAAGAACTCTGCACTGTACTTATTGAAGTTATGCAGGTTTTCATCCTCTTTGCCATTCTGAATGGCCCACTCCTCTACCGGTAAGGGGATTGTTTGATAAACCCAACCCTCATCATCGGAGAGATCAATGAGTCCATATCTGTGGGGATAGACCGGGAGTGAGCCTGTAGCAATATCGTAGATCCTGTCCATGGGGGTATCCCTTTCAATGATATCCTGTATGTGAATATGACCTGAAAGGATTACCCTTATATTCAGGGAGGAGAAGAGGTTCACCAGTGAGGTCGAATCATCAATCGTATAGCCCCGGCTGACCATGGGGTTATGTTCGATGAGGCTATGATGCATGGCCACAAGGACCTGTTTGCCTTCTACTTTTGCGGCTTCACCCTTTTCCCTGATCCATGCTCTGGTTTCCGGGCGTATGAATCCCCCGGTATCCGGCTGGCCCCATTTATAGTTATCTTCATACTTATTTGTATCCAGCATGAAAACCTGTACTCCCGGGAGGGGTTCGATTAAATAACTCAAGGAGGTATCATCGTAGGAGATCCCATCTGAATATCCAAAATCTTCATATATGGATCTGAACTCCGAGGGGGTGATGGTGTCCACCTTGATGGCCTTATCATTTTGGAACTCACGCGCCCATGGATTGTTAATATCATGGTTGCCCGGGATGACATAAACGGCAATGCCGAGCGCTTCTATCTTCCCAAACCAGGAGGCTAACCCTTTATGACTCAATTTTGCCCCGTTGAAGGTTAAATCTCCCGTAACAAATAGTGCTGCCGGTTTTTCCTGCCGGAGTGAATATAAGAGGGAAGAAAAAAGTTCTTCCTGGATGAAGGTGTTTTTACCGTCTCCGCCGGATATCAACTCATTATACCTTTCGCCCTGGTCATGCAGTTTTCCCGAGAGGTAGTGGGCATCTGTAATTATGGAGACGAGGCCCCTGTTGATCTCTTCATCGGGAATTGGTTCAATTGAGGACCTACCCTTATCGCAGGAGAATAGCAGGATAAGCCAGATGGGGATAAACAGGATAATCGGGAGTATTGATTTTCTTTTATCTTTTTTGAACATCATCTCGAAAATCCTTTGGTGAAAGCCCCTCATACCGCATAAAGAACTTGGACATATTGGCCGGCTCATCAAAACCCATGAGGTCGGCGATTTCATAATTCATTAACTCTCCCAGGCTGAGATGCCGTTTTATCTCCAGGGTAATCCGGTTAATAATGAATTGTTTGGCTGAGAGTCCTGCCACATTCCTTGTCGCCTGGTTGATGGTCTTCCTGGAGAGATTCATCCTGTTTGCGTAATCCTCCACGTTTCTGGTCGTGGTATAGTTCGTCTCAACCAGCGTTCTGAAGGTTTTAAAGTTCTCATAATCTTTTGATTGAAAAATCTCTTTCTTTACGGGAAGCTGAGGCCGCAGTGAGAGTATGAAGCTCCGGAAGAGGGAGGCAATCAGTTCAATATCAAAGGAGTTCACGTTTTGTTCATACTCCCGGTGTATGAGGTCAATCAATATTCTGTTGGTTGTATCCGGGCCATTTTTGAACGGAAGCACCGGGATTCCTGCGGCCTGATCTACAAGGTCCAGAAAAATATCCCCTTTAAATCCTTTTATGCGGTAAAAAAATGGTTCATTCAGATGGATGAGCCACCCTTTCACTATCTGATTTACTTCGAAGTGGTGGACCTGGTTCTTTTGAACAAAAATGATATCCCCCTTTTTATAGGGGTAACGGATGAAGTCCACGAAATGGTGGCCGGATCCTTCGGTAATATAGATGATGGACCAGAAATTCAGGCGGAAATCCTTTTCAAGGAGGCTTTTCGGGCGTGTAGTAAAAAATGTCGGGAGATCGATAATCTCGAAATCCGAATCCCTTTTGTCGTTCTTATAGTTGATTCTGTTTATCATATCCGTATCAACCATATTATAACATAAGGGTTTACTTGTCTCCGGGTGGGCCGGAGACAAGGTTCTGGAAGTCATATTCATTAAAGTGGTTTTGAGAGCTCGATGGCATCGACCGGGCAGTTGGCGATACATGTTCCACAGTCATCACAGCGCTCCGGAATGACCGAGTAGGGGGTGCCCTCCTTGATAGCCTTGAAGGTGCAGTTCTTGAGGCAGAGACCGCACTCAATGCATTTATCGGTTATAGTCGGGCCGACCTTGTTGAAGGTGGCTCCACCGAAGGCAAATCGGTTTCGAAGGAGTTTATGATCCCTGGTTGTCAGGCCGAAGTCGTGGTCGTAGATCTCTCCCCGGCCTTTGTGGATAACAAAATTCCCCTCGGCCATCATGGGGTAGTGTTCGATGTCATATACGGCCAGTTTCATGGCTTCATTGGTTTTAGCTTTTTCACGGACGGCGGCTTCATCCAGGTATTTTACTTCTCCGATTAAACGGATGAAGAATCCCCGGGGGAAATCAGGAACACCGTCCTCGTTGTGGCCCAGCACCCTGTTGTCATCTATGCCGCAGACGGTTATCTTTTCACCCTCCTTCAGCTGACGGCCATAGGGTTTATTACTCATGGTCCTCAGGTATATTCCGTCATCATCCCATCCGTTGAAATGCATGATCCGTGAATGGACTTCACCCTCGTGTATGGTCGATGCTGTCAGGACTCCGACGGACTCAAATTTCTCGTATATTTCTTTTATAGTCATGCTTAACTCCTTTCGCTTTTTAAAAAGCGTTCCAATTCTTTTGTTTGTGGTGTATTCAAAATATCAACTTCGCCATGCTCGGCGATGTCTCCTTCATCCATGAAGAGGACATATTCGGCAAACTGCCGGACAAAGTCGATTTCATGGGTAACAAATATGAATTTCGTACCGGTACTCTTCAGTCCCAGGACCGCATCAAGAACTTCCCTTGTGAGTATGGGGTCCAGTGAGGCTGTAGGTTCATCCATGAAGACCAGTTCCGGTTCGGTGGCCAGGGCTCTGGCAATGGATGCCCGCTGGGCCTGACCTCCCGAGACGAAATTCGGCTTTTTACTTGCCTCTTCTTCCAGATGCAGCCGTTTAAGCAGGTTCATGGCCTGATTATTGGCTTTTTCGGCCGCCATTCCCCTGGTCTTTTCCAGTATAAGGGTGATATTTTCGAGCAGGCTCAAGTGAGGAAAGAGGTTGTGCTGCTGAAAAACTATGCCTATACTCCGGTGGTATTCGGTCAGGTTTTTCCTGCTTCCTTCCGGATCTACTTCATGTCCGTTAATATGGATCTCTCCTTCATCGGTCGACTCAATACCGGCCATCAGCCTTAACAGCGTCGATTTTCCGCATCCGCTTTTTCCGATGATGGCAATCGTATTGTATGAATCCAGTTTGAATTTTATATTATTGAAAACCGGTTTTTCATAACTTTTGGAGATTCCCTTCAAATCAATATTCATTCAGCCTCCCCTAATACGTCTGCTGTCTTGAGAAGGATTTTGCCAGCCGGGAGAGGGGGATGGTGATTAAGAGATAAACCATCCATAGAACAAAATACCCCTCGATATACCGGTAGCTGTTGTTGGACAGAACAGAGGTTGTATAGAAAATCTCCGAAATGGCAATTGTACTCAAAATGGACGTTCCCTTTATGATTCCCGAAAGGTTGTTGATCAATCCGGGTACAATCGGCCGCAGCATCTGAGGCAGGATAATATACCTGTACCTTTGGAACAGATTGAATTTATATAGATCCATAATTATGAACTGATTCCGATCTATGGATTTATAGGCTCCGTCAAATATATTGGTCATATAGGGGCTCATATAGAGGGTCAGGGCCAGAAATCCGAGGATCATTTTATTGCGGATACCAAGGGCTACACCAATGATGTAAACCACTACGAAGACGAGAACAAGGAGGGGTGTTCCCATTATGATCTCCTTATAGATTTCGGCGGTTGTTTTAATAAAAACGCTCTCGGTTTCCGTCATAAGGAAGATTATAAAACCCAGGATCAGGCTGCTGGCAAGGGAGGCCAGGCTTAAGCCTATGGTAAGCCCGGCCCCTTTAAGGAGCATGCCACTGCTCTGTATGAGGCTAGAAAAATCCAGGACATCGGCTACCTGACTGATTATAAATGCAAAGAGACCAATATATAAAATTAATGCAAGCAGGACCTGAATCGGCCTGGGTATTTTCATCCTGAGTCCTTTGCCTAATTCAGCTTCATGTAGTAATCCAGGGTCATGGACTCATCGAAGAGTTTTTTACCAATCTCCCCATCCCAATCTTCGCGAAGTCTGTTATTCAATCCACTCGATTCCATTTGGGCAATGAACTGGTTTACCTTCTCAAGGAGTTCCGTATTGCCCTCTTTTACGGCCATTCCTGTATCGGCTGCTTCGATGGCCCTCCTGTACATAATTGTTGAATCCTTATTGGTGTCGTGCATACCGTAAAGGGTGTAGGCTCCCACCAGAATATCCGCTCCGCCGGTGGCTATCTCTCTTTCGGCGACCGCATCGGAGGTTACACTTTTGACTTCAAACCCATAGGACTGGGGGATGGAAACGGCAACCGAACCGGTGATCCCGATGAATCTGGCCTCATTATTTCCGAAAAACTCTTCAACCGGCATGGAATCGCTCACTCCATTTGCTTCGGCGTAATCCTTGTTCACCAGGGCGACAATCTTGTCGAAGAGGTATGGATCACTGAAATCCACTGTTTTCTCACGATCTTCAGTTATGGACATGGACCCGAGGATAATATGAATCTCCTCCCTCTGAAGAGCGGGGATGAGCATGGGGAATTCCGTGTTAACTATTTTCACTTTCGTCTCCAGGAATTCTCCCAAGGCCCTGGCGATATCTACCTCGACACCGGCGGGGTTTCCTTCGGAATCCATTCCGGTGAAGGGAAAGAATCGTAAATCCATTCCAACCTTCAATGTGTTTTCAGACTCTTTGCGGCAGCCCGACAGGATGAGCAAAACTATTAAAACCACAAATCCCAGATTTTTTTTCATGTTTCTTCTCCATGGTCAATGACTATTAAGTCATCTCTATTTTCTTGTTTATGCTTCACAGATTAACCGGCTTAATTCCCATTTTGAATGTAAGAAAGGGGAAGATTCTAGTAAAAATGAAACCTTTTTAAGGATTGCTTCTAATTTTTCGGAAAAAATCCTCAAGGAGAATCCGGCCGCCGTGCTGGAACTCGATAAGGGAGGTGCCGTTAGACTGGAGGAGGGGAGGTTATATCCTCTACTTTTAGAGGTTTATCAGAAAGCCTTGCGGGCAGGGCTGCTATTTTCGAACTCCAGACCTTCAGCATGGAAGAGTATTATAAGAATGAGTTTTCAATTCAGGGATTATTTGAGAGAATTTTTACGGGAAGCTATCCGGATCCATTAGTTCACGGTGTAGATAGAAATCTGTATTATGCTTCCTATATCCAAACTTATCTGGAGCGGGATTTGCATCAGATTGAAAATGTTCAGGACCTATCCCTCTTTCAGGATCTTCTTGAACTTTTAGCAGGCAGGACAGGAAATCTGCTTAATATGTCCGAGCTATCCAAACAAATGGGGGTTGGCCAAACAACGATAAAGCGCTGGATCTCAATACTGGAAAACTCAAGAATCGTTTATCTTCTCAGACCCTACTCAAAAAATATAAATAAAAGGATTATCAAGAGTCCCAAAGTTTACTTTTATGATACAGGACTTGCCTCTTACCTGTTAAAATAACCAGATAGCCGAACTCTCGGTTCAGGCCCGATGAAAGGAAATATACTGGAAGGTTTCATTATTTCTGAGTTTCTTAAACAAAAACTTAGTCATAATCTACAGATAGAACCATATTTCTATCGGGACAGTAATGGGAACGAGGTTGATCTGGTTCTTGACTTTGGGTTTAAACAGAACCTCTATGAAATTAAAGCAGCAAAATCTATTCAAAGAAAGCATTATTCCAGGTTGGAAAAAATAGGCTCGCTCTTCAGCAATCCAGAGCTATTCCTCATCTCCGGCCGTGAAGAAAGACAGAAACTAAGCCGAACGGTTATGAATATTCCCTTATGGGATGTGAACTATTCTATCCTCTAGTTTATTACTTCATGATTTTTGAGGCTTTCATCCTGTCCCGAACAGTGGCAGCGGCTCTGATTTTCATTTCAGATGGTATAAAACTGTGGCTTATCATTTCTATCATCCCTGCTTCTTTTTGGAAAAATGAATTCAGGACAGATTGAACTGCTTTTTTCGGAAGTCCAGTCTTCTTTCCCAATTCATAAAAATAAAACCAGTATAGAAACCATATCGGTTATACATTTCTGTAAAACCCCCCCCTCTCAATCTTGAAAAGATCCAAAGCCAGATAACCAATAATAGAGTGATTCTCAAAAGCGGTTGTAAATAGCTGATCATAGGCTGGAGTTAAAGAGCTGTAAAAAGGGGAATTGTTTTGTTCACTTCTTATCAACCGCATCACCTGCGGTAACTACCGGCAAGATATCGCCCGCATCCGCTGCAACGGCATAATCCCGGCTTTTATCCCCGGCTACCTCCGGGCCGCCGGTAAGCCGGGAGCCGTTTCCACTCCAATCCCTGCCGCGTAGAGGTTCCTTCAGGCCGAGCAAGGTTTCCTATCATTTAATAACAGAAGAACCTCTTGAGGAGCGATTCCGCAAACATTCAATTCCATTACTTATTGAAAGAGAGTCAACATAGGTATAGTATTTAGAGTGCTCTTTATTAAGGTAAATCAGATGTAAATAAACTTCGGGATGACTTTAATCTTATAAAGTTTTATAACTGTTGCTGGGGTATAGATTAAAATTCATTGTTGATAACTGCCAGAATGCAATTTATAATGATTATAGATCTTTTCACTGAAGGGCGCTCTATACGGTAAAAAAAAGGATATTCTTTATTTTTCTGATTATCTCAATTTCGGTTTCAATTTTATTATCAGGGTGTAGCTTTTTCGATAAAAGTGAATCAAGAAAAATTACCTTCTCATTAGGTGATAATACTAGCCGCAGTCTTTTAGAGAAGGCCGCAGATTTAATCCCGGATGAAGTGTTCTTCATTTCTCTTCAGAATAATCAGCCCATTTATTCAGTTCAGGCCTTTAACAGCAGCCAGAATGAGATTGATATATTAGAAAATGGTATTTATTTTATTGGATTAACAGAATATATCACTGCTGAAGAATCATCGCATGAATCTTTAACACGCTCTATTTCAAGTTCGATAAGACTTTTGGGGAATATTTCCATAATCAGTAGTAGTCTGAACTCCATCCCTATAACCGACACGGCCCAGACCGAAATCCGTTTAGGTGAACTTGAAGTAGATGGAGATTCATTTATTTCAGGAATTAGTTCTGATGAAGTTTCCGAGACTCTCGGATTATCAGATAGCCAAAGATATGTAATTTCCAAATATGATAAGCTTGCTGTAAAGTCTCTTAATCCGGATATAAATTCAAATGGCACGTATGATTATCAAGAAGGTATTGAATGGTGGTTTCAGCTGCGGAATATATATGAATATCAAGTTGATCGTTACGATGGAGAGTGGTTTGTTGTTCCTGTTCCTGATTTAATTCCGGTGGAAAAGAATATAAATATAAGACTCAGTAAAAATCTTGTGAGTAATCCTCCAGGGCTTGAAAATAGTGATACCAGCACAGTTCTTTTATATTACCCTGGAGAGTCCGGTGTGGGAAGCCAGACAAATCCGGGATTCAGTAATGAAGCCGAATACTGGTATTTCTTTCCCCAGGCAGGTTTAGAGGGGGCACCTTTTAATGGTGATTATATTCTTGATATAAATGGAAACTATCTTAATTTTTACAATATAAGTTTCTATACAGGTGATGAATACACCGAAAATATTATTATTCCCCAGATAAAAATAAATGTAGACAGCACCGGTATTATATCCTCGATGGAATATCGCTGGCGAATAATTCTTAATGGCGAATACATACCTGTTTCCGCTGAAGAACTGGAATTTGCTATCTGGAATAATTACATACATCTGGTTTTTAATGAAGCAACTGTTTTTTTGACGATTCCCAAGACTGAAGGGGGAGTTATAGATCTTAGAGGTAATACGATAAATGTTAATGAAATATCATACTGCTCACTTAATACTGATGATATGGGTAACAACCGTCATCAGATAGGTATTCTGATTAGGTAACAATTCCAACTAAAACACGCCCGTAGGCTGGTTTTTTTCATCCGGGTACTGAAAGCTGTTGTAATATGGTAAATTTTTCACATTAAAAATCCCGGATATAACAAATAATATTCAGCTTCTTATGCTCTCTACTCACCTCTATATTCAATACCATATTCCGCAGAAGAAAGAATGTCATATTTACGATGCTGCTCCTCAAAAAGGAAAATGAGATTTATAAGCGGCATCTCAATTTACTTCTTTTGATTATAGCTGGTACGACATCAAGGGAGTAAATATCTGTACAGCAGCACCTAACATGAATGCATTTGTCGAACGGTTAAACGGAACTATCAGAAGAGAAGCTCTTGATCTTTTCTTGTTGATTTCACAGAAGCAGGTTCGAAACATTATCTCGGAATTCATTGCTTATTATAATAACCAGAGAATCAACAAGATTCCTGATGCTGAGGTTCAAGACCATTCAGGTGCAATCAAGAAAATGAAGATTTTGTCCGGCTTACACCATCATTATTATTGCTCAAGTGCTTAAGGATGTAAAAAATAACGCACGGGCTCCAGTCAGATTCTTACCATTTCGGATCAATATGCCGAATTTATCTGAAGGATCAATATATTGAATAGATGACTGCAGTTTAAGCAACCAACCTTCACAAATAAGATTCTCGAAAAATGGAAATAATTCCTCATTAAAATATACGGCTTGAGACAGGGGGAAATTAAATCCGATAGGAACTCCTGTTTCCAGATAGGAAGCGTTGCATATATATTTATACCCTATTTCAGATTCCTGAAGTTCTCCCGCGTAAATTCCTCTAAAATAAACATAACCTATTCTATCCATAATTTAAGCCCAAGAGTTTTTACCACTTGTTTAAGGGTTTTCAGGTTTATACCGTCATCCCCTGATTCCAGCTTTGCAAGGGTAGAATAGGAAACACCAGATAACTCTTCCAGGCCTTTTAAGGTGAGCTTTTGTTCCTTTCTCTCCTTCCGGATTAATTCAGCTAATTCATCAAGAGGTCTAATTGTCTCAAACTCTTTCTTTGTATAAACCAATAAATCCAGGCTACTTTTTTATTTATGGCTCTCATAGATTTTCTTATATTGAATTTAAGCCCCATCTTTTCTTCATATGTTTGAGGATTTGACTGTTTTATCAAGATAATCTGCCATTAGTTTATCGGTCATTTTCTTGATTTGTGTATAAACATAGTATATACTTTAATAATGGAAGCGAAAATACAGAAATGGGGTAACAGCCTCGGAATTAGAATCCCAATGCCTATCCTTAAAGATTTATCACTTAAGAATGGCTCAGTTGTTGAAATCGAAGAAGAAAATAATCGCATTGTAATTCAGCCATCAAAAAAAGTTGAGCTGAAGTCTCTCCTGAGAAAAATATCCGATGACAATCTTCATTCCGAAACAGATTGGGGCGGCGTCGAAGGAGATGAAATTTGGTAACAACCATGTATATCCCTGGAAGAGGTGATTTGGTCTGGATCAATTTTACACCTCATTCGGGGCATGAGGAATCTGGAAAACGACCCGCAATTGTTCTCTCTCCCTATGAATATAATAAAAAAACAAGCTTCATGGTCGCGTGTCCAATAACGAGTAAGGTGAAAGGGTATCCTTTCGAAGTCACAGTCAATGCGCAACAGATAAAGGGTGTTGTATTATCCGATCAAGTAAAAAACCTTGATTGGAAACAAAGAAAAGCATCTTTTATTGAAAAAGCTTCATCTGAGATGCTTGAACAAGTTCAGGAGAAGCTTCTTTTATTGATAGGCTGAACATCCTCTATACCTCCAAAAACGAAGAATAACCAACAGAACAGATACCAAAAGGAATTCCTTCCATTTTCCCATTAAGATATTGAATATTCCGGCTATTCACAGGTAATACTATATATATGGAACAGGAACTTATTTTAAAGGCCAGGGCCGGGGATGGTGCTGCCTTCAATGGCCTGGTCAGGCTTTACGACAGGCGTATCTATCAGGCTGCCTATTCGATCCTCCGTAACCCGGATGAATCGAAGGATATGGTTCAGGAGACTTTTATCCGCGCCTATCGGCATATAAATAATTTTGACCCCGACAGACCCTTCTACCCCTGGCTTTACCGCATTGTGAAAAACCTCTGCCTTAACAGGACAACCAACAAGGGGTACAGGACGGCCAGTCTGCCCGAGATGGAGCAGGCGTCCGCCATGGCGGGGCCCGAGGAGTCTCTCATGCGTGAAGAGTCGGCCCGGGAGGTTCGGGAGGCCGTAGAGAGGCTGCCGGAGAAGCACCGGGAGATTATTGTCCTGAAGCATTTTCAGGATTGTTCCTATAAGGAGATGTCGGAAATTCTTGATGTCCCCGAGGGGACGGTCATGTCCCGGCTTTATCATGCCCGTAAGGCACTTAAGGAAGCACTGTTAATAGGAGAGTAGTTATGGATTGTATGGAAGCACAGCTTAAGATGCAGGCTGTTTTAGATAATGAACTGGATGAGAAGGAGATCCCCGCTGTTATGACTCATATGGAGGGGTGTTATCCCTGCCGGCAGGAGTACATCGAGTTCTTGAGGCTGCAGAGGCGGCTTTCCGGGGCCTCTCCGAAAGAACCGCCGAAGGAGTGGTTTGAACAGCTGGAGAAGCAGAAATTCCGGAAGGGGTTCCGGAGGCTGGGGTTCTTTTTCTTTATTGGCTCCTACCTGCTTCTTCTGGGGTATTTCCTTTTTCAGTTTTTTACCGACGGGACGGAAGCTCTGGCGGTTCGGATCCTTTCCGGGGGGATTCTTGCCGGGGCTGCCATACTGATCATAATCACCCTTTCTGATAGACTCAAGGAGAGTAGGGACGATAAATACAAAGGAGTGATGAAATAATGATATTAGTAACCACCGATACTATCCCCGGTAAAAAGGTTGTGAAGGTTCTTGGTCTTGTCCGGGGGAATACCATTCGCGCCAGGCATATGGGTAAGGATATCATGGCGGCTTTCAAGAATATGGTCGGGGGCGAGATCACCGACTATACGAAGATGATGGCCGAATCCAGGGAGCAGGCTTTAGACAGGGTAATAGAAGATGCCGAGGCTCTGAATGCCGACGGTATTATCGGCCTTCGCTTTACGACCACCAGTATGATGCAGGGCGCTGCCGAGTTTCTGATTTATGGAACGGCAGTTCTTCTGGAGGATGAATAAAGCGGATGCTCATACCGGGCGGCGAAAGTTATCCAGAGGTTATCCCCATCCAATCAGACTTATCCAGAATGATCCCAAAGTTAATAACAAGTTATCCACAAGCAGGGTATGATTTTTGATACAGTCTTTTTGATCCACATTGTGTGCAATAGAGGGGCGAAACGTGAAATATTGGGCTTAAGATCTTGTAATGTAAGGTTTTAAGCCCTTTATTCGTAAAAAATATAATAATTATCCAATATTTAATATTTCTAATCATTTCTATTTTAGTTGTATTATTTTATATCCAGTAACATCCACAAGTTATCCACAGGCAGGCTTGGATAAATTTAAATAGATTACAGATTGCCTAGAAGATCTTGGGGATAAAATAACCGCGGCCGTGAGCCGATTTTATGGGGCTCTCTTTTGTGTCCCGGGGCAGAAGTATTTGTATCTTCTTTCGCAGGCTGGAGATATGCATATCGACCACACGGGATTGCTGTTGTATTTTCCCCCAGAGTTCCCGGTAGAGTGTTTCTCTCGGGACGATGTCCCCCTGCTGCTGAGCCAGTACTGTCAGTATGGTGAATTCCTGGGCCGAGAGTTTTACGGCACCAAAGGGTGAGGTCGCTTTATTGGGAAAAATGGATATTCTGCCCCATGAGAAGGAGAGGGCCTTGTTCGTGACGTTCTTTTTTACTCTGATCAGTAACTCTTCGGGACTCCATGGATCTTTCAGGTAATCTGAACACCCCTTCTGAAAAGATGAGGCGAGTTTATCCATGGGACCCCAGGCGATAACAGGAATCCAGGATTTTCCGTTTTTAATCGGTTCTGCCAGTTCATCCAGGTGATCCGCAGGTATGATCAGGGCATCAACACTGCTTTCAGGAAGATTTTTTTCTGACCATGAGATTGTTAGCAGTTCTGTTGAATCTTCAAATTGACTTAATTCCTGGAAGTTCTCGGGTTTCCCTAAAAATCCTATCTGATATGTAATATGGGGAATGTCAAAGTTCATCTGTCATCCCTTTCGGGCCGGACAATCTTAAAAAGTTTCTTGGGTGTTAACCCAGGAATACCTGCCCGGCCTTGTCGATAGCAAGAATGGTTTTACACTCGGAACATCTGAATCTACCGGACCTGGTTGCTTTGAGTTTCTTTGAGCAGATAGGACACTGGAAAATCTTTGGGAAAAGATCCGTACCGCCTCCGGAGGATGTTTCCTTGTTGAAAAAGTCAGCTGCTTCGTTAAGGTTATCCTTGATGTTGAAGAACTGAGAGAATCCCAGAAGCTGAAAAACTTCATACACCTTGGGTTGAATTTCAAGAAGAACAAGATCGCCGCCACGAGGTTTTACGGCCTTAAGGAAGGCTGTGAAAGAACCTATACCCGTACTGGATACATAATTCAAACCACCGCAGTTGAAGATCAGTTTTGTATAACCCGATTCAACAGCCTTGGTAACACGCTTCTGGAAGAAATTTGAATTGTAGGTATCGATATAACCTGTTAAGTAGAGAATCAGGCAACCTTCGATTTCTGTTACTTGCTGAAGTCTTATTTTCAGGCTGTCATCTTTTTCTTCATCAAATCCTGGTACAATATCGTTATTATTCATTTTTCCTCTTCTTCATCCCGATCATGACTATTAAAACTGATTAATCATATATAATTAAGTTTAACAAGCAAGACCTGATTTATCAAGCCAAATCATCATATTAATTATCCATATATTGTAAATTCGTATAACACAATTATCGTCAGTTTATCAGAGAAAATATATACCATTGGAATAGAAAAATCCAAAAAAACTGTATAATTGTGATAAATATTACTATACCAGTCATTTTAAGGTGATAGAAGCGCTTTTCTCGTGATAATCAGAACAAAATTTACTGAAATGACCGGTTTTTCTCTTTGACTTAGGCTTGCTTACTTTTCTAAA
The DNA here is from genome assembly GCA_016342585.1 of Spirochaetales bacterium. Lineage (GTDB taxonomy): Bacteria > Spirochaetota > Spirochaetia > UBA9216 > UBA9216 > JAEINK01. The sequence continues at coordinate 48,816 of JAEINK010000019.1, forward strand.
GGGGTTGCCAGTGATATGATTTGCCCAGCTTAAAACAGAGGTGAAATAATGAGTTGTCCCAGTAGTAACGAAAGTAAAAATGAGCAGCAGGAACAGGAGGCCCGTCTTAAGGCCAGGATGTTGAATGTTGATAATAAGATACTTGTAATGAGCGGTAAAGGCGGGGTCGGCAAGACTACCGTTGCCGTCAATCTTGCCAGGTCTCTGGCTGAAGATGGATATCGTGTTGGTATCCTCGATACGGATATACATGGACCCAATGTGGCAAAGATGCTTGGTGCCGAAGAGTACCGTTTTGAAGGGACCGATGCCGGAATTGAGCCTCCTCAGGTGGCTAAAAACCTGTGGGCGGCCAGCCTTGTTTTTTCCGGTCAGGATGCGGATGCTCCTGTTATCTGGCGGGGTCCTTTAAAGATGGGGGTAATCAAACAGTTTCTATCCGATGTGAACTGGGGAAAACTGGATTACCTGGTGATCGATTCCCCTCCCGGAACCGGTGATGAACCTTTAAGTGTCTGTCAGCTTCTTCCCGACCTGAGCGGTGCTGTAATCGTAACAACACCCCAGGAGGTTGCCATCCTCGATTCAAGAAAATCGATTAATTTTGCCAGGCAGGTGAATGTTCCCATTCTGGGTGTTGTAGAAAATATGAGCGGGTTTGTCTGTTCCGAATGTAAAACCGTTCACAACCTTTTTGGCAAGGGGGGCGGCGAGAAGGCGGCTAAAGATATGGGCGTTGATTTTCTCGGGGCTATTCCCATGGAGCAGGCCATTATGGAGGGGGAAGACAAGGGGATTTCCCTTCTGGCCGATCATGCTGACAGTCCTGCTGTTGTTGCCATTAAATCTATATGTAACAAGATTGTAGACAAGGTGAAAGCCTCATCCAATCTGGTTGAAGAGCAGCATGATTAAACTTCCTTTTTCGGATGGATCCGGAGATTATCTGGTTAATCCTTCAAAGATCATCGCTCTGGGCCTGAATTATCAGGCCCATATTGAAGAGAGTGTTTCGGTGAATGTTAAGGGTTTTGATAAGGTTGCACCGAAAGAACCGGTCCTCTTCCCCAAGGCACCCTCCTCCCTTATTGGTCCCGGGGAGGATATTATAATCCCCGCGGCCCTTTCGGATTATGATTTTCCCACCCCCTCAAGGACGGATCATGAGGCGGAACTGGCCTTCATCATTAAGGATGAGTGCAAGGATGTCCCCGCCGAAGAGGCCTACTCCCACATCCTCGGGTATACCTGTTTCAACGATGTGAGTCAGCGAAACCTTCAGACCGGAGACAAGGCCGGCTGGTTCCGGGGGAAATCCCTGGATACCTTCGGCCCGATCGGCCCTGTGATTGTTAAAACAGAAGACCTTGAGGATCCCCAAAATCTGAATATCTGCTGCCGATTGAATGGAAAGCTTGTCCAGGAGTCCAATACTTCATTTATGATCTTTCGAATCCCTGAGATCGTTGCCTTTATCTCCCGATGGTTCACCCTGAAACCGGGTGACATCATTATTACCGGAACCCCCAGCGGCATCAGCCCTCTGAAAGGTGGTGATGTGGTGGAAGTGGAGATCGAAAAGATCGGTATCTTGAAGAATCGTGTTATAGCCGGATAAAAACCGAATCCCCCTCAGAGCGGCCGCTTATCAGCGCCGATTCGGGGTATCCGGCTCTCCTCCTGAACAGCCTCAATTCGGCTTCTATCTCTGAATATTTAAATATCATCCGGAGTTATCAAATCTTTAAAGGTACAATTTAGGAGTATTAAGGAGAATCATGCCACCCGAATCGGTAGCAAGCCTGCCTTGCAGGTGAAGCCAGCCGCCCTGAGGGTGATGTGGTTCGCATGAATACTCCTAAATTGATATCTTATTCAAATAATCCATTAAAACCGGCATGATATCCGGAAACCGGGCATTGTCCAAAGGAAACTCATCTACCATGGCGAGCTCTTCTATTTCATACTCTTCAGGCAGGGGAGAGAAGGTGTTTATATCTGCTGTATAAATGGATCCCCAGCTCATGTGATCGCCGTGGTCTACACCGTAAACCGATAAAGGATGAAGATTGTAATTGACGGCTCCAGTCTCTTCAAAGAGTTCCCGGTGGGCGGCCTCATCCATGGTTTCTCCCTCTTCCCTGTGGCCTCCGGGAAAACACCAGGTTTCCTGACCTTTCAGCCGGACAACCACCCACCGCCCCTTGTGGCGGGCGGCGATAACCATGTATTTTAATAATGAATCTTCCACCGAATCCAGGGGAAGAATATTTTGTTCATGTAATATTTTCATGGTATGATTGTAAGAAATATTTTAACTTGAGGCAATTTCAAAAATCGGGAGTTTTAGAAATTGCTTCAAGTTAATAAAACGGTTTCGGAGGAATGTAAAAATTGTTTCTGCTTTTTGGAATTCTGTATTTGGTTTTTTCTGTCATTACTATTATTACCGCCGGTACCGGGGCTAAGATTCGGAATATTGCCAAACCTCTTACCATGCCGCTGTTGGGTGTTTTTTATTACCTTGGTGCTGCCCGGCTGGGGATACTCCTTTCACCTCTTGTTCTTGGGGCTTTGGGTTTTTCCACCCTGGGGGACCTTTTTCTCCTTAGACAGAATCGGAAAAGATTTTTCCTGGCTGGACTTTTCTCTTTTTTGATAGGACACCTTGCCTATTTTGTCTATTTTACGGGATCGATCCGGGATTTTAGTCTTGTGCCATCCTGGATATGGTTTACTCTTGTTTTCTATATTATCGGAGCCCTTTTTATCCTGAAACTTGTGGCTGGTCGAAGCCGGGTCATGAAGGTGCCGGTACTCCTTTATGTAATAATCATATGCGGGATGAACTTTTCAACCCTGGCCAGGTGTGGAAATTATATGGGGGCAGGGTTTATTCTTCCCTTTTCAGGTTCACTTCTCTATATGATATCCGACGCCCTTTTAGGGGTGAGGAATTTTAAAAAGAGGATTCCCCAGATCTCCCGGGTTATATCAGTAACCTACCATATAGCGCAATTCCTGCTGATTTATGGGATATTAAGATCTTACGCTTTTGTTTAATGTAAAATTAATATCGATTTTAATTGTTTTCTGACATATTCGCAGTATACTGTTCTTATGAAAACAGACAGTATCACAAAAACAGGCAGTGTCCACATTATTGATACCACGCTGAAATCTTTCGCACACAGGCAAATCAACTTATCACATGACGATCGGCTGACTCTGGCATCTAAACTTGCTGCCACCGGTGTAGACGAATTGGAAGCGGGTATTCCCGTACTCGGCAAATGGGAACAGAGGTTCCTGAAAAGGCTTATTGCCCGGGGGCTTTCCCCCAGAATAAGTGGCTGGTGTAACCTCTCTCTCAACGATTTAGAGGCAGCCCATGCTTGCGGGATAAAAGATATAAGGATCAGTCTTCCTGTTTCACCCGAATCTCTGGAAGCGAAGAGGATGTCCGCTTCACAAATGATGGAAAGACTCCGCAGCCTGATGGTGCAGTGGCGCGGGGCTTTTGATTCGATCAGTCTTGAACTTGAAGACGCATTTTATGGTGATGACATTTTAATGCATAATTTTCTTAAGGCAATACCGAAGATGGGTATCGCCGGACTGAGGATTGTGGATTCCCGGGGGACGGCAACCGCCGGAGAGATTGAAAGCCTTGTCGGCATGTTTTCCACCCTTTCCGGACCTGAGGTAGATTTTCAAGGGTTCAACAATCCTGTTTTCGCACTGAATAATTTCACCAGTGCATTGGAAGGAGGTGCGCGTTCCCTGAGCCTTAAGGTAAATGCCTATAAGACGGGATCTCGCGGTGCCGCCCTGATGGAACTTTTATCGGCTCTCCGGGATTTGGACTGGTATACCGGCCGGATGAAGCCTTTGGAAATCCTCCCGATTTCCAAATATGTCTATGAAATTGAGCACAGGAAGATCGGCTGATTTAATCAGATCAAATACCATTTTTAAAATATTACCGGCCCCGGAACCCTTTCGGTGGCCGGTTTTTTTATCCTCTTTTTTTATTTGAATCGGTTGTAGTCGGATTTGATAATTAATATCCATATTTTCCTTGATCTCCCGAATTACAATGATGATAATTAATCTGGAGGGTAGCTGAATGAAGAGTGATTTTTTTGAGACCTTGAAGGGCAAGACCCTGACACTGCAGAAAATTATCAATGATGATGACACCTACGCAGGACTCCTGTCCACTGCCAGTCTGACCCGTTTTATGCTGGATACATCCTGGAAACTTCTTGCCAAGGAGCTTCCCGAAGAGTTTACTTCGGTAACGGCGCAGGTGATGGTGAGTCATGAGGAGCCTACAATTGCAGGTGAAACTCTGACTGTGAATGCCTCGGTCATGGGTACTGTTGAAAACAGGGTGTTTATATCTTTTGAAGCGGTGGATGAATCTGGAGTGATTGCCCATGGGAGAAATGAGAGGCATGTGGTAGAGAAAAACATGCTTCACGAATTCGCTGAAGTTAGGGCCGAGAAACTTCGAAAGATAAGATAACCGGCGGTTTTTATATATAAACTCGTAACTAATCAGGCTTTTTATATTTCGGATTATGCCTTATACTATTTTTAAATAATTTGTTTAAAAGGTTGGGGCATGCAGGCACAGAGAATCCGAATTATTTCCGGTCATTTTGGAAGTGGGAAGACTGAATTTTCCGTTAATTATGCTCTTTTTTTAAGAAATCAATATGACAGTGTAGGCCTTGCCGATCTCGATGTGGTAAATCCCTATTTTCGCAGCCGGGAGAGGTTTGCGCTTTTTGCCGAGAAGGGTGTAAGGCTTGTGGGAAGTCAGCATGGTTCTCTTGCGGTGGACACCCCCTCTGTTTCGGCCGAGGTAAATACCCTTATTGAAAATGAATCCATACAGACAGTCCTCGATACGGGTGGCGATCCCGGCGGGGTAAGGCTTCTGGCTCGGTTTGCCAGCAAGATAGAACCTTATGGTTATGATATGTTTCTGGTGGTGAATGCAAACCGGCCGGAGACACAAAGCTGTGATCAGGTTTTGACCATGATTGAAAATATCGAGGGGGTTTCGGGGATGAAAATTTCCAGCTTAATTAATAATACCCACCTCTTAAAATCTACAACAACTGATGATATAATTCGGGGGGCGGAGCTTGTAAGGCAGGTATCCGCCACGACAGGGATTAAAATCAGGTATCACTCCATACCGGAGTGGCTTCTGGCGGAAATGCCGGAAGGCTTTAATAAGAATTTCGAGGGAACGATCTTCCCTTTGAGATTATACATGCGAGATGAATGGATGTCTTAAGGCCCCAAAAGGGTTGTGAAGGGTCAGATTAAATAATTAGTGAAATTTGTCCCGACTCTTTATCTCGAACCTTTACAAGGAGAAGTGTTATGGCAAAAGGAAAGGTTATCTTTGACTATGACCGCTGCAAAGGATGCGGATTGTGTATTTCAGTCTGCCCTAAGGACGTCATTGCTCTTGATAAATCGACAATTAACAAGAAGGGGTACCACCCCGCTTCAGCGGTAAAACCGGATGAGTGCATAGGTTGTGCAAACTGCGCAATGATGTGTCCCGATGTTATTATTACCGTGGAAAGAGGTTAGGAGGTACGGACATGGAAAAATTACTAATGAAGGGAAACGAAGCTGTAGGTGTTGCCGCCATTAAGGCCGGCTGTCGCCATTTCTTCGGATACCCGATTACCCCCCAGAATGAGATCCCCGAGTTTATGGCCCGGGAAATGCCGAAGGTTGGCGGGGTTTTTCTTCAGGCAGAGAGCGAAATTGCTGCTATTAATATGGTTTACGGAGCCGCCGGTTGTGGTATAAGGGTTATGACTTCATCATCAAGCCCTGGAATATCACTGAAGCAGGAGGGAATTTCCTACCTTGCCGGAGCGGAATTGCCTTGTGTCATCGTGAATATGATGCGCGGCGGACCTGGACTGGGATCGATTCAGCCCGGACAGGCCGACTATTTTCAGTCTACCCGGGGCGGTGGAAACGGTGATTATTATACTCCCGTTCTGGCCCCCTCTTCCGTTCAGGAAACCATCGAGATGGTACAGGATGCCTTTGATATTGCGGATATGTACAGGACGCCTGTTCTCGTCCTCGGGGATGGACTTATCGGTCAGATGATGGAATCGGTTGAGTTCAAGGACCGACCTGAAAGGGTTCTTCCTGCCAAGGATTGGGCTACCGTGGGGACCGGAGAGAAACGGGAACCGAATATTATCAACTCTCTCTATATCAAGGCTGATGAGCTGGAGAAACATGTCAATAAACTTCAGAAGAAGTATGATGTGATTCGTGAAAAAGAGTGTATGTGGGAAGAGATCGATATTGAGGATGCGGATGTGGTTGCCGTAGCTTACGGTACTACCAGTCGAATTGTTCTGAATGCCATGAAAACCCTGGCGGATGAAGGGGTAAAGGTTGGCCTTATACGGCCGAAAACCCTCTGGCCCTTCCCTTATAAGGCTTTTGAAAAGATCGGACCGAAAACAAAGGCTGTTTTATGTGTTGAAATGTCTGCCGGACAGATGATCGATGATGTTAAGATTGCTGTTGCCGGAAGGCAGCCCGTGGAATTCTACGGAAGAAGCGGTGGAATTATCCCTGTTCCCTCCGAGGTTGCTGATGCTGTAAGGAAGATCATGGGAGGTACAAAATGAGCATTGTTTTTGAAAAGACAAAGGGGCTGACCGATAAGGAGTTTACCTACTGTCCCGGTTGCACCCATGGGATTACCCATCGGCTGGTTGCCGAGGTTCTTGAAGAGCTTGGCGTGCTTGGAACGACCATCGGTGTAGCACCTGTAGGGTGTTCTGTATTTGCCTATGATTTCTTTAACTGCGATATGCATGAGGCTGCCCATGGTAGGGCCCCTGCTGTTGCTACGGGCATTAAACGGGTATTTCCTGAGAATGTAGTTTTTACATATCAGGGCGACGGGGATCTGGCCGCCATTGGTACCGCCGAGACTGTACATGCGGCTGTTCGTGGGGAAAATATCACCGTCATCTTTGTTAATAATGCTATTTATGGAATGACCGGTGGTCAGATGGCTCCGACAACCCTTGTCGGACAGAAAGCAACCACTACTCCCTATGGAAGGCAGGAGGCACTGCAGGGAAATCCTGTAAAGGTCTGTGAAATGCTCTCTACTATCAAAGGGGCAACATATGTTGAACGAACGGCTGTTAACAACCCGGCCAACGTAAGAAAGACAAAGAAAGCAATTATGAATGCCTTTAAAAACCAGATTGCCGGTAACGGTTTCTCAATTGTCGAGGTTCTATCAACCTGTAATGTAAACTGGGGAATGACTCCGGTGGATGCCCTCAGATGGATGGAAGATAAGATGATGCCCGAGTTTCCCCTTGGTCTTTTCAGGTCTCCTGAGAAGGATGGTGAATAATGGCAGATAAAAAGATAATGGAAGAGTTGATTATTGCGGGTTTTGGAGGGCAGGGTGTCCTTTCCATTGGGAAGCTTCTTGCCTATGCCGGCATGATTGAAGGCTTGAATGTGGCCTGGTTTCCATCCTACGGCCCGGAGATGAGGGGGGGGACAGCCAATTGTAATGTTGTTCTTTCTACCGATCCTGTCGGTTCACCGGTTGTTTCCGAGGCGGACACCCTCATTGCCATGAACGGGCCTTCCCTTGAGAAGTTCGAGGATAGTGTTAAACCCGGTGGCTGTATTTTCGTTAACTCCTCCCTGATTAGCCAGAAGGTAAAAAGGGACGATGTAAAGGTTTATTATCTGGATGTTAATGATCAGGCTATCGAGCTTGGTAATGACAGGGTAGCCAATATGGTTATGCTTGGTTCCTATATGAAGGTGAAATCCTTTCCCTCCAAGGAAGCCACTCTGGAATCTTTCCTGAAGGTTTTTGGTGAGCGAAAAAAAGACCTTCTTCCCTTAAATGAGAAGGCCCTGGATATGGGTGCCTCACTCATAGCTTAGGCGGAGATTTTAATGATTAAGAATTTCGATGAGCTTGAAAAAATAGCTAAAGAAAACCCTTCCCGGTCAGTGGCTCTTGCCATGGCCGAGGAGTCGGATGCCCTTGCCGCGATTATGTCCGCGGCAGGGGCTGATATTGTTTCTCCTATACTGGTTGGAAACGGGGATGAGATCCGTCGGATAGCAGGAGAACTTGGAATCGAACTGGGGGATACCCGGATTGTTGAGGCCGAGGGCGAGTATGATTCTGCCGAGAAGGCTGTGGAACTGGTTAAAAACGGGGAAGCCGATTGCCTTATGAAGGGCAAGACAGCCACCTCCACGATCATGAAGGCCGCATTAAATAAAGAGAAGGGGATAAGGGGGAACTCCCTCCTTTCTCATATCAGTATTGCCAACCCACCTAACTATCCCAAGCTTCTGGTGATTACCGATGCTGCCATGAACATTGCTCCGGATCTTGATGCCAAGATTGGAATCATTAATAATGCGGTGAGTATTTCCCGGAAATTGGGGGTCGACAAGCCCAAGGTGGCCGTTATCGGTGCTGTGGAGAAGGTAAACCCTGCCATGCCCGCCACAATGGATGCAGCGGTTCTTTCGAAGATGGCCCAGCGTGGTCAGATTAAGAACTGTCTAATTGATGGTCCCTTTGCACTGGATAATGCCCTTTCCAAAAAGAGTTGTGAGGTTAAGGGGATTGTTTCCGAGGTTGGCGGGGATGCGGATATTCTGCTTCTTCCGACTATCGAGGCGGCAAATGTCCTCTATAAATCTCTTTCGGTTCTGACCGATATCCCCATGGCGGGGATTATCCTCGGGGCTGCCAAACCGATTATCCTGACAAGCCGGGCCGATTCGGACCGGATAAAGTACCTCTCCATTCTTGCCGGTGTTTCCCTGGTCTAACCAGGGGAACCCCCTTTTCTCTGACAGTCTCAGACCTCTCCGCTTTTTCCGAATTTGACCGGGGTACTATTTTTTTCTGCCTGAAAATACCAGAGCATCATTTTTTAAGGTGATTGTTACACCTCCGGAGGGGTTCTCGATCCTGGTTTTATGCTCCCCTATCATTACCGTGGTCTCCGGAACAAGGTGACTGCCCACCTGTATGCAGAGATCCTCCAGGTTCGGGTTAATGGACCTGTCTTTAAGGGCAGCCATCCTCTTAGAGACCTCCGCCTTATGGGAAGCGTAGAGTTTTATCTCTTCAAGCAGCTTCTTTATCTCCGCCTTTCTATGATGTGAAAGTTTTTTAAGCTCTTCGGCGATACCTTTTTTTGTCAGATCTATGCCGATCCTGTTCTGAAGGGTGAGGATTTTCCGATTAATGACCGGGACCGATTTTTCCATTTCATCCAGCTGGTTTTTCAACTCCGGATCCAATCCGCAGATGAGAGTGGTTTTTGATCCCTGTGATCCGGCCGAATGGATGGTCATATTGTTCATGCAGGAGACATGGCTTCCCAGGATGGAGCCTCTTAATTTCCCCTTTACCTTTTTCCCTGCCACCTGAAGATTTCCACCACAGAATACTTTGGAGGAGTAGATTGAACCGTGAATTTTCAGATCTCCGGCTACACGGAGGTTCGCATCCTGGATGAAATCCGCTTCCATATTACCTTTTACTTTGATAATGGTTTTTTCACCGATAATCCCTTTTTGAATATTAAGGTTCTCTCCGCATTCGATCACCGCTCCGTTTTCCACGGTTCCGGCTATGGATAGATTTCCGCCACTTTTCACTGTAAAAAGGGAGTGTATGTTCCCCCCAACCGTAATATTTCCCGAAAAATAGAGGCTGCCTGTTTCGGACGAGACATCTCCTTTCACATCCAGTTCTTCAAGGACCCCCACCGAGGTTTCGGTCAGATCCAGGATGCCCGTGATTTCGGCTATGAACTCGGTAATGCCGTCTTCCCGCTCCTGCTGCCGGACATTTTTCCCGACGGCAAAGTGTATTTCCTTTAGTTCCGGTACGATAATTTCTGTTCCGAAGGCGTCCAGCCCGGATGACCCATTGGATCCCCTGAATACTTCGGCCAGGATTGTATCCTGGCCGACCTCTTTATAGGTACTGAAAGAGTAGTGATCGGTGCTTGTTACATCTTTCTCTTCCTCTCCCTTGCCGGCGGATTTTTCGGTTACCCTTTTTTCCGGTCTGACCTTTATGGACAGGGAGCCTGCTTCGCCATAGACGGGGGGTATCCCTATGCTGAGGGTTACCGTGTGGATATCACCTGAGTTTATCTTTTCCTCAATCTTCTCCTGGGAGAAGAGTCTTGTTCCGGAATCTTTGGAGGGCTGTCGTGCCTGCTTCAGGAAATCAATCTTAAGATTCAAGGCCTGGTTTTCATCGCTTACCGGAATGATCAGATAGAAAAGGTGAACCTTATCTTCCGTCATCTGGCAGGGGTTGTAGATGGATACAAGTCCGTTTTCCTGAACAAGGTATCCGCTCTCTCTTGCAATAAGCTCTGTCAGGCCTCCTCTGGATCTTGAGAAGACTGAGTGATCAATTTTAATGTACTCTTCCAAATCGGACGGGAAGAGCATGAATACCTCTTTTTCCTGGCAGAAGACCCCGCATGTGGGTATAAAAGGTTCACTCCCCTCCTGGGCAATTATTTTTGCTCTTTTCAGACTTTCGTGAATATCACCAAATCTGGTCAGGAACTCTTCAACAGAGAGGGGGGTGAATTCAGATTTGTCTTGCTTTAATTTGATTATGCCTTTTGGAATTGGGTTCATTTAGATGGATCCTATAAGTTTATCAATATCCTCAAGGAGCTTCGGTGTGGATTCCAGAGATTTATACTGAAAGAGGGTGATATTCAGCAGAGAAATGAATCCTGATATGGAATTTATGGTTTCCGTACTATGAGTACAGTCTGTTTCCATGAAAAGTATTCCCAGGAGAGAGCCGCTTTTCTCCAGGGGGATTGCCAGTATTCCCTCTCTGCAACCATATTTCTCGGATCCATTTACCTCTTTTTCAAGTTCCAGATACAGGGGGGGAAGGTTTTGGGGTGCTTTTTCCAGGCTTGAATAAATACTCTCGGTGAAGAGGGTTTTCAGGATTACTTTTTTTTCTCCCAGATATTGGGAGATGGTGTGGCAGGCCCGGTTAAGGATATCATTGATGGAGGCATCCTCCACCAGCATATTCAGGAGGTTTGTTCTTTCGTTGATTAGCCAGGTTCGCTCTTCCACTTTTTTCTCAAGCTCTTTATTCATTTTATCCAGCGTTTCGATCAATTCGATCCGTTCCTGATTTCGATCGTAAAGGTCCACCGCGTTTCTTATGGTTATCCGGAGGTCATCATTGTCCCAGGGTTTTGAGATAAAATGCCAGATACTCCCCCTGTTAATGGCGTCCATGATGTTTCCTGCTTCTGCATGGCCTGAAAGGATGATCCTTACAGCATCGGGGCAGATCTTCATCGCCTCCTGAAGGAATTCAACACCGTTCATTTCCGGCATTTTCATATCGGAGATGATAACACTCACGGGATTTTCTTTAAGGAAGGCTAAACCCTCCTTCCCGCTGGATACATATTGCCCTTCATAGTCACTGGTCCGGAAAATTCTTTTCAGGGATAAGAGAATATTTTCTTCATCATCTACAAAAAGAATTTTATGTTTCATAATACGCTCCTGACATCGATCATACATAGACTATAATACAAATTTGTTCAGGACGGGATAAAAATTACATTTTGACATTTAGAGTTCCAGACACTATTCTTCAAATTGAGGTTTAACCGGCGGTGCAGGATATAAAGGATGTTTTATGGATCGGGAGCAGGAGATGGAGAGTGAAAATTATGGTGGGTCAAACCGGAACGATTAATGGAAGATAATTTCAACCAGGTTCAGGTTTTTTATGAGATCGTCATGGCGATTGGCGGGGAAAAGGACCTGGCTAAAATGCTGCATCAGGCTCTTGCTGTTTTTTTGCGGAAACTGGATTGCTCCGCCGGGGGGGTCTTTTTATATTCCCGAAATATCTATACCGAAGACTCGATTACCACCTCTGTCTCTCCACGGACCTTTCTGGCAACGCCGCTGTATGAGGAGATCTCCGGGGTTATTGAAAGACGGATGAAAAAGAAAGGGGAGAAGACTGAGAATAGTGAATTCTCCATGCGCTTTCCATCGGAAGGTGTTGATACATTGATCATGGATGTCCCGGAGGTCGGGTTTATCTTCCTTAATAATAATATAGACTCCTTTAATGATGAGCTTGTTAACGCTTTAAGGGATCCGGTTCAAAAGCTCTCCGAGGCTGTTATTGCCTGTTATCAGAATGAAGACTTGATCCGGGCTCAGTTTGATCTGGAACTCCGGGTTGCCCGGCGGACACAGGAACTGGAAGCCCGGAATAATGAGTTGAAAGCGGCCTATTCCGAATTAAAAACCGCCCAGAGGCAGCTGGTTCACAGTGAAAAAATGGTCTCCATTGGTCAGTTGGCAGCAGGTGTGGCCCATGAGGTTAACAATCCAACAGGCTTTATTACCAGTAACCTCCATACGATGACCGAATATATGGCCGTCTTTAAAGAGCTTCGTCTCCTGATGGACCAGCTTATAGACGAGGTTGAAACCGCCTCGAGTGAGGTGTGTTTATCGATTATTGAGAGGATAAGGGCGATAGAAAAGCAGGAGGATCTTGATTTCATCCTGAATGACAGCGATCAGCTCATTGCCGAATCCATCGATGGTGCGGTGCGGATCAAGGAGATCGTATCCGGACTGCGTAATTTTGCCCGGACCGATGATTCCGAGGCTGTCTCTGCCGACCTGAATCACTCTGTCGAGGATGCCCTGAGGCTGACCTGGAATGAGTTGAAGTATAAATGTGAACTTAAAAAAAATCTTGGTGAATTCCCCGAAATCCTGTGCCGACAGGATCAGCTTACCCAGGTATTTGTTAATATCCTGGTCAATGCCGGTCAGGCAATAACGAGCCAGGGGGTGATAACTATTGACACTTATCTGGAGAACGATTTTACTGTTGTTAGAATCTGTGACAACGGAACGGGTATTTCCAATGAAAACCTTGCCAAATTGTTCGATCCTTTTTTTACGACCAAGGGTGTTGGTGAGGGAACCGGCCTGGGCCTTTCCATCTCTCACGGGATAATTGAGAAACATGGTGGTAAAATAGAGGTAGAGAGCATCCCGGGAGAGGGGACCTGCTTCTTCGTCAAGCTTCCTAATAAAAATAAACGAAAAGGAGTCAACAATGAAGCGTATTATTGTCGTTCTTCTTATAACCTTTTTTGCCTTCACCGGTTGTGAGTATGTTGGATATTTCTGGAATGAGTACACCCCTCCGGAGGCTGCCTCCCTGACCGTTGCCATTCCCCTTGTTCAGGATTACGATCTGGACAGGATTGAGGTTACCAGCATCAGTAAAACTACCGGTGAGGTGATAAGCCAGCCTATGGCGGCTAATGGCATAAACACCCGGGCAGAGGTGGCGATCAACCTTCCCAATGGGGATTATAATTTCTATGTTACTCAGGAAAAATCGTGGGATGATGCCAATGGCTGTGCCCTCTACTGCCAGACCCCTTTGAAATCTGTTACCGTTGATGGCCGGGAGAGGGAGATCCTTTTTGATAATCCCTGGATGACCGGTACACAGAATATTACGATAAATGCGGATGTTACTGCCATGATGGATGCCGCTTCAGAGTCCGGGATTTCCGAGCTGGAACCGGAATTCGCCGGTATTTGGATGAAACGCATAAGGGATGATGAGTTTTCCGAGGATGAGCATTACCATTTCCACGGGGCAAGCATGAGTATTGTTGGAAGCAGGACCTACCTTTCCGGGAATTTCAATGTTCAGCCCGGAATCTACGATATCGAAGTGATCCCCGAGAACTTCCGTCACCCGGAATGGAGTGATGATGAACCATGGCATCCCCTTTTGACGGCCGGGAATATCGAGAGGAAATATGTAATCAATGCGGATACCGCCATTGTTCCCGTTAAGACCACCTATTTTGTAGCGGATGATTTTTCTGATATCGATCCGGATACCGGTTCGGACCTCTTTTATGAGAACAGGAATGGCGGGATCCTTGAGTATACGGTGGGTGAGGTTTTCATGGCTGGAAACGGTGCGGCAGATGTTCCCAACCTTGTATTAATAGATGAGTTAAGCCTTGAAGATAATATCCTGATCACCTTCGATTTTAAACTGGGTGAGTACACCCCGGACTTAAACGGGGAGCACCCCTACCTCCATGTGAATATGCTCACAGCGGATGGGGGGGATACCCGGGCTTTTCTTGCGATTGAGGATTCGGGGATCAATTTTCATTCATCCGTTGATGGAACGGTTACCCTTTCCGAAACCTATACCGCTGCTACCGGTTATTTTAAGGATGATGCCTTCCACACCCTTTCGATCTTTATAAAGGATAAAAAACTCTACCTCTATGAAGGGGGAAACAGTAGACCTCTCTATGTCTACACCTATGCTGAGGGTATCCCTGAGAGCGGCGGCTTTTACTTTGAGTGCCATCAGGAAGCCTGGATTAACGCAATAAGGATTGAAAGGGATATTGTCGGAGGGCGGAATTTATCGGATCCCAACGACAGCAGCGGAACCATGGTCTTTGTGACTGGAGTTCTGTTGGAAGATGATTTTTCCCTTGGAATGGGGCAGAGTCGGGAGGTTAAGGCTGTGGTTCTACCTTTGGATGCAGAGGATAAGGGGCTCTCCTGGTCGAGCAGTAATGAAAACCTGGCTACCGTAGATGGGGCTGGCAATGTGACGGCTAATGGTTCGAATACAGGGAGTGTGACGATTACGGCTGTCGCCGACGATGGAGGCTTCAGCGATTCTATCGATATAAACGTGACTTATTATGAAGCTGTAGAAGGTCTTTGGGTGAGTCCCTCTACGGCGACATGTCAGGTTAATGGGACGGCCACTTTTTCTTTAGGATTTATGCCCTCCATGCCGACCAATATGGATTATACGGTAGATATTGATGATGATTATAAGGCGAAAGTGGTTTATCAGAATGAATATGGGTTTGAAGTGCGCGGTTTGGAGTATGGGTTTACAGATATAACCGTAACCAGCGATGATAACCCTTCGCATTCGGAAACGATTTACCTTGAGGTTCTAAAAGATACAAGCCTGCCGCGGGTCAGTGAGCTTCTGGCCATGGAGAATAAACTTTTATATTTAGAGTATTCAGAGATCATGTCTGATGCGGGGCTCCTTGATACGGCAAACTATCAGGTGGAAAAGGGCTTCCCCGGTGCGCAGGTAACTCTGAATGTCTCTTCCATAGAGAAAATCTCCAATGAGGATTCGAAAGCCAGCCTTCTCTATATTCATCTGGAAGAGGAGTTGTCTGATGGTGACCAACTGAAGCTTACCCTTTCGAATGTGAAAGATTCAGCGGAGAATGAACTTGATCCTGCTCTCAATGATGGGCTTGCCGGAAATGAAGCTATCTGTGTCTTTGTCGCGAGTCATGGCGAGACCATAGATCCTGTTTTTATTGAAGAGTCCACCGGGTCCCTTCTGGTTAATGCCGGGGGAGCCTCCTATCCTGCAGATTCTCACTGGATGGGTGCCACAAGCATGAAACCCGGCCAGTACTTTCTGGTCGAATCGGGCGCTCCTTTTTCACAATCTGCGGTGGTGGCCAGGGCCTATATCAACTCCGATGGTTCTTCGGTGGACTCCTCCGCTAAACCCTCTGCTCTTATGGATTTTGGCGATTCTACAGTTATCCTGCCTAATGGTGATTATGATCTCTATGTGATGTTTGTGTACGATGTGGATGGGGACTGGTATACCGAAAGTGATCAGTATATGGTCTTCGGAGAGGCTGTACCGTATACGGTCAGTACGGGATTGTAGTTCCTGCTGATCTTAAAAAGGCCTGTGCAAAAAAAATGGGATGTCATTTCTGGACATCCCATTTTTTATATCCGGTGATCTTTTTCGGTCTCCTCTAATTCATCAGGGATTTGGTCCTGTGGAGGAGGGTGAGGAACTCGGCACGGTAGCCGAACTCATCTTCTCCGAGGGTCTTCTTAACGACGGAGATGAGCCTGCTTAAGGGGATGGCTGGATCTTCTTCGGGCAGGTAGGATGAACCGCGGAGGAGCATTCCCCACTCGGCTACCGAGGCGGCAAACCGCAGGTTTTCCGAGGCCTGGCCAAAATCGTTGAAACGGTACCCCACGGGAGAGGTAATGAGGGTGGAGGTGTCGGAATCCGGGGCTTTGTACCGGAACTTGATGAACCCCAGCTCCCCGGCGAAGTCGGATGAGGCTGAATCCCGAACCGTGGTCTCCTGGTAGCGGAGTTCCGTCTGGCCGGCTTCGGTTTCACTTACGGCTGAACCTGTGACTCCCGGGGCGGGGATAATTTCGTAGAGGGCGGTTACCGTGTGGCCTGCTCCGATCTCTCCGGCATCCTTGGTATCATCGTTAAAATCTCTGTTGGCGAGGAGCCTGTTTTCATACCCGATGAGCCGGTAGGATTCCACCACTGCCGGGTTGAACTCGATCTGGATTTTAACATCCTTGGCTATGGTAAGGAGGGTGGATTCCATCTCGTTTACCAGGACCTTCCGGGCTTCGTTTATGGTATCGATGTAGGCATAGTTCCCGTTTCCCGAATCGGCAATACTCTCCATGCGGTTGTCCTTGTAGTTGCCCATGCCAAGGCCGAGGACGGTCAGGAAGATCCCCTTCTCCCGCTCTTTTTCGATGAGCCTTGTGAGTTCACCCTGGGAGGATTGTCCCACATTGAAGTCCCCGTCGGTGGCTATGATTATCCTGTTGTTTCCACCCTCGATGAAATTCTCTTCGGCAACGGCGTAGGCCAGCTCGATCCCCTCGCCGCCGGCGGTTGAACCCCCGGCTTCGAGTCTATCCATGGCGGAAAGGATTTTCTGCCTGCTGGACCCGTTAGTGGGGGGAAGGACAAGACCGGCGGCTCCGGCATAGGCTACGATGGAGATCCTGTCTTTCCGGCCGAGGGTATCGATGAGGAGTGCCATGGACTCCTTGAGCAGGGGGAGCTTGTTGGCATCGGACATGGAGCCGGAAACATCGAGGAGGAATACCATGTTTGAAGGGGGCATATCCTCTTTGGCGACATCATACCCCTGAAGACCGATCTGAAGGATCAGGTTCTCCCCGTTCCAGGGTGAGCGGGCGGTTTCGGTTGTAAAGCTGAAAGGGGCATCACCTTCCGGCTGGGGGTAGTCATAGGAGAAGTAGTTGATGAGTTCCTCTATCCTTACCGCATCTGAGGTGGGCAGCCTTCCTTCGTTCAGGAATCTTCGGACGTTGGCATAGGAGGCTGTGTCCACATCGATGGAGAAGGTGGAGATGGGTTCATCCATTACCTGGATAAACTCATTTTCACGGATCCGTGCATACTCTTCTGTATTGAACTCTTCTGCCGGTTCGAACATCCCGTCGAAGGCCATTTCATCCTCTTCCATCAGGTACTCTTCCGCATATCCGCTGCCCGCATCATCGTAGGCAACAATCCCCGAAAGGGGGGCTTCCGCCCTTTGCATCATTATGGTCGGGGCGGGTGCTGATTCGGCTGCTTTGGTCCTGCCCCCGAAGAGGTTTTTCATAAGGGACATGACCGGACCTGTTGTGGTAGAGGAGGGTTCGGCAGGGGATTCCGCGACTGATGAAACATCGGCTGATGAAGTAGGGGGGGCAGCAGCCTCAACTTTTGTCTGTTCCACTACCGGCTCCGGTCTTGTGTTTATGGTATCTTTCTGCTCTTCTGCCGGGGCCGCATCGCGTTCCAGGGTGACTGCCGTGGTAGCGGTTGCTGCTTCAATGGGTTTCTCCCTGTCTGCCGGAAGATCTCCCTCTTCGGAATCCAGGAGAGGTTCCTCGGTCTGGTAGGCCTGGTCGGGTTTTTTGGCAAAGGTTATATCCGTGTCACTCGAGGAGACGATGGGGGCCCCTTCGTTTTTCAGGTAGACGCCGTCCTCCTGTACATTAAAGAACTGAAGGCCCAGGACTACCGCCAGGGCGGCGGCTGCGGTTATTCCGGCTCCCCGGAATAGAGAGACGCGTCTGAAGGGGAGGAGCTTTTTACTTTTACTCTCCCCAGGGACGGCTTGTCCCGCAGTATTGGTGGTCGAACCTGCTCCGGGTGCTTTCCCGGCGGCGAGGTTTTTATCAGTCTCTATTTTGTTTAATATTTCCTGTTTGAGTCGTTCCTTAAAGTTTTTGTCTGGTTCGGATTCGGGTCTGGAACCGGCTAATTTGTTGATGATTTCTTTCAACTCTGCCTCCATTTCTCTTAGAGAAGGGTCCACCAGGTAAAGGTCGCTTAGGATTTCGTTGATATTCATACTCATCTCCCTGTTTCGATTAGTGTGGTAAAGAGGATGAGAACGGCAAGGAGTGAGATTGGTACCGAATCTTTGAGGTTTTTGAGGGTGCGCGCGAAGCCCATTTTACAGGCGCCGACGGATTTGCCGGTGATTTCCGCGATTTCACCGAACGAGAGGTCATCCCATATTCTCATGATCACGATTTCCCTTTTTTCCGTGGGCAGGCTGTCCAGGACGGGTTTGAGTTTTTCCCAGTAGAGTTTGTTGTGGATGTCGATGACAAACTCTTCCTCTTCAGAGGGCAGATCCCATACGGCCGATATGGTTTCCGTCCTTCCGGATGTGCGGAAATGGTCTACGAGCAGGTTTCCGGCAATGCGGTAGAGCCAGGTGCTGAAGGCTCCTTTTTCGGAGGAGTAGGTTGAGAGTTTCTCAAGTGATTTCATGAATGTTCTGGATGTGAGGTCTTCGGCGGTCTCTTTGTGAAGTGTCCGGTAGTACAGGTAGTTGTAAATTTTATCGAAGTACTTTTCATACAGTTCTCCGAAGGCTTCACTGTTTCCCTCCAGGGTTTTCCCGACCATGACTGTGTCACTGGTCTTTGAGATCTCTCTGGCTGTTGACTCTTCCGCCGGGCTTTCGTCCGTTTTCTTCATTCGGTATCCTTCCTTGGTTTTCATCTGCCTATTACTACGAAGGAGATAGTTAATAGTAACATGGTGTTGAAATAAAGTTCAAATATATTCATATAACCAATGTTCTCGCAAATCTGGAAAAAAATAAACTGACGATGGCACATTACCATGCTTGGGTGCGGGAAAATCTTTATAAGATTTTCTCCTCTAAAAAACTTTAGTCTTCCAACGCATGGTATGCACCATCTTCGTTTATTTTTTCCTCATGAATAATATAGGAATATTATACTTGGAGATTGTTTTATAAAAACAGGGGAATGTATCGATATAGTATTTATCAGGTATTGGTGGTAAAGTAGCCCATGCATCAAATACAATGGTTTCCCGGACATATGAACAAGACCCGCCGTCTTATCAGCGAAAATGTGAATAAGGTGGATGTGGTTATCGAAATCGTCGAGGCCCGGGCACCCCTCTCTTCCCGGAACCCCATGATTGGGGAGATAGTGAAGGAAAAGCCCCTGGTTATCCTTCTGAACAAGGCGGATCTGGCCGATCCTTCCATTTTGAACCTGTGGATAAGCTGGTTTGGTGAGAAGGGAATCCCCGCCATTCCCATTACTGCTACCTTAAAAGCGGATGTGAAGAAGATTATTGCGGGCTGTAAAAAGGCTGTTGCGGATACCGGCAAGGTGATTCAGGACCGCCCTTTAAAAGGGATGATAATCGGTATCCCCAATGTAGGGAAATCCACCCTTTTTAATACCCTGGCGGGAAAGACCAAGGCCAAGGTCGGGAATACGCCGGGAGTGACCAGGGAGTTCCAGCTTATTCGTATTGGCGATGGGCTTCAGCTTTTCGATACGCCGGGTGTCCTCTGGCATAAGTTCGAGGACCCTCTGGTGGGGGTACACCTGGCGGTGATTGGTTCGATCAAGGATTCGATCCTCCCCCTTGAAGAGGTGGCCGTCGAGGCGTGTAAGCTCTGGAAGGAGTTGTATCCCGAACAGCTGAAGGCACGCTATAATCTTGAGGAACTGAACGAGGTCCCCGAGCTTCTTCTGGAAGATATTGGCCGTCGTCGCGGCTGTATCCGGAAGGGTGGTGTGATCGATTATGAGAAGGCGGCGAAGATCCTTCTGGCAGATATACGATCCGGCCGGATTGGGGTGTTCTGTCTGGAGAAGCCTCCTTTGGAAGCTGAGCCGGTTTTAGTTCAGGGTTCAGGTGATAGAAACGCTTAAGACTATGGACGGGAATCGAAGCCGTGGAAGGGCTGTGCTTTTCATGCTGCTCTCCTCCTTCTGTTTTGCCCTCATGGGTGCTTCGGTCAAATATGCGGTGGCCATCCCGGTTGTTCAGAAGGTCTTCTTTCGTAATTTTATAATCCTCATCCTTATGGTTTTCTCCCTCCGGGCCAAGGTTTGCAAAATGAAGACAGCTTCTGGGGTATCCTCTGTGGATGTTTTCAGTCCAGAGGCTTTCTTTAAGCCTTCTGAACTTTATCTTGGTCATAAGGGGAACCGAAAGGCACTCCTTTTTCGCTCCCTTCTGGGGCTGACCGGTGTCATCTCCTATTTCTACACCATTGATAACCTCGGCCTGGCCGATTCCTCCATGCTAAGCCGGTTATCCCCCTTTTTTGTTACGATCTTCGCGGCTCTATTTCTGGGGGAGAAAATCTCCCGGATCCAGGTCCCCGCCCTGACAATCGCTTTCACCGGAGCCCTCTTCATCATAAAACCGAGTTTTGATCTGACTATTATCCCCTCTTTAACGGGACTTCTTTCTGCCATTGCCGCCGGCGGGGCTTATACGATCATCCGATCCCTGAAGGGTAAAGAGAACCCCGACACGGTGATCTTCTGGTTTTCAACTATATCGTGCCTTGGCATGGCTCTACCTACCATCATTGGATGGAAATCTCCTTCCTTCGGTGAATGGATCGCTCTCCTTTCGGTGGGGTTGACCTCCGCCGGGGGGCAGTTTTTCCTTACCCGGGCTTATTTATTGGCACCGGCCGGGGCGATTTCCATCTATAATTACACGAATATCCTCTTTTCTCTGGTCCTGGGGTTCTTTTTCTTCAGTGAATTCCCCGATTTCTGGGCATTGGCCGGTGGTTTCCTGATTATTCTGGTTGCCTTGGCCCTTTTTCTGTATATGAGAAATCCGGCTTCTTTTTCCCGTTCAGAAAGTTTATAATCTTATATCCTTGAGTAAAAAAGTAACCGATAAATAGATCGGAGTACTCTTTCGTGATACATTATTATGGTTGGGGTAATGTCTTTCAATGTGACCGGTATCCCCGCTAAAGGTGTTTAATGACAGCTGACAAGCGATTTTCTAAACTTATATTTCTTTTTCTCATAATCTTTTGTGTTTCCGGGGTGGTTTTCGGGCAGAATCAGAGTCAGTATCCGAGCGAAACTGGTAATTATTCAGCTGTTGTGGCTGCACCTGCTCAAGGTGGGCAGGACAACATAGAAGTTGTTTTTTTTGAGATTCCATCAACTATTACCAGTGAATTATATTTTGCTGTAAAAGGTGCGAGTCAGATCAATTCTGTACCTGATGAGAATATTACAGGAACGACAACTTATTATTTAATAGGCGGCTCTGGTGCTCAATCCAGTGCAGCCTCCCAACAGGTGTTGTATGCCGATACTTCCTATCTTACAGGAACTCCTTTACGTGCATTTCAGGTTATAAATACGGCATTTCAAACAGGAACTGATCCAGATTCAGGTCTGACACTGTTGCCTCCTTTGGATACAGCGGGAGATGCTTATGCAGGAGCTCTTCCAAGTGATCATACAACCTGGGTTTACTTTCCAGCAGTTACTGCTTCTCAGGGTGAGCTTATCGGTTCAAAGCGATATTTCAAGGTGGTCGTTGTTCATAGTGCTGCTGCCGGAAATGAGAAAAATGGGTTTCAATTAGATGTATCTCTGATTTCTCCTGAAGCCACACCCAGGGAAGTTCCCGGCGCCAGTTCTTTTTCATATTCAAGGGTAGTTGGTGCCTATAATACAACCGGAGGCGGTACCTGGAATATACACCCCTTTGTTCCCGCTGAATCCACAGGGAATATTGAATTTCATAATTTTGATATGGATTTAACAGAAACGTTGTTCTGGCAGAATATTGATAACTCTCGAAATGGCTCATTGTTAACTTTAAGTGATGATGCAGCCGCTCAAAACGATATTGCGATAGCAGGAACATCACCCACAAATGAGGGATCTGAAACTAAAGGAACCTGGCTTTATCAGGTTGTAGAAGTTGGAGGCGGGCAGGATCCTAATCCGTTAGAAATTTGGGTAGAGAATGCGGGAGAACCCCTCAGGTTATATTCGTCTGAAATAAATAGTGCCGATGTCCCTGATCCATACAGAGTGGTTATAAGTACAGATACAACAGCAGCAACTACAGGCGCTTCTGTAGAGATTAATCTTCAAATCGTTGATTCTTCAGGTACACCGGTTGACTATCGTCAGGATATTTATGTTGAAGCACAGGATACCGATGCTACAAGTGTTCCGGTGATATCACCTGATGTTACCCCTGCTGCTGATGATGCGGAGGTGATCACTACCGATGCCTCCGGAGCAGCAAGTTTTACACTTTCAGAGCTGGATGATGGAGACAGTGTTACAATTAAACTTACAACAAACGGTGACAATGATTCTGATAACTTCGGTTCCGGTCCGGATGATGAAGTAATAATTTCGTTTGCTGATAACCCAACACCGACGGTTGAGTCTCTTGGTGATACTACGGTGGAGGAAGGTATGGCAAGTAAGATTCTCCAGCGTGTTGTTATAGAGGATGCCGGAACATTTGATCTCGTTGGTGGAAATACCTTGAAGTTAAGACTGAATACCGGTGAGACAGTTATTTTTAATGCAACTGTGCCTACAGTTACTGTCCTGGATTCTGCCGGAGGAGCTGTGACCGGAGTCATGGGAGCGGCATCCCGAGATGCTGATACCAAGATTTTTAATTTTCCAATCACGACTACTTTCGGTGCGGATGATTACCTGGCCATTGATGGTCTTGATATTAATGCCACTGGTGCCGCTGTTACTTCTGATCAGAGTTTTTCCCTTCAACTCGATTATGATGGGAATGCTGCTTATGATCATACGGATTCCAGAACTATAACAATCACCGATGCGAACGCAACTACATATACCTATATCGGTAATGACGGTGATTGGACTATTGATGCAAACTGGAGTCCGGTAGGTCCTCCGGCAGGTAGTGATGACAGTATAATAGTTTCACCTACGGCAACTGCAGGTACTCCTTTAGTTCTACCTGAAACAATAACCTCAATTGTAAACCTTACTATTCAGGGTGGGGCTGTCTTTAATCTTAATGGTAATCCTTTAATCGTAACTACAACTTTCTCGAATGATGGTGTTTTAAGATTAACAGGTTCGGAAGCTGTAACTATCGCAAATGATACGGATAGTGGTACAGTTGAGTTTACCGGGAGTGTGGATCCTTTTACTCATAATTTGGGTAGCGTCTATTATGGACTGACAGCTGCAGCTACAGCTGGAACAGTTCAGCCTACTGGTGCTCTTACCATTAATGGTCCTTTCCTGGTAGCTGACGGAACTTTTGATCTGAATGGGCAGAGTTTAAATGTGGCTGGTAATTGGGTTGTTAATGGGGCGGCTGCATTCGATTCCGGAGGTGGAATTGTTACCTTAAATAGTTCAACCGCTAATCAGACTATTAGTGCCGGTGGAATAGATGCCTCCCACGATTTCGAAACTCTTATTATTGATACTTCGAATGGATATTCGGTAACCCTCTCTGATGCATTGGCTGTTACCGGAAATCTTACAATTAATGCATCGAGTATACTGAATCTTGCTGGAAACAGTCTGAATGTATCAGGAACTTTCACCAACAATGGAACTTTGAATTCCGGTGGAAGTACAATTGTTATTGATACAAATCCATATCTGGTTACCGGAAATATTACTACAGATAACACACCTATTAATTTTACTAATCCGGTTACTCTTCAGGCAAATTCAATAATCGATGCAGGAACTGGTGATATTACCTTCAGTGCGGGAGCCACAGTAAATGAAGATTTTGATCTAACCCTGACTTCCAGCGGAACTATAACAATTAATGAGGCTATGGGTGGGGTTACGCCTATTAATTCCTTGACTGTAAATGGAGCTTTGAATCTTGGTGCTGATATTACAGCTGATGGGAATACAATTACTTTTAATTCTCCTGTTGTCGTTACTGACCCTACAACTCTTAGTGATTCAGGTACAGGTATCTATTTCCAAAATACTCTAGATGGAGACGGGGGCGCTGATTTATTAACATTGACTACTACTAATGGAACATCCGAAATTGAGTTTATCGGAATCGTTGGAGGGATTAATCCACTAGGTAGTCTAACCATTAATAATAGTGATGTTCTCGATATTCAGAATACAATGAGTGTTACAGGTAATATTGATATAAACTCTGGGAAAGGATTTACTCATAATGATGGCGTTTCTATCATCAGTACTTCAGGGAATATTACTGTTGATACCACAGGTGCCAATGCTCTTAGCGTCAATGGTTCTGTTATCACTGCTGGAACTGGGACGATCGCTCTGACAGGCTCTGGTGTTGTAACTATGGATACTGATTCACTTCTACAGACTGCAAATGGCTCCATCACCGTAAGTTCGAATGGTGCTTTAACCGTGGATGTGATTGAATCAACCGGTGCTGCTGCTATTAATTTGACAGCAACTGGAGGCAGTATAGAGGAGGCGGACAATTCTGCTATGCTCGGAGCAGCAGCAAGCACTACGTCTCTTACCTTATCAGCTGGAACTAATATTGGAAATACTAACTCCTTGAATACGGATGTCGGAAGCATAACGGCAACCACCAGCGGAATAGGAAACATATCGATAGATGAAGCAAACGCTGTAGATCTTGTTAATGTAGATACTAACAACGGTTCAATAACGGTGACTGCCGGAGGAGCTGTAACAGCTACACTGGTAGACAGTTCGAACACGAATGCGGAAGCTAATGATATTTCAATTACCTCAACCGGAGCTGGTATAGATGTAGTCCAGATTCTGGCCGGGGCAGCTAATGCCAATGATGTAATCCTTGATGCGCAGACACTTTCGATAACCGACAGCGGCGCAGGGATTACAGGAGAGGTGTTGACGGCAGCTTCGGTTACAGGTTCTGTGCTTGATACGGATGTCGGAAGCATAACGGCAACCACCAGCGGAATAGGAAACATATCGATAGATGAAGCAAACGCTGTAGATCTTGTTAATGTAGATACAACCAACGGTTCAATAACGGTGACTGCCGGAGGAGCAGTAACAGCTACACTGGTAGACAGTTCGAACACTGATGCGGAAGCTAATGATATTTCAATTACCTCAACCGGAGCTGGAATAGATGTAGTCCAGATTCTGGCCGGGGCAGCTAATGCCAATGATGTAATCCTTGATGCGCAGACACTTTCGATAACCGACAGCGGCGCAGGGATTACAGGAGAGGTGCTGACGGCAGCTTCGGTTACAGGTTCTGTGCTTGATACGGATGTCGGAAGCATAACGGCAACCACAAGCGGAATAGGAAACATATCGATAGATGAAGCAAACGCTGTAGACCTTGTTAATGTAGATACAACCAACGGTTCAATAACGGTGACTGCCGGAGGAGCAGTAACAGCTACACTGGTAGACAGTTCGAACACGAATGCGGAAGCTAATGATATTTCAATTACCTCAACCGGAGCTGGTATAGATGTGGTCCAGATTCTGGCCGGGGCAGCTAATGCCAATGATGTAATCCTTGATGCACAGATTCTTTCGATAACCGACAGCGGCGCCGGGATAACAGGTGAAGTTTTGACGGCAGCTTCGGTTACAGGCTCTGTGCTTGATACGGATGTCGGAAGCATAACGGCAACCACCAGCGGAATAGGAAACATATCGATAGATGAAGCAAACGCTGTAGACCTTGTTAATGTAGATACTAACAACGGTTCAATAACGGTGACTGCCGGAGGAGCTGTAACAGCTACACTGGTAGACAGTTCGAACACTGATGCGGACGCTAATGATATAAGCATAGAAGCGACAGCCGGAAATATTCTGGTAAGCATAATAAACTCCGGAGCGATCGGGGATGTGATTCTAACAGCTGATACAGCTGTTGGCCAGTCTGTTCTTGATAACACCTCTGTTATAACGGCAGATGATCTTTCAATAAACGTAAACGGAAGCATAGGTGATATAACAACCTTTCCTGTAGGAGCCGCATGGACAGCCGCTGGAACGCCTCTATCTGTTAATGTAAACGAATTTCTGTCGGTAACGACTACAGAAACAGGAAGTGAAATCTACCTTTCAGAAGCCGACAGTGCTTCTGTATCTGTAGCTGGTGCGGTAGTTGTCGCTGGAGTGAATGCGGGTGATGCAATAATTGAGGCAGGAACGAACCTTGTTATAGGGCCTGGAGTAGCTGGGATAACTTTAACAAACGGAGATGATCTCTCTCTTGATTCAGGGGGAACCCTGACGATACCCACGAGTGGTCTTGATACTGGAACCGGAGACCTTGTTCTTTCAGGAGCGACCGATATTGTAGATGCAGATCGAACTTTGATTACCGGCGGAAACAATATGTATTTCAGTTCTGGAACTGCTGGAGGGGATACAGTACTTACGACATCGGTTTCGAATCTGACCGCTTTTCTGACGGCAGCTGGAAATCTCTCGGTGAATGAGACCGATGGTATAGACCTTGTTAATGTAGATACAACCAACGGTTCAATAACGGTGACTGCCGGAGGAGCTGTAACAGCTACACTGGTA
>JAEINK010000020.1 GCA_016342585.1 Spirochaetales bacterium
CCGATCTTTCATAGAAACAGTCTACAAGAAATTTCCCTTTATGTCTAGTTTTTTATACGTCGTCCTGAGTAGTTACTTAAAACTTTATTATCTTCAAATATTCAGTAGAGATTTAGCCACAAACCCGGATTCAATTGCAAATCAACCGCACTTACTCCACCCGCAATCACGGCAGGCCACACATCCATCGCGGAATACAAGTCCACCGCCGCACTCCTGACACTCATTGTCACTGGTAATAACCTCTTCACCATCCTTGATATACTTTTTAAGAACACGGGATACGGTTTTCTCAAAATCAAAAAAGCTGGTATCCTTACTCAACTGTTCAATGACAAACTGAAGAGGCGTCCCATGCCGCAAAGACATGGAAATAAGCCTTCCCAGGGAAGCATCGGGAGACTGAAATTCTTTGGTAAAATTCTTCAGGACCACCGACTCCTTTCCGTTCTTATGAATGAGATCATATTTCCCGGACTTGCTCTTTCGAACAATTCCATTCTCCGGCAGACTTTTCTTTAAAACGTCATCTGGATCATCAAGCATAAAAAGTTCATAGAGACTTGAATGGTAGAACCCGAGAATGATGATATGAGATTTTCCCCTGGAAGTTACCTTGTGAATATCACAGGGAAGATCATTTGGTCTTGCAGGAGCCCAGCGCCGGTCGATCTTCTCCTCATCCTTATACTCAAGAATACCCTTTAAAGATCCTTCCGGATTAAAAGTGGTAAACCCCTTCAAACCCTTCTTGTAGGCATACAGAAAGAGCTCCTTATACTGATCAAAAGATGTGCCCGGAGGGAGATTCAGGGTTTTTGAGATGGAGTGATCGATATACTCCTGAAAAACAGCCTGAATATCTATTGAACTATAGGGATCAATATCCTTAGTGGTAACAAAAACGGGAGGAACAGGCAGAGTGGATAGATCCATATCCCTACTTTTTAAAAACTCCTGATACTTCAGCCACCCATAATCATAAACAGTCTGCTTCTTTGTTTGATCCCCATTTCCGGTCCGGATATTCCTGTCGTACTGGAGTGCAAATATCGGCTCGATTCCCGAAGAGCAATTCTGTCCGACAGAGAGGGAGGTCGTTCCTGTGGGGGCAACCGTATTCATCTGGATATTTCGAATTCCATTTTTGCCGATCAAGGTTCGGATATCTTCGGGCAGTTTTTTAACAAATTCAGCCTGAAGGAATTTATCCCCCTCATAGGCGGGAAAACTTCCCTTCTCGGCGGCTAATTCAGCCGAAGCCCTGTAGGAGGAGTCGCGGAGAGCCCGGGCAACCCGGCCGGCAAGTTCAAGAGACGCATCAGATCCATATACAACCCCCATCATAGCAAACATATCACCAAGACCAGTGAACCCCAGACCGATCCGTCGCCATTGCCGGCTGAAATCTTCAATCTTCGGCAGAGGGTATTCGGTAACATCAAGAACATTGTCCAGGAAACGAACCCCCCAGCCGGTGGTTTTACCGAAAGACTCAAAATCAAATTCAGCCTCGGTAGTGAAAGGGGCCTTTACAAAGAGTGACAGATTGATGGCCGAAAGGCAGCAGAGAGAGTATGAAGGCATAACCAGCTCTCCACACGGATTAACCCTGTCCATCTTGAAGGCCCAGTAACCATTATTATACTTTTCCACCGTATCCTTGTTAAAAATACCCGGTTCATTATGAATAAAAGCATTCTTTGCCAGAAGATCATAAAGATCCCTGGCCTTCAGGGTTTTATAAACCTTGCCGGCAAAAACGAGATCCCAGTCACCATCCTCTTCAACCGCCTGAATAAAATCATCAGAAATCTTTACAGAAATATTAAACTGGGTAAGTTCCTTATTTTCATCCCCCCGCTTAACGGTGATAAACCGCTCGATATCCGGATGAGAAATATCAAGAAGGGCAATATGAGCAGATCGACGCTGCCCGCCTGTTACAATCGTCTTGGCAGATTGATCGAAAATCCGCAAAAAAGAGATAACTCCCGAGGATTGTCCCCCGCTTGAGAGGATATCCCCCTCCGGCCTCAATTTCGAGATATCGAAGCCAACTCCGCCTCCCATCTTACTGATGAGAGCATCTTCCTTTAGGGAGTCATAGATTCCCTCCATGGAGTCTTCTACATCAATGGTAAAACAATTATTGTAATTCTTCATGGGACTGCCCGGACGGGCATTTGCGATGATCCTTCCAGCGGGGATCAGCCGGCCGCTTATAAGCTCTTCATAAAAACCTGCGGCTACCTCCTCCCGTATCTCCGGTTTGTCGGCCGATGCGGTCTCAAGGGCCACCTCCCGGTAAATCTCTTCTATAGAATCCTGATCGTGCAGGTTATATTTACTATTGAAAATCTCTTCAGAAATAGGCTGAAGCCAACTCCATTTATCACTCATTTGAATCCTCCCGTTTTTTTTACAACAAGCACTATATATAGCGTATTATTAACATTTTTACAAGGTTTTAACCACATTCACATAAAAAACACAAAATATACATACCACTTTTTTTACCCGGCCCCTTCAAAAACACCAGTAATTTAGAATCATGCCATACCCTACATCTTGTGTTATCAGGAAAAAATCTCTGATAACACGCCATAGATAGAGGAAAAAGCACTTTTATCATTTAAATCGCCCTGACAGAGCAACTTTATACTCCTCAGATCGGTCTCTCCTGCAAAAAAATTCGGCACAGAATCTGCACAAATAGATTCCGCAGTAAAAAAAATATGTCAGGAGAAAAGAATGAGAACCGATTTAACAGAAGCAGTAAAAAAGTATCAAAGGTATCAGATGGATTTAAAAACTGTGGTTGATGTAATCGCAATTGCCGTTTACTACTACCCTCCCATGAGAAATAAGTGGGATGAAGACCAATGCTCAGAGTTTTTCTGCTATTTCCATTCCAGAATTGCCCCCATGATTAAAAGGTTTAAGGATCAGGGGAGCCCCTTTGAAGCCCTGTTGAAGGTAGCCCTCCAGTACCAAATGAAAACATTTGCATCCAAACAAAAAAAGAAAAATGTCGAAGAGAGGGTTTTAACGAATGGTAATTTCTGGGAAAAAACCCTGATGATCGAGACAAAACTGAATGAAACCCAGGAAATAGAGGATAGGTATGAGCCGCCTTTCTCTTTAATAGAGGAACTCAACCATAATGATGGCAAGAGACAACGACTCCTGATCCTGTTGATGAGGGTCGCACCTGCCATATCTGAGGCTCATCTTCTTCATTTTATAACCATTACCGGGTACGATAAAGTCTGGGTAGAAGAGAAACTGAGGGAAATCCGGCTCCTCTCCTCAAGAATTGAAGAGAGGAAAGAGCTCTGCCGGAAAAGAAAGAATAATGCGCTTTTCAATGTTTATTGCATACATGAACAGCTGCAATCTTACCAAAGCTCTGAAGAGAGGACAATCCTGATCGAAAAACTTGAAAAATCCAAAAGAACCATAAGAAATGCAGAAAAAATGATGAATCAGATCCCTACAGGCCCTACCCATAAACAAATTTCAGAAGTTCTGAATATCCCAAAAGGGACGGTGGATTCAGGACTTCACTATTTAGCTCAGAAATACATTGAGTAAACAGATTCAAGGCCTCCTCCTGAAGCCTTGAATCTTATCAGTTAAATTATTATCCTCGGTTTTATGGAACTCATATTAGCTACCGGCAACAATCATAAAGCCGAAGAACTTCAGGAAATCATGAAGGATCACAGAATCATAATCCCACGGGACCTTGGTATAGATTTTGATTTTGAAGAAACGGGCACAACTTTTTTCGAAAATTCATATGGCAAAGCCATGCACCTTTTCAAGCAGACCGGAAAACCGGTTATTGCCGATGATTCAGGCCTTTGCGTCCCCGCCCTGGATGGTGCTCCGGGAATTTACTCGGCAAGATATGGGGCTGCCCCCGGAGAACCGGATTTGGAATCACCGGAAAGGAATGCCCTTCTGCTCTCCCAAATGGAAGGAATTGAAAATCGTGAGGCATTTTTTGTATGCTCTATGGTTCTGATAATGGGTGAATACCGCTTCTTTGCTGCTCAGGAGACCGTTGAAGGAGAGATCATCAGGGAGTCCCGGGGAGTAGGTGGATTCGGATACGATCCCCTCTTCTATCTTCCCCACTTAAACAAAACAATAGCAGAACTTCCCGCAGAGGAAAAAAACCTGTTAAGCCATCGGGGACTTGCCGGCAAAAAAATGGCGGCAATCATTGATACAATTAATATTTAGGAGAGTAGATCATGGCAAAAAACAAATTGGAAATACCATCGAGAGATGAAATCAATAATGAAGATAAATGGGATCTGTCAAAGCTCTATGAATCACCTGAGGCCTGGGAAGAGGGCCTTAAGGAGTATGAGGCAAAATACCCCAAAATAGCCGATTTCAAAGGAACTCTGGGAAATTCAGCCGCCGCATTACGGGATTGTCTGGTTTTTATGAATGATCTTGAACAGCTGGATGAAAGGATCGGCTATTATGCTCACCTTCGAACAAATGAGGATGAAGGGAATTCATCACACAAGGAGAGATTTGCCAGGTATATGTCTGCAGCCGCTCAAGCTGGGGCTCTGGGTAGTTATCAGACTCCTGAAATCCAGGCTATTCCAGATGAAACCATGAAGAGTTTCCTTGAATCGGATGAACTCGCAGAGTTCAGAATAATTCTTGAGAAAATGTTGAGATTCAAACCACACATACTGAGTGAGAAAGAGGAGAGGCTCCTTGCCCTCCAGGCAGAATCCTCCCAGGCCGTATCTCAGGGCTTTTCCGCTCTGACCAATGTGGACATGAATTTTGGAACGATAAAGATGGAACAGGGAGAAGTTCCCTTAACCCAATCCACCTTCTCGGTTTTCCTTATCAACAGTGACAGGGAGATCCGAAAAAAAGCATATCATCAGTTTTATGATAATTTTGAGGGCCATAAAAACACCCTGGCAGCCCTCTATAACGGAAGTGTCCAGCAGGATATCTATCGCTCGAGGATCAGAGGATACTCCTCCGCCAGAGCCAAGGCACTCTTTCCCGACAAGGTTTCCGAAGAGGTTTATGACAACCTGGTATCTACCATCGGGAAAAACTTACCGAAACTTCATAAATACTATGAAGTGCGTCGAAAAGTTCTTGGTATCGACAAACTTTCACATTACGATGTCTATGTTCCCATGATTAAGGACATTCAGGTAAAGCACACCTACGATGAGGCAGTGGATGTAATCGTCAGGGCAACAGCCCCCCTCGGTGAAGAGTATACACGAAAGCTGAAAGAGGGTCTGATCGGCACCTGGGTCGATAAATATGAAAACAAGGGCAAAAGATCCGGTGCATTCTCCGCAGGTTCATTCGTTGGAGAACCCTACATCCTTATGAACTTCAAGGAAGATGTCCTGAGAGATGTCTTCACCCTGGCTCATGAAGGTGGCCACTCCATGCATTCATGGTACTCAGCATCCTCCAACCCCTTTCAGCACTACAACTACACCATCTTTGAAGCAGAGGTAGCATCCACCTTCAACGAACAACTCCTGGCAAAATATCTTCTCGAGCGGGCAGAGACAAAAGAGATGAAAGCCTACTTGATAGGAAAACAGGTTGATGACATTATTGCCACAATTTTCAGACAGACCATGTTTGCCGAATTTGAGCACATCAGTCATAAAATGGTTGAAGAGGGGCAGCCCCTTACTGTTGATTCACTAAGGAAAACCTACCGTGAACTACTGGAGAAATACTTCGGTCCGGAGGTTGATCTGCCTGAACAGGCCGACCTTGAAGGACTCAGAATCCCCCATTTCTACAGAGCATTCTATGTGTATAAATACGCCACAGGACTATCCGCCGCAGTAACACTGGCCGAACGAGTCCTGAATGGAGGAGACACAGAAAGGGAAGAATACTTGAGCTTCCTGAAATCAGGCGGATCAAGATATCCATTAGAATCACTGAAACTGGCCGGTGTTGATATGGGCTCCCCCGAACCGGTTCAAAAAGCCCTGGATAAATTCGAAAAACTCACGAAAGAACTCGCAGGATTGCTTTAGAATTAAAATAGTGTTCTTTATTTTGGCGATCATTGAATCATAAATCCTTTTATTGCAGTGTTATAAAGTATACCCACTGCGTAAAAGGAGTTTTTTATGAAAAAACCACCATTCTGTCCCAACAGTTGTTGTGATAATTACCATTTTCCAGAGGGGAAATGGTTTGTAAAATCAGGAACCTATCAAACAAAAAGGTTAGGACAGGTACAACGTTATCAGTGCCGAGACTGCGGCAAAAGGTTTTCAGAGGAAATATTCAGTCTCGATTACCACACTCATAAATATGTATCCTACAAAACTATTTTTCAACACATAATAACAAGTTCCGGCATTCGGGACCTCTCTCGCATCCTGAATGTTTCCTGTACAACTGTAACCAACCGAATAGCCAGGCTTGCCCGTCAGGCCATGGCCATTTCATCGCAGCTGACTCAGGATATAAGAATTACAGAAGATCTGGTCGCTGACGGGTTTGAGAGCTTTGTCAGCTCTCAGTACCTGCCGAATAATATTAACATCCTGGCAGGCAAAGATTCACAATTCTGGTTTCTCTCTGATTATTCACAGCTCACACGCAAGGGGAGGATGACGCCAAAACAAAAAGAGAAAAACAGTGAAATTAAGAAAATAGTAAATATTGGTAGGATAACGGTTTATAAATCATTTTCGGATATAATACGAAAGGCTCTGGATTTACATGATCACTCAGAGTGGGAAGCCACCAGCCTCTATACCGATGAACACAAACAATATCAGGCTGTTATCAACGCCCTATCATTTCGGGAGCAGGCTTCTCTGAAGCATATTTGTATCAGCTCAAAACTCGCCAGAACAATTACAAATCCAATATTCAGCGTTAACTATTTGGATAGAGAATTAAGAAAAGACAATTCAGATCATACGCGTGAAACAGTACAGTTCGCAAAAAATGTGAATAACCTGATGGATCGCCTTGCTATCTACAGGTTGTACCACAATTTTATCAAGCCATACAGAATAAACAAGAAAGAGTATAAGGATGAAACTCATGGCAGCATGGCTGGTATCTCAACGCAAAATATCCGAAAGGAACTTCGAACACTATTTACCAGAAGACGATTTCTGGGACAGAATTTGATGATGGATAATTCTGATCGCAAGCTCTGGTGTCGGTGTCTTTTTACTCCCTTAAGCTTTTATGCGGATCTTTATCCCGGATATATTCTATCCTGAGAAAATGAAGAAACTCCAGGAATCCGGACACTAATCAAAGTTTACCGAAGTTCCCGGATCTCGCCAAAAAAACTCGGGGATAAACAGAAGAGGTTTCCCTGAAAGAGATTCTGTACTATCACAAGACACTCTTGTCTTTAACAACAGTGAAGAAAGATGATTCAGCAGAAATGCGGAAACACCACTCCCGAAAGTCATAGAGGCCCCCGGGGTTGCCTTTGTCAGTTGCCGTTCAATAAATGAACTCTTGATCTCAGGGTAATGATTCACCTTTACACTTTTAGTACCGATCTCGCTTCTCAGATAATCGATTGCTTCACTTAAACCGCCAATCTCATCGGCAAGGCCAAGTTCTACAGCCTCAGCACCAGTCCAGACTCGGCCCTGGGCTATCTTATCGATGGCCTCCTCTGAGGAATTCCTTTGCCGGGCAACCCTCTTTACAAAGATAGAATAGAGGCTTTCGATTCGTCTATCCATGATCTTCTTTTCACCAGCAGTCATAGCCCGGCCAACAGATCCCATATCAGCCAGCGGTCCGGTTTTAATAGAATCCTGATTTATCCCCCATCGCTTCATAAGTTTCCCGGCCTGTATCATCATGGCAACCACTCCGATGGACCCGGTTACCGTTACAGCTTCAGTGAAGATCCTTCGCCCCAAAGTGGAGATCCAGTACCCTCCGGAACCAGCCACATCAGCCATTGAAACGACCAGAGGCTTTTTTTCGGCCAGATCCTCAAGGGCGGCAGCAACTTCATCCGAAGCCACGGGGCTGCCCCCAGGACAATTAACCCTTAAAACGATCCCTTTTACTTTACGGCTCTTTTTCAGCCTTTTAATTTCGGGTAGAAAGGAGTCGGTTCCAAGAACTTGCCCCATAAGAGGATCCTGCTTGGAACTCCCCTCCATGATTCCTCCTTCGAAATGGAGAACAGCTATTCCAGAACCGGAACCATAGGTAGTCTGACCGGATTTCACCTTTTTCTTTTTGAGCTTTTCTTTCTTCCATCGGTTTTCTAGTTCACCGGCTGTAAGGATCTCATCAGCCCAGGCTTCGTTAACAGCCTCTGCGGAGGAGAGCATCCGGCCGGAGAGAAGCACATCTATCTCCCCTTCCTCCTTCCCATATCCCGAAAGGATCCCAGCCTTAAGTTCTCTTTCCATGGCTTCAAAAATAGCTTCCCATTGTTCCCTGTTGGCAGGATCAAGTTTTTTTAATCGAAATGAATCGTTAGCACTCTTATACTTACCCCGCCTGAAAACCTGAATTTCAATTCCATTATTATCCAGGGTTCCCTTGAAAAAGTTGAAGGTTCGGGCAAGACCGAGATAAGAAACCGTTCCACATAAATTTATGTACCGATAATTACATACAGAAGCCAGGTAGAGCTGAACCGGCGAAAAATCACGGCCGTAGAAATGGAGTTCATAACCGCAATCCTTTAGTCGGCCAAGTTCTTTCCGTACAATGACAAGGCCGGCAAAAAACTGGGGATGAAAATCTGATTTACAATCCACAAGGATTCGACCTTTTTTATCAGACTTGAGTAGTCCTTCTACGAGGGCTCTATACTCATCCATCCTGAACTGCTTACCACGATTTAAAGTGATATTTTTAGAAAGTTTACCCGTCTCGCGGATCCCTCCCGAAAGTTCAATAATGGTATATTTCATGAAAAACCTACTTTTCCTTCGATTGTTTCCAGGCGACATACCCGTTGAATGCACCTATTAGAAGAAGGAGTATTCCACCGTAGATATAAAGATTACCACCACTTCTGGCTCCAAAAAATATTCCGAAAACACCAACCGCAAGAAAAAGAATTATCCTGAGCATGTCCATATTATTCTCCTACAAGAAAAAATCTAAAATTTACATTTTGCGTAGATATCCGCATAAATGCCAGTATACTACGTCTTCAGCCTCCGGTTCATCCTCTTTTATCGAATCAATCTTCTCATAACGAATATTATCGTCACTCCTGCCGGCCATATTGCTCTCTTCATCTGAAAAATACAGGATGTCATCGGTCGCAGCAATCTTATCCTCACTATCCTCTTCGGAAACATCCCATTCTGGAATAAAAAATCCTTCAGGGAGGGAGTAGTAATAGAGGTATGTGGAACCGGATAATCCGGAAGCCATACTCAGCTCACCTTCGGCGGGATGGGAGACTATCTGTACGGCAAGACTCTCCCCCCCTTTAAAGGTTAAGAGGAGCTGTATGTTATCAGCATCCCCGGGAAGGTACTCATAAAAAGCCCGGAATTCCTCACCACTGGCCTTTATACGGACAAGGTAGTCGTCAATGAAATCCAGTTCCTCCATCCCCATGAAGGGATGTGAGTACTCTCTTCCAGGAGGGATTATTGTATTGTCAGGTAGACGTGTAAACAGAGGATCGAAGGACCACACACCGCTTTCACCAATCAGGGGAAATAGTAAACTCATTAATAAAATCAGAAGCACAACTCTTCTCATGATTTACCGCCTTTATATCAGGGGGCACAGAATCGGAGTATTAAGAGATCGATTATAAGGAGAACAAAAAGGCCCCACCATATTTTATCTTTTCTTTTCATACTGCCCGATAACCTCGGGACAAAACTTGTTCACCCAAACTCATCCCGCACCTCCACCAAGTTAGATACTATTGTGAGAGATAGTCAATTGGAAGTCAATACGAAAAAACTAGACGCTCTCCAGGTCTGCAGAAAGTTTCTGTACATTCTGAATATTCTCATCCCCCACAGCCTTCAAACCGGAAGCCTCGGCAACAATCTCCTTACCTAATATGGTCAATGTCTGGATATTATCCCTATTTTTACTGATCGCCGTCCGGATATTCCGAATACTCTCATCTCCGTCCCGAATATCTTCCTCCATTGAAGTAAGGGAGTTCCCCACCTCAACATTCGAGAGCAGGAGATTCTCGACTGAAGTGGTAATAACGGCTGTCCCTGCCGAAAGTTCATTCATACTTCCGGAGATCTCCTTTAGGGAACCTCCCACATCCTGAATCTGCTCAATAATTCTGTCAAAAATAACCTTAAGCTCTCCAATAGTGCTACTTGAATTGGAA
Source organism: Spirochaetales bacterium (assembly GCA_016342585.1). Classification (GTDB taxonomy): domain Bacteria; phylum Spirochaetota; class Spirochaetia; order UBA9216; family UBA9216; genus JAEINK01. The sequence continues at coordinate 10,367 of JAEINK010000020.1, forward strand.
AAGTGCTGATTATTATCTTCTATACTCTTCCTTATGGCCCCCGAATTCTGGTTTGTCTCTTCGGCCAGTGTCCTTATCTCTTCTGCTACGACGGCAAATCCCTTCCCGGACTCACCGGCATGAGCCGCCTCTATAGCAGCATTCATGGCCAGGAGATTCGTCCGGCTTGCTATAGTTTCAATAACTTCGATAACGTTTAGAATCTCCGAGGAGGATCTGGATAACATGCCTAGAGATTCGAGAGACTCCTCAAGCTTCCCATCCCCCTCTTTAGACGTCATATTCAGCGCCTCAATAATGTCGAACTTATCCCTGGTAGAACTGCTTATATATTCTATTCGGGAAACAATCTGTTCTACGGCCGCGGAGGATTGAGAAATGGCTTGAGTCTGTATAGCCATTTTATCTTTCACATGCTCCTTGGAGTTAGCTATCTGTTTATTAGCACCTTCAACAACACCAGCAGAGGTGAAAAGATCTTCACATATTTTTCCAAGCTCCTCCAGATTCAAAGATATCTCTTCGCTGGAGCTCCTTGTCGAATCCGCAGCCTCTACCAATCGCTCCCCGACATTGAAAGAGGATCTCATGGAGTCCATAATAGCATCCAGCTTATTGTAACTCTCTTTAGCCGCATCTTTCTCGGCCTCGAAATCCTTAATTGAACGCATCTGCATTCTCAGAACAAGGATGGCAAACATACCGGCCATACAGAGGAATGTGATCAGGATCACAAAGGCTCCCGCAGCTCCCTCAACCCCCTGAGCAGCAGCCATGGGAGCAAACTCCCAAAAAATAAATGCCGCATGGGCAATAATTCCAATAATAACAACCAGAATCATCTGCAGAAGTGTATAAGCCAGAAGCGGAGCAACACAGATAACCGAAATATAATAGGTGGATAAAAGATATAGATCCTTGATATTGTCATGCTCCTGCAACAAAAACATGGCAATCGCAGCACCAACAAAAAGAAAGATACTAAAATAGCTGCTTATTTTATATTGTCCTCTCAGCAGCACAATGATATTAACAATAAGTAAAATCGTGACAGAGAGTTCTCCTGTTCCCACTGTAATATCACCTCGGGAGAATCGAATAGCGGCAAACAAGAGGAATGCGCAGGCAAGAATCAGATTAATCATATACAGGGTGACAACCTTCTCCTGAAGATTATCCGACTCTTTAAGATAAAATTTACGGACCTTGGAAAATCTCATCATTTTTCACTCCTGATTGATAATATTTAATGATAGAAGATGGGGATCTACGAGTCAAGCAAGATTAGTTTTTCGATCAGTTACCAAACAGTTTTATAGAATCAAATTAAAGATTCATATTAAAATAAGCCCTTTACTGATACAATAGGATTCACTGAAACTGAAACATGGAGTGAATAAAAATGATACCGGATATTTACTGGGATAAGAGGCTGGCAGAGCTGAAAAAGACACTGGAAAGGAATAATTTTGAGGTTTATATAGCCCAAAGTGGTGACGAGGCCACCAAAATTGTTAATACAAAAATAATCCCGGAAACAGGGGCAAAAACAATCCTGCGGGGAGATTCGTTGACCTGCCTTGCGGCGGGCGTATTTGAACCTGTAAAGCAAAATCCTGAACTCGAATATATTGAGCCATTCCTTGAAGATCTCTCCTTCGATGAAACCATGGAAAGACTCAGAAAAACTCTTTTTTCAGATATTATCATAACCGGTAGTAACGCGGTAACCGAAAAGGGACAAATTGTAAACCTGGATATGTATGGCAACAGAATAGGGGGGATTACCTTCGGTCCGAAATCGGTTGTAATCCTGGTCGGTAGAAATAAGATCGTAACCAACCTTGAAGAGGCTATGGAAAAGATCCGAAACCGCACAGCACCAGCTAATGCCATCCGACTTGAATACAAGACACCCTGTGCAGTTACCTCAAAATGCCAGGATTGTACAAGTCCGGAGAGGATCTGTAATGCATGGTCTATCCTTGAGAAATCATTCCCTAAGGGGAAGGTCAAAGTTATCCTGATAAACGAAGACTTAGGCCTTTAGACTGATTTTTTTATCATCAGTGTTCTGAATTGTGGAGTTTTAATTAATATAATTTCTTTTTGTATATTATTTTATACGGATTTACCCTCTTTCACTTATAAAAAGAGGACTAAACACCCTGATTATAAGAAATAATCACTATCCGAACTCCACAATTCAGAACACTAATTTTCTTTGCCTTTTTCAGAACATTCTCCTTTACTATACGACCGGTCTATTATTAGATTGTAGAGGAGAGGTGAAAAATGAATACATACAGAAATCTGCCGGATGAATTGCCACTCATACCGGTAACCGGCTCAGTGATTTTTCCGGGAGGAGAAAACACAATAAGAATAAATGGTCTTAACCATACAGGTAAAAACGAGATGTTTCCTGTTGGAGATAAAGAGAATGAAAGCTATGCTCTTGCCGTTTCAGTGAAGAAAAATTTCAATATAAATACGCTCTCCCCCGAGGATTTCTTTAAAATAGGAACCCTTGTCAAAATAGTCAGCAGAGAGGAGAGCAGCAATAGTATAAAAATTCAGGTTGCAGGACTTGATAGGATCCAAGCTGATCAGATAAGGAATGTAGATGGACTTTATTCTGCCCGATTTACCCTCCTTATGGATGATATGGATATGCAGGAATCAAACCAACAGGATCTGCTGAACTATATTAAGGAGCTCTCCCTCGAAACGGCCGAGTATTTTGAAGGAGCGGAACCTATCATAAAAAAAATAAAATCATTTGAAAACGCGGCGGATTTGATGTATTTCATCATTCCATTCCTTAATATCTCCCGAAGTGAAAAACAGGAGTTATTGGAGATAAATTCAATCAGACAACGTGGATTAAAATTCCTTGATCACCAGATTAGTCATAAGGAATCCATAAAGCTGCAAGCCGAAATGGCAAAGAAATTCTCTGACAGTGCCAGTAAACAGTACAGAGAAAATATACTCAGGGAACAACTGAAAAACATCCAGAAAGAACTGAATGAAGGCAAAGCAGATAAAGGTTCATCCCTCAGGGAAAAGATAGAATCTTCCGACATGCCGGGAGAGGTCAAGGTGACAGCCCTCGAAGAGTTGGAGAAACTGGAGGCCCAGGGTGAAAAAAATCCGGACAGCCACATTATAAAGAACTACCTTGACCTGCTGATTGCCCTGCCCTGGGCTTCAGATAAAACACCTGAAATTGATATTAAAGAGGCCAGAAAAATTCTGGATGAAGAACATTATGGACTCGAAAAGGTCAAAGACAGGATAATTCAGCACCTGGCTGTGATGAAACTGAAAAAAGGTAAAAAGGGTTCTATCCTTCTACTGGCAGGTCCTCCCGGAACAGGAAAAACCAGTCTTGGGAGGAGTATCGCAGAATCACTGAAAAGAGAGTATGTAAGGATAAGCCTTGGAGGTATCCGGGATGAGGCAGATATTCGAGGTCATAGAAGAACATATGTAGGAGCCCTTCCAGGAAGAATAATCCAGGGAATGAAAAAGGCGGGAAGTAGAAATCCGGTATTTATCCTGGATGAAGTTGATAAACTAATGAGGGGATTCAGCGGCGATCCTGCCAGTGCCCTCCTTGAGGTCCTGGATCCGGAACAGAACAACACCTTTTCCGATCACTACCTTGAAGTTCCCTATGATCTTTCGGATGTTTTCTTCATAGCAACAGCAAACTCTATTGAGAACATTCCCGGTCCGCTCCTCGACAGGATGGAGATCCTTACCATTTCGGGGTACACAAATATTGAGAAGTTTCATATAGCCAAAAACCATCTGCTTCCCCGTGTGCTGGAAGATCACGGGATGGATGATTCCATGATAGAAATCGAGGATGGGGCACTGACCGAAATCATTGAGAACTATACCAGAGAAGCTGGGGTAAGAAGTCTTCAACGAAGGATAGAAGCCATTGCCAGGAGTTCCTCTGAAGTTGTCGTTTCTGCATCAGCCCCCCTTCCTTATAAGATAGATCCTGTTAAGGTGGAAGACATTCTTGGGAAGGATAAGGTTCATCACGCTCTGGCCGAAAAAAACAATCCTCCGGGGGTGGTTACCGGCCTCGCATGGACCCCGGTAGGGGGAGAGATCTTGTTTATTGAATCCACAAATATGCCCGGGTCAGGTCAACTTACCCTCACCGGCCAGCTTGGCGATGTTATGAAGGAGTCGGCCCAAATATCCAGGAGCCTTATCCGTTCAAGGCTGTCCCTGTTCTCAACAGGATTCGATTTCAAGGAAAATGACCTCCACATTCATGTTCCATCGGGTGCGGTGCCCAAAGACGGCCCCTCGGCAGGAATCACACTCTTCACATCCCTGGCATCCCTGGTAACAGGGAGAAAAGTTGATTCAAAGTTAGCCATGACGGGGGAGATCACCCTCAGAGGTTCGGTTATGCCGGTCGGGGGGATCAAAGAGAAAGTCATAGCAGCTCACCGGGCTGGCATAAAAAAGATCCTCCTGCCAAAGGATAATCAGAAGGATCTTCAGGACATCCCTAACGAAGTTCGCCAAGAGATTGAATTCAAACTTGTATCAACAGTGGAAGAGGTGATAAAAGAATCCCTGGGTCTTGAAGTACCAAATCCGGATACTGTAATATTGAAGAATGAAAACAGACTTGGATCGCAAACTTAGGGAGATTTTTTTTGAAAAATAATAATATGAAGGAGCAGATCCTGAAAAAGGGAGTTCTTCTCGTTTCAGAGAAAGGATTTAAAAACACAGGAATTAGCGAGATTCTAAAAGCTGTTTCTGTACCCAAGGGCTCCTTCTATTATTATTTTAGTTCTAAAACCGATTTCGGTATTCAACTCATTAAATATGCCGCAGAAGATTTTTTCTCCGAGCTTGAATCCTACTTCAGCCCGGAGATACCGCCTTTAAAGAGAATTGAAAATTATTTCGATAATCAGATACAAAAATATTCAGGGGCAGCCTGTTCCTGTAATTGCCTCTTTGGCAAACTCTCCCAGGAGCTTGTGAGTGAAGAACCGGCCTTCCAGAAAGAGCTGGCAGATATCTTTATTACATGGCAAAACTGTTTCAGCAAGGCCCTGCGGGAGGCGGAAGAGGCAGGGGAAATTAATCTGATATACGATGCACGTGTTATGGCTCGATTTGCTCTCTCAGGATGGGAAGGTGCCATCATACAAGGTAAGATCCTTCAATCCCTCGATCCGCTTTTAGAATTTCGTAAGATATTCTTCTCAATCCTGCACTGACATTATACCGACAGGAAAAGATATTTTTATGATATTGACTGTTTTGACTGTTTTATACCGGAAGAATAACTTATGATCCGACCCTTTCCACTCTTTTTTGAAAGGTACATGGCGATATCTGCTCTATGAATTATATCTTCAGGATTGGAATTCCAAAAGATATGGGATAAAACTCCTATGCTCATAGAAATTTCAATTTTATGGGGCCAATCTTTAAACTCATTCAATATATAAGTAGCAAAATCACTTTGAATTTTTTCCGCAATAACAATCGCTGAAGATTCATTGCAGTCCCCAAGAAGCATGAGGAATTCATCTCCCCCGAACCGTGCAGCCACATCACCCTTCCGGGTAATATTCAAAAGAATATCTCCAATATTGCTGAGGGTGATATCTCCCCGCTTATGACCCAGGTCATCATTAATAAGCTTAAAATTATCAATATCGATAAAGAGGAGTGTATCCTGCCTGCTGCTCCGTTCTTGAAGAGATATCCTCTGAATCAGATTTTCCTTGATATACTCCCGGGTGAATAAGCCCGTAAGCCGGTCTTTTATAAGATTGTTGTAGATCTCCGCCTTCTCCAGCTTAACCCTTTCCAGTTCTATAGTCTGCTCACAATTCATTTTACCCGTAAAAATCGCCAGGCTGAAGGCAAATACGGTTGGTCCAATCCATAATTGCGCCTCAGTTAACGAAAGAAGGGAAGCAAAGACAGCATCAAAAGCAGCACTAAAAAACCAGATAATCAAGCCGAAAACCAGGGGGATTAACCGTCTTCTGTTATCACGTTCGGTAAAAAAAACATAAATTGTAGAATAGAGTGTAAAAGCAATACATCCGAGTATGATAGCAACCAGAAACCTAAAAAGAGGCCCCTTTATAACAGAACTATGCTCCTTCACAGGGTTAAGTGCCGACACAAATATCAATTCACCGGGAAGGAAAATTAAAACTGTCAAAAGAATACTGATTATAAGATATATTCGTTCTACATATTTTCGGTTTGCCCCGGCGAGAGTTTCATAAAAGAGATAACTACTGAAAATTGTCAGTGCCGCACCGGCATAGCACACTTTAGTCCAGAACAGGACTGAAACAACATTAATCGCCGAAGAGTACATGGCATAACCAAAGAGAAAAAGGAAAAGTGAACCCTGCAGAATCGTAAAATGAAAAAGGTATCTGTTTTTTTGAATTAAAACATTATAGATAATACCATAGAAAGAGAGTAGAGCGATTATAATGGCACCGATGAAACTCCCGATGGAATTCATACTAATTAAAATATGCAAATAACTCTCCAGAGAGGATATATTAATAGAACCCGACGTTCCTGTGAATGATTATATCCTATCCAGATGAATCCGGGTAAAAAAAATAAGTATTCGGATTAATTCTGATCATGCAAATTCGTGATCGGGGGAATGTTGTCCATCTCACAAGATTACCACCCGAAACCCCGAAAATCCTAAACATCCTGCCCCTTATTTCTTCCTTAACCCCCTGACAATAAGAACCTTCCCGCGTAAAAATACAATTTTTCCATGAATAAATCCCCATATTCCTGTACTTCATTACTTAAACCTATATTATGATAAAAAGAGCTTTATGGTTAAAAGGAGATAGATATGCCAAAAATTGTAATAATCGGAGCAGGAAGCCTTGTATTTTCCAGCCGGCTTACAGCAGACATACTCAGTTATGGAAATTTAAGTGATAGTCATTTTGCCCTGGTTGATATAGATCAGGAACGATTGGATCTTGCTGAAAAAATAGTTAAAACACTCTTCGATAAGGGGTCCTATTCGAAAGCTACAGTCAGTAGCTATACTGATAGAAAAGAGGCCCTCAAGAATGCGGATTATGTGATCATAAGCATCCTGGTGGGAGGATTTGAAGCGATTAAAAGCGAGATTGATCTCCCCGCAAAATATGGAATTGATCAATGTATAGGAGACACCCTTACCCCGGGTGGCGTAATGCGCTGTTTAAGAACGCTCCCAGTCCTCACCGAGATGACAGAGGATATACACATGATCTGCCCGGAAGCTACCGTCCTGAACTATACAAATCCCATGGGGATGCTGTCGAAAGGAATACTGGATTCCTATCCGGATCTTAAATACATCGGCCTCTGCCATTCTGTTCAGCATACAGCCGAAGAGTGGGCTAAACGGCTGGACCTTCCACTGAAAGAGATAGATTACAAATGCGGTGGTATAAACCATGAGGCCTGGTTCACAAGTTTTCGACATGGTAAAACAGACCTTCTTCCAAAAATGAGAAAACTTGCGCTAAAACCTGAAATCTGGCATGGGGATTCAGCGAGGATGGAGTACCTGAAACATTTCGGTTATCCCGTAACTGAATCTTCGGGACATGTTTCCGAATATAACCCCTGGTTCAGGAAAAACAGTGCCCTTGTAAAGAAATACTGCAATGATGAACATTCAGAATGGAATGGTGGTCCCGGTTTTATAAAAACCCTTTATGAACGGCCGGACTGGAAAGAGCAGATGGAAAAAATGGCCAATTGGGAGAACCCTATCGACCTTAGAAGAAGTACAGAATATGGCTCCATCATTATCCATGCGATCGAGAGCGGTGTACCGGCTGTTGTCTACGGAAACGTTAAGAATAAGGGGTATATTGATAATTTACCCTGGGATGCCCTGGTTGAAGTCCCCTGCCTGGTGGATGCAAACGGAATCCAGCCGGTAAGAATCGGGAAACTTCCCCACCATCTAGCCGCAATCAATTCAAACCAGCTGGCAGTTCAGGAACTTGCGGTTGAAGCCGTTCATACGGGAGATCCGGAACTTGTATTCCAGGCGATGGCCATGGATCCCCTGACGGGAATGAGTTGTACCCTGGATGAGATCCGCACCATGACCATCGAGCTTATGAAGGCTCATGAGAAGTGGATCCCCCAGTTTAAAGGCAGATTGCCAAAACCGGCTGAACTCATCTGTGAGATGATCCCGGAAGGACCTGTGGAAAAACACAATGATTCCGCCTATGAGGATAATGAATGATTCTACCAGCAGGAAGCGGCGTATAACCCCGGTCGAATTAGAGATTATAAGATTGAAAACGGAAAGCCAGCCCACCCCTCCCTGATATTCTGACAGGGAGGTTTTTCCAAACAGGTAATCTTACTTAAAAGTTTAGAGCATTTTATTAAGAAATGTTTTTATTCGGGGATGATCCGGATTGGTAAATAGTTTCTCGGGGGAAGCCAACTCAAGGATCTTTCCCTCATCCATAAAAATAACCTTGTCAGATACCTCCCTGGCAAAGGTCATCTCATGAGTTACAATGAGCATTGTGATATGTTCGGCAGCAAGGGCCTTAATAACATTCAGAACTTCACCAATCAACTCCGGGTCGAGGGCGGAAGTGGGTTCATCGAAGAGCATGATATCCGGATCCATGGCAAGGGCACGGGCGATGGCCACTCTCTGCTTCTGTCCTCCGGAGAGGGTGCAGGGGAACTGATCCTTCTGGTCACTTAAACCAACTTTTTGGAGCAGTGCCTCGGCGTCCCTTCGGACTTGTTTTTTATCCCGCTTCAAAACAGCAAGGGGACCTTCCATTACATTCTCAATGGCGGTCCTGTGAGGAAAGAGGTTAAAATTCTGAAACACCATTCCCAACTTTCGACAACGTTCTCTTATCTTTGATTCGTGGATCGATTTCCCGTCTTCAGAATGAATCTCCAAACCTTCAATGGTTATGCTCCCGGATGTAGCCTCTTCCAGATGAATCAAAGATCGAAGGAGAGTACTCTTTCCGGAACCGGAAGGACCAATAATGGAAATAATCTCCCCTTTGTTAACGGTCAGATCGATCCCCTTAAGGACCTCATTCTTTCCAAAAGATTTATAGAGGTTTTTAACCCGGATCATCTCCTGATTTTCGCTGGTTCTATCATTCATAAACAGAGTACCTTTTTTCAAGTTTTTTAAACAGGAGAACCACTCCATAATTCATGACCAGATAGATAACCGCTGCGATCAAAAAGGGGGAAATCGTAAAATCCCTGGCAACGATCTCTTTTGAATTGCGAAGGATATCGCCAATCCCTAGAACAACAATGAGAGCCGTATCTTTAACCAGGGTGATGGCCTCATTGGCTACGGGAGGTAAAACTCTCTTTACAGTCTGAGGAAGGACAATCCGCATCATGGTCTGGGCGTAATTCATTCCCAGAACCCTGGATGCTTCATACTGCCCCTTGTCAATCGACTGGATTCCTCCACGAAAAATCTCTGTAAAATAGGCACCATAATTCAAGACAAAAGTCAGGGCAGCGGCTGAAAACCGCTCGAACCTCAGACCGGGAATTAAAATAGGGAGTCCATAATATACAAAGAAAATTTGAAGAAGAAGGGGGGTTCCCCTTACAACCGAGGTGTAAACCTCCATGATAACCTTGATAACTTTAAACCGAGAGGTCTTTCCCATAGCCCCTAAAGCGCCAAGAGGGATGGAAAAAAGAAAAGTAATAAAAAAGAGTTTAAGAGTCACAGTACACCCTTGAAGGATGTACTGTGCTGATTCAAGAAGATATGTCATTAACGAGGCAGAAGGATGTCTTCGGCAAACCACTTGATAGAAATTTCCTCAGCGGTTCCATCTTTAACCATCTCATCGAGGATTCGATCCACTTCAGAGACAAAGGCAACCTCACCTTTTCGAAATCCAATACCATACTCTTCAGCGGCGAAATCTTCACTGGCAACAGTGTAGACACCCTCTTTCTTTGAAATATAGTAACGGCCAAGGATCTCATCAACAACAACAGCATCGATTCGTCCGACTTCAAGATCCATGAGAGCCTGAACATTATCCTGATACTTAACAAGTTCCTTGAGTGAAGCCACAGTTACTTCATCAGAATTTACAGCATCATCGGCACTGCTACCCAACTGGATCCCCACCGTCATCCCGGCAAGGTCAGCCCTGGTATCGATCCCTGAAGCGGCCTGAACAATAACAATCTGTCGGTTAGCGATATAGGGCTTGGAAAACTCAATTTTCTCAAGTCTTTCATCGGTTATGGTTAACCCATTCCAGATAACATCAATATCCTTGCTGTTAAGATCAAGTATTTTGGCATCCCAATCGATGGGCTGCATTTTAAGTTCCACACCCATCCTTTTACATACTTCACGGGCAAGGTCGATATCAAATCCGGCTACATCGCCATTCTCATCCCTGAAACCCATGGGGGGAAAACTGTCATCAAGACCCAGAACAAAAACCCCTTTGTCCAGGATATACTGTAGAGAAGCATCACCGGATACATCCTCTTTAGCACCACCGGCAAATACAAAACCGGTACATAGTACGATCGTTAATAAAATAAGAGTTCGTTTCATCTTTTCTCCAGATTCATTTAATAAGATTTATGAAGTATATGTGAGCGGCTGGATTCTGTAAATAGAAACACTTTAATAAACTCTTTATATTGTGTAATATCTCCTCAACAATTTATACATCAATTTTTCAAGTTCTCACACAAGGAGCCTTCAATCAGTAAGACTAATAATACCTCAAGAAAAAATCATATTATATCAGGTAATTTTCCATTCTCCGTAAAGGCAAGTCCATTTTACTATGGATGGATTATCCTGGTTGCCGGTGCCATGGGAATCCTCTTCAGTATTCCAGGTCAGACCATGGGTGTTTCGGTCTATACGGACCACCTGATTTCAAACCTTCATCTTTCAAGGATTCAGATATCCACGGCATATATGATCGGAACACTCCTCAGCTCACTGATAATAACGAAGGCAGGAATACTCTATGATAAATTCGGGGCCAGGGTAGTTGCGGCCGGAGCGGCAATATCCCTGGGCCTGTGCTTAATGATTCTATCCAACTCGGTACAAATAACCAGTGTGCTGAATAGATTAACACACCTTCCTTCAGAGGGTATCGCCTTCACCCTGATGGTGACAGGTTTTTTCGGAATAAGATTCTTCGGCCAGGGAGTTCTTACCCTGGTCTCCCGGGGGATGGTAATGAGGTGGTTTGAATCACATCGGGGATTCGCTGCAGCTATAATGGGAATTTTCACATCCTTCGGTTTCTCCATAGCACCGAGAATGTTACAGATGCTGATAGATCTATCAGGATGGGAAAAATCATGGCTCTTGATGGGGCTCTTCCTGATAATGTTTGTTCTTCCGTTTATATTAGTAATTTTCCGGGACAGTCCGGAAGATTGCGGTATGAAAATTGAAGAGGGTGTGCGTATTAAAACCGGAAGTAAAGCAGAACCGGATGAGAACAGGAAAAATTTTACATTGGAAGAGGCTAAAAAAGATCCACAACTATGGTTCTATCTTAGTGCACTCTTTTACTGGGCCCTATATAACACCGCATTTACTTTTCATATAACCTCAATTTTCAATTCCTTTGGAAAGAGTACGAACGAAGCTGTCGCTATCTTCCTGCCGATCTCAATCATTGCTGTCGCGGCAAGATTCATTGGAAGCTGGCTTAGTGATATCGTAAAAATGAAGAATATATTCTACACCCTGGTTACGGGAATGTTTCTTGCAGCACTTGCCATAAGCCTGCCGTATAACAATATTTCCATGGTCTTTCTAATCCTGGGAATGGGTGTTTCAGCCGGCTTGTTCGGGATTATCTCATCGGTAACCTGGCCGAAGCTCTACGGAAGAGAACATCTGGGGGCTATATCGGGGCTGGGCATGAGTTTTATGGTTGCGGGAAGTGCAATTGGACCATGGCTTTTCAGTGTAATGGAAGGCATCTGGGGTCATTACCGGTTTACAGGATATTTCGGGATGGGGATAACGTTATTAATTGGCATCGCCAGTCTTCGTGTAATTCTGAAATCGAACGCCTGAATAATCCAAGGACCGTGAACAGGTGTGGTACTATGCGCCATTATTTGGGTATATTCCCACCAACAAGGGTGATTTAAGGCTATTTTAGCAGTAAATAGCCTTAAAAACAACTTGGCACGATTATTGCAATAGAATAGGTGATTGATTTTATTGTAAGGAGTTTGTAATGGAAGCATTGTTATTAATTGCGCTGATTTTCTTTTTCGGCTTAGGAATTATTTTTAAGGTAATTGGATTTTTATTCAAGATACTCTTCTCCGGCCTTGGTCTTGTACTGGGGCTCGTTCTCTCCGCCGGGACGGCGCTTATCGCTGGTCTCGTTCTTGCAGGAGTTGTAGGGATCATAATCCCTAATGGCTTAATACTGCTGGCAATTGTTTTTCTATTCATCATGGGGATCGGGAGATATCGAAAAACAAACCGAAACAGCAGTTATAAAAGTCGGTGGGATCGTAATTATGACGGTGGTTATGGCGAGAGACAAAGCTGGCAATGACCCAACAGGAACAAGGAACACCATCAGAGATTACTCGGATGGTGTTTCAAAAGCCTCCAATGGGAAAAGCTGTATCCTGTCAACGGGGAATTTCGCAGTAGCTCTGTACTTAGATGCCGCCGATTCGAAAAGAACAGCCAGCGAATCTTCATAGAAAACAAGGGCTTCACTCATTGGCGGCAGGACCATCCTGCCAATCTTATTTAAATCATCCAGATACCATAATGGCACATCCAAAGCGGTGAAAAACGTTTCGAACCGATGAGGTTCTTCAGTTAACGGATTTTTAAAGACTAAAACTCTGCTGTAATTTTTCCTTCCGTAGGAAGCACTTAAAAATATCTTATTATGGAGTATGAGAGCCCCTTGAATATCATCGGGAATAGAGAGGATGAAATCCGGGGCCAGTTTTGAAGAGTCCATGTGCAACAGGTTGAGCATATCCGTTTCGCCTTTCAGTTTATATCCGGCAAGCCAGGCACGATGACGATTCTTATCCCGGGCTTCATGATGGTGACGTTCCGATGAGGGATAACTGCCATCCTTCCTGGTAAACTCTCCAATCCATAAAACACCATCAGTAAAAGTGGCAAAGGAACCCTTGGTCTCCGTTTCTATCAGGTTGGAAAGAAAGATCGTTTCTCTATCCTCTGTTGATAGAAGCGCACTGAGTTTAATAAAATAGATTCCAGTTTCCGAGGCAACCCACAAATGTTCCCTGCTTAAAGCAAGACCGCCAAGGTGCCCCCTATGAGGAGTTCTGTCCGCATTATATAAAGACAGAACCTTATGCAAAGAACCAACCTCCATATTGAGAATCGAAAGGACACCGGCGGAGTCATCACTCATATAATTCGAAATAATCATCCACCCATGCTCTTCCCAATAGGCCATCCCCTGGGGAACAAGGGGGTTCAGCAGGCCGGGAATTACAGGGCCTTCAATCCTGGATTCCCGGAATGGCCCATACAAAACAGAATCGTCAAAGGAAGTATTAACGACGGATTGCTGGAGGATCTCCTCCGGAAAGGTCTCAGCATCCGCAGGGGGGACATCCCGGCTTACACAGGCCGTCAATAAAAAAGAGGATATAAATATAAAGATAATTTTTCTCATATTCTATTTTTCACTTTGCAGAGCAAACCCTTTCATGAAACTCTCCTGCATCACAATGAAAATCAAGAGGGGGGGAAGCATTGTTATGATAACACCAGCCATAATGACTCCCCAGTTATTTGAGGACTCGGTATTCATTAGCATCTTAATGCCGATCTGAACGACACGCATATCTTCCGAGTTGGTGGCCATTAAGGGCCATAAATACTGGTTCCAGATATAGATGAAGTTTATAACAACTAAGGCTCCAATGGTACTCCGGATCAAGGGCATAAGGATCCTGAAAAAATACTGCATGGGAGTACAACCATCCATCTTCGAAGCATCGATCAACTCGGAAGGAACCGTTTTAAACCTCTGAATTAAAATAAAAATACTTGTAGCACTTGCCCAGAATGGAACCATTAAGCCAGCGTAGGTATCGATCCACTGCATACTCCTTATAACATCGAAAAGGGCTACAATTCGAACAGGTACAGGGAGAAGGAGGGTGACCAGAATAAGGCCGAACAAGAGATTCTTCCCCTTGAATTCAAAATGAGTAAAGGCGAAGGCCGCCAGTAAACTCATGGAAACTTTACCGATGATAACACCAAAAGCAATCACCGTAGAGTTAAAGATCATCCTGCCAAGATTCACCGATTTCCAGGCCGTAACATAATTGGAGATTGCATTCGTTCCGGGAACGACGGCAGGAGGATAGGACATCACCTGAGCCTCTGTCTGGGTACTTATAATTAAGGCCATTATAACAGGAAGGCTTATAATCAAGATGCATACTATTAATAGAGTATGTATACCAATGCTTTTCGTTTTTGATCGCTGCATAAATCTCTCCCTTCTCTTTTATTGGTAGTGAACTTTTTTTCCGGCTGTCCGGAACTGAAGAACGGTAACGCCAACAACCAGACTGAATAATACCAGGCTCTCGGCGGCAGCATACCCAATTTTCGAATTAACGAAGAAATCCTTATACAGATGGTAGATAAGCACTTTGGTGGAATCGGCCGGTCCGCCTTCTGTTAATACATCTATCAAACCGAAACATGCAAAATAGGCATAAATGGTATTCATAACAAAAAGGAAAAAGGTTGTGGGGGATAAAAAGGCAAAGGTAATGTAGAAAAACCTTTTTACAGGGCCGGCGCCATCGATGGATGCAGATTCAAGGGCAGCCGAAGGGACATTCCGCAAGGCTGTTAAATAAAAGATGATGTTATATCCCAGATTTTTCCATACCGCTGCAATAATTACAACAAATATTGCCATTTTACTGGATGTAAGCCAGGAACGGTATCCTGTTAAAAAGCATACCAGACCATTGGCCGGGTTAAACAGGAAATTAAATAAGGCTCCGGCAATTGCAGGGGATAAGGCATAGGGCCATATCAGAAGAGTGCGGTAAAAACGGATGCCGGCAATTTTCTGATTCAACAGCAAGGCTATCAGCATACTGAATAGAAGTCCACTAGAAATTACGATAATAGCGAAAACCGCAGAGAGGATAAAGCTGTGAATATAATCGGCATTGGTAAATATTTTGATGAAATTATATAAGCCGGCAAATTTCTCCGCACCGCTCCAGGGATGAACCTTATACAAACTCAATCTAAAGGTTTCAAAAGCCGGATAAAATAGAAAAACCACCAAAATAAAAAATGTCGGCACCAACAGAAAATAAGGAAGTAATTTGTTGTTAAAAGTTGACTGTTTCATTAGGTCCTCAAAAGTAGAAGCTGCCTGATGAAAGGCAGCTTCCAAGAATTTTACTAAAAATACAGCTATTGAATTATTTCATTCCATTCCATCATGGATTCATTGGCTTTTTCCGCAACTTCATCCAATGCCTCTTTGATTGGTTTCCCTGCATACATCTCCTGTATGGCAGACTCAACCAGAGCCCTGACTTCGGGGAATATTCCGATCAATCCACCTGCGGTATTCAATGACTCGGGGCTGTCCAGGAGCTGATTAAAAGCAGTCAGGTAGTTTGGATTTTCATCGAACCAACCTTCTTTTGTCAGCTGATCCATGGCCGTTTTACGAACTGGAAAATATCCGGTCCCCTTATGCCAGGCTATCTGTGATTCATCTTCAGAGATGTAGGTAATCAGTTTTAAGGCAGCAAGTTCTTCCTCATTTGTATGATTATTACTCATCCACAGGGATCCTCCGCCAATAGCGACACCACCGGTTGCTCCATCCGGTCGTGGGATATAACCTGTACCCATTTCCCAACCCTTTTCGGCAAGAGAGGCCGTTAAGAGGTTAACATCGGATGATGAAGACATTATTATCGCAGCCTCTCCGGAACCAAAGGCAGCACGGTGATTAGACCAGCCTGGACCTACATCCAGGAAGAGCCCGTCTTGCTCCATTCCAACCCACCATTCCAGAACCTTCTGCCCTGCATCACCATTAAAAACCACGGCAGTCGGAAGCGCTTCGCCTCGTCCATTATCATTATTGACAAAAGGTTTGTCCTGCAGACAGATCATTTCCTCAAAATACCAGGAATGCAGGTTCCATGTGACCGGGGTTGCATATCCGGCGGCCTGCAGTTTTACAGCAGCGGCTCGGATCTCCTCATATGTTTTGGGAGGTTTATCCGGATCCAGACCGGCTTTCTCGAAGAAAGTCTTATTGTAATAGATCAAGGGTGTTGAAGAATTAAAAGGCATGGAGTAGTGGTCACCCTGATATTTGTAATAACTCTGTACGGGGGTAAAAAAATCATCCCAGGGGATTTCCCTGTCAAATTTCTCTGCAATCACATCCACAGGAGAAATGATCCCACTGTTAATCAGACCCAGGGTTCCTATTTCGTAGGAATGAAAAACATCCGGGGCATTCCCGGCCTTGGAAGCCGATTTAACCTTATTAAGCGTATCATTATAGGACCCGGTGTATTGAACATCCACTTTGATATTAGGATTCTCCATCATGAATTTATCAACAATACCCTGAATAAGCTCGATTCGAGCTCCCGACATGGCATGCCAGAATTCAATTTCGACGGTAGCGTCCTCATCAACCTCTACACCTCCACCTGCAAACACGGCCAGGGGAAGAACCATAGTTACAAGTAAAATCATAACTATCATCTTTGCTCTTTTCATCATTTTCTCCTTAATTTGGTTATTATAAAAACTGGAATTCCCTTAAATGGGAATGCCAGTTTCAATCCACATTTAGAAAAACAGGGCACTTGAAAGAACTCGCTTCTAAGCTCTTCATCACTTCAGAATCTGAAACGAAGTATTATCGGTAGGTTTTACACCGATAACCGCTCTGATTGTTGAATACCCTTCATTCTCAAAGGCAGAGGCGACCCTATCCTGCAAGGCTTTACCGGGAGTAAGAGAAACCATATACCCGCCCCGGCCGCCTCCGGTGACCTTTGCACCATAGGCCCCGAGCGAGTTGGCCAGTTCCGATAAATAAATAAGTTTTTCATGGGATAAACCCATATTAATCAGGATTTTATGGTTCTCGTTCATAATCTGGCCGGTGGTTTTTAAATCTCCGCCCGCAAGAGCCAGGGCCAGTTCATCGACCTGACTTCCTATATCGTTCAGGCGTTCATTAAACAGGGTGAGATTCTCTTGCTCCTGTTCTTCTAGAAAACCTTTCAATAAAGCAGTATTAGCAGTAATCCCGCTGTTTGCCAGAACAATTTCCACAGGTTTGGCTAAATGGATCCTCTCGAACTGTTTTATCCCATCCTTAATCCTGTACTTGATGACACCACCATAAGTGGAGACCGTGTTATCGAGACCGCTGGGTAGACCGTGGTAACCAAACTCCCCCTCCCAGGCGACATGATTAATCTCCAGGATATCCATCCCCAGGTTGAACTCTTCATTACAGGCCCTGGCAAAAGAGACACAGATACCGGCACTTGCCCCCACACCACTCCCGGCCAGTAAATCGCCTCCAACGGTAATTTCGATTGGATATTTATCAAGATCCAGGCCCATGACTTCGACCATCCTGTTGAATGAAACTTTACAATCTTTTTCCTTGGCTTTTTTGTAACCGGGAACTTCAATCCTGTTATCCTTCAGGATCCATCCGGAACCGGATTCAAGCCTTCTGACTGTACACTCTGTCTCAAAAGGAATAGCCGCGAGTATGGCCGGTATTCCCCATAATACGAACTGATCCCCTATCAGAATTGTCTTTCCAAAACCTCGACCTTTACCCATTATTCTCCATCCTCTTTTTTAATCCTTTTTCTACCTCATTGATTAATAACTCTTCTTCTCCCACCTTCACGGTTGTCGCC
This sequence comes from Spirochaetales bacterium, assembly GCA_016342585.1. Classification (GTDB taxonomy): domain Bacteria; phylum Spirochaetota; class Spirochaetia; order UBA9216; family UBA9216; genus JAEINK01. The sequence continues at coordinate 28,424 of JAEINK010000020.1, forward strand.
GCCGAGAGTCCGTGGCAGGCATCCACAAAACCTCCAATATTAATGGTGGCTTCCGGAAGGAAGGTATTCAAACCGGGAGACTCTCCTGAACGGATTCTTTCTGTCAGATGATTGGAAACTCTCATGGATATCTTTGTTGAATTAAAGGTGACCGGTCCAAACCCCGGAACCTCATCCGGAACGATTTGAAACCCTGCCAGGTATTTCGTCTTATCAAGAAAATCCATGTCCTTAATCTCATTACAGAAGACCCCGACCATTTTTACCCCCATCGGTCTAAAACTATCCGCCAGGTTAAACCATTGAAGGTGCTCGGTTGAGACTATATTTTCCTTTAAAAATTTGATTCCCTGTTCAAAAAGAGTATCCTTGGTTTTATTATACGTCTCTATCTGTTTCATAATTTCTGGATTCATACCATGCAGACAAATCTCCATCCCCAGGGTCGTACCATCCTGGTAGTACCCGACACCACCGAGTGTATCGAGGGAACTGGTGATATAGGCAGCTGGATATTCGAATCCACCAAGAGTAATAAAATACTCCTCCCCCGATTCATTTTTAACAACTCTTATAAGTTTACGCTCTACCGCAATTTCCATCAGTTCCCGGTTTATCCCGGAAAGAGCACCATCGACAAGAAAGCCATCTCCGATAGCACCAAGGGTCCCAAGATGCGAGAGGTCGTCTGCCTCGAAATTCAGCTGATTTAAAAGAATATCTGCGAATAGATAACAAACCGAAGAAGCCGAAATATCCCGGTCACCTTTAAGACCATACAGTTCACCATCAAGGTTAAAAACCATTTCATCATCAACATCTTCAGCCGGGTGGTGATCAAGTATGATCACAAGATTTCGACCGCCATTCATCTTTGAGATTAGGGGGGCTATCTTTCCGGCAAAGTCTGCAAAGATAAGAATTTGATTACTTTTTGAAAATATCATCTCTAATACCTGAGGATAGGGCTTCTCCAGGGAAAACCGTGAGACTGTATAACCGATGCGCTCGAATGAATTCATCAGTATAGCCCCGGAACTTAAACCGTCTGTGTCATTATGATGAAACAGACTCACTTCCTTCCCGGGGTATCCAAACAGAGCACTCACCGCTTCATGAATAACTTCAATCATTTTATCTTTCATTTTATGTTCTTTAAGCGATAAACAGACACATACGAACGCTTTTTATCATTATAGATCCACTTTATGATTGAAAGCAATCATTTTATATCTTTTTTTTATTGTCAAAAAACAATCAACAGCATATGATTGCTTTTATAGAAGGATGAACCGATGGAAAAACCAAGCCAATCGTCTCAGGAAAAGAGACAACAGAGGATAATTGAATTAATTAAGAGGGATGGACATATCCGTGTTTCGGAATTAAGTGAACTCCTGGATGTCTCTGAAATAACGATTCGACGGGATCTGATTCTCCTTGAAAAAAAGAATTTGGTTGAAAGAACCTTTGGAGGAGCCATCTCCACTCTGCGCCTTAATAAAGAGAATGACTACTATAACAGATATCAGCTGGGTCTTGAAAATAAGGATTCCATTGCCAGGCTTGCCGCGGATTTGATAGAAGAGAGCGATACGGTATTTATAAACGGAGGTTCTACCACCAGTCATATCTTTCGATATATCGAACAGGATAATGTCAGAATTGTAACAACCAATGCGGGATGCATCGGACAGATAAAAAATCCTACCATTAAGCTTGTCCTGGCTGGTGGCCTCTACCGTATCCAGTCAAACTCTTTTGTGGGCGGGTTTTCCAATGATATCATAAATCAAATCAATGCCAATAAAACCATACTGGGTGTCGATGCCATAAGCTGTCGTCATGGTCTTACAGCCCCTACCCACCAGGCTGCCGAATCAACCAGATTGATGATGGACAGGACAATCGGTGAGATTATAGTTGTGACAGACCATCGAAAGATCGGATTGGTATCGAATTTCGTAACCGCTCCGATCAACAGGATTGATACACTGATCTCCGATGATAAACTGGATCCCGAGTTCATCAAGGAACTGGAAGATTTAGGGATAAAGGTAATTTTGACAGAATCTGTAGAGTAGAATAGAGAAAGCTGTCGTTAATTAAAAAAGGGATCATCTCAATTATTTCCCATTGAGATGATCCAGGAGACTTGAAGGATCTATTATTTCATCAGCTATTCAGAACCTTCTGCAGCTGAGCCATCTCCATAACCGTCAGGGCAGCATCGAATCCTTTATTTCCCGCTTTGGTTCCAGCCCTTTCCAGAGCCTGCTCTATATTTTCGGTAGTAAGAACCCCAAATCCAATAGGGATCCCCATATCCAGTGAAACAGAAGCAAGCCCTTTGGTCGTCTCGTTTGCGACCATATCAAAATGGGGAGTGTCTCCCCTTATCACAGCACCCAGGCAGATTATCCCTCTATATTTTTTCTTCAAGGCGGCCTGTTTGGCTGCCCACGATAATTCGAAAGCTCCGGGGACCCGGATAATATCCATGTTCTCCTTAGAGGAGCCATGTCGAATAAGAGCATCAACTGCCCCCTCTAGAAGCCTTTCTGTTATCAGACTGTTAAATCGGCTGACGACTATAGCCCAATTTCCAGTAGAGGCGGAGTAATCTCCAGTATATTCCTTTATTCCTGAAATGCTCATGCTCTCTCCTTAAGAGACAATAAATGCCCCATGTTGTTCTGTTTAGTAATTAGATATGAAAAATTATGCTCCCCTGGAGGAATTTCAAGAGCCCTCCTCTCAACCTCAAAGCCCGCTTCTTTAAGAGCAGCATATTTTGCAGGATTATTAGTAAACAGGCTTATAGCTCTTATCCCTTCAGCCTTTAAAATACGGATTGCGCTGCTGTATTCCCGGGAGTCGACCTGATGCCCCAGGGCCAGGTTCGCCTCAATTGTATCCATTCCCATCTCCTGTAATTTATATGCCTTTATCTTTTCAGTCAGACCAATACCCCGCCCCTCCTGGGGTAGATAAATCAGGAGCCCCCCCTCTTCAGCCAGTATTTCCAGAGCCTGATCAAGCTGTTCTCCGCAATCACACCGTTGTGATCCGAAAAGGTCCCCGGTCATACATTGTGAATGAATCCTCACTGGAACAGGTAATCCTTCTTTGCAGGCTGCTCTGGACCTGAGAACTACCGGAGGCTCCGTTTCTCCAGGCAGCTTTGGATAAACAGACATGGTGAAAGCCCCTAGCTTCAGAGGCATATTGACCGTCTCTATCGGCCTGTAGAGGTATGTGGTTAGTTCCTCCATAGAAATACAGAACAGGTTTTCCCTTAAAGCAAAGGTATCCAGTGCCTCTCCCCGGGACATCCCACCCCCTTCTCCCAGGATTTCACAAATCACTGCGGCCGGTGCCGCACCACATAATCGGGCAAGATCGACGGCACCCTCGGTGTGACCTGCCCGGCCGAAAATCCCATCAGGATTTGCCCGGAGAGGAAAAATATGACCGGGATATGTAAAGTCACTACCTTTCGCTTCAGGATTAGCCAGCTGTCGTAAAGTCCTGGCCCTTTCATCGGCCGAGATGCCTGTTGTTCCACCAGCCTTAATATCCAGCGACTCTGTGAAAGGGGTGTAAAAAGGGCTGTCATTCCCCGGAACGGCGGGATTTAATCCCAGTTGAACTACCAATTCAGGTCCCAGGGGTGCACAAATAAGCCCCCGGCCATGGCGTGTCATAAAGTCGATCATCTCCCAGCTTGTTTTCCCGGCAAGACATACAAGATCCCCTTCATTTTCCCGGTCAACATTATCTGTCAGGATTATAATTTCCCCATCTTTTAGTTTCTCTATAGCTGTGTCAACTTTTTCAACAATATCTTCTCTGATCAATATCCCCATTGGGTTAACCTCTCTACAGTAATAAATTTATTTTTCTCTCCCGAACCAATTCTTCGGGTAAGAGGATCAGTTTCTATATTTACCAATCCTCCCGGAGACTTTGTTTTTAAAGTCGTATCCTCCCAGGTTGTGGGAATTATATTAAGAACAGCCTCCCCCACTCCAAGCTCTGCAATGGTCAGACTGATCCCATCCACGGCCAAAGAGCCCTCGGGGATGCAATCCCGAAGTAAAGCTTCTGTCAGGGCAATCCGGAGAAACCTGTTTTCTCCGACTCTCTTCAGATTTAGAATACGGCCAGTACCGGAAACATGTCCCTGGACTATATGCCCATCCAGGCTATCCCCCATGATGAGGGCTTTCTCCAGATTAACCACCGTTCCCCGGCGAAAAAGGCCAAAGGTAGTTTTCGATAGGGTTGCTTCCAGCGCCTGAGAGGAAAATCCTCTACGGTTAAAGTCCACTACAGTTTGACAGACGCCATCAACAGCTACGGAATCTCCGATCTTCATTCCGGAGGTAATTTCCGGGGCGGAGTAGGTGACAAGCCTGGTCCTGCTAACGGTGCGTATAGACTCAACTTTACCGACCTGACGTATCATCCCTGTAAACATGATTCAGCCTCCGGAATATATTGTCTATAAAACCTGATAAGAAGATCACTTCCTGAAGTTCGGGTCTCAACGAATCTCAAACCAGTTTCAGAAGGATCAAGAGAAGAATCTTTGGTTATTACAGGGAGGCCCGCTCCGAGATACCTGGGAGACAGATAAAGACTGAACTCATCGACAAGGCTTTCATCGAGAAAACTCTTTGCAAGCTGTGGACCACCTTCCACAAGCAGACTTATAATCCCACGCTGGCCCAAAACCTCAAGGAATACAGGAAGATCGATCCTGCCGTCAGAGTTAAGCGGGAGAAGAATCACAGGAATTCCCGCTTCTTGCCATACTCCCAATTTTTCTTTCGACTTATCCTCTCCTCCGATAATCCAGACTGTATCCGGTGATGAGAAGGTTGATACTTCGGGATCAAGATCAAGACCGCTGTTGAGGATTATTTTGATCGGGTTCGTATAGGTAACATTCGATTCGGAACCAGTTCGAAAAACTGCCCGAACATTTAATTGCGGTTTATCCTGCCTGACCGTACCACTTCCTACAAGTACTGCCTGGTAATCCGCCCTGAGAAGGTGAACCTCCCGACGAACAACCTCCCCGGTTATTGCTCCTCCCCCGCCGGGGAAGGCTGCAAATCCATCCAAAGTCTGGGCCATCTTAAGGTGTACAAAAGGTCTCCCGGTTCGGCGATGATGAATGTAATGCAGATTTAAATCCAGACATTCATCCTGCATAACACCAACAATGACTCTAATCCCGGCCTTACGAAGCCTTTCAACGCCCCTACCTGAGACAAGGGGATTGGGATCCAAACTACCAACTACGACAGTTGTGATATTCCCGAAAATAATTGCATCGGTACAAGGCGGGGTGAGTTTCTCCTTACCGGAATGACAACAAGGTTCCAGTGTTACTACCAGCACACTCCCAGATGGATCTTCACTACATGCAGCTAAAGCTTCAACCTCGGCATGAGCCTCTCCTTTTTTACGGTGAAACCCCTCCCCGATAACACGCCCATCCTTATAAATGACCGCCCCGACTTTCGGGTTTGGAGAAGGATGCCCCCTGGCAGCCAGGCTAATGGCACGACTCATCAATTCTTCATAATTCATTTTGTTTGCTCCCTCAGGATAGGGGAGAATTTGCGGGATAGCGGACATAAAAAAAGCCCCGGGTTAGCCTTGCAAGGCTCTCCCGGGGCTGGAAAATCCACCTGTGATTGGTACGTACCCACCCCTTTTTAAATTGGATGAATACGTGATCTTCTTTCATCCGGACTGTACCGTCGGCGCTGGAATCTCACCAGACTCAATCCCCGTAAAGGGAGTCGCGGGCTATAACCGCCGGTCAGGAATTGTAAAACCCAAAAAGAGTTTACTCACCTTACCCCGAAAATCACTCTATCCTAATCTTTCGATTTTGATGTGCCAAGAATAATGGCTCTGACATTTTATGTCAAGCGAAAGATTTTCAACGGGTTTCATATCGAAAACATTAATTCCAGATAAGAGATTTCTCCGATTCAGGATCAAAAAGCTGCCATGCATCAGAGAGGAACCTGAACTTAACAGTATCTCCCGGCCGAATCTTCTCTTTGGGATCCACCAGTATTACAAAATCCTGGCCACCCCAGCGGCATTGTAAAAGGTCATCCCGTCCAAGAGGTTCTACCAGGAGAACCTCCGCAGATGTCCTGGCCGTGTTATCCAGAACAACATCCTCCGGTCTGATTCCAAGTATAATTCTATCCTTACTCACATTCGGGACCAGTTTATCGGCCAGAGGTGTAAGGCTACCGTCCGGAAGGGTAACGCTTGCGGCACCACCATCTTTTTTAATCGTGCTATCCAGCAGATTCATCGGCGGATTTCCTACAAACTGCCCGATAAAAAGGGTTTCCGGTCTGTCATGAAGATCCAGGGGAGGTTTAAAGGCCTGAAGTTCACCATCCTTCATGACAGCAACCCGATCGGCCATGGTCATAGCTTCAATCTGATCATGAGTCACATAGATGCAGGTAATTCCAAGCTCTTTCTGCAGGCGCTTAATTTCACTGCGCATGGTAATTCTCAACCTGGCATCCAGGTTGGACAGGGGCTCATCAAAAAGCAGGAGTTCCGGTTTTTTGATCAAAGCTCTTCCCAGGGCCACACGCTGCTGCTGACCTCCCGAAAGTTCTCCCGGTTTTCTCTTCAGTAAATGCCCGATGCCCAGGAGTTCTGCAACCCTGGCGGCCTCGATCTCCATCTCTTTCTTTGAAGCTTTCTTCAGCTTCATCGAGAAGGCAATATTTTCAAATACAGTCATATGAGGATACAAAGCATAACTCTGAAACACCATTCCAATATTCCTGTCTTTAGGCTGAAGCCGGGTAACGTCATCATTGCCAAAAAGAATGCGGCCGCCGTCAGGTTTATAAATTCCGGCAGTCATCAGAAGAGTAGTTGTCTTTCCACACCCGGAAGGTCCTAAAAAGGCAACAAATTCGCCGCTTTCTATCTCAAGTGATATCTCGTCTACAACAGTTGTTGTTCCGAATTTTTTTGTTAATTTATCCAGTATAATTTGCATATATTTCCTCTCTATACCCCGCCGTGGGAACCGCCGGAAAAGATCTTCATCAGGTATTTTTGGGTAAAAGTGTAAAAGAATAAAATCGGAATAAGCTGAAAAAGCCCAACCGCAGCCAGAACTCCATACTGTATGGAGACAGAATCGCTATTCATCATGGAATTCAAATAGGTTGAAATAACAGCCCTGTTTCCCGAAGTTAAAAAAGTATAGGGAATAAGGAAGGAACTCCAGCCGGTCATAAATGAAAAGATTGATAAGGCCGCCAATCCCGGTTTTATCTGAGGCACCATTATATTCCAGAATGTTCGCCATCGTGAGCAACCATCAATAAGGGCCGCACGCTCTATATCCCAGGAAACATTATCGAAAAAACCTTTCATCAACCAGATACCAAGAGGAAGCTGGAGAGCCAGACTTACCAGCACGACACCTCCAAGAGTATTGTAACCCATGAATAATCCAAGAATAGGTATCTTGGAAAAGAACCGAAGTACAAAATAAATCGCAATCAACAGAGTTATACTGGGGAAAGCATGAAGAATAAGGGTTAAAGATAAAAAGGTTTTTCGCCCCCGAAATTTTATTCTGGAAAGAGCGTATCCAGCCATGGATGAAACTATGAGAACTCCCAGGGTCATTAAAAGCGAAAGCAGAAAGGTATTCATAGTAACAAGCCAAATATCAGGTTCACTTATAAAGCTCCAGTTCTTAAGGGTCAATCCTCCGAAGTTACCATCAATATCTACCGGTTTTAAACCATATGTTCGCTCGGAAAAGGTTGAAATGAACAACCAGAGATACCCCAGGATGATAGGCAATGAGAGAACGATCATTATGAGAAACGCCAGGGGTTGGAATAGATCACGTTTTTCTTTCATAATTCCTCCTAGAGTTCCTCGATGAGAGGCTCTTTAACAAGCTCACCGAATTTAAAATATTTAAGATAAACAATAGCAAGGATGACCCCCATGCCGACAAGAACAGCGGATAGGGCCGCACCAAAGCCATATTGGAAGTTTCCATAATAATTATTAAGTGCCTTATGGTACGACCACAGAGACCAGACTTCAGTGTTAAAGTTTCCATCGGTTAATATCATAATACTTTCAAATGATGTCAGAAGAGACAGTGTCTGATAGGTCGTAACAAAGAGTAACGGCCACCTTAGCTGTGGTAGGATTACATATCTGACCCTCTGGAAAAGAGAGGCTCCGTCAACAAGAGAGGAGACCATAATATCATTAGGAATCGATTCAATTGCTGATGAGAAAAGAATCATTCCGAAGGATGCTCCGATATAACCATTTATCAAAATTATAAAAAGGGTTGCGTGTTCGGGAACCCAATTCATGGTGGAAAGCCCAAATGGAATACGAAAGAGCTGATTAATCACCCCATAGGGTGCATCTGCCGCCATCATCGACCACATCAGGACATAAACAACAGGAGGAGTAATCCTTGGCAGAAGCCAGAGGGATCGAAAAAAGCCTCCTAATTTCTTAGGCATATGATGAGTTAAAATCGCGACTAAAAGTCCCATCCCAACATTAAAAAATACAAGCGTAAATGCGACATACTTCACAGTAACAATAAAGTTGTTAGGTGTTTCCGGATGCAGCATTATTTTGATGTAATTCTTGAATCCTACCCATGACCAGTTCTGAAATCCGGTTACCGAGCTCATATCGGTGAGCGAAATCCCCAGAGTCAGGATTACAGGAAGAAAGAAAAAAAGAACCACCAAAAGAGCTGCTGGAAGAATGAACCAGTATCCAGTGAGGTACCGCTTCTGAATATTCAATAGATTCTCCTTGAATAAAATAATGAAGGCGCCTTTTCGGCGCCCTCAAAGATAATCATTATCTTACGATTAATTGGTCTTCAATCTCAAGCTTCATAAGTTTAACTGCATCGGCAGCTGCCTCTTCGGGGGATTTCTCCCCCTGCTCTGCAGCAACCATTCCATCCCAGAGAATATCAAACCATGTACCATAAAGGACATGATTAGGGAGGTAGAAATTGTTATCAAGCAAATACGTTACATCAGCAAGAAACTGACTCTCTTTATAGGCATCAAAATCGGTCTGTGAATTTAATATTCCAAGGTGACCGCTTTCTACTGCGTGACGTGTATTCCGTTCTGTCGTTGACATTAAAGCGATTAACCTCATGGCTAAATCCTGATCACTTGAGTCTGAGGCACTTTCACTGGAAATAAGATACACCAGGGGGTGTGATAGAGTTGTCCCTTTCACTCCTTTGACTCCTGATGGCTGATAAGCGTATCCTATATTCTCAAAAAGAGCTTCTTCTCCGCCAACAGCATAATTTGCAGCCCAGTCTGCCCACATCCAGGTTCCACCATTCATAAACAAAGCTTTACCATTTGAAACAACATCATGCCAGATCTTCCATTCAGTACCTATGTATTTATCGGGAGAAACCCCGGAGGTAACACACTCCCTCTGAAAGGCATAAAATGCCGTCAAGGCCTCTTCATCTATAACAAGCTTGTCTTCGGCTGCATCATAAACATCACCACCGAAGGCTTTGTAGAACTGTAAAAAATCTCCACCCTTGCTAGGTCTGTGCCAGTATCCATATCCTGGTTCCACAACACCTTTATCGATAGCCTCAGAAGCGACAGAGATCAGATCAGAAAGCGTGAACTCTCCCATTTCAATTTTTCCCGGCAGCGCGGCAATATCGGTATCTGACCATCCCATCTCTCCAAGGAGGGTTTTATTAAAGTACATGGGTCTTGCTTCGGTATCCTGAGGTACACCCCAAATCTGATTTCGCCAGGTGGCAGAATTCCAAAGGGATTCAAAAACATCAGAGAACTCAGGAGCTTCAGCCTGGATCTCGGAAACAGTGTCAGCCAGGGGTATAATATATCCAGCCTGCCCCCAGGTTGCAATATCTTCATGACCTGAACAAATAATTAAAGGAGCTTCACCGGCATCAGCTGCCAGGGAATATTTCTTTTTAAAGCCACCCCAATCTCCTTCATCATGGACAGGAACGACCTCGACAGTAACCTCAGAACCTTCCGCTTTAAGCTGGGCATTCAGTTCTACAGCAGCTTCCGTAGCTAAATCAGCTCTCCAATGGTTTACTCCGGCTTCACGTGTCCAGACTTCGATTGTCACAGTACGTGGTCCACTTTCAACTTCCTGCTTTCCGCCTGCAAAAAGCATCGGGGTTAGCAAAGCAGCTAACACGAATAAACACAATAATCTCTTTTTCATAAAGTTCTCCTTGATTTATGCAATTGTTTGTAAAACGCTTGCATTATTATTGCACCAGGGTTAAACTATTGTCAAGGATTTTCTTAAAGAATAAATTAGAGAATAGCAGGGAGAATACAAAGCATGAATTTGAAGGAACTGGCTGCAGAATTAAATTTATCCTCCTCTACAATATCAAGGGTCTTGAATGATAAACCGGGGATAAGCGAAAAGACCCGTAAACTTGTGCTGGAAGCAGTAGAACGAACAGGTTTCAGTCAAAATTTCAGTGCTCAAAATCTCGCCAACCCCAAAGCCCGTTTTATTGGGGTTATTGGAAGGAAACGAGGTGAACAGCAGGATCAGCTATACTTCCACCATTCAATGGAATTATTTGAAGAGTATTTCCAGGCCCACAACTATCAGTGTATAAATCTCGGAATCGTCGATGACAGTGTTCTCGAATTAAAGGAGATTTTATCCGGCAGCCCCCTGGGTGAAAATGATTTTGCAGGTCTTATTATAAGAGGACAAAGTTTCCCGGTAAAAACAATCCTTTCACTGAAAGCCAGGGGGATACCCATTGTCCTGCTTGAGAATAAGCTCCAGCAAACAAAAATTGACAGTGTCGTCTGTGAAGATAAAGAAACAATTTATAAATTGACAAATGAAATGATTTCCAGGAAATATAAAAAAATAATTCACATAACCGGCCCTGAAGAGTGGTATAACAACAGAGAACGAATAAGAGGCTATCGAGAGGCAATGAAAGAGGCCGGAATGGATGATAAAGTTATTTCTCTTTCCGACACTACAGTTGATACAGGAATAGAGGCATTTGAATTGATAAAAGAGGATCTTCAAGCGCATACAGGTATTATTGCCGCTAATGATGCCATGGCAATCGGTTTCACAAAGGCCTGTAGAGAAAAAGGAATTTCCATCCCTGATGAACTGGCCATTACAGGCTTTGATGATATTCCCTGGGCGCAGCACTCCTATCCGCCCTTAACAACAGCAAAAGTATATATTGAAGAGATGAGTAAACTGGCAGCAAGCAGATTATTACAACTAATGGAGACCCCAGATAGTCGGCCTGTAACGATTAGGGTACCAGCGGATATTATCCTTCGAGACACAATCTAACACCCGGAAACAGAGAGGCACAAATGCTAATAATTGGACACCGCGGGGCACCTGATCACGCACCGGAAAACACACTTCTCTCTTTTGAGAAAGCACTTGAACAGGGTGCTGATATGATAGAACTTGATATCTATGTATGCTTATCCGGAGAACTCGTTGTCATTCACGACGATAGAGTAGACAGAACCACGAGTGGTACAGGAGTGGTAAAAGAAATGACACTCAATGAGTTAAAGAGTGTGAATATAAAAAAAGGTCAGAAAATACCACGCCTGGAAGAGGTCCTGAACCAAATCAAGGGACGGGTCCCTGTCAACATCGAACTGAAGGGACCGGGAACGGCTATAGGATTCAGTAATTTTCTTGATAGCTACTCCCCGGATTTTTCATGGAACCACAATGAGATAATCGTATCTTCCTTCAATTTGCGTGAGCTGCAGGTGTTTAAAAATCTGAAACCTCACATTAAAAGAGGAGCTTTAAATGGTGGTGTCCCCCTTGATCTGGGGGGCTTTGCCGAGCCCCTGTCTCCCTGGTCATTGCACTACAGCATAGAGTTTATCTCACCGGAACTGGTTGCAGATGCCCATAAGCGGGGAAGAAAAGTCCTGGTATACACAGTCAATCGTAAAGATGACAGGGATCGACTGAAATCATGGGGAGTAGACGGTATATTTACCAACTCTCCAGAAGCAATGCTTAAATAGTGTTCCAATTCACCTCCCCATCCTTCTTAAACTGAAGCTTAAAGAAGCAACAGTGAAAAGAATCAGTGAGGCCATTATAAATGGGAGGATCGGCTCCAGTCGATAAAGCTCGGCCGCAATAATACCTGCCGGAACAGTAACCAGAGAGAAGAAGGTGTTGCCCGCCGCCAGCTGGACAGCCCGTGAATCCTGTTTAAGGGTATCGGCCCAGAGGCTGTCGAGCAGCGGACGGATGAGGGCCAGCCCGGCGCCATCAAGCATAATAGAGAAAATAAGAATCCATTGAATTCCGCCGGCAGCGAGGATCAGCATAACAAGAGAGAAGGCCGACATTGCAAGTCCCAGGGTCATGGCCCGCTCACGGTTATGGATCCTGAGTCGCGGAACGAAACCGAGAAGAACAACCATCGTAATAATAGAGGTGGCCAGGGGAATAATGGATAACATCCCGGAGGAGAGACCTACCGTCTTTTTCAGATACACAAAATAGAAAATGGGTTTGAATACCATGTAAAACTGAACCCCCGCCTGAATAAAGAAAACGGTTCTCGTCCTGCGATTAGCCATGAAATACCCCAAAGATTCCCGAAAGCCCTTGAGTACATCAACCCGGGGTGCCCTCCCTACCCCATCCGGTTCCTTCCACAGAAAATGACGGGCAATAAACATAAGGAACATGATGGCACCAGCAAGCAGGTACATCAGCCTTGTTCCCGGGATAATTCCCATTCTGCTCACCACGGCGCCCCCCAAAGGGGCAAAAAATCCTCCGGCAATAACCATAAGATAAAGTCCTGAATAATTCCTTAATCTCTGGTCGGAAGTGGCATCCTCGGTAATCATACAGGAGAAGGAGACATAGACAACTTTATTAATACCATTAAGGAAAGCGGCTAAAAGGAAGCCGAGGAGAGAGTTGCTGAAAGCCCAGACCAGACAGGCAAGTCCCCAGGATATACTGTCAAAAATAAAAGTAGTCCTTCGACGGCCAAGGAGATCCGTCAAATTCCCGGAGACAAAAGATGAAATAATTTGAGCCACAACAAGGATTGTCTGGGTTAATCCCACCTCCCTTTCCGAAAGGCCCAGCTCCATCATATAGAGAACCGCATAGACAGAAATTATATTAAAAGGAATAGACCAGAAAGGCTCGGTGAAGGTGACAACCCGGCCGTTGTGACTCATCCCCCTAAGCCAGGGGAAGGTGGATATATCAAATCTTTTAACCGGTTTCATGAGGTTCAAGATAGTGCAGGTATAGAATGTAATCAAGCCTGCATATTCTCTTAAAATAGGTAATTACAGTAATTTCAAAACTCGATTCCTTTCGAAATTAACTCAATCATTTAAACAAAGAAACCTCATCCACCTAATCGTATTACTTTTTTATTGCTGCTCGCCCCCGATTTACTTACCTTATATAGTAAGTTTCGATTATAGCTCTCTACAACAATCAAGGAAAAATTAAATATGAATAAATATATTGCAGTAACGTTTATGGTTTTATCATTGATTTCCACAGGCCTTACAGCAGAAGAGTACATCATTTCAGATATCGTCATTACCGGAAATACTCGGACCCGCGATAATACCATCCTTGACATAATAAACGTGACACAGGGAGAAACTGCCGATGAAAAGAAAGTCGAAGAGGTAAAGCAGAAACTCCTGGCGTCTGGGATTTTTCAAAGTAACTTGAACGTAAACCTGAATATAATTTCAGGCAAAGAGGGTGTACTGACCATAGAATTAATGGACCGCTGGACCCTGCTTCCCCTGCCCGCCGGTTTCGTCAGTTCCGATAAGTGGCTTGCCGGCGCCGTTTTTATTGAATCAAATCTGGCCGGGTTGAATCAGCTGCTGGTTGCCGGGGCCTTTATCTCCGATGATAACATTTTTGGTTTTTCTGCATGGAATAACCCCGCATTTATGGGAACAGAATATTCTCTGGGGGTAAGCCTTTCCGGTGATGACGGGAAAAAGGAACACCTTGACGTTACTGGGGAGAACATCCTGGCGTCAATCGATCAAACCATGGTATCAGCCTCTATTCGCCTGGGCCGCACCTACTCCTCGGGTTTTGGGTGGCGAGGGTCGACAGGGATAATGAGTTTCAAATACGGGGAAGGAACGGGTTATTTTGCAGAAAGCTCGGAATCCAATATGTATTGGAAAAATGGTCTTGATTTGAGCTGGAATAACCTGTTCTATATTAGCTTTTTTAACGAAGGGGCCTCTATTCATTTGAAGAACACCCTTTACTCCGAATTCACGACCATGAAGACAGAACCGGTTTTTCAGCTGGATCTCTCACATAATTTTATCATAGCAGACAGGCATCTGTTCCGTGGGAACATAAAGGCAGGATGGCAGAATCGAACAGATTCTACCCCCCTGTTCCTGGGTGGTAGAGAGGGAAGCAGGGCTCTTCCCTCCGGTGATGTCGCCGTTAAACGCTATGTATCCGGGGCTTTGACTTTTGAACCGGTTATTTTCAAACCGGATTGGGGAATTTTTACTTTACCTGTCTATTATGAGGCGGGGCTCTTTCAGCCACTCAAGGAAGAGTTCCCTGTTTCCTGGAATGGTCCGGGAATCGGTTTCCGTTTTTATGTAGATAAAGTGGCCATACCGGCATTAGGGGCCGACTTCACCTGGAACATCAACGAACGAACATTCAAAGTCGTTGTTTCAGTCGGCGGAAGCGGTGGGGAATAGAAAGAAGAAATTGACCTTCTGTGGAATATTTGGTATCAAGATTTATGCGAATTGAAGACGAAACATATGAAAAAAGCTATAAAAGAACTCTGGCAATGTTGGAACTGGATTCACAGACTGAATCTTTTAATCTGCAAAAAGTTATAGAAACATTGAAAGCCCTCTATCAATATGAAGCCCTTGATTGGGCTGGCAGGGGTGAAATAAAGAATGCCGAGATAAGCGGTTCAATCTCAGCCTATCAGGTATTCATTCATAATCACAAGAACAAAGAGTTCCAAAATCAAAATTAAAATTAAAAAAAATGACAAAACCAATTCCCCGGGAATCCAGACAAAGGCTTCTATCAACAAATAATAATTGACTTACTATGAAGCTGACGATAGTCTGATAGAAGCGCTTATTAAAGATAAAGTAGAATAATTAGTAAAGAACCGGAGGATGATATGAGAAAATATTCCCTTTTGCCGTTGCTGTTTATAGTCCTGATCTTTTCCAGCTGTACCTCAACAAAAAGTAAAACCGATTTCAACATTGATGTACCGGAAATAAATGTGGAAACCCGGGAGAGAGAGTCGGAGGTTTCTCCGGAGGAAATCAAACCCGAAAAAAATCCGGTAATCAGCCGGGGAGAGCAAAATCTTCCAAAGGGGACCATCAATATTCAGGAACTCATAGATCAGACACCCAATGGCGGTGTGGCCTTCATCCCCTATGGCGAATATATAATCGATGAGGGTTTACGAATCGTCGGCAAAAGCGGGATTATCCTTAGAACCGATGCTGGAACACGAATACTACTGGATGATACCAATCAGGATGTCCTTGCCATTTCCGGTTCAAGCGATGTTCGCCTGGAGAACCTTTATCTTCGCCATTTGATACCCCGGGAAGATTATGCCTGCCACGGTTCGGTTGTGAGCATCGGCTACTCACCCAATGTAGTCATAATCAACTGTGAGCTGAATGGCTGCGGCGCCATAGGCGTAAGTTCTTATGAAAGTGACGGGCTCATAATTCGGAACTGTTATATCCACAGCAACTCCTTTAATGCCTTCTATTTCAACAGGGCAAGTAATGTTAAGATCCACAGCTCCATTATAGAGAATAATGGAAACATGATGCAGAGCCTCTACTCCTCCGGCCTCGAGATGTCGGATAATATCATAAGAAACAACGGTGGATACTGGGAAGAGCAGATATATGAGCCGGGATTGATAAGCGATTAAAAAAACTCAAAAACGATACCATAAGAGCCCTTTTACCCCCCTTTTAGAAGATAATCGGGATATTACCCGGGGATTAATACTAAAGTTATATGGTGTTTTCACCCAGAATTGATAGAATAAGACAAGAAATTAAAAGTCAGATTAAAAATAGTGACAGTTAATAATATGAATACATTTCAAAAGGCGACATGATCAGCGTGTTGTTTTTTACAACACAACACCCGGAGACTAAAAAGCTCCGGGTTTTTTTTGTCCATTAAAACCAAGAAGTATTGACTTTAATTCTTAGATGACTATCATTTTATGTGAATATTATTTTCCATTAAACCCCGTTAAAATAATTAAAAAATAATCAAAAGGAGTGCTATTTTGACAAACGAACAGTGGGAGCAGGTTTCCAGCAGGGCAAGGGCCGTTCTGAATTACGGGATCGAACAGAAGGAATGGCTTGAAAGGTGTCGAACAGCCAGGTTAATAACAGCCACCCCCTTTCTGGCAGGATGCGATAAGGCTATGACAACCGCCTTGAGCCATCTTACGATTTATCTATTATCCCTCGACGAATCTACCAAAGATATCTATTTTCATCAATCGGAAGACGATTCAGATATCTATTCAAGGCTGCATCCCCTGAGCCATTTTAAGGGAGGAGACAAGAGCATTATCCAGTGCAGTATGGATCTCCTCGCCCTGATTATGATATCGAACTATAAGAAAGATTCAGAAAAAGATGCGGCTATAGGGAAATACAACCCGCTAAGCTCCGGAGAGTGGGATTATGATCTTATGTCGAAAAAGCTTTTGATGAATATCGAGAATAGCATAACCCCTGAAATTTCAGCCATAATAACCGTCGAAGAGGCCTTAAAAGGATACTGGCAACAATGAGAAGAGAACAATGACAAAGAAATTATTAAGTACAGTTCAAAGCCGAATTGGTCTATTAATCAGTGTAATCGGTATTTTAGTTGTGATATCCGGTACTATCTCAGGAGCTTCTACCCTCGGTTTTATTGGATCTATATCAAGATTCTCAATCTGGTCGGTATTCCTTTTTACAATTCCCTTCATCATCAGTGTATTTGTAGAAAATAAGTTTCTAAAAATACTGCAGGTCCTCATATTCTTTATGGTAGGGATGATAAACCTGCTCGATGCGTATCAGGAATTTTACGGCCCGGCAATGTTTCTGGCCGGGTGGCTTGTAATGCGTCACTATGGCTTCCTCGAGAACCATACCATAGCAAAGAATGCCATTATTTTGATTGTGTTAGTAGGTCTATCCCAGGCTTCTGAAGTGCTATACGTAAAGGAGAATGAAGGCGTTTATGCTGGATTTACAACCCTATTATTTGCTTTATTCCTCATTTTGTTGCTTATTATTGTCTGGAGGGATATGGTTTTACAGCAGGAGTTTTTAAAGAAGAGAAACCAGACTTTGGAGATGAACTATTCGAAACTTGCCGATCAGTTGAACACTATTGAAGAAGAAAAAAAGCCATTCGATCTGAAAGCCCTGAAGGTATCACCCGCGGAAGAGAGAGTCATTGAAACCCTTACAGTCTATCGTGCCAGCAACCGGGAGATAGCCGAGCGTCTGAATATTGCAGAATCCACAGTAAAACTCCACCTCTATAACATTTACAACAAAATAGGCGTTGATAACAGGTTCTCGATAATTGAACTCTGTAAATATAATTATAATTAAGGATACGGAAAGATATTCAAATAGATATCCTCCCGTATCTGTTTAATATTCAATAACATATTTTAAACTAAAGACAGTCCTAAATTATCTTTATACTCCTCAAAGTAAAAGAAAAAGGGCACACTCTTCTCTGTTTTTACCAAAAAAGAACTTCCAGTCAGGATTTAAAGTTCACCCTTCTTTAGTAGAATGCTTTCAGGAGCTATAAAATGTCAGGATGCTGGAAAATGATCAGAACAAATGGAATCCCCCGGGGCCGTCATGAAACATCTTTTGTGGAATGCCTTGGTAAATTTTATCTTATAGGCGGCAGGGAGGCAGACGGGCTTATTGAATGTTTTGACCCTGCGATGAAAACCTGGTCACAGATGAAGGCAACCTCGCCCTTAATCCACCATTATCAACCCCTCGTATATGATAAAAAGATTTATATGGTAGGGGCCATGACCGGATTTTATCCGGATGAACCACCCATGGATTCAATTCAGATATATGATCCAGTAGAGGATCTATGGAAAATAGGAGGTTCCATTCCTGAAGAACGCCGTCGTGGCGGTTCGGGAGCTGTTTTATACAATGGTAAGATATATATTGCCGGGGGTATAACATCAGGGCATACAAGTGGAACAAATGGGTGGTTTGACTCTTATAATCCCGAAACAGACTCCTGGGAAAAACTTGCCGATGCCCCCCATATCAGGGACCACTTTCATGGGGTTGTTGTGGGTCACAAACTGTATTGTATCGGTGGCCGTAACGGAAGTTTTCATGATCCTGATTTTGAGTCTTTTTTTGCAGCCGTCATAAACGAAATTGATGTCTATGATTTTGAGACCTCAACCTGGTCGATTTTACCTCCGGTTTCCTCTTTACCTGTAGGTTCTGCGGAGGGAGGAGTTGCCACCCTCAATGGTAAAATCCTGTATTTCGGAGGGGAAAATGCAACAGAGGCCCTCGAACTCTGTTGGGAATTTGATCCGGAAACAGAAAAGTGGTCAGAACTCCCCCCCTTGAATCAGGGACGACATGGAACGCAGGCGATCAGCTATAGCAATAAGGTCTGGGTTGCCTGTGGCAGTCCGCTGAGGGGTGGCAGTGCCAGGGAATGCGGAAATGTATCTTCGATGGAAGTTTATTCAAGATAAGCCAAAAAAGAGAAACACCCCTCTCTGCAGCACCCGTCCGTCATAAAAGGATGTATACCCATGCCGAAAATTATAAAAACAGTCGAAATTACAACAGGTTTATTTATAAAAACCTTAGCTATTATTCTGAATTGTGGAGCAGCATTTTCCTCGTCTCTTCTATGCTTTTTAGTTTAAATCCGTTATGTTCCATTTCTCGTTTCAATCCCGCCACAAGGTCACAATTCCGTAGGGCTTCCCTGCCGTTCAGGACATTACTGTCTTCAAACCCCACCCGGATTATCTGAGCCCCCAGATCCAGGGCCTCCAGATGCTGCTGAAAATCCTTACTCCCCACAAAAATCACACCCCAATTGCTCTCCTCGGGAAGTCTGCTTATCAGGTACTTTAATAAAGATTCGGAGTATATCATTCCCCATTTGCAGTTGAATATAAATGAAAAATTGAAGGGAGGAACGATCAATCCCCGATCAATAAGATATCGGGCAATTTCAATATTCCCTGTATCGAATATTTCAAGAGAAGGATGAACATTCCATGTATTCAACTGATGGCACCAGTATCGGATCGACTGAAGGCTATTTTGATATACCTCTTCACCGAAATTCAATGAACCGAGATTGAGTGATGCAAGAGTGGCCTCTTCGGCGGACGCAGGGCGGATCCGTTCATCATCATCAAGATTGGAAAGCCCCCCGGAACTCGCTTCAATGCAGATGTTTGTGAGTCCTGTAATGCGACTTGCCGACTCCTGAAATACACGGATGTCAGCGGATAGAGCACCGGTGATGGAGCGAGAGTGAAGATGTACGATGGAAGCGCCCAGTTCTGCACAAGCCGCAACTTCAAAGGCAAGCTCTTTCGGCTGCAGAGGATTCCCCTTCCCGCGTCCCCAGCCCCCTTGTGGTGCCAGGCTGAGTGAAACAAAATCAGCCATTTAGCTCTCCTTTTATCAGAATGGAAGGTTCCCTTCCAATGTATAAATAAATTTAGAAATCATTTTTCCTTGATTTTTTATATGGGATCCGATAACTACTATCCCCAGCACCAAGGTTTTGCTCAATACTTCCAGCCTATATATGCGTTCCATTCCTGTATTCCGAGGGTGTACAACCGAAACTCTCCTTAAAGATTCTGTTGAACCGGGAAACATCGGGAAAACCACAATCATTACAAACAGTTACAATTTTATCATCGGTAGCCCTCAGTTTCTGAAGCACCGCCGCCAGACGCCGCTGTTTCAGATAATCCCCGGTACTCATTCCGGTATAGGCTTTAAACCTTCTACAGAAGTTTGCCGGATTTAACCCGGTTTTGGCACAGAGTGCATCCAAACGGATGGTTTCGGTGAACTCTCTATCCAGATATAATCTTACCTTCTCCATGGCTAAATCGGTATTATCATTTCTATCGCGTACCAGAGGAATGGCCCGGCAGAGCTCAATCAAAAACAAGCGAAACAGAGCCTGCATTGAAGCCTCGTACCCCTCATGAGTTTTCTGTTGCTCCTGGTAAAGCATCAGTAATAGATTTGTCATTTTTCCAGGATCCTTCAGTTCAAAATGACGAATCCTGTTGAGACGATGACCAAATACCCGATGCTGGGGAATCAGTTCATAAAGGCGCTGATTCATCGGCTCAGGTAATCCAGAAACCAGATATAGATCAGGATTCCAATAGAGATTCATCAGCTCAACAGGACCATAGGGCGTTCTTAATGAGTGATATTGATCATAATTTAAAACCGTAAGGCTTCCTGAATGTTCATCGTAGGTCTGGTCCGCAGTAATGTGCCGAAAGCGGCCGTCGATAACAAAAAGCATCTCAACAAAATCATGAGTATGAAAATAGTGGTTTTCCTGCTTGAAAGAGGGAAAGTATTCAACCGCCAGCCCGGATTGATGGAGCTGAAGATTTACGGATTCAATATTCGGGCGTTTTAAAGGGTGTAAAAATCTACCAGACATAAAGTAAATATAAACCAAGTTAAATTGTTTTTAAAGGCTTATTTTTATATTAGCAGAAGATAAAAGGAGTCGTTATGAATTCACGAGATCGCATTTTGGCCGTTCTGAACAGAGAAACCCCGGATCGGACCCCCGTAGATATCTGGCTTGTTCCGGAATTAGTAGAGAAGTTTAAAAAGAAACTGGGTGTGGAGAATGAGATGGATATCTATCGAAAGCTGAATGTTGATAAAATCGCCTGGCTTGAGATCCCCTACAGGGGCGTCGTTTTAAAGGACCCGAATGTACATCAAGAGGAAAACCACTGGGGTGTAAAATTCGAAAAGATCAATGCCAATGAGGGGGTCGAATATGGTGAAGTCTGTTTTAACCCATTGAAGGGACTTAGTACCCTTGAAGAACTGGATTCCTATCCCTGGCCGGATCCCGATGACTTCGACTACGAAACCGCTGCCCGAAATGCCAAAGAACTTGCTGGAGAGTTTGCTACCCTGGGCCCCTGGGTCTCACTCTTTGAGGTTTACTGTCAGATGAGAGGGCTGGAACAAGCCCTTATGGATACAGTTATGGCTCCGGAATTCCTCCATAGAGCTCTGGATCATATTGCCGCCTCTCAGGGGGAGATGTTTAACAGGTTTCTGGAATCGGCAGATGGTGCCATCGACATGGTCTTCATAAGCGATGACATGGGTTCTCAGCACAGTCTGTTAATGTCACCGGCATCTTTCGATGAATTTATATTCCCCCGGTTGAAAGCCTGGTGTGGTATTGCTCACTCTCATGGCGCCAGGGTATTTTTCCATACCGACGGTGCGGCAGAGCTACTTATTCCCCGACTCATAGAAGCAGGGATTGATATTTTAAACCCAATCCAGCATGTTTGCCCCGGAATGGACTGTAAATCCTTGAAAAAGAAGTATGGAGATAAAATTATCTTTCATGGCGGCGTGGAGAACCAGAAGATTCTGCCCTTCGGTACGGTCACTGATGTTGCAGCAGAAACGAAAGCCTGTCTGGATGAGCTCGGGCCGGAGGGTTACCTCCCCTGCTCATGTCACTTTGCTCAGGGAGATACACCGGTTGAAAATATTATGGCTTTGATAGATACAGTACATAAATACAGCCCCTCATGAAAATAGCGACGTAAGTAGGCTGCTATAAAAATGTCCAGGGAAAGAGGATACCACAGTTTCCAGTTTCCAATTTCAGCAACGCTTTGTTTACCTCCTGGAAAATAAGTTCACTCTCCGGAGGTGTACAAGCCCTGGTATTGAATAGGGTTAAGAAAAATCATTTGAACACTGAATTCGACCTTCATAGGATGTGCCGATCTATTGAAGTTATTGTTTATCAATTATAGACTCATGGGTTTTTTTCCAAATCTCAATATGGCTGCGTACCTGTTCCACAGCTATCTCTTCATCCCTTGCCTCAATCGCCTGCTGAAGCAACCTGTGAGACTCTGGAACGACAACATGTGTAGGGTTCATAGTTGGTGCGAATAGTCCAATAACAAAATTATAAATATTCTCCATAATGTTGTTATGTGAATATTTACTCATTAAACAGTGGTATTGCATATCTAATTCACTTACCTTTTCTGATGACACATCAGGTTTTGAGAGTTCTGCGAGGAACTCATTATTTTTTTTCTGCATCACAGTTAACTCGTCATCTGTAGCAAATTGAATAACAAGTTTAACAATCCCCTCTTCAAGAATTCCCCGCACTTGAGTAAGAGATGTATAATCGTTCTCCTGTACTAAAAGTTGAAATAATGAAAAATCGAACATTCTTTTATTAGAGGCACTACTGATAAATGTCCCTGCCCCCCGTTTTATCTCGACCACGCCATAAGCCGATAACATCTTCAAAGCTTCACGAACAGAACTACGACTGACTTTAAGACTTTCTGCAAGAGCTGATTCACTGGGTATCAGCTCTCCTGGTTTAAGTTTCTTACTAATCAAAAGTTCTTTCACTTTATCAATAACAATATCTACTGCTGTCGGTCGACTCTCATTCACCGCAAAAAGATCTTCATTCATCTTATTACTCCATATTTATTAAACATCATATACGGTATATCGGAAAATACATACTTGCAATGAAATCCACTCAGACAACGTATCAGTCTATATAATCTTCTCTGGAGGGTGTAAAACACTCAATCAATTCTGTATCTTCTATAACTTCAGAACCATGAGGATCCTGCGATGGAAAGTAGTATGCATCTCCAGCCTGTAATTCCAAAACCTCCCCATTTTCTTTAAGAAAATTAATTCGCCCTTTCATCACTATTCCATTCTGTGACTGTACATGCTGGTGCATCTCAAGCACTGAACCTTTTTTTAGATAGAAATAACACATCATATTATCGCTATCATAGGTGAGTGTAACTCTGTCTATACCGGGAGCTCTCCCGACTCTGGGATCTTTTAATAAATTTCCCCGGTGCTTTTTTATCGGTTTCATTACTTTAATCCTCTTCGCTCGAAAATGAGATCGAGCAACTGTTGCCAGCCTTTCATGAATGAACTTCGGAAAAGCTCTACCCCTCCGTAGTCATAAAAATCCTCAGGGGACATTCCATCAATATCGTAGGCCCGTGAAAAATCAGGAAGAGTACCCTTTAACTCTTCAATCATGGATTCAGGAAATGAAGCTTCTATCCTTGATTCTACCGGTAGATCTTTATCAATAAGAACCTCGGCCATTCCATTCCAATTTATAGTGATATGAAGATCTCCCCCGACGAATTCAGTAAAATCTTCAAGTTTTCTTGCACCACCACCAATCATGACACCCGGATATGCACGTTCTTTCATCAATGTATATTGACGCTTGGCAATGCTCAAGCCGGCAAATTTTAAGGCATCAGAAGATAAATTTATACCGCGCTCAGCAACTACCCTTTTAAAATGATCATCAAGGATTCCGGTTATATGAGTGACATAAAAGAGAGGTGTTTTACCAGATTTTTCTGAAGCTTT
The DNA here is from genome assembly GCA_016342585.1 of Spirochaetales bacterium. Taxonomy (GTDB): domain Bacteria; phylum Spirochaetota; class Spirochaetia; order UBA9216; family UBA9216; genus JAEINK01. The sequence goes on from JAEINK010000020.1 coordinate 52,333, forward strand.
CTGGTATGCATCACATATTGAAACAGCTTGTGATAACCCCATAATCTCAGTCGCCATGGTAGGAATATCCTGCTGAACAAAGTAACTGATAGCCTCTATCCCCGGTATCGTAACAGGAATTTTCACAGCAATATTTTTACCGAGTTTTCTGTTTTCGATTCCATCTTCGATAATGTTTTTAAAATCATCCTCATAAAAAGGATCCCCCTGAATGGTTACCAATCCTTGTTTTCCATTCGAGCCATCATAAAGGGGTAAAAACAGACTACTTAAACGGGAGACCATCGCTCGCTGAACCTTTGAGGCAACAACCGAATTGTTTTTCTCATTTGGGATAAGCTCATCTATTATACTTAAAACATATTCATAGTCTTCCCTTGATGAAAACAATTTGTAAACATAGCTTGGATTGGTTGTACAGCCAATTGCCCCGGCTTCAATAGCCTTTTTAGCTTGTTCAAACGTTGGGTTATTAATCCAGAATCGTGTGGAAGTCTCTTTCTGCACACGGTGAAAATATTTTTTTTCTTTCATTGTCTCTCCTTCTCAAAAAATTTAATGTCACAACCATCAAACGTACTCAATATTTCGTATCCGGGAGGAGGTTTCACTAATTTCACTCCTGCATGTTACCAGGACCTTATCAGTAACCACCGTCTTTATTATATGTAGGACATTATGCGTCAGATGTCCGACGTTTCATAATAATAGTTTAGTAATAAGAATCTGTCAAGAAAATCTTTATAATGATGGAATTCTTCCCGCAAAGTAGAGCGGCTCAGTTCATTGACAATATTACTTATCAGGCGGAAATCAAAACTCCCCCGGGGAAGTGTCCCGGGAGAAAAGGTCTGATCGTCTAAAACAACTGTTCACACTCAGAAGAGCTTTACTTCTCCTCATTTCTATCAGTTGCGGATGCCGGTTCTGGACTTAAGACCGATATTTCAGCCCTGAGTTCTTCGGTCATATCAATGTTCAAAGCTTCAAGAGAACCTTTCAGCTGTTCTATATTTCTCGCCCCTATAAGAGGGCATGTAACAGCTTTATGCGAAGCGGCCCATCGTACTGCCAGAGCGGCAGGATTAAATCCGTTTTTTTCAGCAAAATCTGTAAACTTCCCGGCCGTGTCTAACATACCGTCATTCCCGTATCGCACTTTATACATTTCATTTGAAACAAGTCGTCCGTTCCCAGGAGTAGTATTCTTGTTATATTTTCCTGTCAGCATGCCGGCTCCGAGTGGGCTGTAACTGACAACCCCGATTTTTTCACTTAAAGCCATGGGTAAAAGCTCTACCTCAGCCTGCCTTTTCACAAGGCTATACATAGGCTGAATACATTTAATCCTGGAAAATCCTTCACGCATAGAAATCCCCTGGGCCTTCATAACCTGCCAGGTCGCAAAATTACTCGCACCGATATACAGTATTTCACCGGATTTTATGAGGTCATCCAAAGCCCGTAAGGTCTCCTCAAGAGAAGTATTTTCATCAAATCTATGAATAAACAGAATATCAATGTAATCAGTTTTCAATCTTTTTAAACTGTGATGAATATTCTCAAACAAATGCTTGCGGGAGGTTCCCCTGTCATTAACGTCATCACTGGTGGGGAAATAAAATTTCGTAGAAAGGACTAAGTTTTTCCTTTCATGCTCAGAAAATTCACCAAGATAAGTTTCTGAAAGACCATGATTATAGTGATCAGCCGTATCAAAATAATTAATTCCTGTATCTCTTACAGCTTTATATATTTCGGCAGATGTCTCTTTATCGGCATCGCCGCCAAAGGACATTGTTCCAAAGCCAAGCTCAGAAACACGAACGCCAGTATCCCCTAAATAGTTATAATTCATGCTTCACCTATTACTATTATGCCTGATGATGTTTGATCCAGGCTTTTGTATGCGTCTCAACGGCTATCATTGCCCGACTCAGATCTCTATCAACTATCGCCTGATGCATTTCACGGTGTTCAATATAGCCAAGATCAGCATTAATGGTAGGTGCAAATAAATCAACGACAAAGTTATAAATATTTTCTACAATATGGTTATGGGTAAGTCGCCCCATTAACCGATGATATTTCAGATCAATCTCATCAGCTTTTATTCTGTCACGGGGAACAAGGTTTTCCGCCTCATCAAATTCCTTCATACAAAGTTTTAAAAGTTCAATATCTTCATCAGAGGAATTATTTATAATTAAATTAACAACTCCCTTCTCCATCATTTCACGAATTTCAATCAATTCTTTATAGTTAGCATTACTCACAAGAATCTTGAATAGCAGGGGATCAAAGATTTTCTTGTTGCTTGAATCACTTATAAATGTTCCAGCCCCCCGTCTAACATCAATAATTCCATAAGCTGAAAGAATTTTCATAGCTTCCCGAATAGAACCACGGCTAACGCCCAGCTGCTCAGAAAGTATAGTCTCACTGGGGATCATATCACCAGGATTCAACCGTTTCTCTATTAACAGAGATTTTATTTTTTCGACAACGGTATCCACAGCCGATATTCGTGGTTCTGCGATCTTGAAGAGTTCTTCCATTCCCAATTCCCCTTAATGCCTTTCTTTAATATCAATATTCAGATTATAGTTTTTTATCCCCCCTTCAATCAACTACCGGGTTTTTAAAGCAATGAGGGAAGAAAAGTTGAAAGTGACGGTATCAAGGTAACGAGTAGCAATGAGATAAGCAATGGAATAAAATATGGGAGCACTTTTTTTATAACTTTCTCTACAGGCTCACCTGCTACATTGCTGACCATGAACAGACTCATACCAACAGGAGGCGTCAACATTCCAATCATAAGATTTAAAACGACTACAATTCCAAGGTGAACCGGATCTACCCCGGCCATCATTAGACAAGGATATATTATTGGTGTAATAACCAATATAGCAGCAATAGTATCCATTATCATTCCGATTATCAAGAGAAGGACATTGACCAACAATAGTAAGACCACCGGATTTTGAGAAAGATTTGTCAGAAAATTTGCCATAGTAACCGGAACCTGCTCAACAGTTAAAGCCCATGCAAAAACTGACGCACACCCGATTACAAAGAGAACAACAGCTGAGGATCTTATCGACTCAAGAGCTATAGCAAAAATCTTCCGCGGATTCAATTCCTTGTAAACAACTAAACCCAGAAATAACGAATAAGCCACCGTTACAGAGGCAATTTCCGTCGGACTGAACCAGCCGGACAATAATCCACCAACCAATAAAACCGGTGTTATTAGAGCGGGAAAAGCAGAAAAGAGATTGTTTCTGATTTGCTTAAAGGAGTATCGTTCAGTATCACTCGGATAATCCTTAACATGTGCAATTATCGTAACCACAATAATCAAAAGAATAGTCATTAATAGGGCCGGAATAATTCCAGCAATCAAAAGTTTAACAGCCGAGACCTCTGCCACTGTTGCAAAGATGATTAGCGGTATACTTGGGGGAAAGATAGGCCCAATGGTTGCAGATGCGACCGTTATAGCGGCAGCATCACTGGCATCATACCCCTGATCCTTCATTGCTTTAATTTCGATATTACCTAAACCACCTATATCCGCCAGAGCGGCACCGGAAATTCCAGAAAAAATCAAACTGGCAAGAATATTAACATGTGCCAACCCGCCCTTTCTATGACCTACCAGCATTCGTGCAAATTTAAATAAACGGCCTGTGATACCCGCAGTATTCATCAAATTTCCTGCAAAGATAAATATAGGAACAGCGACCAAGGGGAATGAGTTCAAGGCATTGGGAAGCCTGTGGGCCAATATTGAAATTGGAAATTGAGGTGACCCCAGAAAGTATACAAGCGCAGAAATCCCCATACCAAAAGCAATAGGTAATCCAAAAACTGTAAGGATCAGGAAAAGTAGAATTATTAAAACTCCTGTCATCGTTTAACTCCAGAAAGCAGCAACTTTATCAGCTTAAAAAAACCAACTGCTGCTCCAAGAACAGCACCAACCAACCCGGCCATAAAAAACCAGAAATTTGACATATTCAGTGAAGGAGTACGTACATTCCCCATTTGTCCAACAAAATTAAGATGGCTGACAATATATAAACAATAAAAAAATAAGATGAGTACAATTATCAATACCCTGTAATATTTTACAGATTTTTTTGGTATTATTTTTGCTATAAAATCGATTCCAACATGCTCATCTCTCAAAAAAAGAGCAGGAGACATTAGTAAAACCATGGTCAGCAATAGATAACGCGCCATTTCTTCAGACCAGACAAAACCCCAGCCTAAAAAATTTCTAAGAATTACCTGAACGAGTATTAATATAGACAGTAATATTAATAAGCCGGCAGACAAATATTCAGATACCTTGATGATCCTGTTCATTGATATGTTTTCCTTGTAACAAAAGGATATCACAGAAAATTATTTCTGTGATATCCACCTGATATTGTATTTTTATCAGTCGATTGTTTTGATGATATCGTAAATTTCACCATATTGATCACTGAATTTTTCATTTACATATGCATTAACTCTGGATCTGAATGCTTCTAAGTCAAGCCCCTCAGCCTCTGAGATAACGGTCATGCCGGCATCTTTTAAGAGCTGAACATTCTCTGCTTCACCTTCCTGTGTAATTTTTGTTGCCCAAAGTGCTGTTTCTGCTGCTGCCTCTTTAATCTGTTTCTGCTGCTCTGCAGTAAAACTCTGCCATACTGTTTCATTTACAACAACACATTCTGCTCCCATTATATGTCCTGTAAGCATCATATGCGACTGAACATCCTGAAATTTATTTGCATAAATTGTGTTAGCCGGGTTTTCCTGGCCGTCAGCAGCTCCTGTTGCAAGAGCGGTTGGAAGCTCTGAAAAATCGATTGGCGTCGCAATCGCGCCCATTCCGTCAACAGCAGCCATATAAATGGGAAAAGGGATAGCACGGATTTTCATACCCCTAAGATCATCGGGGGTCCGCACTGCTTTATTTGCAGTCAGTTGACGAGTTCCAAAATAGAAGTTGTAAAGATTTCGAACATTTCGTTCAGCGATAAGGCCTTCATTCAGCTTTTTCATAATTGGAGAATCAACATCTGTAACACGCATCAGATGATCAACATCTTTATATAGAAAGGGTGTGTCAAGCGCAGCATAATCAGCATAAAGCGAACCTATACCTGCCATAGTATTGTGATGAAAGGCAACGGATCCATTAGAAACCATTTCTGCCATTTCCTGTAGTGTTCCCAACTGTGAAGATGGATAAACATTAATAATTACCGAGCCGTTTGTTTTTTCTTTTACCAATTCTTCAAAGTGAACAGCCTGAAGCCCCGTGTTACTGCCGGGTGCATTCATGTGAGCATAGATTAGCTGGCTTGTTCCACTTTCCGTCTGACCACCTGCAAAAGCAAACCCGGTTAACAGACACATAGTGAGTATGATTACTCCAATTCTTTTCATCTTTTTCTCCTTACGATTTATATTCTAAAGCCTCAAAGGCTTTGTTTACAATTACTTCTACTGTTATTCCGTACTTTTGAAACAATTCTTCAGCAGTTCCTGATTCCGGGAATACATCCTGCAGTCCCACCATCCTCATTGGCTTATTAAAAGTTTGAACATTTAGATCGGCAATAGCGCTTCCTAATCCACCGATTACAGTATGATCCTCTACAGTTATAACAGCGCGGGAAGACCCCAGATATTCAGAAATACTTTTCTGGTATAGGGGTTTTACAGTAGGGACTTCAACAGCCCGAACCTTAACCCCCTTGCTTTTAAGTTGCTCACAGGCCTCTTTAACAATGGGAAGAATAAAACCACATGCAAAAATGGTTAAATCCGAACCATGATCTGCAATTGTACGAACAGAACCAATTTCAAAAGGCATGGTGTCATCATAAAAAAGGGGTTCCTTACCACTTCCGGTTCGGATGTATACCGGACCATCTATTTCTACGGCCTTTACAATAGCTTTTTTAACCTGGCCGGCATCTGACGGGACAAGGATAGTCATTCCGGGAATAGTCCTCAGGATTCCAATATCTTCAAGTCCCTGATGAGAAACACCTTCCCTTTCTCCTGAACCCATTCCTCCATTAGCCCCGACAATAATCACTTTTAGATTTGAATAGCCAACAATTGATCGTATCTGCTCACAAGCCCTCATGGAGGCAAAGACGGCGTAAGTGACATAAACAGGGACCAAGCCTGTTGTTGCCAGACCGGCAGCAGCATCGACAGCAGCCTGCTCTGATATTCCCATTTCAATGACCCGGTCAGGATACTTTGCGGCGAAGTCCTGTGCTTTAATAACACCGACCGAATCACTTGAAACCAGAACAACTGAATCGTTCGTTTCTGCCAGCTCAAGCAGAGCTTCAGTTACCGCTCTTCTCGTACTTGTATTAATACTCATTTAGACACTCCACTTAATATTTCTCTGGCGATGACCATTTGTTCGTCAGTCGGGACACGTTTATGCCAGGAGTTATCACTTTCAGTAAACGGCAGTCCTTTTCCCTTGACCGTAGAGCAAACAATCATATTAGGTTTTGAATTTTGCGCTTTGGCAGCTGTGACCGCATCCCTAATCTGTGTGTAGTCATGGCCGTCTATGGAAATCGTGTTCCAACCGAAGGTTTTAACCCTTTCATCCAGGTTATTTAATCCACTGATATCCTCTATAGATCCACCACTCTGCCATAAATTGTTATCTAAAAAAACAATGAGATTCGACAGTCTATGGTGGGAAGCGGCCATCAGTGCTTCCCAGACGATTCCCTCATTCATCTCCCCATCACCGATCACGGTATAAACAAATGCATCATCTTTTTTGATCTTCAGACCTTTTGCCATACCAACAGCAGTAGCAATACCGTTACCAAGACTGCCCGTGGAGGCATCAATCCCCGGGGTTTTATAGATATATGGGTGCCCCTGGATCCTTGAATCAATTTTCCTGAGAGTTAAGAGTTCCTCTGATGGGAAAAACCCCCTTCTAGCCAAAGCCGAATAGACAGCCGGACAGGCATGTCCTTTAGAGAGAACAAACCTGTCTCTTTCCATCCATAATGGATTTTCCGGATCAACATTGATTATGCCTCCAAAATAGAGAGCAGTTACAATCTCGGTGATTGAAAAACAGGGCCCGGGATGACCATCTTTAACGTCATAAACCATTTCCATGACATCAAGACGAATTCTTTTTGCCATCTTTTCAAGTTCTTTTATTTCATATTTCATTCTTAACCTTCCAAATACGGTTTAAGAGCAGCAAGTCCAGACTCCGGGCTCGTCAGTACAGGTTTACCCAGTACTTTATTTAACTGACCTGCCATCCTGGCCATTGATCCCTGTGCCAATAAAAAAACATCACAAGAATCATTCAGACGCATTGCCGTATCCATAATTTTCTGGTCATGCAACTCCGAATCACCGGACATTAAAGCCTCAAAAGCACCAAGAGCTAAACCATCTTGTATTTCCACCTTCTTTCCACTCTCTCTTGAACATTGTTTAACAAGATCCATTGTGGGCCCTAATGTAGTTGGCAAGGTTGCTAAAACACCAATCCTTGAATAGGTTTCCACAGAGGCCAGTGCCATAGGTCGATCAATTCTCAGAATCGGAATATCAAAAAATGGTTGTATCAGATCTGCTGAAGCACCAACCGATGAACAGGTCTGAAGAACAAGATCAGAACCCATGTCGTTTGCATCACGGCAGATTGAATATATCTTTCGCAGTACCTCATTCGTCATCCGGCCTGCTGATATAACAGAAGCAATCAGGCTGTCATCCATTACACTTATAATGCGGTGGTCCGGATAAATTTTACTAAACTGCTCCTTTAATGGAGCAACAAGGGCTTGAGCTGTATAAATAGCTGTTATTGTTTTCATTATTTCCTCTTAAAAAGTTTACAACATTAAACATCCTACGTTTGATGTTTAATGTTTAATGTTTGAAATCAGGTTATCATCCTTATATCCACCTGTCAACTTTTTTTTGAAAGAAAATGAGAGGCCCAGTAGATCGATAGGCAGAACAGGACTTAATAGACTGCTAGAAAAGATGCTTTTTTATGTAACATAAATGATCAGTATGACGGCTTTACGTAAATACCAGTCTTTACTGACATTACACCAAACAAAAAAGGGGAATTATCCACCGGCACTGGTAGAGATCATACGTCCTAAGTAAGCGCGTTATAGAAAAGTACGAAGGTTGAGTTACTGAGTACATTATTAAAAATACAGCCTTGACAGAGACAAGAGAAAGATGCGTTGGAAGGTTCCTTAAATTACAAATCTTTGATTGAAGCCTTAGCCAGTGGGGTCATCCAAATACGAGGGGAATTAACCCCGGGAAGGACTAATCAGGACAGATAAGTCATGAATTGTTTAATTGGCTGATAACGAAAATCTTCCTTATCAGCCTAAGAGTATGTAAGGACATACCAATTCAACGCTCCTGCACTTTTCCATTTTTTCAGAACAATTTAAACTGAGTTCATCCGCAGGAAGTGATCAGGTCTCCTCATAACTGGTTCTGGCAATTATCTCTTCCTGAAGATCCCCGGACAGTTCCACAAAATAGGCAGTATAACCGGCAACTCTAACCGTTAACCCTTTATACTGTTCGGGATTTTGTCTGGCCACTTCCAAATCCTCTCTTCTAAGAACATTAAACTGTATGTGATTTATATGCAACTTCACAAAAGTACGAAGGAATTGTGCGAATTTCATTACCCCCTGGGGAGTCATAAAAAATTCCGGTAAAAACTTCATATTCAACAACGTACCGTTGCTGCCGTTACTGGGATTAATCTTAGATACAGATTTAAGGAGGGCTGTAGGACCGTTAATATCCCGGCCGTACATGGCCGATACACCGCCATCAGCCAGGGGATCTTTAGCAATGCGTCCATCCGGTGAAGCACCGACATTATGCCCCATTGGGATGTGAGCAGAAACGGTATAGAGTCCGGTGTGATAACGGCCTCCCCGGGCATTGGTAAAATCACCCATCCTACTGGCAAAATATTCTACCCACTTGGCCCCGATTTCATCCACCCAGTCGATATCATTTCCATACTTCGGTACCTTATTTAAAACACGCTGCCGCAGAATTTCATGTCCCTGATAATTCTCCCGCAGAGCCGCAAGGAGTTCTCCCGCGGAAACGGCCTTATCATCATAAACGAGCTGTTTAACCGCAGCGAGGCTATCCGCAAGATTGGCAACCTGAATAGCCTGAATCCCCGACAGATTGTAGACCGCACCACCGGCAGTGACATCCTTTCCCGAATCCAGACACCCTTCAATGACCGATGAGAGAAAACTGGAGGGGACCACCTCCGCGTGAATGCGGTCAACTTTGCCACACATCACCATCATCCGATCAATAAAGTGATCCAGCTGAATCTTATAGGCATTCTCCAGCTCCTGGAAGGAGTTATAGCTTTCAAGGTTTCCCAAATCCAACCCAAGTTGGTCTCCTGACAGCAGGCATTTGCCGTTGTTCAAGGTCAGTTCCAATGCTTTCACCAGGTTGAACATAGCCGCATCACTCCACCCCAGGGAATTCCCGTGGGTGGTCAGTTCCACACAGCCCACGATAGCGTAGTTCCGGGCATCTTCATCACGAATCCCCTGCGCCTTCAGGGCAGGAATGATACTCTCATCGTTGAAGATCTGGGGCATCCCGCTTCCTTTCCCGATAACCCGGGAACACGCCAGGATAAAATCCTCTTCACTGCCGGCAAACAGCCGGGCCGAAAGGTTGGGTTGAGGCAGACCGAGATGATCCTGCGCCTTGAGCATGAGAAATGAAAGTTCATTGGAACTGTCCCCACCCGAAGCATCCTGGCCGCCGATGGCAATATTAAACCCGATGGGAAACCCGGCAAAGTATTTGGCACTGTTGGAATTTCTCAAGTAAACGATCTGATTAAATTTTAACCAGAGGGCTTCAAGCAGCTCCAGGGAACGGCCATAATCAAGGCGACCACTCTCCATATCCTTTTTCCAGTAGGAGTAGAGGTACTGATCCGCCCGACCTGGTGAAAAAGAGGAGGCATTGGATTCCATATGAAGAATGACATTGAGAAACCAGAGAGCCTGCAGGGCTTCATGAAAACTCTCAGGGGCACCGTCGGCTAATTTCCGGCAAATTCTGGCAATTTCTCGTAATTCTTCGGAATTACCATCCTTTTTTTGGGTCATATTTTCTGCCAAATCGGCATAACGGCGTATAAATTGCCGGGCTCCCCGGAGAGAAATAATCACAGCCTCATAGAACTCCAGGATTTCGACACCCTTCTTCTCTTCCTTCGCGGTCTTCAGAAGCTGACCAGCCTCCTCTTCCAGACCGGCAGGACCGACTCTTAACCACTTCACCGTATCCGGACAGATATGTCCCTGGGGATGATCCTTCTGATTTATCTTAGCCACCATCCCAATGGCAGAAATCTCTTCACCATGACGATCTTTAATGATATCTTCCAGGGTGTTTCCCCGCCAGTAAGGCAGAATTTCCCGCCGGAATTCATCGATATCTTCAGGATGAACCTTGAATTTATCCTGAGGACGAGTTTCAAGTGTCTCCATCTCTTTATCGATCCAGGCAATCCCCGCTTCTGGAGAGACAACACCTCCCCGGACTTCTGAGGTTCGATTGCCTACGATCAGCTCATCCTTATCTATTCGGATAGCCAATTCTTCCAAAGCCGCCGACAAGGCCAGGGCCCTTTTGAGGGTGCGGGATTTCCCGTCATGCTGCTTATATACCCGGGTTATTATGCGTCCCTGTTCCAGGGAGAGGTAGCGCTCCTCCGCTATCATCCGGACTTTAAGCCCCTCGATTCGGGGGGGTAGCTCCAGGGCAGCAATATTCTCAACATAGTTCATACGTGTGTTCATCTCTCTTCCTCCTGAATTATGGATTTTCTGATTAATCCATCCACAGCAAAATAAACAGCCCCGACAGCCTGGGCGAATTGGGCTACCGTAAAGGTTTTATCGGCTTCCAACTGCTTCATTAATGGCGTGAAGGCAATACTGGCATCTGCCACTTCAAATTCAATATCAGGGACAACTGTTTGCGCCCCCGTCTCCATGGCTTTATAACAGGCAGCCCTTTTCACAAGCCGTCCGAAGAGTATCCGCTTTTTGGATTTGGGATGAAGAAGCCGCTCTGTTTCCTCAAATGTCACCCCGAGTGATTCTCCAATATCATTCCATATCCTGTTATTCACCTCATCATTTTCACGCTCCAATAAGGCCATCATATGCTCTAAAAAGGGCTTTCTCAGGTCCGGATTTTCCGAGGGAACCACCAGCATGTCACCACCTTCCCCCTTAACCACAAACCCCTTCCCCTTAAGCTCTTCATAAAGATCGGGCCGCTGTTCCGGAAAGTACTTCAGAGCCAAACGAAAGACCCCGCTTTGACTGGCATACTTCTGCAGAGTCCCGGGAAGGTTCGTGTTGAAATTATTCACACTTCGCAGGTCATCGGCCTTGTACTCCCTCTCAGGATAACTGCCTAAATCGATAATACAGTTATAGACTTCCAGGGGAAGATCGGGGATGGAGCCATCCTCCCGAACCCAACCGGTACCCAATTCCGTTCCCAGGGTGTGGGCAAAAAAGCCCCTGTCCAGTAAATCAGAATCACCCGATGCCGCCCACTCCACTGCGGCGGTAAAAGCCGCCATGGGGCCATCATTGGTGAAACTGACACCATCGGGGTAGAGACAGAAGGGAGAAAGTGCCAGGTTTAAGTCAGTCAGTTGTTTAAAATCTTCTTCATAATTTATTTCAGGATTCAAACGGATTCCACGGGTTTTATATACTTCCCCCCCGACGACCTTATCATTGACCACAACATCGGGAAAACAGAGGCCAATCCCATCAAATCGGGACTCCTTATCTTCTATATAATTTTCCAGGCTTTCACAGGTTCGTAAAATAAGCTCATCCCCGGCATCCTGCTGCATCGCGGCATCCAGGAGGGCTAGCTTTTCCCCGGGGATCTCGGTCGTCGAAAGATGAACACCCTGCCAGACAGAAAGAAGCCGGGTTAACAGCACAATCGGATTTACCAACTCCCGGGATTCCTTAAAAAGGGCGGGAAACCAGTCATACTCCTTCATACAGAGAATTTTCCCTTCACCCACTAAAGCCAGTTTTATATCAGTTCCCCCCACATCAATCCCAAGCACCCGCTTGTGTGCCAGAGCGGGAACCAATCGAGAAAAAACGCCCTCTTTTACATCAAGAGATTCCAAATTGTCCTCTATAACAGGAAGCGCCGTAAGATCCTTTATCTCCATTAAAAAGGAAGAGTCTCGCCCTTCCATTGCCGATAACATACGATCAATAACATTAATGGAGCGGCCATAACCTTGCCGTTTCCCCCGGGGGAGGTCCAGATCAAAGGATCGTATTAAATCTTCCATTTTGGTCACAACCTGAGTGTTCTGCACATCACAATAGAAGGTAATTTTTCTCCCTCCCAGGGTCGAAAGAATATTGTAAACCTCTCCAGAAAGATAATCACCGATTAGATGATCAACGCCTTCCGCGTCCCAATTCCGGGGAATGTAAAAAGTGAAACAGCGGTTACTCACCCCATCCATCTGCAAAAGGTGGGCATTAATTTCACACCTCTCATCCGTCGGGAGGGAAGCAAAAACAGCTCTTACTCTGTTAATATATACAGGTTCACCCTGATGTGCCTTTTCAACCAGTTGTTTAATCATCTTGATACTCACCTCTTCATTCACCTTATTATTGATTTTCCGAAACTATTTCGATCCCCCTGGAAGCGATAATCTCCTCCCAGGTCTTAATTTGCTCTATAGAAAAGGGCTTCAATCCCTCGATGGCTTTATTATCTATATTCAACAACCGGTATTTACTCACCGCCAGGGGATTATAATTCAACAACTCACACTTCACGGGGACACCTGTGGATTTTAAAAAATCGGCGATGGCGGTGAGATTCTCATTGGTAGCCGTATGAAGGGGAATGAGAGGTATCCTTATGAGCACCTCTTTACCGGAGTGAAGGAGATAGGTTATATTCCTGATGATAGTAAGATTGGAAACCCCGGTGAACTTTCGGTGAAGCTCATCAGAGAATACCTTAAAATCCGCCAGGAACAGATCGACCAGAGGGATGAACTGCTCTAGGACTTCAGGAGAACAAAAGAGGGCAGACTCAAGGACCGTATGAATTCCTTCAGCCTTTAACTCTCCTAAAATCTGAAATGCAAACTCAGGCTGTAAAACGGGATCCCCTCCCGAAAGGGTCACACCTCCTTTAGACTCCTCAAAAAAGCTGCGGTCTTTCAGAAGTTCTGCAATAACTTCAGTATGATCTATCTCTTTTCCATCAAATTCCAGAGCACCTGTAGGACAGACCTGTACACATTTCCCGCAGGAGGTGCAGGATTTTTTATCAATAGCTATATAAAAGGGATCTTCACCTTGGACAGAAAGACTATCCTCCGGACAGGCTTCCAGGCAAAGTCGACAGCCGATGCATTTGGTCGGAAAATACCATAGCGCTGGACAAAGACCTATCCCCTCCGGATTATGACACCAAAGGCATTTCAGAGGACAGCCTTTAAAAAAAAGGGTTGAACGAATACCTGGTCCGTCATGAACCGCGAATCTCTTTATATCAAAAATAGTTCCTTTCACAATCTATAAACCTCACCTGTCTGTTATATTAAGTATGACCGATTTGCTGGCAGATGTCGTTAGAGGATTTTGTCTAAGAATTTGGATTATTTTGGGATTTTCGTTCTTCAGTAGGAGAATGGCCGCAATAGAGTTTAAACAGGCGGGAAAAGTAATGATAATCTTCTATGCCTACCATCCGGGAGATCTCCTGAAGCGTCTTATCGGGCTCACTGTGAATATACATCCTGGCACGACTCATTCGTAACTGGTTCCAATACTGGGAAAGACTCTTACCCATCTGCTGCTTAAAAATACGGCTGAGATAGGAGGGGGTATACCCAATCTGACCGGCAATACTCTTCAGATCGAGGCCCTTTTCGAAATCTTTTTCGACGATGGCCACCACTTTTTGGATTAACAGATGACGTGAGGTGATTTTTTTTGTAACTTTCAGCCGATCTACTAAAAAATTCCGATGGAGATAAACAATTATCGTATGAAAAAGGCTTCGGATAGCCGCCTCAGCCCCCTCTTCCTGCATAAGCATTTCTGCCACCAGAAGGCCAAAGAAGTGGGAAAGATTATACTGATCCACCACAAGATGCTTATCCATCCTGGCCAACTGTTTATACATGGGAGAGAACACCGAATCCTCGGCGATATTAAAAGCCAGATAGTACATCCGGTAGGGAGCGAAGGCATCCGCTTTTGAACGATGAACCTGCATCGGATGGGTAAGGAAGATATTACCCGGCTTAACGGCATACTCCTCTTCCCCGATAAAAAAGCTCCCCCGCCCTTCGGTGATCAGACAGATCTCAATGGCCGAATGGGTGTGGAAATCTTTGAAATAATCGGGAGTACAGACAAGGTCCCCCAGAAGAACAATTCGTGAATCTGAATCTTCATAGGGTATTTCTCTGGAGAAGAGGTAATAATGACTTTCTACGGATCGATCACTCAAAATAACCACCACCAGGTTAAGTTTCTTTATGTAGATTATAGCGGGAAACGGGGGATCTGGCAAATACGGACCTCCATAAAGAAGGCATTTGCATTCAGAATTGGAACACCCTGTAAAAAGCAAAAACATGAGGCTCCAGATCATCAAGAATAATCTATTCATAATTCCTCCTTCACATATAGGGAGATGTTAAGAACAGATGTTTTACACAGAATATATTTTTTCACATAATTCTCTCGCACCGATTATTTAATATTTAAAACGCAAATGAGATTATTATTATAATCATGTAAAAAAGCCAGAGAAAATGCAAAGGGAGCTTTTGCTGGTAATTTATAGTTAATACACCGGTGGGATTATTGATTTATAGCTTAATACAGTTTTGCCACCTGACAGTTCTACCACTCTAATTTAAAACATTTATCTGGGCAATTGCTCACACAAAGACCACAGCCAGTGCATTCGGATTTATCAACAGAATATACCCCGGCTGTACAACTAATAGCATCGTACATGCATCCTGTAATGCATCTTTCACAATCAGGACTTCTGCATTCGGAGACAACCATCGAGGTGCAGGATTCCATTTGGATTTCTTCAAATGAGTGGAGAGAAGAGAGGGCCGTTCCTTTAAGTTCGTCCATATTTTCCACTCCCGATTTTTCCATCCATCTCTGGAGCCCTTCAAGGATAGAGGCGGCAGTCTCCCATCCATTTAGAATTATATGAGTAAGCATTTGTACAGACGAAGCTCCCAGCATTATATATTCAAGGACAGATTTATAATCCTCCACTCCTCCAATCCCGCTTACATCTGTTTTCACAGCCTGAGCGATCGTTGCCACAGCAGCAAGACCGATAGGTCGAATAGGACTCCCCGAATAACCACCAAAGGTGGGCAGCAATGCTTTCTGGTTATCTATATCCACACCGATTATAGAACGTACTGTATCTATTGCAGAAATTCCCATGGCCCCCGCCCTCTCGGCGGCATTGGCGACCTTTGCCATATTGGTAACATTCGGGGACATCTTTACCGTTACTGGAATGTTGACTGCTTCAACGACCGCACCAGTGAACCTGAATACTTTCTCTGAATCGGAAGTGAGAACTTCCAGCCCCTCACCATGGGGAGATGAAACGCCAAGTTCTATGGCATCGGCTCCGAATTTTTCAACCATTCGGGCTACATACGCAAGCTCCGACGGTGTATGGGCAAGAATATTGGCAATTACGGTGCCCCCGTATTCCTTTACTTTATCGATTTCGACTTCCCACTCTTCCAGAGAGAATTCACTGTAAAGCCCTATATTCTGCATCCCGTTTGCCCTTCTTACCAGCCTGGGCTTAACATTGGGTCTGATCTCATTAACTATAGTTTCGGTCACAACAGCCCCGAATCCCGCGTCCAGGGCGCGAATCATAGTATCACTGCTCCGGCTCAGAGGGCCTGCCGCAAGAAGCAGAGGATTCTTTAATTCAAGTCCTGCATATTTAACTCCTAAGTTCATACACCCTCCATTAGTTAAAAATCTCTGTTACTCTTTCCGTATTACCGCAGGAACGCCGGACAACCAACCCGGGCTCAAGATAAATGTTTTCCGGTTCAGTGGAACCATTATCGATAGAATTAAACAGGAGTCTTGCGGCGATTAATCCCATTCTGTAAACAGGATAGGTTATTGTTGTCAGTTTAGGTTCAACAAGTGCTGATATCCGGATATTATCATACCCGACAATGGCGACGTCTTCCGGTATCCTCAGGTTTTCGGATTTTACAGCTTCCATCGCCCCTATTGCCATCAGATCACCAGCGGCGAAAATAGCCTCAGGAGGAGTTTTCATTTTCAGTAATTTCTTTGCAGCAAGATACCCCCCTTCAATGTCATTATCGCCAGAAAGAGTAAATCGAGAGTCCAGAGGAAGAGCCGCTTCACCCAGAGCCTTCCTGTACCCCTCCCCCTTCTCCCGATTCTCAAGATGATCTTCCGGACCACTTATAAAGGCAATCTTTTTATAACCCAGCGTTGTTAAATGAGATACAGCCATAAAGGCACCCAGAGAAAAATCCGTAAAGACGGCACCATCAGCCCCGAAACCCCTCTTTTTCCCAACATGAACTATCTTCGTATCCTGCTTTTTCAATCTCTCTATTTCTTCATCCGGCAATTGACTGTCGGTCAGTATCAATCCGTCAACTTTCCTTGATTCCAGGGATTGGATATACTCCGTCTCCTTCTTCCTTAGACCTTCTGTGTTACAGAGAAGAAGCTGGAATCCCTTTTTATTGACAATTTCTCCTACCCCCTTTGCAATTTCAGGATAAACGGGGTTTAAGATATCCGGGACAAGTAATCCTATGGTATAGGTCTTTTTTAAGGCTAAACTCCGGGCAGGACCGTTGGGGGAGAAATCGAGGTCATCCATCACTTTTAAAATATGGGCACTGGTTTCCGGAGCCACAGTATCAGGGTGATTCAGTACCCTGGAAACCGTAGCAATAGAAACACCAGCATTCTTCGCTACTTCCCGAATCGTTGCCATTAAAATTCGTCCTCACAGTTTCAATTACTATAGCATTTTTCACAATAAACCAGCAAAAAAAATCCCGGAAAATCCGGGATTTTTACTTAGCCTTTCTTCAGGGTACTGTTTAATCTTTCAATTTGAAATCTATCCTTTCTGCTGTAGAGAGGGGATCAAATATCCGCTCTGCCGGTTTCGTTTCCATGATCACCTTGCCCTTTCTTATCACATAGAGACATTCACTCTTTAGCCGTATGGCGTCGGATTCATTTTCCGCATCCAGTATAATAAGATCCGCGGTATTACCCGTCTCAAGTCCGTAATCAGAAAGATTCATAGTCCTGGCGGAATTCAGGGTGATCATATCAAAGAGCTGACCAACCTGTTCTCTCCCGCTTAGATGAGCTGTATGCATAAGCAGACTAGCCCCTTCTAGCATACTCCCCTTCCCCATAGGGTACCAGGGATCCATAATCGAATCATGACCAATACAAACGTTAATTCCCCGCTCAAGCATCTCATCGACCCTGGTATGCCCCCTCCTTCTGGGATACCCGTCGGTCCTGTTTTGAAGAACCGAATTGTCAAAAGGATTTGTGACCATATTCATTTCCGCCCGCTTAAGGATACCGAGAAGCTTGAATGCATAATCATTGTTATAGTTATGCATGGCTGTAGTATGACTGGCGGTAATTCTTCCGGACATCCCCCGGTTAATCGTCTCCTTAGCCATTACCTCAACAAAACGTGATTGTTCATCACCGGTCTCATCAACATGAAGATCTACCTGCAGCCCTCTCTTCTCCGCCTGTTCAAAGGCGAAGAGAACATCCGCAACTCCATCTTCCCGGGTAAACTCATTGTGGGGAATTCCTCCAACAATATCTGCTCCCATATCCAGGGCTCTCGCCATTAAAGCAGCCCCATCCGGAGAGGTGAAGATCCCATCCTGGGGAAACGCAACGATTTGCAGATCGATTAAGTCCTTAACCTCTTCCCGCAATTCGATAAGTGCTTCAACAGTAATCAGAGAGGGATCGGTCGTATCCGCATGAGTTCGGATCCTTAATGTCCCGTTGGCGATCTCCCATTTTATAGCCTTCAGGGCATTCTTTTTTATAATCTCTTTGGTAAGAGTTTTCTTTCGCTCACCCCAAATCTGAATCCCCTCAAGCAGAGTCCCTGATGTATTATAGCGGGGGTTCCCGGCGCTCAATACAGCATCAAGATGAAGGTGGGGATCAACGAAGGGGGAAGACACCAGCTTGCCGCCGGCGTCTATTTCAACCTTCGATGTTGAGGTTAGCCTTGGTGTAATTGTCTTTATTTTTCCGTCTTCGATCCCAATATCCTGTAACTCAATCAGGTTCCTAAGACGACAATTCCTAATGATCATCTCCATGTTATTCCTCAATATTATTCGACAGCCTCTGCTTCTTCTACAATTTCATGGTCCTGTTTAAACCCGAGGGCCATAAAAATCAAATCGAAAATTATATAGAATATGACAGCGGCGATAATTCCATTTATGGGGGGAACACCTGGAGAAAAATAGGCAACAGCGGAGGCTGCAACATAGGCTGCAATACCGGTAATATTGAATTTCTTGAACTTAACCGCAGCCAGGCTTGGGTATTTTCTTTTATGTTTATAAAAGAAATCCGCCATGATTACGCCACCGATTGGTGGAATAAAAGTTCCAAGAAGAACTAAATATGGTATAAGCCAGTTATACATACCAAATATTGCCAGGACAGTCCCGATAGCGGCACCGATCAAAGTCATTCTTTTTCTGTTTTTACTTCGTACAAGATTACAGCCAGCAACCGAGAAATTATAAATTGTGTTATCCTGGGTTGTCCAGATATTCAAGAAGAGCATTACAATTCCCACAAGCAGTAAGCCTTGAAGAGCAAGAACATTCACGATATCTGCTTCCTGATAGACAATGGCGCCATAGGCTCCGGCAAAGATCATTAGCCCATTTCCAATAAAAAACGCGACAAGACTGGCGAAAACCGCAACCTTTGCTGATTTAGCAAATCTGGTCCAGTTTGTAGCCTGGGTTCCTCCACTTACGAAGGTTCCGAACACTATGGTCAGAGCGGCGCCAAGACTCATCGATTGCGAAGGTTCAATAGCCAATAAGCCTTTTAAGCCGCCGATATCCTTTGTCGCTATGACAAAACTGAGTATAATCAGAATAGTCATGGCAGGGACAGCAACCTTGGACAATAATTCAAGGCCCCGATACCCGACATAGGCGGTCCAGCAGAAAGCAAAACCGAAGAAAATCATTAACGGAATATTCAAGCCTTCCGGAAGATTTAACAGCTTGGTAAAAACCAGAGCTACTGTGGCGGTTCCCCAGGCATACCACCCTATCTGGGTAAATCCAAGAACAAAATCAGGCCATTTGCTGCCATAATCACCAAAACTGAATCTACCCATTAATACAGAGTTTAAACCACTCTTAAAAGCAATATAGCCAAGGATGGCTACATAAATTCCAAGCAGAAGGTTTCCGAGAAATGTGACTCCTATGATTCCAGGGAAACTGAAAGCAACCCCCAGACTTCCGCCTCCCCACATGGTCGCGGTAAAAAAAGTGAATCCTAAAAGTACTACTGATGTGGACAGTAGACTTTTCCTTGCATTTGCAGGTACTTCTGTTAATGGGTAATCTTCCTGCGCCGGTTCTTTCTTCGTTTCCATAATCCCTCCAGGTTTGATGTAACCGGTTACATATGGAAGAAAAAATATAAAACCTTCTATGTAACCGGTTACATTATATTATCACAAGAAATTCTGTCGCACAAGTTTTTTCTGAACACGGTGCTATCTTTTTTTGTTAACAATACGGTATTTCCTCCATTTAAGAAAAACAGAAAAAATCACAGAATCCGGGTTTTATCCGAACCATCAAGGGCCTTCCTTACACCGGCCGCTAATTCCGACATTGTAAAAGGCTTTTGTAGAAAATTTGTTCTTAAAATATCTCTGTTTTCTGATGTAAACACATCATCGGTATAACCGGAAATGAAAAGGCATGGCAGGGAAGAAGAATACTCTAGAACATTTTTATATAGATCAAACCCACTCATTTCAGGCATAATTACATCAGAAACAAGTAAATCTATAGAATGATTTTTATCCTTTATTAAATTCAAAGCCTTCACTGGGGAATCTACAGCCATAATTCGGTATCCAATTTTTATCAAAATATTCTTCGTGATTTCAAGGTTTTCAAGCTCATCCTCAACAAGTAGAATAGTTTCATCATTATCGTGATCATATATTTGTAGATTTTCCTTCGATTCACTTAATTTTGCTACTGTTGAGGCTAATGGAAAATATAATTCAAAAGTGGAGCCCACACCGATTTCACTACTGACTGTAATGAATCCATTATTCTGTTTAATGCACCCATATACCGTCGCCAAACCCAAACCGGTTCCCTTATGTTTCTCTTTTGTGGTAAAAAACGGTTCGAATACATGTTCTAAAATTTCCGGCGCCATCCCGCAACCATTATCTTTAATTGTCAGCCGTACATATTCACCGACTTTTGCCCCTTTATAAATTTTGGCATAATCTTCATCAATAAAAGCCCTGTCTGTCCCAATTTCAATTTCCCCGGTTTTATCTATTGCGTCCTTTGCATTAATACAAAGATTTACAACAACCTGATCAAACTGAGAGTGATCAAAGAATATGGGGGGAATGTGAACCCCATGAACCCAGGACAATTGAATATTTTCACCTATCAACCTCTTCAACATATCCAAAATATCTTCCACAACAGTATTTATATTTAAAGATTGAGGAGAGATATCCTGTTTCCTTGCAAAAGCTAAAAGTTGCTGCGTTATATCTGCTGATTTGATTGCTGCTTTTAAAATCTGTTCTAAATAATTATGAATATGACCTTCAGGATCTACTTCTTCCATGGAAATCTCGGTATAACCAATGATAACACCTAAAACATTATTAAAATCATGGGCCACCCCACCCGCCAAACGACCTATGGACTCTAATTTTTGAGATTGATTCAATTTTTCTTTAAAAATCTGTTGTTCTTTCTCTTGCTCTAGTATGGTCGTCATATTCTTTTTTACATATGAATAATATTGTAATTGCCCTTCATTATCATGAACTGGAGAAGCAGTTACATCTTCAATAATAAACGAGCCATCCTTAATTTTATTTGTATACCGCCCTCTCCAGGGTCGACCTCTTTCTAACTCATACCACATAACATGTTCAAGTTCTGCATTATTAGTGGTTGCATCACCAAATAAATCCAGAGCATACCGCCCCAGGACTTCTTCAGAGCTATAACCTGTCCGTTCTGTAAATTCGCGATTTACATAAAGGATTTTTTTATCTAATCCAAGGATCTCGACGGAATCACTGGTTTGATCGAGTGTGAAAAGCAACATATTATTAATCTTGTCTCTCTCAATTTGGTCGGTGACATCCTCCTGTATCCCTATAAAGTTAGTAATAACACCTTTTTCATTTACCATAGGAGAAACAAGAGCTTTCTCAATATAAGGGCTTCCGTCCTTCTTAACATTATAGAAATATCCCCTCCAATCATGCCCCCCAGTGATTTCTGACCAAAATAATTTAAAATCGATGGAATGAATATTATCATCTTTAAATATTCGGGGGTTTTGACCAATAAGTTCTTCCAGACAATAACCTGTTAATTCACATACATTGTTGTTAACATATTCGATATCGCCCTTCTTATTGGTTATTACGACTGATATTGGAATTTGTTCTATGGCAGTCTTGAGATTTCTTGAAGTTGATTCAATTTTCTTGATTTTGAGATAGTTCAATAAGAGGATCACAAAAATTATTGACATAAATCCGAAGACCACCATGAAATTTAAGATAAGTATACGATACTCATGGGATAGCACTGCGGGAGAATTAATAAGAATACTATCAGAAGGGACAGTTTTAAGACCAATTCCAAACGCCTTTAATTCATTAAAATCAAAGCTGTATATATTTGGACTCCTCTCAACAACAGGGATTGATTGAATGTTTTCGCCCTCGAAAATCCGGCCTACTATATTGCCAGCTAACTGACCTTGCCTGAAATGACTTACGACATGTCCGCCTAATATTCCGAAACCTATTCCATGTTCCCATAAGTGATATATTGGTAAAGATGAATTTGATTTTATTAAATTCATCCCCTGGTCAAACGACTTTGTTTCATTATTTATATCTGTGTAGGCTGACAGGAGTAATAAAGAAGATGTATCCCGGTTGAGCCCTCTTAATTTTGTTAAAAGCGCATTCCAGCTTAATTCAGATAATGAAAGCAGCTTCAATTTGACATCGGGAGATTCGATTTTCAAAAAGGTTTCGGCATCGGCCCTTCCGCAAACGGTATTATCGCTAATTGCAATTATCTGTTCCAAATCCGGTCGCTGCAAAAGCATTAAATCGATTGTTTCAGTTAGAGAGATCGCTTCGATTACACCGGTAATCCAGGGATTTTTATTTTGTTCTATTGCTTTTGAAACGTCATTTACACCTAAAAAAACAATTGGTATTTCAGAAAACAATACATTTTGATACTTCAGTGCAAAATTGAATGCATAATCATCTCCGACAACAATTGCATCATATTTGGGAACTCTGTCGATCTTATATTTTATATCCTGATAAAAACGCTGTTCGTTCTGTTCATCTGGAAATCGCTTCATATCCATGAACTCTATGTCCATTTCTATACCCTTTGTTTTAAATTCATCCTGCAAACCATCAATCTGCTGAAATAATGTTAAAAACCCGGGATGATATGAACTTATAAAAAGGACGTGATTGTTTGATTGTCCCATGAGAGAAAAAAGGGTCAAACAAAGAAGCCCAATTATAGAAAGAATTCTTTTCATAAACACATGCATCCCTGAAGCTCAGTAATGGATCCTGTCGGTAATTTCAATATTTAAATTATAGTATAATTGTAAGCGCTCCACAATCCCATAGAGACGACTTTCAGAAAAATGGCGATGTTTAATTCCGGAGGGAATTATGCATCA
>JAEINK010000021.1 GCA_016342585.1 Spirochaetales bacterium
CGATGTTCATGCAATGGAAGCGCTTTTAAGAGTCTTTGCCGGAAACCCATTCATGGTTGGTGCTGAGTAGTTACTCGTAATGTAGGTAATGTCGAGATGAAGGTTGTTTGCTTTTTTGCCCCACCTACTGGATTACAGAATTATGAATTTCATGAAGGTTTGAAATTTGAACAAAATAAATCTTACAAGAGGCAGAATAATGAATAAGAATAATCCTATTAAAGAGTTTTCGATTGATCCTGCGGATATCAAATATATCGGAGAAGATCTGCAACGACCAGAATGTATATTAGCAGAACCGGACGGTAGTCTTTGGGCTGCCGATGCACGTGGCGGAGTTGTACATATACAGCCTGACGGAAAGCAAGAAGTGATTACACAGAAGCACACAAGTGGTATTAATGCTTCTGAAGATGTTGATAGATTCTTTCATGGAACGTTGCCAAATGGTCTGGCATTTGCTGAAAATGGAGATATCCTGATTTCGAACTTTGGTACAGACTGTTTGGAAAGAATGAAGCGTACCGGCGAAACTGAAGTACTTTTTGATAAAATTGACGGGAAAGAAATCGGTAAAGTAAATTTTGTTCTAAGAGATTCAAAAAATAGAATGTGGATAACCATCACAACGAAAAAGAAAAACTGGATCGACGCCCTGGTTCCAGATCTTGAGGACGGCTATATTGCAAGATATGACGAAAGAGGTATCCACGTTGTAGCCGAAGGTTTGCATTTCACCAATGAAGTAAGGTTTGATGAAAAAGAAGAGTATTTATACGCTGTAGAAACCACAGGTGGCCGAATCCTTCGCTGGAGATGTGATAAAAACGGCGACCTGCATGATAGAGAGATTTATGGTCCGAAACATATGGGTAAAGGTGCCTACCCGGACGGAATTGCTTTTGACAGTTATGGCAATCTTTGGGGTACAAGTGTGTACTCTGATAAACTTTGGGTTATAACACCAGATGGTGATTTTAAAGTTATCCTGGACGAAGGTGACCCTGAGAAAGTTGCTGCACTGGACAAACAGTTTTATGCAAGTTGTGTTGATTCTGAAACTTTATTTGAAACTGGCAGAGGTATAGCGCCCTGGATGGCGTCTGTTACTTTTGGCGGACCATCTTTAGATACTATATATATTGGCTGTCTCAGGGGTACTAAAATACCATACTTCAAAGCACCTTGTGCTGGATTACCTATGGTGCATTGGAACAAAATAAAATTCTAACATAAGTTCGATAAATAATTATGTCATATAAGGAGAAAGAAAATGAGTATTGAGAAAACTATGAAAGCGGTGCGTTTGAATGCGCCGAATGATCTTGAGTATATCGATTTACCAACACCAGAAGCGGGCGAATTTGAAGTTCTTGTCAGAGTAGAATCTGTCTCTATCTGTGGAACAGACGCTCATATTGTTACGGGAGATTTTCCCGGTATGTGGCCTCAAGAGTTTCCACTAATTCTGGGACACGAATGGGCCGGCGAGATCGTAGGTATGGGTGAAAAATGTGATGACGTTGGTTGGAAGTTAGGCGACCGTGTTTGCGGAATTGCAAACTGTGGTTGTGGGTATTGCCGCAACTGTCTGGAAGGAAGATTCACTATCTGCCTGAACTATGGAAACCAAAAGATACACAGAATGTATGGACATATTACAGATGGCGCATATGCACAGTACATGGTGGCATCTGTTAAGACTATAGCAAAGATTCCCGACGAGATGAGTTATGACGTAGCATCGTGCATGGATCCGCTGAGTATCGCATTGCATGTTGTCGAGCACTCAAGAATCGAAGTTGGTGATTCGGTATTCATTAGCGGTGCAGGGGCACAGGGGTTGATGTCAATCATATGTGCAAAGACTATGGGTGCAGGACAGATTATCTGTGCTGACACAGGCAATCGTCTTGAAGCGGCGGAGAAGCTCGGTGCGACCCCAATTGACTTCATGAAAGAAAAGGTTGTTGATAGGGTGAAGGAACTGACTGAGGGACTCGGGGCAAAGAGAGCAATCGAGTGTACCGGTGCTCCTGCCGGAGTTCAGAACTGCTGTAATGTAATTGCACGAGGTGGATCAATATCAATTATCGGGCTTCCGAAAGAAGATGTAGCGATTCCCATCAAGCAACTTGTACTTGATGATGTTGAAATTGTTGGAAACAGAGCAAATCCGAACACATTGATAAAGAGTATCTCTATGGCAATGCAACACGAACAGGAGATTAAAGACCTTATCACCCATGTATTCCCGTTAAAGGATTATGCAAAAGCGATGGACATATTTGCGAATCAGAAAGACGGTTCGCTTAAAGTGGTTATGAAGCCACAGATGGTGTAATTGAGCAAAATTATTAAGACTAAGGGGAAAAAAATATGTCGATTTTAAGCGAAGAACTTGTAAGTGGAAGTGGTGTACTCAGAATAGATGTTAAAGGTGCAGGAAATAATCTCAATACAATAGTTGATGATATGACCTTTCTGAATTATAGATTAGGCTCTGTTCAGTCCAGAAAGGAGCTGACAAAATCAGATCCCGATGTAATCTGGACTAGAGATGCCAAGATTAAGAATATCCAATACAAAGCTGGAAAACTCCTGCTGGACGGTCAGTGGGAACAGGGTGAATTGAATAAGATTTTTACAACTATGCTCGCATTTGAGATGGATAAGGTAGGTCTTCATCCTTTTCACAGTTCTGCTGTAAGATATAAGGATAAGACTATACTTTTCCTCGGTGGTGAAAATAACCATGGAAAGAGTATGAACCAGATTGAAGGCTGTAGAAGGGGTGGAAAGATAGTTTCTACTGAAACAACAGTAACCAATGATGATGGTATTGTAGTGTATGGTTCAAAAAGTGTTTATCTTAGACAGAATGAGAGGGCTAAGGGAACTGAAAGATCGGATCTTCCAAGTCAGGATGAAGGTGTTGCCAAATTTTTTGATAAAGAACCCGAATTCCTTATTTATGAAGAAGAAAAACCGGTAGATCTTGTGATTATGCCTGGGATCGATGGGCACTTTGCAACCAAAGTAATAGAGATGCAGGAATTTGAACGGGAATATCAAACTTATCATTCTGTAATGAATTACTTTGGACTCAACCAGCTTCTTGCTCCGGGTGGTCTCGTGATGCCTATAATGGATACGGATGAACTCAGAAGAAAAAGGGGTGATTTTGTGAGCCGGTTTGCTGCGAATAAACCTTATTATATGATGAGAGCAAAAAATCCGCAGATTATCTTTGATGAAATAGAGAAAATTCTCTAAATTATTTTGATCCGTTCCACTGGAGATAATTTTATCCCCAGTGGAATTCTTTTTCTTCTTCGAATAATTCAATGTCATTTCAAAAAATCCTAACTTATAGTTATATACTTTTTTAAAGTAACCCGTGGTAGTATTTCTTTTCATATCTTTCTATTCAAAATGATAATCACAGCACATTTTTGGAATTAAGTAAAACTTTTACTTGACAGAAAGGGTTTCAGGGTGGAAGATAGTGTAAATCGATTATCGATAATAAATAATAATTGATATTTTTTGGAGGTTGTATGGATACATCAAAAGTTTTAGCGGAGTTTCTGGGTGATGATGGCTTTCCCGTAGAATGGAAGGATGAAGCGGAAAAGAAGTTGTTCTGGTTTTATGATGACAATCATATTCCGTTTCCCGTGTCTCCGATGTTTTTTAGTATGGATGGATGGTGGGGGCCCACCTGTGAATACCTATTTCGAAGATTTGATGTCGATTCAGGTGTAAAGTGGCATGGAAAGAGAATAAATGGTTATGTCTATACTGCCATTGAACCCAGAGCGCCAAAGGATGCTGAAGAAGCCGGTAAGTATTATGGTTGGGTTATGCCGACTTATGCCACAAACTTTCTGGATTGGTGGGAAAATAGATATCTACCTGAAGTACTATTGAACTTTAAGTATATTGATAATTTTGATACTGAAAACGCTACTCTGCCTGAATTAATGATCTATCTTGAAGAGATGGTAGATATTCAGGAGAGAAATTTTAGACTTCACTGGATTCTGAACTGGGCTCAGTTCACTGCTTCCATGGGTTTTGGAGGAGCAGTAAGCGAGTTAATTGGTGAAGTGGATCAGGATATCATGGGTAAGGTTAATGTTTCCAGGGCAGATAGAAACTGGGACAGCCTTAAGGCTCTCTGGGTGCTGAAAAATGAAGTTGCTGCTGACCCTGATTTAAATACCCTTTTTAGAGGTACTAAACCAGAAGAGATTAGAGCAAAGCTGGAATCTACATCGAAAGGAAAAGCGTTTGTTCAAAAGGTTGTCGCATATTCCAAGGAATTTGGTTATAAAGCCATATATACCCATGAGTATGTTTTTCCTCTTTATGTTGAAGATCAGACTCCGATTTTTGGACAAATTAAAAGTTACCTGGAATCTGATTTTAATTATAATTCTGTATATGATAAGTGTATAAAAGAGCAGGATGATGCTATTGCCTATCTCCGTGATAAAATGGTTGGAAAATCTGCCGAAGATATAAAGAAGTTTGAGGATGCTCTTGATCTTAATCTGAAGATGCTTCCATTAACTCCTGATCATCATTTTTATTTTGACCAGGGTACATATGCAAGAATGAGACTCGTTCTTCTTAGTGTTGGCCGAAAGATGGTAAAAGATGGACTTTTGGATACAGCCGATGATATTATGTTCCTTGAGTATGAACAGCTTAGAAGGTATGTTGGGGATCCTGACATTTATCCTGGAAGAAAAATCATAGCCGATGAAAAAGCCGCCAAGATTGTTGCTGAAAAACAGATTCCTAAGGATTGGGTAGGTACTGTTACACAGCAAAATATGTATGAAGAACCTTATCATACTCTATGGGGATACCCCGAGAAATTCGAGAGGGAACAGTCCGGAGATAAGGTTGCAGGTGTTATTGCAGGCCTACCAGCCTCTCCTGGAACAGTAGAAGGGATTGCTCGTGTCGTCAGAAGTACTGATGAATTTGATGAAGTACAGCAGGGAGACATCATTGTTTGTATTATGACAAATCCAGCATGGGTTGTTGTCTTCAGTAAGATTGCCGGTATTGTAACAGATTCAGGTGGAGTTCTCTCTCATTCTGCTGTTGTGGCACGGGAATTCATGCTCCCAGCAGTTGTTGGAACAAGTTCGGCTACAAAAGAGATTAAAACCGGAGACAGAATTTCTGTAGATGGAGATACGGGTGTTGTAAAGATTTTGAGTAGTAGTAAAACTATTTTTTAAAAAAATAATCATATCAGCCGGTTTTTTATATAATGACCGGCTGATGTTGATATAACAAAGTTGACTAAATTAGGGAAATGTTTAAAATTGATATATTGTATATAAGAGTTTGGAGTGGGTAAAACATGGCAAAAACAGGTGCAAGCAGGGTTGTTAGGATTACGATTAGTGAGCAGATTAAAGAGCAACTTATAGAAGATATTTTTCATCATAAATATAAACCTGGTGAGAAGATGGTTGAGAGTAATCTTGCTAAGGAATTTAATGTTAGTCAGACGTCCATCCGTGAAGCTTTACGAAGTTTAATTGCTATGGGTTTTCTTGAGAGTGAGCCGTTTAAAGGGATCACAGTACGTTCTCTGTCGAAAGAAGACCTTGTTGAAGTCTATACAGTACGAGGTACCCTGGAGACTCTTGCTGCTACTTTAGCCGCCGAACGCATTAGTGACGAGGAAATAAAAAGACTTGAAGATATCTGTGATGCAATGATAAAGGCCAGTGAAGAGGGTGATGTTCCTCTAAGAATAAAACTGAATATTAATTTTCATGAAGCGTTGATGCAGGTCTCCGGTAATAAATTATTGGTCAAATTATACGAATATCTTCAATTTGCTACCTGGTCTATGATGACCGGTACACTTTCTACCATGGACTCTATTACCATGGCAACCAGGCATCAGAAGATCGTTGCTGCGATAAAATCCAGAGATCAGAAAAAGATTGAGATTGCTATGAAAGACCATATAGCATCTGGTAGTAAACCTGTTCTTGATTCTATGGAGACGACATCATAGGCGGTTTTTTTTTATATCTTTTTATCCCATTTTTCATAAAATGATAGTTCCTGATAAATCTTTCCTGCGATTTCACTAAAATCAGGATCAAGCGTTTCAGCGGACAGGGTCTTACCAGTTTTGGTGTATAAGGTTATTGATTTTTGTTTTTCGATCCCCATAGCCAGTCCATGTATAGTTTTATATGATTTCTCACCTTTAATGCCATGTTCAATATAGACTTTCAGCATCTGCAGTAATCCTATCCATCCAAATTTATCCAGTTGATCCGCGTCGCAGACAACCTGTTCCTCTCTTGTTTCTGGTTCCGGGGTAGAGAATCCAGAGAACTTTCCCTTATGTTTTAAAATGCATGCAGAAATGATCTCTTGCTCTGTCACCGACTCTCTATGTATCCTGTTCTTGAAAAGGGTGTTAAGACAATAGGTTCTCTTCAGGTTAGAAATAGAGGGACTATAGGTGGTAATATCTGTACTGCTGCTCCTTCGGCAGATGGTATTGGTCCGTTATTAGTTTTAAATACAATTTGTGAAGTTTCCGGAATAACTGGAAGCAGACAAGTTCCCTTGGAAAATTTCTTTACCGGCCCTAAACAGACTGTATTGGAAGATGATGAGATATTAACATCGATTCTAATACCACCGGTTCCATATAAATATGGTGGCGCATATTTTAAATATGGTCGTAGGAATGCTATGGAAATCGCATTACTTGGGATTTCCGTTTATCTGGTAGTAGCAGAGGATAACAAAACCTGCACTGATATAAGAATAGCTCTTACAACTTCGGCTCCAACGCCTATACGTGTGGGGAAGACAGAAAATTTTCTCAAAGGTAAAGATCTAACTAATTATGATAATTTATCTGAAGCGGGAAAGGTCGTTCTAACCGAAGCTAAACCCAGGAGTAGTTGGCGATCCTCTGCAGAGTTCAGATACGAACTTCTTGAAAAACTTGTACCCCGGACTATTAAAACAGCTTTTTCCAGAGCTGTTGATGAAGGAAATAAATGATGAAGAAAAAAACAATAAATTTAATTGTAAATGGTGATAAATATGAGAGAGAGGTTCCTGTAAATAAAACTCTATTGGAATTTATCAGGGAAGACCTCGGATTGACCGGAGCTAAAGAAGGATGTAATGAGGGCGAATGTGGAGCCTGTACCATTATAATGGATGGGAAACCAGTTAATTCATGCCTGGTTCTTGCCCTGGAGGCTGATAATTCGCAGATACTCACTGTGGAGGGGTTGGCCAAAAATGGAGAACTTCATCCCCTTCAACAGGCATTTATGGATGAAGGTGCTGTCCAATGCGGTTTTTGTACTCCGGGAATGTTGATGACTGCAAAAGCCATACTTGATGAATTTGAAAACCCTTCAGAAGATGAGATCCGTAAGATGATGGAGGGAAACCTTTGCCGCTGTACTGGTTATACACGAATTGTAAAAACCGTTAAAAAGGTGTCCGAGGCCCGACTTGCGGCAGGCGGTTGGACACAGATAAAATCAATATAATTAAGGATTATAAATCAGGATTAGGCATCATTATATTTCGAATCATAAGCAGGAGCTTATCGTAACCTTCTGTAAAGCTTCTCATGGTTCGGCTCAGGGCACCGTATGAATCGAATTCATTTTTTGATAGGCCATTTTCAGCATATGCTTTCACAAAATCAGGAAATTTTGCTTCCAGCTCTTTAATTATAGCCGGGTTTACCGGGTCATCCATTCTGGGTTTGACCACAATACTCGATGCATTGAAACGTTCTTGCCATTTATATGGAATAGTTAAAATCACATCCCCACCGATGAACTGACTCCAATGAAAATGATTTCTGTATGCTGCGGACATCAATCGGGTGGTATATTTTTTCTTCCTGAAGATCCTGTATGACCGCTTGAAAACAGCAACTCCGGCCCATTCAAGATACCCCGGGTCGGTAATAATATTATCTCTATTGGCGATTACCTTCAGCCAGTCATCGGTTCTTCCAACCATAATAGCGCATGCAGGATAAAGGGTTGAAATATCTTTTCCGCTATTTTTGCGTATAGTCAAACCTTCTTCAATAGACTCCGCAACAGCACAACTCTGAGCCACCGTAAAACATACAGTTGCCAGAACATTTACACCTGCAGTGGTTGCCTTTTTCATTGCTTCTATCCCTGCTGTTGTCGCCGGGATTTTTACTGTAATATTGGGAGCAAGAGAATGTAAATATACGGCCTGTTCGGCCATATAATCTGCATCCCTATAATATTTTGCATTTACCTGGATTGCAATTCTTCCTTTTTTGCCCTTTGTTTCCTTGTATACAGGGAGCAAAAGCTTTGCGCGTTCCAACAGAACTTCAATCATTATTTTCCAGGCAATATCTTCTTCGGTTGCTTTAGGATTAGTAAGAATCAGAGATTCAATCGTACTTTGCCACTGTTCTGCTTCTTCCGAGAGGACAGCCTGGACGATTACAGGATTTGTCGTTGCTCCTACAGCTCCATTCGCAATTGCATATCTCATTTCATTTAGTGAGCAGGAATCATTCCATACATCGGTCTGTGTAGATTCAACTGTTTCATATAAAGGGATCCGAATTTTATTCATTTGCGTGTTCCTTAATAGAGTATTATCTCCGAGCCCTCGGGGCGGGAGCTCAGGATCATAAAGAATCTAATTTTCAGTATTTATAGTTTTTTCATAACCGGCATTTTTACGGTAAGCTTATCATACAAAGAGTTAATATTATTTCTTGTTACAGTTTCTCCCATGTATTCCTGGCCAATATCCACTGGGAATCTATCAAGAAAGCTGATCTCTTTGAAGCATTTTTCCTTACTCCATCCTTTTCCTACAGCGACTGCTATTGTGGATACCCATTCCATTAGAAAAGCTCTTTGAACATAAATCTCCTGCTTATTGCAAACCGGACCATGACCGGGTACTATTATATCAACATCGAGATCCAGGAGCTTATCCAGGGATTCGAGCCACTGATCAACATTTGAGGCATGAAGCCAGGTCTGACATCCGTGAAACAGGGTATCACCAACGAAAGCAATTTTATCTTCCGGAATTACCACTGCTAACTGACCGGGAGTATGGCCGGGAGTATGGATAAGCTGGAATGTCTTGTTGCCTACTCTCAGTGTGGCGTCTCCATCTATTGTTATATCCGGTTTGTGGGGATTCGCAAAATAATCTTCTCGTGAAGGAAAAAGTTTTTCTCCTTCGGGGTCGCTTCTGGGAATGGCATCATGAGCATAATCGAAAGGGTCAAACCCCGGATCCGGAACCATAAATCCATCGAAAGTAGCCTGATGCGATATAATATGTTCAACATCCTGAAAATAGTAATTACCAAAGATATGATCTATATGAAGCTCCGTATTGATAATATATTTGATTGCACCATGAGCCTTAGCTTCTTCATACATTTTGACAGCTTTTGTCGGAAGTTGGGGGGTATCTATTACAACAACACCGTCTGATGTTATAACATAGGCAGGATTGCATCCATGAGTTTTCGTTTCAACAAAAATTCCTTTCCTTACTTCATCCATATGTATTCCTCCTGATATTTCAATCTTTTTTCAGATTTATATTCTTTTTTAATAATAAATGGTTTGGTTATGGTTCTCTACCGTATATAAGACCAAAAAATCCTAAATATGGACATTGAATTTAATGATTATGGTATAATAAAATATGGATAATCAATCAAAAGGTTATACTCTTGAGAATTTCGGATTAAATCCGGATACTACAAAAGCATTTACTTTACATGGAATCTGGAACCAGGATGATCCTGAGATTCTTGATTTTCATGGGTTCCATCAGGTGTTAATGACAATTGATGGTACCATTCTGCTTTACGATGAACATTTCCAGTATCCCCTATTTAAGCATGTGGCTGCCTTAATCCCTGCACATCTACCCCATCGTGTTAAAAAAGCCCAGAGTCAGAAGGATATACACTGTGAATCAATTTTCTTTAATAGGGATTTTTTTCCTCTTTCCGACAATAGTATTTCCGTTTTTGAGATAACAGATCTTGGAGGAGCATTGATCAGAACTTTGAATGAAGAGCCTCTTATTGATATAAGTGAGGGATTTAAATTTCAATGTGTCGAATTACTAGGTGAGGTAATAAAAAGGGATCTTCAGGACAGGACTCAACAGATCCGCCTCCCTGTTTCCGATGATCCCCGGATACAGAAAGCCACAAATTTTATAGAATCTCACTATCGGTCTAAAATAACTTTAACGGATCTTGCAGAAGCAGTTAACCTTTCTACAAGACAGCTTACAAGAATTTTTATTAAAGATTTTAAGATGTCCGCCATGGAGTATCTCCGCACCTATAGAATCCTTCATACCTCAGTAAGTTTATCTTCTTCCAAAAAGAAGGTTATAGATATAGCTTTGTCCCATGGGTATGAAACTATCTCTACCTTTTATCAGGATTTTTTCAAATATTTTGGGACATCACCTGATCGGTTCAGGAAACTATCATTATAAAGTAGATGAATTGTGGGTAATAAAAGATTTTAAAAAATAAAGTCCCGGGAAAATGCGGGACCTGAGTATTAGCATGTTAAATAAATTATTTCAAATTAAAACCCGTGGTTTTACAAGGATTTTTTATTTGGGAATATCCCAATTAAAGTATTGAAAATAGGGAGCAGCGGCTTTTTGGTGAAACTCTTTCTGAGCCTCCTCAGGCCATTCATAAATTCCTTTTCCTGTTTTCATTCCCAGGTCTCCCTTATCAAAGTTTTTTTGAATAAGGTCCGGAGTTTTTGATCCTATGGCGAGGTCTGGGAGCAGGTAATCCTGAATACTTTTGACCATATCCAGACCTGCAGCATCCTGATGTTGAAAAAGACCTACAACAGAATATCGAGGGGCAAAACTATACATCAAAGCCTTATCAACATCGGAAGCAGATGCGATTCCTTGATCGACAATATTTGCTGCTTCTCTGACCAGAGCATGCTGAAGCCTGTTTGCAACAAAGCCGGGAACACTTTTATTTGCAATTATTGGTTTACGGCCGCAGGATTCAAGAAGATCGTATATAGTTTTGGCCGCTTCATTAGTGGTAAGTGTACCTTTTACAATTTCGACAAAAGGAATCAGGTGTGGTGGGTAGAAAGGGTGGGCAACCATTATTTTTTCTTTCTGTTTGTTGAATCCTTCAGCAAGGTCATCTGGAGATTTTGCTGAGGTTGTCGAGGCTATAGCTTTGTATTGAGTGCAATATTTTTCAACCATACTGTAAACATTGTGTTTCAACTCAATATTTTCCGGAACACATTCAAATATAATGTCTGCATCCGCTATTTCAGAATAGTTTGTAGTTGTAAAAAGGTAATTAGTACATCTACCAACTTCTTCTTCGGTGATTAACTCTTTTTCAAATAGAACGTCAAAAAATTTGTTATATTGTTGTAAACCTTTTTCGATTTTCTCATCAGTCCTTGCAAACATTGTAGTTTTATATCCGTTGCCTGTGAATAGTGCTGCCTGACTTGAACCGATCATCCCGGTACCAATTATTGCAATATGATCTATTCCATCTATTTTCATATGAACCTTCTCCTTGTTGTTGTGTAGTAAAAATTATAAATTATCGATTATCTATAATTATACAGCAAACGATTGTCATGTCAATGAATGGTGGTTAATATCCTGATATTTATGATACCCAAGGAGAAATAATGCGATAAAAAATAAAGAGCGAAGTTCATAAATTATTTATAGACAGGTTTGAGAAGCGTAAACCGTGTAAAATTTCCTTGAATTTGATCTATTAGTTCACGCAACTCTACTCCGCGTTCTTCCGCCAGGACCTGATAGGTATAGCCGATATAACCGGGATGATTTGTTTTGCCCCGCACAGGGACGGGGCTTAAATAGGGAGAGTCTGTTTCCGTCAAAATACGGTTGTCCGGCACAATTTTTGCCGCCTCCCGAAGATTCCCGGCATTCTTATAGGTTACATTCCCGGCAAAAGAGATGTAAAATCCCAGATCCACAAAAGGTGTCACCCATTCGGGGTCGGAAGAAAAGCAGTGCATGATTCCACCTTTGACCGGGGGGATCTGTTTAAGGCAGGCAAGAAGATCCTCTTCGGCATTCCGGCAGTGGATAACAACTGGAAGGCTTACCTTGTTTGCAATCCCAAGCTGGGAGAGTAAAAGCTCCTGCTGAAGCGCCTTTGTTCCATAGTCGTGAAAATAATCCAGACCAATTTCACCAAGGGCTACGATTCTATCACTTGATCGAAGATGGGCTTCAAGGAGAGGCAAATCTACTTTCCAATTCTCCTTCTCACAATGGGAAGGGTAGAGACCGCTGGCCATATAGAGGTTGGGAAACGATTCGATGATCTCTTTTCTTGTATCAAAGTTTTCAGGGACAATCCCAATTTCCATCCCGGAGGTGAGCCCGCGGCGGAATGATTCTTTGAGCATGCCGAGGCCGTCCAACCCTTTTTTGTTTATATGCAGCAGGTGGAAATGGGAGTCGATCATCCCCTTTTCAAGTTTGTACACTTCTTTCATACCGGTGATTCTAACCGGCTGTTTCTTTTTAGGATAGTGATTTTCTTTTCTTAATCTGATAAAATTATAGCAGTTATGAGTGAAGATTATCCTGATCGGCCGCCCAATTGTTTAAAATGCATCCATTTCTCGGTTTCATGGGATCCAAACTTTCCTCGATCCTGTAAGGTTTTCGGAGTAAAATCCAGGCATCTTCCAAGCCAGTCGGTCTATCGGGCTACGGGTAAGAATTGTCCAGCCTTTCAGCTTTCACCGAAAATACGCGAAAATTGAGGTATTCCCTTTAAAATCTTCTATGTTTAAGGGGGCAATAGAGCTTGTCAGTTAATATATCGGGCCCTGGCGAGCAGTCCGCTTCTGTAGACCGTTGAACAGTTTCGCCCGCGTTTCTTAGACTGGTAGAGGGCGGCATCGGCTTGAGAAACCAAATCTTCGGTAAAGTTTATTCCCGGTGAAATGTTTGCCACACCTATGCTGACCGTGACCTTCAGGACCTGTTCCTGGAAGACCACATCCATTTTTTCGATGCTTGTTCGAATCCTCTCGGCGACCAGCATTGAAGACTTTTTGTTGTGTCCTTTCAGGAGGACAACAAACTCCTCTCCTCCAAATCGTGCAACGACATCTACCTCTCTGACAGAATCTTCGACCGTACGTGCCAGGGAATAAAGGACCATATCACCTGCCAGATGACCATAGACATCATTGAATTTCTTGAAGAAGTCAACATCCAGGATGAGTAGTGAACAGGAAACATCATACCTTTTATACAGGGCAATATCATCGGTCAATTGTCTGGAAAAATGGGAGTGGTTAAACAGTTTTGTCTTGGAATCCATAACAGAGCTTTTGTAATGGACATTATTTTGAAGCCAGATGGCTGTAAAGGTCATTAACCTGTCGATATAGACAACTTCATCGTTTGTGTAATCGTCACCCATCATTTTTTTACCAATTATAATGAGTCCATATAATCCATTCATCCCGAGCATGGGAACAATCATTTCAGGATCGAGGGTTTTCAGTTCCTCTAAACTCCCAGTATCCGGGAACTTATACTCAAACAGAGGGAAACTTAAGGTGTTGGGGTACTCCTTGAAAAACTCCGAATAGGGTTTAAGACTATCGATTTTAAAGTTGGAGGCAACGGGTTTCATCTTTTCGTAGCAGAGGATTTCCAGTGGTTCGTCATCGCCGAAGGGTTGAAATACAAAATTCAGGTGCGATGGAATAAATCGGTCTACCAGAAGGGAAAGGACATAATCCGTGAGCTCTCTATTTGTCTGTTTATCGAAGAGTTCAATGATTTGATCCATCAGTTCTTCTCTGGAATTGACCCTGAGTTGTTGAACCTTTATATAATCAATAAGACCTATCTTATCCAGCAGATCATAATGTTTAATTATCTCGGGATTATTAAGTAATTCGGTCACTATACCCCCTGTGATGCCTGATATGGGTCTGGAAAAAATAATAAATTCTATCTATACCCGAGTCAAGGCGGATGACTTGCTTTTATTGTCGGTAAAATGGTATAAAAACCATAGTAAATCCTTTGCCGGGAGGGCCGGGCAGCTCCCTTTCGCCGCAAACCATAAGAACTGCCTGTTACTTAAGGAAACAATTTTGAATAATAACTCATCTATTAGAAATATAGCTATAATTGCGCATGTCGATCATGGTAAAACCACCCTTGTGGATGCCATGTTCCAGCAGAGCGGTCTGTTCAGAGATAATCAGGACATTGAAGATCGTGTAATGGATAATATGGATCTTGAACGTGAACGGGGAATTACCATTACGGCTAAGAACTGTTCTGTTAACTGGAAGGGAACCAAGATTAATATCATTGATACTCCGGGTCACGCTGACTTCGGGGGTGAGGTTGAACGAGGCCTTTCCATGGCCGATGGGGCCATCCTCCTTGTTGATGCTTCCGAAGGTCCCCTTCCCCAGACCCGTTTTGTCCTTGAGAAAGCTTTGAAAAAAGGACTCAAGATCATGGTTGTTATCAATAAGATTGACCGACAGGATGCCAGGACCGCGGCTGTTCTTGATGAAGTTTACAGCCTTCTTATCGATCTTGACGCCAATGATGAGCAGATGGAATTTCCCCTGCTTTATGCAATAGGCCGGGATGGTCTTGCCATGGAAAAACCGGATGATGTGGTGGAAAACCTGCACATTCTTCTGGATCTCATTGTCGATGAAGTTTCTCCCCCCGTGGGAGACCCTGATGTTCCTTTTCAGATGCTTGTTTCGGATCTTGGTTATTCCGACTATCTTGGTCGTCTGGCCATCGGGAAGGTTGTTAACGGTTCCGCCAGCTCCAGAGATTCCCTTTTCTGTCTGGGAGACAAGGGAAGCCGGAAGGAGCTTAAGGTTTCCAAACTTCAGGTATATGAAGGAATCTCTCTTGCCGAAACAACAAGGGTTCTTCCCGGCGACATCGTCGTTCTTTCGGGAATTGAGGATGTTTCCATCGGGGATACGATCTGTACCGATCGAAATGCCGATCCTCTTCCCAGGATCAAAGTAGATGAGCCCACTGTTTTCATGAAATTCGCCAGGAATTCATCCCCCAATGCCGGAAAAGACGGAAAGCTCGTCCAGTCTTCCAAGATTCGGGAACGACTTATTAAAGAGAGCCTTTTGAATGTTTCTGTCCAGGTTGAAGAGGCTGAGGATAAAGACAGTTTTATAGTAAAAGGCCGTGGTGAGTTTCAGATGGCTATCCTTGTGGAAACCATGAGGAGAGAAGGATTCGAGCTCTGTATTGGGAGACCCCATGTTATTTTCAAGACTATTGACGGAGTGCGGCATGAACCTATTGAAAACCTGTTAATCGACTGCAGTGATGAGTATTCAAATGTCGTTATGGATAAACTTCTTCAGAAGAAATGTCTGCTTACAAATATGATGCACAGAGATGGGGGGCGTGTGAACCTTGAGTTTTCCGCACCCTCACGATCCCTCATCGGATACAGGGATGAGTTCTTAACCGATACAAGGGGTACCGGAATTATTAATTCCTCCTTCCATGGGTATGAACCATTCCGGGGGGATTTTCCCCACAGAAACTCGGGGAGTCTTGTGGCAGACAGACCTGGAAAGGCTGTTCCCTATGCACTCTTCAACCTTGAAGCAAGAGGAAAACTTTTTGTGAAACCTGGTGATGATATCTATGAAGGTATGATCGTCGGCGAACACACCAGAGATAATGACCTGAATGTTAACCCCTCTAAACCCAAGAAACTTTCAAATATGAGGGCTTCTGGAAAGGATGAGGCTGTTATTCTTACTACAGTTGTACCCATGACCCTGGAGAAAGCCATACAGTTTATCCGGGAGGATGAGCTTGTAGAGGTTACTCCTAAAATAATCAGGGTAAGGAAGGCTGCTCTTGGTGCTCAGGAGCGTAAAGTTCTTGAGAAACGCCTGCAATAGGGAATATTTCCCTAAGCCTGTGAAATATTGTATAATATCCCCGCGAAACAATAACTTTTAAACTAAGATTATAAGGACATAATATGGGAATGAATTGCGGTATTGTCGGACTGCCCAACGTCGGGAAGTCCACTATATTTTCCGCCCTTACATCCGCCCCGGCAGAGGCGGCAAATTATCCTTTCTGCACAATCGATCCTAATGTGGGGCTCGTCAATATGCCCGATAAAAGGCTTGATAAGATCTGTGAGATTATCCCACCCCAGAAACGGATCCCTGCCGTGGTTGAATTCGTGGATATAGCGGGCCTTGTGGCCGGTGCTTCAAAGGGGGAGGGCCTGGGAAATCAGTTCCTTTCACATATCAGGCAGGTTGGTGTTATCTGTCATGTTGTTCGCTGTTTTGAGGATGCTAATATTATTCATGTTAATAATGTCGTTGCCCCTTTGTCGGATATCGAAACGATTAATACTGAACTTGCTTTAGCGGATCTTGATACCGTTGAGAAGCGTCTTGAGAAGATCCCTAAGATGCTCAGATCCCCCGATAAGGATATGCAGAAGGAAGCCAAGCTTTCCGAGCCCCTTTTAGGCCGTCTTAAGGAGGCCTTGAGCGAGGCGAAACCGGCCAGGAGCCTTGAGTATACCAATGATGAAGCTTTGATCATCCGGGACCTCCACCTTCTTACCATGAAAAAACAGATCATTGTCTGTAATGTGGATGAAGCAGGACTTGAGTCGGATAATGAGCATGTAAAGGCCATCAAAGAGGCATGCGCTGCAGAGGGAACCCTTGTTGTTACTATCTGTGGACAGCTGGAGGCCGATATTGCGGCTCTCGAGACTCAGGAAGAGAAGGATGAGTTCCTCGCCGAGGCTGGCCTGGAAGAATCAGGCCTTTCAAAGCTTATTCATGCCGGTTATGCGGCCCTTGGTCTTCAAACCTATTTCACGGCCGGTACTGACGAGAACCGGGCATGGACTGTTCCTGTCGGAGCGACGGCTCCCGAAGCTGCCGGGGTAATTCATACCGACTTTCAGCGCGGATTTATTAAGGCCGAGGTTTATCACTGTGAAGACCTTTTTGAGTTTAAAACAGAAGATGCCATTCGAAAAGCGGGTAAGCTCCGTCAGGAAGGGAAAGGATATGTCGTGAAGGATGGGGACATTATGCACTTCAAGTTTAATGTATAACAGCCGGATCCCGGTGATATTTTAAAGGAAGGTAACGAGTATATGATCTATAAGAAGTACGGAAAATCAGATACGGAAGTCTCTACTCTTGGATTCGGAGGAATGCGGTTTGCTGATCCCTCCGACATTGACAAGATGGCGGAGATTGTTGTTCACGCTCATAATAAGGGTATAACCTATTTTGATACGGCTCCGGGGTATTGTGATGATCAATCGGAACTCATCATGGGGGCAGCCTTCAAGGAGATGAGAAAATCGGGAAACCCTTTTGTCGTCTCAACCAAGAGTTCGAAAAGCAATGGCAGCGAGTTGCGCAAACAACTCGAAACCTCCCTTAAAAGATTTGATATGGAGTCCCTCGATTTTTTCAACTGCTGGTATGTCCTTACCAAAGAGGATTGGGAGAGCCGAAAAGTCAATGGGGCTGTGGCGGCCATCCTGAAGGCAAAGGAAGAGGGGTTGATCAAACATGCTGTTTTTTCTACTCACCTCCCCGGGAATCAGATTGCCGAGGTTATTGAAGAGGGGTATTTCGAAGGAGTAACCCTTGGTTATTCAGCAATAAACTTTCCCTACCGGGAAGAGGGGATTACCGCCGCTGCGGAAAATGGCTTGGGTGTGGTTATTATGAATCCTCTTGGGGGCGGTATGATCCCCCAGTCGAAGGGCTCCTTTGATTTCCTGAAAGTTCGTGACGGTCAGTCTGTTGTGGATGGGGCTCTTCAGTTCCTCTATACCGATCCCCGTATAACGACGACCCTTGTGGGTTTCAGTTCAAAGGAAGATGTGGATGGGGCTATTGCTTCAGTTGACTCTTTTACCCCCTATAGCGAAGCAGAAATAGACCAGGTGAAATCCGGGGTCTCAGGTGAGTTAAATGCCCTTTGTACCTCCTGTAAATACTGTAAGGACTGTCCTGTGGATATCCCCGTATGGGCCTTCGTGGAAGCCTCTAACCACCTCATCATGAAGGGCGGCGAAGGGATGTACGAACGGTTAAAATACTACTGGGGTGTGGATCCTTCTCTTATCGATACCTGTATTGACTGCGGTCAATGTGAAGCCGCCTGTACTCAGAAACTCCCCATTATGAAGAGGTTCGAGATGGTAAGGAAGGCATTAGCCGAGGAAAAGGCTGCAAGAAGTAACAAATAATGGATGATAAACTCTACATGATCGTCGATTACATACTCAACCAGGCTGAAGACAGGGATGTGGATGTCATCTTAAAGGCGATCAAGAAGAGATATGATGACAGGGAGGGCTCCGGAGCAATGGGGCTCAAACCTGGTCAGATGGCCCGGGAAACCGCCTCTCAGATAAGCAGTCAGGTTGGTTTTTCCAGGGATATGGTCCGGGATACGGTTAAAAACATGGCCCGGGACATTATTATTAAAAATGCCCCCGAACTTTCCTCAGACCAGGTTGATGAATTACTTGATACCTGGGTTCCCGATCCGGAACAGGCTGCCGCGGCGGCCCGTAATCAAGCCCTCCTTCCCCGGGATGTTTTGATCACCATGGTAGATCAGTTTATGAGGTATTCCCAGGATCTCATGACGGCTACCGAAATCATGGAACTTGAAAATCAAATTCCCGGTTGGGCGACAAAATAT
The DNA here is from genome assembly GCA_016342585.1 of Spirochaetales bacterium. Taxonomy (GTDB): domain Bacteria; phylum Spirochaetota; class Spirochaetia; order UBA9216; family UBA9216; genus JAEINK01. The sequence continues at coordinate 18,877 of JAEINK010000021.1, forward strand.
TGGGAAAAATTCCCGCCTGAACTGCGTCAGATCCTGGCCCTCTATTTAAAGGGAAAGATGCAGGAGGCCGAATTTCAGCCTGCCCTTAAAACTATTATGGATGGTTTGCCTGATTAAGACCCCGTATTTTGGTAAAAACCAGCGTCATTCTGTCGGCTTCACGCCTGCTCAAGGATGCTCGTGCAAAGATATCCCTGAAATAATCACTTGTCTCCTCAGTATCGCCTTTTGTAAAGAATCCAATGGTCTTCAGATTTTGGGTGATAGACCCTGTCAGTTCTCTAAGTTCTTCCCTGTTAATGGGTGTGTAGCCCTCCGGACGGTGTCCTTCCCTGTCAGCTGATAAGGCTTTAAAAATTTCGTAACTCACCACCTGCACCGCATGGGAAAGATTCAAAGAGGGAAACTCCTCGTTTACCGGGATCTTCACTGCCACATTACAGAGGTCCATATCCGCATCACTCAAGCCCGAAACCTCATTACCGAAGAGAAGGGCCACATCTCCCTTTTTAATAGAAAGAACCTTTTTAGCCAGTTCTTCCGGGTAGAGGGAGAAATACTTTCGCTTTTTTCCCCGTCGCCGGGATAAGGCTGCCGAAAAAACTGTTCCTGCCAGAGCCTCCTCAACGCTGTCGCAGTAGACCGCCGTTTCCAGAAGGTCGGCTGCATGGATGGCCGTGACCCGGGCTGCGTCGAGGTCAACCTGCGTCTGGCCTGCGATATAGAGTCGGGTGAGTCCCATATTCTTCATAGCCCGGCAGACCGAGCCAACATTCTTTGACTGTTTTGGATTTTCAAGGATGACACGGATGTGGTTGAGTTCTTTCATGGGGAAGATTCTATCATATTTTTTAGGGAAGATCGAAGCAGAATCTGCCTCTTCTGCTTATCCAAAGGTGCCTGGTCCGGCACTGTCCGGCAGCCTGCGGTTGCCGAAGGCGGGTTAAAGCTATCCTCTCAATACTAAGGGGGGAATGTTCCGGTGTACTATCGTTGGAAAAATTTTCATAATGCTTGATAAGTAGAATTAGAGCTCCTATAATTTATAAGGGAACTATAGGTATAATCTTGAGCATTTATAGAGGGAGGTGTTTCTATGAAAAAAAGACCTACCCTGATCATTATATTATTGATAGTTACTATATCAGTTTTATTTAGTTTGTTTTTAGGGCCAAAAGATAAAGATACGTTAATTACTGTTGATGAGATTCAGACTGTAAGGATAGCCCTGTCCAGTGCTTTTATTACAGCCCCGGTTCTTGTGGCACGACAGTTGAATTATTTTGCAGAAGAGGGAATTGATCTTGTTGTTATCGGAGACTATGGCAGCGGAAGAGATGCATTAAATAAAATGCTTGATGGCGGGGCAGATATTTCTACTGTAGCCACAACTCCAGTTGTATTAAATAGTTTTTCCAGGGATGATAATTCCATATTTGTAACTTATACAACAACCTATGAAGGGATTAAAGTGATTGCCCGTACAGATAAGGGAATTTCCTCTCCACTAGATCTTAGAGACAAGCGTATTGCTGTGGTGGAAGGGACAATTTCTGAATTATTGATGGATTCTCTGCTTGCCTATAGCAAAATCCCTCTCTCAGATGTCTCTCTCGTGTATTTAACCTCCGAAGAAATGATAGATGCCCTGATAAACGATGAAATTGATGCTATTTCAATATGGGAACCATATGCCAATAATGCTCTTACAGTACTTAAAGATAAAGGTGTAAAAATCCCCACCTCAAAAGTATATCGTATTGCTGTAAATCTCGCAGTAATGAACGATTTTGCCAGAGACTATCCTGATTCATTGGTTAAGATTGTCAGAGCCTTATCAAAAGCGGTAGCGTATATGAACGGGAATAAAGAAGAAGCAATGTTGCTGATTTCTGAAATTCTTGATTTGGATATAAGGTTGGTAGAGAAGAATTGGGACGAAGCCTCTTTCAATTTATCACTGGATCAATTGTTGCTTATAACAATGGAAAATGAAGCATCGTGGGCTATTGATAATGTTGATATCCTCGAGAAGAAATCCATACCCGATTATCTGAATTATATCTACTTTTCTGCCCTATCTGAAGTAGATCCTGATGCTGTCTCCATTATCAGAGAAAAGCAATGACAATAAAAAACAGGCTCTTTTTTAATGCTGCTTTTTTCATTCTGTCGGGCTCTCTTTTTTTTGTATTACTATTGGTTTTTTCCAGTGAATTAAATAAACATATTGAACAATCGGAAATTGCTGTAGACCTGGTACAAAATACGATCGAGCTGATTACTCTGACGGAGGAGTATACTAGAAACCATTATGTTCGCAGTGAAAGGCAATGGCAATATCAATTCAAAACATTATTTGATATCATTGACAATAACAAAAGTAATCCATCTTTTCAGTCCATCCAGGAACCGATTAGTCTACTCAATCTCTACTTTATCAGGTTGACCGAGGAGTTCAGGAATAAACAGATTATAATTCAGAATGATAGTTCGGCCGAAGAGATTGAAATTATTAATCGGATGGAAAATATGCTTTTAGAACAGATTCATGTAAGTACACAGGAAATCTTAACGAAAAGCTTTAGAGTTCAAGATGAAGCGGAAAAATCCATACACAGAATCCAGCTTAAAATGACTTTACTTATCATCTCTTTTGTTCTGATCATTATTATATTCAACTTTTTCAACTCAATAAATTCTATCAGAAAAATATTAAAGCCATTGAATCATCTTCTTAATGGAGTAAAACAGGTGGGTGGGGAAGATTTTAAGCAGCAGCTTATAATTCCGGAGAAAGAGCTTCCCGAGGATTCTAATGATGAAATATCTGAACTGACAACCGCCTTTAATGAAATGACTATACGGCTTAACGAGACTTTTTCAAACCTATTAATCGAAATGAATGAACGAAAACATGCTGAGATTCAGTTAGCACATTCACAGAAAATGGACTCGCTTGGACAACTTGCCGGTGGAATGGCTCATGATTTCAATAACGTATTAAATGGAATAATGGGTGCTGCAGAACTTCTTCAACTTTCGCAAAGTGAACTCGATGGGAAAGCTTTGAAATATACTGACATTATTCTGGAGGCTTCGAAAAGAGCGTCGGATCTGATTGGAAAACTTTTAGCCTTTGGCCGGAAAGAAAGTCTACTGTTCTCTCCTGTTGATATAGATCAAGTCCTTGATGATTCATTAGATATATTAAATGGAACAATAGATAAGAAGATAGCTATTACATTGAAAAAAACAGTCCGAAAGAAAAATATCAATGGTGATCTGTCCGGATTAGAAAATGCCATTATTAATTTATGCATAAATTCGAGCCAGGCTATGGAAGGCGGCGGTACAATCCGGATTACCACGGAGAATGTTTATCTTGATGATTCATATTGTGAATCCAGTTTATTTGATATTGATCCGGGGGAATACTGTAAAATTACCCTGGAGGATACAGGTGCAGGAATCCCCTCTGAATATTTAGCAAAGATATTTGACCCTTTTTTTACCACTAAAGAATTGGGGAAAGGAACAGGCTTAGGTCTGGCTACCGTATATGGAACCATTAGAAATCATAAAGGAGAGATATTGGTCTCAAGTGAAGTCGGAGCAGGGACAACATTTCATCTGCTCCTACCGTGTATTGAATTATCAGAAGAACAAGAACAGTTAGAAACCGAGGGAATGAATGAATCGGACTTGAATAATAGTCTGGCCCTTCTTGTTGATGATGAAGAGTTTAATCGGATTTTGGGTACAGAGATCTTAAAATCCCTGGGGTATAAGGTTCTTCTTGCGAATGATGGACAGGAATCTGTAGAGATATTCGAAAAATATCATGAGGATATTGATATTGTGATTATGGATATGATTATGCCCAGAATGAACGGCTCTGAAGCTTTTTTCAAAATTAAAGAAATAGATGAAAACTGTAAGGTTATAATTACATCCGGCTACACTGATAATGAGAATATTTCAAAATTAATAAATTCCGGATTAGCTGGATTTATCAATAAACCATATAGAATATATGAATTGCGACAACTATTAAAAGACATTTTGAATTAGGTACAAGAGCATGGTCGGCGTTGCTCGACAGCTTTCGGTTACTGGAGGTGGGTAACCCTGACCTGGCAAGGTATGGGATTTTTTTGACAGCCCGGAAAACCTGTGCTAACCTCTTTGATTATGAAGAAAGTTGTTCTTATATTAATCATTCTTGCTGCTTTACTTGTCTCCCTGCCTGCCGCCGATACTGAAGATCGCTGGGTGGAATTGACCATACCTTTTAATTTTTCCTTTCCGGGCATGGAATTTTCCGGATGGGGGCTCGAGTTCATGGGCTATACGGCCTCACCCCATATCGGCCTCGGGTGCTCCTTTGTTTTCGGAAAGAATTCCTATCTCACTTTAAATACAGGTTGTCTTCTCTTTCTTCCCCTTGTCGAGGAGGTTGCAGTACCCCTGACACTGCGGTTCGGTTATTTCAGTGACAAGATCGAAACCCGCCGATCGCACTACAGAACAAATGAGTATTTCGGTTTTTCCACTGCTGCCGGCCTGAAGGTGGCCCTTATCCGCCCCTGGGATGCACGGATAAACCTCCATACCATGCTGGAGGTTCGCTACGATTTTTTTACCTTCACCGAGGATTTCAAATTTAATACCTTCCTTTCGGATTTTAGGGAGTTCGAGACACTTCAACTCACCAATGCTGCCGGTATCGGCGGGTTTACTGAGGGCGGTGGAAGCAGCAATGGGGGGTACTATACCTATACGACATACTATTGATTTAGTTTTGAGTATTTTATCGAGTTGGGATAAATCTCATAAATTAAGGGTGAAATTTACTTATATCGGATTTTGATTTCTATGAAGTTCTGTGATACTCTTATATTTATGAGAAAAAGATATCATGGACTCTTTTTAATTCCGGTTGTTTTAATATCGATTATTATATTCACCGGCTGTCCTAACATAATGGGAACAGATGAACAGACAAAAACTCTGAATGCTCCTGAAATTTCTCCTGATTCAGGAATTCTTGATTACTCACCGACGGTTTATATCTGGAGTATTGATCCTGAAATAGAGGACTATCGTATTTATTATACTACAGATGGATCTGTCCCCGATAATACAAGTATTTTATATAATGATGGAATAGAGATAAGTGATTCTGCCCTTATCCGAGCGGTAATGTATGTTGGAACCGAGAAAAGTCTGATCGCCACAGCCTGGTATGAGATCCCTCCTACAACTGATACCCTGCGGCCAAAGATTTCTCCAGGATACGGGATTTATGAGGAGTCGGTTGCGGTCACACTAACATCCCGTTCCGATGCGGAGATCTATTACACACTGGATGGTTCAAGTCCGGAATCTTATGGGACCCTCTACACAGAACCGTTTGTGTTGACAGAAAGTGCTGCTGTTAAAGCAGTCGCCATTTGGGGAGAGCTTGTCAGCACGGATATTAATACTACCTATGTGATTACTCCTATTGGGGCAACCCAAACTATTAACAGGTTTTTCTGGGGGTATTGGAAAAGTGCCTATAAGGGGCTTTGGGAAATAACCAGCGAGCAGGTCATTCAGGATAGTGATGTCCTTACTGATAACGAAAGCTGGTCCACTTCTTCCAGTTTGTATTTTGAAGAAGGGTTGTTGGTTAAGGAGTCGGAAGACCTTCTGAGGTTCGATAAGGATGGAGCATCGGATCCTCTCTATTTTTATCGAACCCGTGGATATGACGACAGCTTTTCATTTACACTGTTCGATACTTCCGCTGGAAATACACCCCGGGCTGGTGTAAATGTTCAGGTTCGTTGTCAGAACAGCTGGTATGATTATCAGGAAATTGTCTCTGATTCTCAGGGAATGATCACGGTAGAAAATATTCTTGCAGGGAATCAGTATGAACTCGTTATCCCGGTTCAGCCCGGAGTATCCGAAGAACTTACAAGCTTGTTTACACCCCGGTTCGATGAGCATCATATGGGAGCCTGGGATATAGCCGACTCCGGTTCTGCCGTACAGATTCGGGTTTCTGCCGGTTATAGCCAGAACTTTGATGATTTTCTTGCAGATGGAACGACCGTCTGTACTTTGGATTTTTCTGTAAGCAATTCAGGTGATACGGAACAACCGGCTTCAATCTATGAGATTTCACTTCCTTCCGGAGTTTTTGTAACCGAAGGAAATACTTCGGGAATTCTTCAAGCCTTACCGGCTCAGAGTTCAGATAATGTAATTATACGAGTAACCTGTTCTGAAATTGCCGAGTCTTTAGAGTTCAAGGATTTTATTTTTACATATAAAGATGCCGGAGGAACGGTTCTTCAAAACCAGAGGTTCTCTGTTCCTTTTAATAGGCTCGAATATGATAGTAAGCTTTTCAATATAAATATCAGTGAAGACAAGGATTATATCTATGAGTCTTTCGAGGATTATGCTGTTGTTTTGGATCCCCAGGGGATTCCCGGAGGTTTAACGAACAGGGAATGGAAGGCTGGACAATGGAAAGTCATCTTAAGTAATTTCTTTAGAGAAGGTTTTAAGTACTCGATTGATCTAACCTATGCCGCTGGTTCAGCCGATGAGGAACCCTTCGAAGATGATCCTGATTTTTCTCTGTTAACCGATCTTGGTATCGATGAACCCAACAATAATCAGATTGATGCGATACAACTTTATTTTAACAGCCGGTATTATGGATATCTGGGAGATGAAGATATCGATTGTTTTTATCTGGATGTCCCTGAAACCAACAGGCTTGTTTATGATGGAAATGGAGAAGACAGCGGAACGGTCCCTGCATCAGCTGAATATGATTTTGATGATAGGGTAACTCCTGTCGGAAATCCGGGAAACCTTATTCGAGACGGTTTCGTCTTTGCAGGCTGGGGGTACTCGTCTGGGGATGCCAATAATTGGGATACTTCGAATGTTCTGGATGAGGTTCACATTGGAATTGGTGAAAAACGGTTGTTCGCCCAATGGCAGCCAGTGATCTCCGGAATGGCCGGGATGCTGATTGTTCGGGAAGACGGTGCTTTATGGAAATATAATGATACCGATGAACCGGTTATAACTGGGATCGAATCGGTCTATTCCTCCCATATTAAGCAGACGGCATCCTCTTTCTTTGCTGTCGGAACCGATGGAAGTCTCTGGGCCTGGGGTGGTAATGAATATGGACAGTTGGGAACAGGCGACCGGATAGGGCGGGAAACCCCTGAAAAAATTCTGGACAATGCAGCGAAAGTTATTACCCTGGAGGATGTCACTCTGGTACTTGATACCGATGGTAAGCTCCACGGATTTGGCCGAAATGTTGGCCATCTGGCCCCGCTTTCCGAAGCAAGTTTTTTTGTGTCTCCAAAGGAGCTTGCCTTGGGGGTAGAATCTTTCAGTGCTGGAAGCGATTTCCTGGCAATAATTAGTAGTGATGGTACCGTGTCGACCTCGGGACGAAATACCTTCGGCCAGCTTGGTAGAGCGGCGACGGCGGAATGGTCCGGTTTTGAAGAGATAGCTGTTGCTGCTCAGGCTGTCTCTGCGGGGGATCACCATCTGCTGATACTGAAAGATGATGGAACAGTCCTTTCAACCGGGTTCAATTCTTTTGGTCAGCTTGGGGACGGCAGTGCGGTTAATCGTTATTCACCCGGGTTGGTTTCGGGAATTACTGGTGTTGAATTTGTTTTTGCCGGGAATGATACAAGCTTTTTTCTAAAAAATGACGGCAGCCTTTTGGGCTGTGGTGATAACAGAAAGGGTCTTCTTGGACTTGGACCCGTGGAGACAATCGATATCCCCACCCTTATTAAAGAGGGAATCAAGGATGTGATTCTTAATGATAACGGGACATATATTATCGATACAGGGCTCGGCCTATGGATTACAGGATATTATGATGACGATTCCTATACCTATAGTCTGCCGGATATGACTATTCCTCAATCTGTCACCGATAACGTCCTTTCGGTTTCTCCTTTTTCGACCGGGTCTTCCACTCCTGACCGTTATAGTTTTTTAATTTCCAGGGGGGATGGTTCTCTCTGGCTTTGGGATATTATTGATACGGATCTAACTCCCACAGAGATTTTGGCAGGGGGCGAATAAACATGAAAATGAATAAGATTATCAACCTGACAATATGTGTTCTCGGGATTATGTTTCTTTTGGGCGGATGTGTCGATCCGGCAGGAATTACGGGTTCACTTCCCGGCTATCCCCATTTCACACCGGATCCTGATGATGAGTATACCGGGAGTGTTTCGGTAATCATTAATCAGGGTTATGGTGCTGCTGTTTATTATACAACTGATGGATCCGTTCCGACCCTGTCGAGTCCTATGGTAACCGGTCCTCTTGTTCTGACGGAAAATACGGTTCTGAAAGCCGCGGCCTCTTATGGTGGAGATTTCAGTGAGGTGGTTACCGCCTCCTACAATGTTACCCCTGCCTTACCTGTAGTGGCTCCCCCTGTCATAAGTCCAACCGAGAGAGAGATTGTCGGTTCAATAGACGTTACCATTACTGCAGAGGCGGGAGCTGTAATTCATTACACAATTAATGACAGTAATATCAGTGAAGATAGCCCCGTATATACATCTCCATTTACTATTGAAGCCTCAGGACCAACTGTGAGGGCTATTGCGATCGTCGATGGAATCATAAGCGAGATTGCTTCGGTTGATTATTATTACCGGGAGCCTTCTGTACTTTCCGATGAGTCCTTCTGGGGAAGGTGGAAAGGGATCGGTACCGAAGTAGAATGGTATATTTCGGATGATGAACTTATTATCGACGATGAAGACGGAATGGATTTTTTATCTGCCGATGATTCTACAATTGTTTTTTCCGGTGGAACCCTTACAAAGGAATCGGAGGATGTAATTAGATACGTCAGAAATATTTCTGGTTTGAGTTATGACCCTGTCTATTATCTTTACAGGGAAACTGGTCCAACTTCCGAGGTGACTTTTCTGGTGGAGGATTCTTCCGATACCCTGTCATCATTGAGCGGGCTGGATGTGAAGGTTTCCAACGTGGATAATTATTCTGATATTCAGGATCTTGTTACCGATAGTGAGGGGCGGCTCACAGCCTCAAACCTTATTCCCGGTGATCTTTACAGATTTTCAATTTCGACAGGGACTGAATCCGATACCTTTAACACACTAGGCCGACCCCTGGGAGATTCGGAAGAGTGGAGTCCCCTGGACCTTGCTTCGGCGCTTACCGAGGAGACACCTTTTGTAAATATTTATATCGATTCAGAAGAGATTGGAAGAGAGCTTATTGCTGACGGGGCAACCGCTCATGCCTTTACTTTGATTTTTCATAATATAGGAACTGAGGATCTTAAGGATGCTTACTACACCCTGGACCTTCCCGATGGTCTGACTCTGACGGATGGGGATATCACTAATACAATTGGAAATTTATACGACGGGTATTTTACTTCGAAAATAGAAGTTGATATAAAACTTAACTGTGATCCCATTGATACTGAATACATTGATAAAACCATCACTCTTACAGTAGGGAATGCCTTCAGTTCCTCACGCTGGGAAGAGGCATTTACCCTGCGGTTTTATGCCATGAATGAAACATTTGTTATTAATTCAGAAACCGAAGGTCCTGTTTTGAATGGTCTTGTTCTGGATCCGAACGGTACTCCCCGGCGTCTGGAGGATGGCGCTGATCTCCCCTGGATTGCGGGTGAGTGGACCGCCGTACTTGGCGGAGGAGGAACCTCTGCTGGAACCCGGTATAGCCTTGGACTGGATACCACAGCACTGACAGAGCTCTCTTCTGCTTCTGTTGGAGATGGAGAACCGGATAATATCCTCGGTGAAGCCTTCGAGCTTCCCTATGGAGGGACAATTCTCCGGTATATGGGTTCCTACGATGTGGATTTTTTCAGCTTTACCATGCCGGAGAGGCAGGATCTGATAGGTGCAAGCCTTGTCTTCGATGGTAATGGTGATGATGGGGGAGGATCCGTTCCCTCTACTATAGAGGCCGAGGCTCTTGATACGATTCTCCTGCCGGGTAATATGGGTAGTCTTGTAAAGAGCGGTTTTCTCTTTGCCGGCTGGAGCCGTGAAGCCTCTCCTGCTGATATCCTTGTTTCCAATGATATCCCGGGATCAATTGAACTTACCGCCGGAGAAAACAAATTGTATGCGGTCTGGCTGCCCTTAAATACGGCGGTAGCCGGGGAGTCGATACTCAGATCCGATGGTACCCTTTTCAATCCGGGTACCCTTTATACCGATCCTGAAATCCTGCTTGAAGATGTGTCGGAAGTACATAGTCTCTGGGTAAACAATGTTGATACCGGGAGAATTACGGTTGCCAAAAAGGATGATGGGAGCTTTTGGAAACAGGATGGAACCGGTGACTTCATATCTTTCAGTTCCAGTTATGATTGTATCGAAGATGGATTTGCAGTTGCGGAACTTGGTTTTCAACCTCAATCCTTTGTTCGTGGATATGATTTCTCTCTGGCAGTGGATGGTTCCGGTGTTCTATGGGCGGAGGGTGAAAACTCATCCGGTGAGCTTGGAACCGGTGGTAGTGCGGATAATGATGAATACGACAACGATTCGAATATGACCTCTGTTTCCTCAGTGGCCGCAGGAAGATACCATTCCCTGGTTTTGAAGGATGATAATACCCTCTGGGTTTCCGGTGGTAATGACGATGGTCAGCATGGTGATGGAACGAGTGTCGATGTGAATGACTTTAAACAGGTTGCCTCGGGGGTTAAGAAAATCTTCGCAATAGGTTATACCTCCTTTTATATTGATAATTCCGATGCTCTCTGGGCTGCCGGGATGAATAGTTCCGGCCAGCTTGGCCTGGCTTCTGACTCACCTGTCCGAACTTTTGAGAAGGTTATGGATGGAGCTTTCGAGGTTATCTCCAATGGGGAGACGACCCTTTTCAAAAAGCTGGATGGGACCCTTTGGGCTTCCGGAGAGAATTATTACGGCCAGTTGGGAATCGGTTCGCGGGAAAACCAGTATAGTCCTGTTTTTATAACAGATGATGCGGTTTCGGTTACTATTGACGGACAAATTATTAAACTACTGAAGAGTGACGGTACCGTCTGGACCTGTTACGGGTCTCTTCAGCAGATAGCCCCCTAGGAGCATGAAATTGATAAATAGAAATAAATTTAATGCCATACCATTTCTTGTTGCAACTATCCTGATAGGGGTAGTCTTTTCTGGATGTGTAGACCCTACGGGTGGTCCCGGCGGAACAAAAGTTGTTCCCGAGCCCGTTTTCTCTCCCGTGGAGGGGATTTACACGGTTAACTCTCTTCGTCTTTCCCTGGAAGGTGTTCCGGATGGGTCTATAGAGTTCCTCCAGAGTGATACTTTTTATGGTTTTATGGATCCCTATGCAGGTCCGATCACTCTGGAACTTCTTCCCGACGGAGAAGATCAAGCAACCTTCAAATTCTATGCACGGGGGGTGAGTGCAGATGGAGAGACCTATAGTGATGTGGTAACAGCCGAATATACTCTGCGCCGTCCTGTTGCCCCTCCCATAGAGAACTTCTTCTGGGGTCGATGGATGGGATTGGGAAGCGGTGAGGATTGGTATATTTCCGGATCGTCAGTCTGGATCGATGATGCGACTGAACGGTATTACAATACAGACAGCAATACAATTACATTTGAAGATTATCAGCTTGTAAAGGATTCTGAGGATGTCCTTAAATATGTAGAGGATGGTTCGAGTATTCCTACCTTTCTATACAGAGTTGCCGGTGCGAGCAGTAGTTTTTCCGCTGTTCTTGTTGATTCTTCAGAAGATGCTCCTTCCTCTTCGGCTCGAGGGCTTTCCTCCCTGGGTGGAATCGATGTAATTATTCAGAACCTGAATAATCAGGAAAATAATCAATCTTTGGAAACCGCTTATGATGGCACTCTGACAGCCGAGGACATAATTATCGGAGATGATTACCTGATAACCATTCCCGTCCAGGAGGGAATCGGGGATGAGGTTCAGGCAGAGGTAACGGCCCTTTATGATGAGCAGAATGTGGGAACTCTGGATCTCGCAAACTCGAATGCCAACTTTAAAATGAATATAAGATCGGAAAAGCGTCCCGACTTGCTTCTGGCTGATAATGTGACAGAATACAAAGTTTATATAGATATAACCAATATCGGAAACAATACAATTACCGATGTAGAGTATGAAATAACTGCAAATGAGGATCTTGTCATTTCCGCTGATGATCTTACCGGAATAATTGGAAGTGCAGTCTCCGGCAGTGTGAAAACTATAGATTTAACAATTCTCTGTCCTGAGATCAATACCGAAGAGGCTGTAAAGAGTCTAAATGTTTCCATCACCGATTATAATCCCCTCCAAAGCAAAACCTGGCCGGAGACAGTTTCACTCAAGTTCTATAAAAAGTATCCCTCTTTTAGCATTTATACCCATTATGAAGGTGCAGGGGTGGAACCCCTGGTTATTAACCCATCGGGTACACCTGTCCGGATAAGCGGTTATACCAATTTGTTTAACTGGCAGCCGGGCCGCTGGTATATTGTTTTCGGCGGCGGTGGAACCGGTCGTGAAACAAAGTACAGCCTGGGGATTGATACAGGTGTTTCGACACAATGGAATTTACTGGAAGATTCCAGTGTGGGTGAATCGAATAATACGGCTGAAACCTCAACTCAGATTGGTGTTGGAGGCTCGGCTATGCAGTATCTTGGTGCCAAGGATGTGGATTTTTACTCCTTCGAATTCCAGGAAGTTAATACCCTCGTCTATGACGGCAATGGATTTGACAGCGGCAATGTTCCATCCTCCGGGATGTACGATTATGGAGAACTGGTATCTTTCGAGGGAAATACCGGAAATATGGTGGAAGCAGACAAAGTTTTCGCCGGCTGGAAGGGCGATTCCAGCATTCAGACTTTCCTTGGTTCTTATGGTCTTCCGGAGGATATTAGAATCTCCACCGGTGAAAACAGGGTCTTTGCCGCCTGGGTCCCGAAGGTTAAGTCCGCCGGGCGTTCATTTTTCATCCTTGAAGACGGAACCCTCTGGGATCTGGATGATCCTTCTGAACCTCTGCTTACTGATGTTGAAATCGCAGATGATTACTGCTGGGACGGTGCTCACTGGATCCTTGCCGTCAAGACCGATGGAACCCTCTGGGGATACGGAGATAATGAAAGCGGTCAGCTGGGGCTTGGTATAACAATCGATGCAGGTTTTTTCCAACAGATAACTTCCGGTATAACCGGCGGTGTCAGCCGTGTGGAGGTTCAGGGTAAAACGACCTATATTCTTGGTGACAACGGAACCCTTTACGGCTGCGGCCTTGACGGGGGAACACTGCCGGGAACACAGACCGATGATCTTTTTCCTACACCTGTTGAACTACTTCAGGATGTAGTCAGTTTTTCCGCGGGTACAGGCTTTCTTGCGGCTATTGATACCGATGGCGCCCTCTGGACGGTAGGCAGCAACAGTGACGGCCAGCTTGGTGATGGATCCATAGAGGGTCGGGATACCTTTGCAATGGTTTCTGCAACGGGATTTTCCAGCGGGGTTGATAAAATTGCCGCTGGATATGATCACCTTCTTATTCTTAAAGATGACGGCAGTGTCTACGGCCTTGGAGATAATTCGTATCATCAGCTGGGTGAGGACGCCGGTGGTGATGCCTTAATAACTCCCGTGGCCTTGACAAATATGAATGATTGTTCCGATATCTTTGCCTTTGCGTATACCTCCTTTGTGCTCAAAAGCGATGGGAATCTCTATTCTACAGGGCTTGAGTCCAATGATCAGCTTGGAAGGGATCTGGAACCCTTGGAGAAATGGTATAACACTCCTCTATCAATCGATAATGTCGCCCATGTCACACCCTCGAGTACTGGGACAAGCTATTTTCTTAAAGATGACGGGAGTCTCTGGTACTGCGGTAATATTCCATTGAAGAATACATCCGGTCAGGAACAGGATCCTGTACTATGGCTTGAGAATATCAGTTCTTATATCCTCGTTCCAGATGGAGTCCGTGTTATTTTCAACGACGGGTCAAGTTCTTTCGAGGGTGATAGAGACTATAGAATCCCAAGTGAATGTATACGGAGCTACCCATGAAAATTATAAATAAATCAGCAACAATAACGATTCTCCTTTTGGTTCTTCTCCTTGCTTCCTGTCCGGAAACCGGCGGCCCCGGAACAGATCCGGGAGATGATAACGGAGGAACTGAAACTACAATAGATTCCTTCTTCTGGGGACGCTGGATAGCCGTCGACAGCGATACCGAATGGTATATCTCCAGAGATAAGGTTCTGGCAGGAACCTTTGAACATACTGTGTATCAAGCTGATGCCGAGTCCATCGATATATCCTTTGGAACCATTGAAAGGGATTCTGATAATATGCTCAGGTATCTTGATGATACATACTTCGATGATTCTGAAGAGGATCCTATCCCTGCGTTCCTTTATCGACTTTCCGGTGCCGACAACACCTTTACCGCTTCGGTGGTGGACTCGGGTGATACCAACCCTTCTATAAGCCGGGCGCTTGGGCTGGTCGGAATTGGTGGAATCAATGTTATAATCAAGAACATCGATAATGATGGAGACTCACAGGAAACCAGTACAGATGATGAAGGTGTTTTAACGGCTACAGAGACAATTCTCGGCGATAATTACAAGATTACCATCCCCGTTCAGACGGGGGTTGCAGATGAGCTCTCCGCCGAAGTTACCCCTCTCTATAATGGCCAGGATTTGGGACTCTTCGATCTTCTTAACAGCGGAGCCAATTTCAAGATGAATCTTGAAGCCAACACCTGGACGGGCAGTTTTCTGGCCGATAACGTGACCGAGTATGATCTCTGGGTTGAGGTTGAAAATATAGGGAAGTCCGATATGGATGAGGCTAATTACCGTATAACACCCCTGAATGGACTTGTGATAACTGAATGTGAAGGGGTTGCTGTTGACAGTGAATCTGTGGCCGGGATTCTCGGCTCTGTTCTAATCGGAGGTCGGGAAAGTCTTCGACTCAAGGTCCTCTGTCCTGGAATTGATACAGAATCCCAGGATATGGAGCTGAAAGTCGAGGTTTGGTCTCCCATGGTCGAAGACAGGATTTGGATCGAAACCCTCTCTCTTCGTTTCTTCTCCTATAGTGAGGATAATACCATTACTCTGAATATTTCTACTGATTCAAATAGCCATGATATTAAAGGGCTAGCCATAAATCCTGACGGTATTCCCTACCGTGTTGGCTTAGGTGAGAATGATCTCTCCTGGGAAACCGGAAGCTGGATCCTGATCATGAGCAAAGACAATAATAACCCTGGTTTGAGTTATGGGGTTGGTTTTGATACAGCGGCCCCGGATATGGCTGGTTTTACAGGGATAAATGACGGTGAGCCGGATAATACCCTTGAAGATTCTTCTATCCTGAATTCAGGAGAGACTGTTCGCAGATATATGGATATAAGAGATGTGGACTTCTTTACCTTTACTCTGGGTGAACTCTGATTTTCGTACAAAAACAAAAAAGGAATTAGTTAATGAACATAAAAAACAAACTTGCAATAATTATTTTTACCTTGTCCTTTCTCATCACCTCCTGCGATTCCGGGTTTTTTGGTCTCTTCGGCGGGGAGGAGGAGGCTGTAACAATTCCCACCGGTACCTGGATTGGTCCCGATATCGAATTTGATATTATCTGGACGGGGGATGCGAAATATATCACAAACCTTGAATACACTGTTTCCGGCTCCAAGGATGGCTACTCCTTTACCTTGAATAACGAGAGCTCTACCGGGATGCAGGCATGGATTACCGATAACAGTTTCTCCTTTCACGATGATAATTCTGACCACAATACGGAGTTTTCAGGAACTATTGATGATCAGGGGACGGCTATCTTCAATCTGAATGTCACCGATAATGTGGCTGTAATCGGGGAGGTTACCGTTTCCGCTACCTTCAAGGCGGCACCGGCACTGGAAGTGGTGGACGATTGGTCTCCTGGTTTCAATCAGGTCGCATTGAATCGGCAGGGGGATCTCCTCTATTCAGCGGGAACTTCCCTCGGGATCTATGATCTGACCTCCTCGGATACAGCTTTTTTGAGCAGCCTCACTCTGTCGAAGTCAGCCACCGGCTTAACGGTGTTCGGGGATTATGCCTACACAAGTTTTAGAGATTATGATAATCCGGGATTTCTTGTTATCGATGTTTCCGATTCCGGCACCCCGGAAGGGAAAGGGCTTTTCGTATTTGATCGGGTTCTCGATGATAATAATAGCTCTCATAATGTGGGGATCAATCAGCTGGCCGCCCACGGGGATACGGTTTTTGTGGCGGCGGAAACCGGCCTCTACCAGGTGAACTGTACCGATAAAACAGCTCCTGTTATGACGGCGGTGGTGATCGAACCCTTTAGCCCCTTCTATGGGGCGGTGGTTTTCGGGGATACCCTCTATACTATCTCCCGGCCGGATTCGGAAGCGGCAAATCGGAGTTTGGTGGCCTATACCATTTCCAGTACCGGCGGCCTGACTGAAGCCGGTTCTCTGACCGTCTCTCCCGCAGACCCTGACTCTGATCTTTATGAATTGGCTTTGGATGATAACAGGCTTATCCTTTATACATCTGAAGGCCTTGCCTTTTACGATGTAGCAGAAGGCGCCGTTCCAACGCTCCTCTATAATTGGGAGGCTGAGTTTGATACAGAGTTCCAGTTCCTGAATTCAGGTTCAGATCTGATGGCACTTCGTCCTCATAGCAGAGCTTTAAGACTCTATGAAAATGATTTTTCTTCGGATCCTCAGGCTGTGGCTGAGATTCATAATATCTCCAATCCCTGTTACGCAGCGGTTGTGGGGGATGAACTTGTGGTCGTTCTGCTTTCCAGGATCCTCCGGTATGACCTGAAATACCTGTCCCGGCAGAAGCTGGCCTGGGCAGACTGATCGGGTGGGGGAGTTTTTCTACCCGGTAATTACAGCAAATACAAATTCAACACCGAAGGAATGGTCCTGATTGATTTCAGGGCCTTTTTATAGTCCTCTTCCCCATCCATCTCCATGGTGAACGCACCTGTCAGATGACCCTTGTCATCCTCTTCCAGCCTGCCTTCAATCAGGTGGCCCTTGTACTTCCGCACAGCACCCTCAATCTCCGAAAAAAGGTCATTACGCATCCGGCTGGTGACCCGGAACCTCTTGGTGGTCCGGGGGCTGGAGGCTTCCCATTCAACCACAATTCGACGTTCATTAAAATCGGCAATATGCTTTAAGTTCGGGCAGTCCTTCCTGTGGACGATGATTCCCCGCCCACGGGAGACAAAACCGATAATATCATCACCCGTATTAGGATGACAGCACTTCGCTATAGAGATCATCATATTCTTTTCATCACCGATCTTGAAGATTATCCTCTCCTGATCCTGAACCTCTTTGACAATCTTGTCCTTCTCTTCGAAATGGGTGCCACCTTCGGCCGTTTTTTCAGAAACCGGAGGCTGAGGAGGTACTACCTTCTTTTTAGCAATAATATTTTTGTCAAGGAAGAGGGTATCGTCATGCTTGTTCAGCCATTGGCGAATCCTGGATCTAGCCTTACCTGTCCGGACAAACTTAAGCCAGTTCAGGTTAGGAGAACCATTCGGGCTTGTCATGACCTCCACCACCTGGGTGGATTTTAAGGGTGTATTCAGGGTGGTAATAACCCCATCGGTTTTGGCTCCTACACAGTGGTGCCCAATCTCCGTATGGATGTGATAGGCAAAATCCACCGGGGTTGATCCCTTGGGCATCTCTACGATATGACCCCTGGGAGTGAAAACATAGATGGAATCCTTTAAAAGCTCCTTCTTAATCTCATCCATATACTCCATGGAGGGGATGGAGAGATTGTTCCACTTCTTCAGTTTGTGAATGAAATTCGTCTCCGACTGGCGGGTTTTATCCCGGGATGACCTCTTGTATGCCCAGTGGGCCGCTACCCCATGTTCGGCTGTTCTGTGCATGGCATGAGTTCTGATCTGGATTTCCAGAAGCCTTCCCTCATAACACATGACTGTGGTGTGAAGACTCTGGTACTGGTTTGTCTTCGGCATGGCAATATAATCCTTGAAACGCCCCTCAATAGGCGGCCAGAGCCTGTGGACAATCCCCAGAAGGGTGTAACATTCAGATGGCGTGTTGCACCGGATACGCAAACCGAGAAGATCGTAAATCTCATTCAGCTCCTTGTTTCTGGTCTTCATCTTGCGATAGACAGAGTAAATATGTTTAGCCCTTGTATCGACCTTGATATTTTCAACTTCATGTTTAACTTCCCGATGAATCGCCCGTTTTACCTTGTGAAGGTAGGTGTGGTTTTTATCTTCATTTGCCGAAATTGCCTCAGACACATGGTTATAAACCTGAGGATTCAGATGTTTTAAAGAGAGATCCTCCAGCTCATCCTTCAGCCAGCTCATCCCAAGCCGGCCCGCAAGGGGGGCATAAATTTCCAGACACTCCCGGGCAATGGCCTTCTGCCTTTCCGGGGCCATGTACTCCAGGGTGGACATATTATGGAGTTTATCCGCAAGTTTGATGATGATTACACGAATGTCCTTCGTCATGGCAATCAGCATTTTCCGAAGAGTTTCCGCTTCCTGAATTGTCTTGCTCTTGGCTCGAACAGTGGAAATCTTGGTAATCCCATCGACCAGCTGGACTATCTGCCCGCCAAATTTCCGTTTCATCTCCTCGGGCGAGGTCTCTGTATCCTCAAGGACATCGTGAAGAAGGGCGGCAATAATTGTCTCATAATCCATCTGCATATCCACCAGAGTGGACGCCACAGAGAGGGGGTGAATAAAGAAAGGTTCTCCGCTCAGCCGCTTCTGCCCCTTATGCTTCAGTTCGGCATATTCAAGCGCCTCCACAATCTTCTTGCGTCGCGGATCCGTATATCGTGCGAGTTTCCCTTCAAATTTTGTTACCGTATGTTCCAATCCAATTCCCCCGAAACCAATAAGCTCTAATCTTCATTATAAGATAATCATTTGTGTCTGTCTTGTCCCTCGTTTCGAATAGGTTTTTTTGGGCGTGCCCGCAAAAACAAGCCAAACAGGCTTGTTTTCCCGGTCGGGCTCTCCGGGGCTCCGCTGTCGCTTCGGCCTCCTCGTCTCTCCCTCCATTTGGGTGCCTGAGCACCAAAATGGAGGGAACGCCTGCGGGGTCCGGCCGGTCCTTGACCGGCCGCCCCTCCCATCCCTCACGCAAATCCGCTGTGGATTTAAAGTAAGAGTTTTCCCATTCATTGTAATTTTAAAATTTCCATGGTACTCTTCTATCATCACAGTTATAGAAGCAAAAAGTAATGGAAAATAAAATAGTACTGAAAGATTTGAACCTCACTCCGCCTGAAAAGAACCTCTATTACCACTTATACGGGGAAATTATCTCGGGAAAACTCCGAACCTTCAGTGATCTGGTAGAGTATCTTCATGATCTCCCCGTTTCGGAGGAGTTTCAGGCCTGCCTTATGAAAGTCTTTGCCCTTCAGAAGAAATTGTACTGGGGGTTCTTCAAAGAGTTAAATCCTGAAGTCTATCCCAAACTGTGGAAGGAAATCGTCCTTCAGGATGGAAAATTCCCCTTCGGAGGGACTCTGAAACGGTCCATGTCTATCCCCGAGATCTATATGGGGTTGCTTGATATCCATGGATATACAAAATTCTGCTATGATCAGAAGCGAAATATGTCCATGATCGACCTGCTCGACAGGATGATCTACAACGATGTTAAATCTATTTCCTCCATGGCCGGTGTCCTGAGCAGAAGAGCCAGAGGAGATGAAATTCTCCTTCTCGGTGGTTCTGCCTGTGATGTTGTTAAGGCATGCCTTAAAATCATGGAGTATTTCAATTCGCAGGGACGTTCTTTTTCCGATACAGTCCTGAGGAAAAAACTGCCGGGTACGGTTCTCCCCAAATTTAAGATCTCGGCCGGGATTGCCGGTGGGCAGAAATTTACACCACTTGTCATCACGCGGGATGGCGATATTTCCGGAGATATTGTGAATACCGCAGCACGGCTGCAGGCAAAAGCGAACAAGACAAGTCCCCACGATAACCGGATCATGATCACCAGTCATGTCCATCAGAAAATCAAATCTGAAAAAACACAGGAGACTGAAGAGATGTCCTGTGTCATCGATTTCTTTAAAGTGGGACCCGTGGAGTTCAAGGGAACACGTTTGACTGTTTATGACATCATTTTCCTGCCGGAGGAGTCGTATCGTCTGGAATTCAGGGCACCGTCCGAGGAACTTCTGGACAGTTTGAACAAGAAGCTGTGGAAGTCCAGGGTTTTTAACTGTGCCCTTAACCTTGCGGTTAAAGTTGTAAAGAATCAGCTTGAGAGGAGCTGGAAAGATACCTATATGAATGAGCGGCTGCGGCTGGAGTATAAAGCACTGCTTGAGCAGATAAAATCAGCCGCCGAGCTCTTCAACGACAAATACTATGAAACGGCCATCGAAATATACGCCCGGCTTGTCGTTAAAATTGTCTCCCTGCCCCAGGTGGACCCTATCGTCATTCAGTATCTTGAACTCGTCCGAGCCAACTATCTGGAGATCTACGATGCATTTACCGGGGCCATGGATGAGGAGATAGAGCTTAAAAAGAGTGAAGTTTTCGATCCCCGGGAGCTGGATAGTTATAATTTACTGAAGAAACATAAAAGCCTTCAGGTGAAACTCCAGTCCCATGGAAGGATCAAGCTGAAATCACGAAAGACCCTCTGGCATAGAACGACCGATGAGTTAAGTGAAAGTCTTGAAGTGAATTTGAAATCTTTTAAATAGGAGAAGACAGGATCTTTCCGGATGTGGAAAATCCTTTTAGATGTGTTTTATTCTCTGTTGACCAATCGGATAAAAGTTAAAGACTTCTTATGCCGTCGACGGTTAAAAAAACGGTCGCCCCCAAAAATCCCAGGCTTAAGAGCGAGAGGGGAATAATCAAGATCAGGTTGGGTTTTTCTCTGTTCATCACGATTTGTTCCGGATCTTCCGGATCTATGTAGATGGTGATGCGGGTACCTTCGGTGGTCCCGGAAGGCAGAGGTATATTCCTTAGGGAATAATTCTGCTCCTCCAGGCGGAAGTTCAAGTCTCCGTAGGCTGTTTTTATCCCCAGGGTTCCCATATCGGGACTGCTTGATAGATGGGAACTGCTGCCCACCCTTAATACTTGAGCAGAAATCGCGACCCTCTCTCCCATAATAACTGTATTACGGATCAGGGGGATGCTTATAGCGGCAGAGAAAATTCCAATTATGCCGAAAAAAATAATAAAAGGTGTATTTTTCATATAGGTATTATACTAATTTTAAAAGAAGAAGTGGAACTGGAAGAACAAGAAGTTTTCGGTTATGAAGGAGTAATACCAATGGAAATATTTCAGAATTTCATCGATTTGGTTGTATTTCGTGAAGTGATGGCTGTTGCCGTGGCATCATTTCTTTTGATTCTTCCTGGCTGATTACACATTGTTTTTATATTTGCCCTTTTACCACCCTGTTTCTGCCAGCCAGATCCTGTATAATAGCAGTGTTTGAAAATCCTGTTATCACCATTATATTCTTGATTGTTTCCATCTGATTCCAAGCTGCTTCCATAATGAGCCAGCCGCCTGGGTTCAGTTTTGTAAGGCTTTGTTTTATGAGGTGCCGGACAAGGTCCAGGCCGTCTTCTCCGCCATCCAGGGCCAAAGCCGGTTCGGGCCAACCGCTGTCCATCATGGTTTTTGTTTCCTGCTGAGTTAAATAGGGAGGGTTGGAGGTTATCACATCGTAGGTTTCCGGGACGTTACTTAGGAGATCACTTTTTAAAAGTTTTATCTCCTGAGCGCCGAGTCTCTCCTGGTTTATTCTGAATACTTCCATCGCCTTTTCACTCAGCTCACTTGCCGTTATCGCCATATTTACGTTTTCGGTCTCCCTGGCGATGGTTATGGGGATGCAGCCGGTACCGGTGCAGACATCGATTAATTTTATGGGCTCTATTCCAATGGTGTCGTTCTTACGCGTCTGAATGAGGTTTTTGATTACCGCGAGTGCGGTTTCCACCAGGATCTCCGTATCCGGACGTGGAACAAGTACACGTTCGTCAACATAGAATATTCTGCCAAAGAACTCCTTTTGATTCAGGATGTAGGAGACTGGAAAACCTGCGATTCGCTTTTCGATAAGTTTATCGAAGGTTTTTCTCCCTTCTTCCGATAGCAGGTCCGGATATGAAGCCAGAAGTTTTTCCCTGCTTATCCCCAGGACAGAAGCCAGCAGCAGACCTGCATCTAGGAAAGGGGTTTCGGAATTGGTCAGCCGGGCCGATCCTGCCTGGAGAGTGTCCCTTATGGTCATACTCAGTGATTATGAGTTTGCTTTCAGCATGGCTTCCCGGGCAGACATTTTAAGAGCATCCACGGTCTCATCCATGCTTCCTTCCATAATGGCATCGAGTTTATAGAGGGTCAGATTTATCCTGTGATCGGTCATTCTGTTCTGTGGGAAGTTATAGGTTCGGATTCGTTCTGATCTGTCTCCAGTACCGACCTGGCTTTTTCTTGCCTCTGAACGTTCGGCGTTCTTTTTCATCTCTTCCGCTTCGAACAGCCGGGCTTTCAGAACCCTCATAGCCTTGGCCTTGTTTTTGATCTGGGATTTTTCATCCTGACAGGTTACAACGAGTCCTGTGGGAAGGTGTGTAATTCGAACGGCCGAGTCGGTTGTATTTACCGACTGTCCCCCGGGTCCGGAAGAGCGGTATACATCGATCTTAAGCTCTTCATTCTTTATCTCTATATCTGTCTCTTCTGCTTCGGGGAGTACTGCCACTGTAACAGCCGAGGTGTGAACTCTTCCGCCCGATTCGGTCGCCGGAACTCTCTGTACCCGGTGTACTCCGCTTTCATATCTCATATTCTCATATACGGATTTACCGGTGATGGAGTATACAATTTCCTTGAAACCGCCTATCCCAATCTCGTTGGCATCGATTACTTCAATAGCCCATTTTTTTGTCTCGGCGAATCTGGAATACATCCGGAAAAGATCCGCTGCGAAGAGGGCAGCCTCATCACCGCCTGTCCCTGCTCGGATTTCCATAATAATATTCTTCTGATCCATGGGATCTTTCGGTATCAGCAGGGCTTTTAGTTCGGTTTCAGATTTCTCGAAGGATTCTTCCAGCCCTCTAAGTTCTTCCCTCATCATCTCTTTCATATCGTGATCCGTCTCGTCCTCGATTAGAAGGTGCGTATCAGCGAGTTCCTGCTTAATTTGTTTATAGACGTTGAACTCTGTAACGATCTCCGAAAGGTGGGAGTGTTCCTGCATGAGTTTTTTATATCCGTTCATATCTTTCATAATTTCCGGATTGGCCAGCTGTTTTTCCACCTCGGTGAAACGTTCGGTAATTGAATTCAGTCTGTTGATCATGGTATGGGATTCTCCTTCTTTCTACCTCGAAGAATATCAGATATCAACCTTAACTTCAACTTGCCATTTATGATTCCACTGACTCATTAAGCAGAATGGGGGGGAGTCCCTGTCGGTTTTGTTTTTTATTGTATCGGGAGGTCTTGTGTTATTTTGGGCTATGTTGAAATTTAGATGCTTTTGGGCCTATATTAGTTTATATTATATATAGGCATTCAAGAAATGGAGTTAGAATGGAACAGGCATACGAAAGATCAAAATCTGAAAAGGTTCTCATAGTTGAAGATGACCTGGAAATAGCTTCGATTATTTCAATGAACATCAAAGATCTAGGTCTGGAGACAGAACATGCTTCAGACGGCAGAGTCGGTCTGAATATGGCTTTCAGCGGCAAGTTTTCCCTTGTAATTCTGGATATCATGCTCCCCAAACTGGATGGCATCTCGATTTGCAGGAAAATTCGGGAGAAGGATTCCTATACCCCCATAATGATGCTTACGGCCAAGGCTGATGAGATTGACCGGGTTCTTGGGCTTGAATTGGGTGCCGATGATTATATGACAAAACCTTTCAGTGTTCGTGAACTTAATGCCCGTGTTCGGGCTCTCTTACGGCGTTCTCAGGTCGGAACGAATACACAAAGTCAGCCTGGTGGTGCCTCTCTCTGTATTGGTGATTTGAAAATTGAATTTGATATGAGAAAAGTCATGTTAATGGATGAGACTATAGAGCTTACAGTCAAAGAGTTTGATCTCCTTGCCCTCTTTGCCAGTAACCCCGGCCGTGCCTACAGCCGGGCGGATCTGCTTAACATAATCTGGGGGTATCAGTTTGAGGGGTATGAGCATACAGTAAATACCCATATAAACAGACTGAGAAATAAGATAGAATCTGAACCTGCAGAACCGAGATATTTGAAAACAGTATGGGGTGTGGGGTACAGGTTCGCTGAAAAATCGGAGTTTCCGGAATGCTCATGATTTTCAGGTCTTTTTATGCAAAGCTTTCATTAATATTCCTTTTCCTGATCCTTATCCTTGGTGGAGTAACCCTTTTCATTACATTTTCCGCGGCTGGGCATCTGTTTGATGAGGTTGAGCAGCTCCTTAACCGTGAATATGCGGCAAGTATAGCCCTTGAAATTCAACCTCTTGTAGAGGAGGGGTTTTTTGAGGAGTTAATAAAGGATGCTATCCATTATATGATGGTATTAAATCCCATGGTGGAAATTTACCTCATCGACAGCACTGGTGAAATCCTTGCCTACTTTACACATCCGGCAGAAAGTTTAAACAGGCTATCAATCGATCTTTCTCCAATCAGGACTTTTGTTGAAAGTTCCGGTCTGGAACCGGTTCTGGGGGATGATCCCAGGAGTTCCCAGGATAAAAAACCTTTTTCCGCAGCCCCCCTCCGGATGGGTAATTCTTCCGGATATGTTTATGTCATCTTAAGAGGTCAAAGTTATGACAAATCCCTCGAGATGCTCCGAAACAGTTATTATATTAAAACAGGATTCAGAACCTTCCTCCTTGCTTTTATCATTGCCCTTGCTGTGGGGTTGTCCCTGTTTTTTCTAATCACCCGCCGGCTTCGATATCTTCACACGGCTGTAAAAACATTTCAGATTGGAGAATATAATCACCGGGTGGATTTGGGAGGTTCGGATGAGCTTGGGGATCTGGGTCGGGCCTTTAATGAGATGGCTTTCTCGATAGAGGCCGGTGTGGAGAAGCTCCGGGAGGCGGAACAGCAGCGGAGTGATTTGATAACCAATATCTCGCATGACCTTCGCAGTCCCCTTACCTCAGTCCGGGGGCATCTTGAAACAGTACTTTTGAAAGATGATAAAATTTCACCTGAAGAGAGGCGGAACTTTCTGGAAACAAGTCTTAAAAGTGTATCCAGCTTTCAAAAACTTGTAGAAGAGCTTTTTGAATTGGTAAAACTTGAGACTAGTCAGGTTAGACCTGGAATAGAACCTTTCCAGATTGCCGAACTTGCCCAGGATGTAGTTCTCAAACTTAAACCAAGGGCTGTTAATTCAGGTGTTAGCCTCATAATTGAACAACCGGGTAATCTTCCCGTTTTCCATGGTGATATAGGACTTATTGAACGCCTGCTTTCGAATTTACTCGAAAATGCAGTAACCCATACTCCTTCCGGCGGGATGGTAAAGATCACTGTTGAAGTACAGGATGAGGTTATAAAAATTGTCGTATCGGATACCGGATCGGGTATCTCTTCGGAAGATCTTCCTCATATATTCGAACGCTTTTATCGGGGTGATAAAAGCCGGGACAGGGGTGTACCGGGAACCGGGCTGGGATTGGCTATTGCCCGGGAAATCGTCGGTCTTCATAAAGGGTCGATCGAGGTTCAGAGCCCTGCGGATTCGGGTGCTGTTTTTACGATTTATCTCCCCATGGGCTAAAAATTACTGCTTTTGTTATCAATTATTTTTCCTTTCGTGACAGTTTTGTGATATTTGACCATTACCTTCTTTAGTGGAGGCAGAAAATGAAACGAAAAATAATAATCAGTATTTTACTAATAACAACTTCTTTTATCCTGTTCAGTCAGGGTATGAATTCAGATTCAATGAATGAACACCCTGATTCAGGAGGTATTGAGGATTTTTCAGATTTGGAAGATGCCCAGAATCGGGCTGAATCCGGGCCGGTGGTCCTTTTTTTCTACGCGGACTGGTGTCCTTCCTGTCGAACCGCCATGAGATCCATCCGTGACGGCCGGGATCAACTGAAAGATCTAACCATCCTTATCGTTAATTACGATAAATCTGCTCAATTAAAAAGAAAATACGGGGTGACCTATCAGCATACTTTTGTACAAATCAACCCGGCAGGAGAGAGTTTGTCCACCTGGAATGGTGGAGACCTGCAGAATATTTTTGAGCATGTTCAAAGGGAGGAGATGAGATAATGACCGTATTACTGTTCTTCGCATTCCTGTCAGGAATAGTGACGATTCTATCACCCTGCATCCTTCCTGTTTTACCAATCGTCCTCTCCGGGAGTGTGGGGGGCAGGAGGCGGCCCTTTGGTGTTATTTTGGGGTTTACCCTGAGTTTCAGCATTTTTACCCTGGTACTTTCAACCCTGGTGCGGGCTTTCAATATTCCCCCGGGGATTCTCCGGGTTACTGCGGTGATCCTTATTACAGTCTTTGGTCTGGTACTCGTGATCCCCAAACTGCGGGAGACTTTTGAAATTATAACTTCCAGGGTTGTCAGTAAAGGGAAACAAAGTAAGTCGACGGATGGTTTTGTCGGGGGTATTCTTGTCGGCATCAGTCTGGGGCTGGTTTGGACCCCCTGCGTCGGCCCCATTATGGCTTCCGTTATAAGCCTCGCTGTTACGCAGAATGTAGATGGCGGATCAATACTGATCGTTCTTGCGTATTCTCTTGGTACATCCATCCCCATGCTTGCCATCATGCTTGGAGGACGAAAGCTCCTCGCGAAGCTCCCCTTCCTGAGCAGGAACACCCGGAAGATTCAGCAGTTTTTCGGTGTTTTAATGATAGTTGTCGGAGTTTCTATCGGATTTGGACTGGATCGAAAATTTCAATCTGCGGTTTTAAGTGTTTTCCCCCAGTATGGCGCAGGCCTTACGGCCTTTGAAAACACGGAACGTGTTCAGCAGGCTCTTAACCAGCGTCAGAATCCCGGTGAAGGAGGGATGATGTCCGGGCCGGCTGTGGTTTCCTTCGATGTGCCGCCGAAGAATGGGAAGTTATCCGATTACGGTGAAGCACCTTCTATTGTTACATCCGGGGAATGGTTCAATGTTGCATCGCCTGATGGACTTGATATGGATGACTTGAAAGGCAAAGTGGTACTACTTGATTTCTGGACCTACAGTTGTGTGAATTGTGTAAGGACCATTCCCCATCTTCGGGAGATGTATGACCGGTACAAGGATGATGGACTCGAAATTATTGGTGTTCATAGTCCAGAGTTTGCTTTTGAACGGAAGCCGGAGAATGTGGGAAAAGCTATTGATGAGCTTGGGGTCAGCTGGCCAGTTGTCCTCGATAATGATTATGCCCAATGGCAGGCCTACAACAACAGGTATTGGCCGGCCCATTATTTCATCGATTCAGAAGGCCGGGTTCGGTATTTTCAGTTCGGTGAAGGCCGGTATGATACCTCGGAAGAGGTGATTCGAAAACTCCTGAAAGAGTCCGGTACCTTGTCCTCCAAACGACTGGATGGCGAATCCGGGATTGAAAATGAAAGTAGAACGCCTGAAATCTATTTAGGCTATGGAAGGAGTGAAGGATTTACATCACAGCCTGAGATCCTTCCCGACGGAGCTGAAGTTTACACTTCCCCTGTTAAACCTGCAAATGGTGAATGGACCCTCGAAGGAGAATGGACTATTGAAAGAGAGAGTGTCTTTACAACGGAGACCGGGGTGCTGGAGTTGGGGTTCCATGCAAAGAATGTCTTTCTGGTTATTGAACCCCTGAAAATGAATGGAAGAATTGAAATTCGTCTGGATGGTAAACAAGTTGGTGACAGTCCGGATGTGGTCGATTCAATGTTGTTTCCGGAAGAGAGCCGGCTGTATCAGCTTGTTGCCCTTCCTGAATCTGATGAGCATATCCTCAGTTTGACCGTCCAGGGTGAAATGAGACTGTTCGCATTTACATTTGGTTAGAACAAGGAGAATAAGATGAAGAAGATAATAATTTTGATGATGATGTTTTCAATGATGATTTTTTCAACGGCAGCCGGTGGGCAGCAGGATGAACCCCCCGAGGCAATGGCTATGGCCATGGACCTCGGAACCATGGAAATGTCCATGGATAGTAAGCCTCCTGTACTCCCACCCGGAGTGGAAGGTGAATATATGAAACCCGGGGATGGAGAATTAAAGAAAAACCTGACACCTCTGGAATACACAGTAACCCAGGAGGAAGGTACCGAAAGGGCTTTCAGTAATATGTACTGGGACAACAAAAAGGCGGGGATTTATGTGGATATAGTCTCCGGTGAACCTCTTTTCAGCTCCACAGATAAATTTAAATCCGGGACAGGCTGGCCCAGCTTTACCAGGCCGTTGGAAGAGGGGAATGTCCTTTCGATTTCAGATGAGAGTTTCGGGATGATCCGGACAGAGGTTAGAAGTCATTTTGCCGATTCACACCTGGGGCATGTGTTCAATGATGGTCCCCAGCCCACGGGGCTCCGGTATTGTATTAATTCAGCCTCCCTCCGGTTTGTCCCTGTGGAAGACCTGGAGAATGAGGGATATGGAAAATATCTGGATCTGTTTTAGAGAGATAGGTAAGGAGGAATATGATGAAATCAAGTAATAGCAATTTTTATACAGTGAGAATGCAGAAAATTTTAAGCCTTTCGTTTTTAGGTTTAATACTTACATCGGGCAGTTTTGTGCTGTTTGCAGGGGGAAGCTCTGAATCATTGGAGCCATCAACTATGATGACTGCGGAAGAACCCATGTCAAAACCGATGGATAAGCCTGTTTTCATGGAAGGACTGAACGAGGCCGTTTTTGCCGGAGGATGTTTTTGGGGTATCGAAGGTGTTTTTGAAAGATTGGAAGGCGTTACTGATGTGGTCTCCGGTTATTCCGGCGGGGAGGCGGAAACAGCTCAATATAAAATGGTAGGTACCGGAAGAACCGGTCATGCCGAGGCCGTCAGGATTGTATATGATCCTGAAGTAATTAGGTATCAGACCCTCCTGGAGGTTTTCTTTTCAGTAGCCCATGATCCTACCCAACTAAATTATCAGGGACCGGACGTCGGGTCTGAATATCGATCAGTCATTTTTTATGGGGATGAGGAGCAGAAAAAAATGAGTGAATCCTACATTGAAGAGTTGGCAGCATCCGGAGTTTATAGGGATGAGATAGTTACTGAACTTGTAGCTCTGGAAGCTTTTTATCCTGCCGAGGATTATCATCAAGATTTTCTCCGGTTGAACCCTGATCATCCCTATA
Organism: Spirochaetales bacterium; assembly: GCA_016342585.1. Classification (GTDB taxonomy): domain Bacteria; phylum Spirochaetota; class Spirochaetia; order UBA9216; family UBA9216; genus JAEINK01. The sequence goes on from JAEINK010000021.1 coordinate 48,415, forward strand.
TTCAATATTGGGATATGCCGAAGATCGAACAGCTGGAAAAAGTTTTTCCTGAACTTATTGTGGAGGAAATGTAGTCATTATGTCTATTTAGTCATTAAAAGAGTTTAGAGCCGTATCCTTGTTTTTCCGGTATGGCTTTTTATATTGGGGAATCAATTGAAAAATATCATGCTTAAATGTGTTTCACCTGATGAGTTCTGAGGAAACCGAATACACTACCCAGGATTCCTCCCATAATATGGGCAAACTGGCTGATATTATCGAATTCAAAAGCATTCATAATTTCGGTCGTTAGATAGATAAGGAAAATCAGTATGAAGGTCAGGGGGAGCTCCCCATTGCGGATATTTGTGAAGGAAGCAAGGATTATCATCATGAAAACGATACCGCTTCCTCCCAGAAGGGCGTTCGGGAAGACCAGAACATTCAGGATTCCTGTGGCAAGGGCTGTAATCAGGACCATGGTGAACATTTTAAAGGATCCGTGCTTTTCTTCAAGGATGGGGCCAATCAGCAAGATGAAGGCCAGATTGCTCATAAGGTGGGTCCAGTTTGCATGACCAAGCACATAGGATACCAGAGTGAAGTAGTGGATCGGGTTGGTGACGGTGAAGTTACCCCTTCCGGGCACAAGAAAAAATCTTTCGGTCAGTCCTGCTCCCAAGACTGAATCGAGCAGTAGCAAAGTTGTGGCCAGCAGGGTGTAGGTTAAAGTCAAAGGTGCGTTATATTTAATAGAAAGCTTCATTTTCGAATCCTCCAGGCTATGTTTTTCTTTATCAATTGGAATGTAATTCCTATTGTTATAAAATACAAGATTTATCATCGGCACTTCAGGTATTAATCAATGTATTTGAAAGAAACTCATCTATATCAGTGAATTGTGAATATAAAACCATACAATTGTCACAAATAATGTTGACAATTATATAGTTGCTGTTCATACTATATATATGATTGGCAAATATGCAGAAATAGCGGATATCTTAGAGAAAGAAATTGAAGAGGGACTGTATGGCCCGGGCGAACCTATTCCCACAATACGAAGTCTGGCTAAGCGGTTTTCCTGCAGCCCTCAAACCGTTAATAAAGCAACCAATTCCCTGACAAACAAGGGGATCATTCAGAGCCGCCAAGGCTCCGGTTCCGTTGTCGCTAAGGGATACCTAAAAGCACATGGGAAAAAGCTTTTGATGTTGATCGACCGCCGTCGCAGTCTTTACCTCTCTCACTCTGCAGATCCCGAAAGTTCTCACTGTCGGGATATCTATCTCTCCTATCTTTTTCAAATTTCCCGGGAGGGGGGGCAGGGTGGTTTTATTGTTTATGATAAAGAGGGGGATGAATTAACACCTGAATTTATGAACTCTCTTTCGGAGGCCGAAGGGTACATCATTCAGGGGAGCCTTCCTGAGCGGTATATTCGAATTTTGGCTGAAAATGACATCCCTGCCGTATTTATTAATCGAAATATTGATGAAAATATTAAAAACGGTCGCTTCGGCAGTGTTCTCATCGATGATTCTCCGATTAAAAGCCTTCTTTTTTACCTTTCCAGTCTTGGGCATAAAAAATTCCTGTTCATTTTTTCTCAAAATATGGAAAAGACGGATGTATATGATCGGCGACTGGAAGAGATTCGATCCTATGCAGAGCAGGTTTTCCCGGCTGGCTATGAACTTGAAGAGTTTCCTTTTATCTCCGGAACTCCGGAAACCATCAGCAAATTAAAAACTCTGCATGAAAAGGGTTTTCGTGCTGCTCTTGCTTTTAACGATATCTCTGCTCTTCGGTTTACAAACCTGCTAAACCAGAACAACCTGCGTGTTCCTGAAGATTTTTCCGTGACTGGTTTTGATGATCTGCTGTCCAGTTCCCTGGCTAACCCACCACTGACAACCATCCGTGTAAACAGGACTCAGCTAGCCGACATCTCTTATGACCTTCTAAAGAAGCTTATCCTTTCAACAACCCCCATCCGGGAAACTGAATTATTGTCTACCAGTCTTGAGATTAGACAATCATGCCATCTGTATCAATAAATTGTATCATACAAAAAAATATTGTTTGACAATTGTATGATACAAGTGTATTCTGCTTCTAATGAACATCCAACTATCTACTATCAATAATAGAAAGAGGCAGAACTCGTCGGTAGGAAAAAATAAGCTGATCGATCAGAAAGCTCTGTGGATTATGCTCATCCCGGTTCTTGCTTATTTTATACTCTTTAAGTATCTGCCCATATCCGGTGTTATTATCGCCTTCCAGAGATTCAGTCCCTTTAAAGGTTTTTTGGATAGTCCCTGGGTCGGTCTGCAGCATTTTATTTCGTTTTTTCAATCGGTCTATTTTATGCGTGTTTTAAGGAATACACTGGTCATCGGTTTGTTCTATATGATTTTTGCTTTTCCTGCACCGATTATCCTGGCCCTTATCCTGAACGGCATTAAGAGTGTCAGGTTCAGAAAACTATCACAGACGATTACACTTCTACCTCATTTTGTTTCCTTTGTCGTTATCGCTGGCATCACGCTGTCGATTCTCTCTCCGAGTACGGGTGCCTTAAATGCTGTTCGTGAGATGATGGGCCTGGAACCTGTCTTTTTTATGCAGGAATCAAAGTATTTCTGGTGGATTTATACAGCCGTTCGAATATTCAAAGAGAGCGGGTTTGAAGCGATTATATATCTTGCTGCTCTCATCGCCATTGATCCAAGTCTGTACGAAGCCGCTGAATGTGATGGTGCTGGAAGATGGCAGCAGCTGTGGAGTGTAACCATCCCCTGCATTTTACCTACCATTATAATAATGTTTGTTATCAGGATGGGAAAATTGATTACCGTATCCTTTGAAGAGGTTCTGCTCTTGCAGAATGAGGTCATTCTCTCTACCTCAGAAGTAATTTCCACATTTGTTTACAGGCGTGGTCTTGTAAATGCGGATTACAGTTACGCTACGGCTGTTGGTCTATTTGAAACATTTGTTTCCATGGTCCTTGTTATTGGATCAAACACATTAGTAAAGAGGTTCAGAAGTGAAAGCTCCCTTTGGTAGAAACAGGACAGCAGCAGATCTCCTTATTGCTGCACTCATGGCAGTGATCTGTTTTATTATGCTTTATCCTTTTTTGCATGTTGTTTCTGCCTCATTTTCGGCACCTCAGGCTGTGGAGAGGAATCTTGTTTCCTTTTTCCCTAAAGGTCCTCTGAATCTGGAGGCTTATAAGGTCGTTTTTAAGGATGTTCGCATCTGGAAAGGGTATGGGAATACCCTGTTTTACACGGCTTTTGGAACGCTGATAAATCTGTTGATTACGGTTCTTGCGGCCTATCCTATGTCACGGCGCTATTTTCAGGGGTATAAGTTTGTTAATATTTTTATTTCTCTGACAATGTTTATCTCGGCTACCGGGATGATGATACCGCTTTTTCTTGTTGTGAAAGGCATGAAACTTCTGGATACGAGACTGGCTATATTAATTGTATTCGCCGCCTTTCCCTACTATATCATTCTTATGCGCAGCTTTTTTCAGAATATACCGGAACAGCTGATTGAAGCGGCTAGGTTGGATGGTGCCAGTGAGTATTATATTTTGCTGAGAGTCGTTTTACCCCTTTCCGGGGCGGCTCTGGCTACTATCGCACTTTATTATGGTATTAATCGATGGAATGGTTACTTCTGGGCCATGATTTTTCTGAAAGATAAAGATAAATTTCCTCTTCAGGTTATCCTGCGTCAGCTGATTGTCATGGCACAGATGGGACAGGATTTGGATGCTTCTATGGATAGGAGCACAACGACCGCCCAGTCAATCCAGTTTGCCACCATTGTAATCGCGACTCTACCCATAACAATTATTTATCCCTTTATTCAGAAGTTCTTTGTAAAGGGTGTAACACTGGGATCTGTTAAAGGCTGAAAATGGGTCCCGTCAACGACGGGGCCCATTGCAAATAGTATCACCCGCCGGGTTGCCCCGGTGGAAGACGAAAAGGAGTATAACATGAAACGTGCTGTGTTGGTATCAGGATTATTGATTCTGATGATCGGGTTTTGCTTTGCAGGAGGAGGACAGGAGGAGGCCCCGGCTTCTGATGGTCCTGTTAATCTGAATGTCTGGGCTGTTGAGGCTGCTGAGGTAACCCTTGATGTCGAGAATATGGCGAACTGGAAAGCTGTAGAAGAGGCTAATGGTGTAAATTTAAACTGGGAGATCATCTCAACAACTGTTAAGGATGAACAGTTTAATCTGATGCTTGCTTCTGGAGACCTGCCGGATTTAATTGCCTATTATGAAGGAAAAAAGGGATATTCCAGTATCAATAAATTTGGTAGTGAGGGTGCGTTTCTCCCTGTTGAAGATCTTGTTGCCGAATATGCCCCCCATTTAAAGGCCCGGATCCTGGATGATCCCAAAGTCCGGGACGTTTTGACTGCTGCCGATGGTCACATTTACTATATTCCTATGATGTCTGCTCTAAATGCAGCCCGAGGTTGGTTTATCCGGTATGACTGGCTGGATAAAGTAGGCATGGATGTTCCCACCACCACCGATGAACTCTATGATGTTCTTGTGGCTTTCCGGGACAGGGATCCTAACGGGAACGGTGAAAAAGATGAAATTCCCATGGTCTTCAGAGGTCGCGGAGATGATTCCTTTTATAATTTAGGTGCTCTGGCGTATGCGTTTGATGCTGATATGGGTTGGGTTGTTCGGAATGGTAAGGTTGTATATGGTCCCTCGGAACCTCAGTATAAAGATTTCATGGCATATATTGGCAAGCTATATGGTGAAAAGCTGATTGATCAGGAGCTTTTAACTCGATCCGGTAATGCCAGGGATGATCTCTTTGGACGTAATGTGTCTGGTGCAATTCATGACTGGTTTGCCTCTACCGCCAGTTTAAATGACAAGCTGGCCGGCGAATATCCCGGGTTCAACTTACGGCATTTTGCACCACCTCTGGGAACGGTTGATAAACCCTTTACAAGAATTCAGATGAGCACTGTTCGTGGAGATGGCGGCTGGACCCTCTCCCATACTAATCCGGATCCTGTCGCAACTATTAAGATGATTGATTTCCTTTTCTCCCCAGAGGGGAATCTCCTCATGAACTTTGGTGTTGAGGGTAATACCTACACAATGCAAAACGGGAAACCTGTTTATACAGCTGAAATTACCAAAAATCCTGAAGGTCTAGGCTTTCATGAGGCTTTGGTAACAAACGGCCTTCAGTGGAAAGTGGGATTTGCTCAGGATATTGCATATGAACAGCAATTTGCCAATGAAATCGCTACTGAAGCCAGGATTGATTATATGGATAACTACATTGTAGAGGAATTTCCTGTTTTGAGTTTCACCGAAGAAGAACAGATTGTAATCAATGATAAATTCAGTCAGATCCGCAGTTATATGTTGGAAATGACAGCCCTGTCCATGATTGGTGGACTTAAAGCTGATGGATATGATGATGCTATAGCAGAATTCAAAAGATTGGGATTGGATGATGTAACTTCGATATATCAGGCTGCCTACGACAGAAAAAATTAGATTCTAAAACCCCGGGAGTCACTTCCCGGGGGCTTTAACCATTATAAAAGGATTCTTCCGGGAGGGTTATATCACAGTCAGCCGGGAAGGGTTATTTCAAACTTATGATTGAAAATTAAGCCACATAAACAATCCCGGAATTTTAGATTTATCCGGGAAAGGGTAGAGATGTGCCTATCGGGGTACGAATAATCTGGAGAGAAGAATGAAGGTAGATAAAGAGACATTTTTAAATGATATTTTTAACAGGATGTCGTTACAGCAGAAGATTGGTCAGTGTGTTGTTGTTGGTATGTCCGGAACAGTGATTACCAATGATCTAAGGGAGGCTATTCTCCGTTATCAATGCGGTGGAGTTAGAACGAGCCCCTTCATGAATATTTTTCGCTATTTCAGCGATGATAAAGCAAAAAAGGCTCAAATGGGAGAGGGGTATGTTCCTTCCATGCAGAAAATTGCGCTTCAGGGTATGCCTCCCTATAAAACACCCGAGCAGTATGCTGAAGTGTTGAATGAGCTGAAGGATCTGGCCGCTTCACGGGAGCCTGCTATACCTCTCCATATAGTCGTAGATCAGGAAGGTGATACCAGTAAAGATTTCGCCCGGGGCGGGGTTGTACAATTCCCAAGCAATATGGGGCTGGCATGTACTGATGATCCGGATTTAACCTATAGGGTTTCCCGTATGATTGCCAGAGAGATGAAAGCCAGCGGATTTGATATGATTCATTCCCCTGTTGTGGATGTAAACATTAATCCGGATAATCCGGAAATCGGTCGTCGGGCTTTTTCGGATAATCCTGAAAAAGTTGCCGCCCATGCGGTGGCTATGATGAAAGGGTTTAAGGATGAAGGCGTTATTGCCGCGGCAAAACATTTTCCAGGCCGGGGGGATTCTGCTACGGATGCTCACCACGCCTGTCCGAAGCTGGATGTCGATTTTGAGAGGCTCGATAGAGTTGAGCTCCATCCCTACAAGGAACTTATAACTGCCGGTATTGATTCCATTATGGCTGCCCACTGCCTTTACCCCGCATTGGATGAAGAGTTGATTTCCACAGTTTCACGGAAGATCATCCATGGTTTGCTTCGTGAAAAAATGGGATTTACGGGTCTTATTACCACTGACAGCATTACCATGGGGGCCTTGATTGATAAATATGGTGTGGGGGAATCCTGTGCCCGGGCTTTGGCTGCCGGTGCTGATGTAATCCTTATGAAAGCAGAAAACCAGTGGCGGGGTGAGATGTTTTATACCATCGAAAGATGGGTTGAAGAGGGTAAAATTGATAAGAAAGAGCTGGATGATAAGGTAAAGCGTATCCTTTCTCTTAAATGGGATTATGGTTTATTTGAAAAAATGGGAAAAGTGGATGCCGCTAAAGCCTCGGAGTCGTTCACATCTGAAGAAGTCATTAAAACTGCAACCGAAGCCACCGAGAAGGCTGTCATGATATGTCGGGATAAGCTCAGTGCATTACCTTTAGACCGAACGAAGAGGGTGTTACTGATCAATCAGCAGAATTCTGTAAAAACACCTCTGGATGCCTGGGATCACCCCTCTCTTTTTCAGGAAATTATGGAAAGTAATTGGCCCCAGTTACAAACCTTTGAAACAAACTTCGGGTTTAAGGATGAAAAGGAAGATGAACTCGTTCTGAAAATTGCCAGGGAGGGAAATTTTGATCTGATTATATGTACCAACTTCTATGATCGATCTGCCAAACCACACCGCTATCCAAAAGTATTGATCGATGAAGGCTTTCCCGTTCTCCTTTTAACAAATACACCCTACTGTATAGGTGGTCAGGGAGGTCTGATTCCTGAAGCTCCCTCTATTATATTGAATATGAATTTAACGCCGGAGGGGCTCCGGATGATGAGGCGGGTCCTTGATGGTGAGTGCCGGGGCAAAGCGCAATGGCCGATTTCAAATTATGATCCTTTAGGGCTAAAGAGGTAAATCGTGAAAAAGCTTAACCTGACAACCCCCTTTGATCATGAACTTGCCAGGTTTTCCGGCTGGAGTCGAAAGCACTGGGAAGAGTCCTTCTATAAAATGATGGTGGCAATTATGAAGAGTAGTTCGTCTTCCGGGGCGAGGCAGATCCTTCCGGGACCACGGAGTCATCATGGCCGGGTAGCGGATGAAGTAGAAGGGTTTTCCAGATCTTTCATTATGGCTGGTCCCTGGCTTATTAACAGCGGGGATGGAAAGTTTCATCTGGAAGGGCAGGAGTATGATGTTGCCGCTTTCTATCGTCGGGGGATTCTTGCGGGTACCGATCCGGCTCACCCGGAATACTGGGGTGATCTGTATGATTATGCTCAGCATCTTGTCGAACTGGCTTCTGTCGCCTGGGCCCTCTACCAGGGGCGGGTTCATATCTGGGATAAATTTACCCGGGATGAGCAGGACCAGGTAGCGGCTTACCTCTATCAATGTACCAAGGTGACTTATCATCAGAACAACTGGCTTCTTTTTAACGTGATCACAAATACGGTTTTAAAGAAGTTCGGTATGCCCTGTTCTCAGGAGCAGATAGACAAAAATCTTGATTTCTGTGACAGCATGTATATGGGAGGGGGATGGTACCGGGATGGTGATGTAAATCGGATTGACTATTACAATGCCTGGGCGTTTCTCTATTATTATTTGATCTGGGTTATCCTGGATGGTGAGTCAAAGCCGGAGATTGCAGAAAAACATAAGGATAGAGCCAGGCTTTTTGTACGCGATTTCCGGTATTTTCTGGGATCTGATGGTGCCGTCCCCGCCTTTGGGCGCTCGATGATTTACCGGTTTGGTTATCTCTCTGTGGTTGCTTTAGGACAGTATCTGGATATTCTTGATATCCCTCCTGGTGAAGTCCGTACTATGACCGGGCTTGGTGTAAAGTTTTATATGGATCAGGAGATCTTCACAAATTCCGGGCATCTGAGTATGGGGTATCTTCGTCCCTGCGCTGAAATTTTAGAAAACTACTCTTGCGGTGGATCTCCCTACTGGGCCGTTAAGGCCTATAACATTCTTATGATTCCTTCATCGGATGAGTTCTGGAGGTCTCGGGAAGAACCTTTACCTATTCATCAGGGGGACTTTCATAAAGGGATGGAGTATGCCGGACTTGTGTTGTCAGGTCATAAAGAGACTGGTCATGTCCAGCTTTTTAACCAGAAATCCCGGCATGATAATCCTGAATACAATGGCAAGTATACAAAATTCGCCTATTCAACTGTTTTCAGCTATGAGGCACGAAAGGTCTGGGGGAATTTTAATTGTGATAATATCCTCCAGTTTTCAGAAGATAGGATTAATTTTTCCCAAAGATGGAAAATGGAGCCTTTATTAATAAACGATCGGTTAAGCATTTCCCGTTATCCTCTCTACAAGGTCGATGAAGAGGGCGAAGTGGTTACTGCCATTGTTTTAAAGGACGACTTTTATCTGACTCTGCATAGAATTCGACCAACCAGAAATCTTTGTTTCACCGAAGGGGGGTATGCCCTGGGTTTTGATGATGGTCAGGCGGAGATTTTATCAGAAGATGGGTGTGAGTATGCGGCGAAAGATGGAAAAATAACCTTTCTGAAAAATCTGTATGGGTGGCAGGAGACCATACCTGCGGCTCCTTTTAATGATGATGTTCAGACCACCAATGTTCGTTATATGAAATCGGTTGTTCCGAAGCTCTATTATGATATGAATAAGCCTGCGGATGGTGATATATATCTTGCGGCACTTTTCTGCGGTCGGGTTTCGAATGTCTCTCTGAAGGATTGCAGTGCTCTTGTCGGTACAATTGAAAGAAAAGGAACCTGCTTTTCCATAAAATTCTATGATGGTGAAACTGTCGATATCGAGCTGGAGCAGTAGATGAACATTAGAAGTGAAGATTTTGAAACTCAGCTTGTAGAATTTAAACCCCTTAAAGATTTTTTTGTCGGTGTTGATTCTGATGGCTGTGTTTTTGATACAATGGGCTTTAAACATCGGGAATGTTTTTGTCCGGCATTTATAAATGTCATGGGGCTTCAGTCTGTGAGCCTGATTGCCCGGGAGGTCTGGGAGAAGGTAAACCTTTACTCCAGGACACGAGGGGTAAACCGGTTTATTGCTTTGACAAAAGCCATGGATGTATTGAGAGAGCATCCTGCTGTAATAAAAAAAGGGGTGGCGATTCCTGAGTTGGATGAAGTGAAAAAATGGATAAGCCGGGAACCAAAATTGGGAGCCGGGACCTTGCAGGAGGAGTTGACCCGTAACCCCCATCCCGATTTATTGTTAGCCATGAAGTGGTCTGAGGCTGTTAATGTCGCTGTACAGAACATCTCCCGAACAGTGGCCCCTTTTAATAATGTACACAAGACAATGAGTCGTCTTTCGGGTGCTGCTGATACGATAGTCGTTTCTCAGACCCCCTATCGAAATATTGAACTTGAGTGGAGGGAACATGGAATTCTTCCCTATGTACGAATGATTGCGGGGCAGGAATCCGGGACGAAAGCTATGCATCTTCGTTTGGCTGCTTTAGGCAAGTATCCGGCAGAACATATCCTTATGATAGGGGATGCACCTGGAGACCTTCAGGCTGCTGAAGAGTGCGGTGTTCTATTTTATCCGATTATTCCCGGTAAAGAGGAAGATTCCTGGAAGGAACTCCTTGATGAAGGGATAGACCGGTTTTTCTCTGATCGTTTTCTCGGGGAATATGCAGAGAATAAGACAAGGGATTTTCTTGCTACTTTATCTCAATAGTTCCCGGTCCTGTCATCCAACAGCAAAATAGTGGTATTCTTTCTCTCTGGGTTTTGAAATTTTGCTCTGCCGGCTTTCTGAGTCGCTCAGTTTCGATTTTAGTTGCGTTGTCTTAAAATATACGATATCGTTATTTAAGAAATAAGTGTTTGATGGGAGCGTAGCTCAGCTGGATAGAGCGTTGCCCTCCGGAGGCAAAGGTCGTGGGTTCGACTCCCGCCGTTCTCACAATTTAGATACCCGAACGAAAGTGAGGGTATCTTTTTTTATCGTAATGTCTGATACAGCAAGGTCGTTAATACTGGGAGTCGAACCGGAATGAACGCCGAGCTGTGGCGAGGATAAGTCGTCAGGGAAGGCGACGGCAGTGAATGTAGACGGCTCGGAGGCCAGCGACAGGATGTCGACTGGCTGGAGAGGACTCCCGCCGTTCTCACAATTTAGATACCCGAACGAAAGTGAGGGTATCTTTTTTTTATCGTAATGTCTGATACAGCAAGATAGCTGGTATTGTGAGTCGAACCGAAATGAACGCCGGGCAGTAGCTGGTGTGTTATCTGTTTCCAGCAGGCAGCCACTTCCCGTTTATAAGTTCAAGTCCGTATCTTTCTGTAAGAACCTTTTCGAGGCCGGTATTCAATGCCTTACCGAAGGTATATAGGCCTGCGCCGGTTTTTTTGCCCGGGTAATCGGGATGATCAAAGGCTATGCCGCTGGTCATGAGGTTCTCCATCAGCAGTTTTGATGCCAGAAACCTTTCTGTTTTCTCAACACCAAATACCAGGAAATCATCCATCATTCCCATTACCTCCCAGGTTACCTGTTCGGTCTGGGCGTATTTCCCCGGATCTTTATCCTGTTCGACCACCCGAAGCGGGAGGTTTGAGATTATTCTGCCAAGATTTTCAGTCAGGTAGTCCAGGTTAAAGAGGCCCGTGGCACAGTTGAAAAGGATTGGTTTCCCCGACTCTTCCTGACCGGCAACCCAATCGGCCGGAACAGCGGCACCGATATCCACACAGTTGAGCCGGCCTTCCTCCTCCACCAGGATTCCCCCTTTCACGTCTACCGGAGTTCTAAAGGAGAAGTCGAAGGCTGCCGGTTTGCCCGAAAGGGCGAGTATGGCGATCCCTTCGGGATCCGGAGTGTTAGCCAGGTTATCCACATTACCAAGATATGCGAAGAGTTTTCCATCCGCTTTCAGCTTCCTGTAGATTTTTTCGAGAACGGCGAAATTCTGGCCATGCCCCCCCGGGAAGGGGAGAGGGGTCTCTTCCTTTCCCCATGCTGAAGTGAATATTTTCCGGGGTTCTCCTTCTGATGAGTGGGTCAGGGCGGCCAGGAGAGGCTGTATCCCCGTCTCCACCCTGGTGATATCAATCCCTGTCTCGGTGATGAGGGGGGTCAGGAGGGGACTCTCTCTATAGCCATTGTAAGTTCTGCTTATCTGATCATTATTCAAGATGGATGTCATCTGAAACATGGGGGACAGGGGTGCTGGACCATCACCATGAATATTTTTATGCTTTTGTATTGTCAGGAGGATGTTCCGCATCCGGAGTTCCAGAAATGAAGGGCCGGGGGTTCCATCAGGGTTGGAAAAGCCCGGTGTGATTCCCTTGGCTCTCCCTCGGCAGAGTTCTGCCATTTTTTCAAAAGGGCCTTCACAGAGTTTGAAGAGTTCGGGGCTGAAGGATTTGTTTTTCTTTAGATCTGCATATGATGAGGCAGAACCTCCGTTCAGGACACCATAAGCAACTTTCGGCAGTAGCAGGAAACCAATTTCAGATAGAATCTCCGATGAAAAGTGTATTCTGTTTTTTGTGATCCTTCCCCTGGAAAAGAGCTCTGTCGGCAACTCCAGGGTTTTGAACTGATTTTCAACCTGAGCAACAAGACCACTCCATCCATTTGCATTTCTACGGTCCACGATTCTCTTCCCGTCTATTAAGGGAATAATTCTCTCCTTATTTTCCATTTTCACCGCAGCTTTGCCATCGTTTATATCAGAAAGGATTTTTTCTGTTAATTCAATGTTGATACCCGCTTCTGTCATCTTCTTCTTTAGTCCCATATGCATTCCCTTTATCTCCTTCATAATAACAGTTAATTTTTCCTTTATCAGGCTTTTTCTTTCGTAAATTTTGTAAAAGATTTCAGGGAAGAAGTCCAAAATATTCTGTTGCAATGGACATATGATAATTTTAGAGGTATGTTATTGAGACGTTTAAATATAAATCAGGAGTAAATCATGTTTAATAATAAGATAAAGACAATTTTCGCCATTCTTCTTCTTTTGGCGGGGGTTTTTTCCGTTTATGCCGGAGGGAAGAAGGAAACCCCTGCCGAAGAACCCGCTGTTGAAGAGTCTGCTGCTGCTGAAGCAGGGACGAAAGCCGAAGGAACGGCCATAAATATAAATGCCGAGGATGGTGCGGAAGCCCTGGTAAATGGTTTCTATATTATGTCTGAAGAGATCGACAGACAGCTCAATCAGGTGATGCAGGGGTATATTGCACAGGGGTATGAGATTCCCGAAGAGAAGGTTGTGGAAATGAGAGGTCAGCTTGTCGATAGCCTGATCGAACAGCGACTCCTTTTTCAGGATGCCGTAGCTAAGGGGTATGAGACAACGGATGCAGAGGTTGAGGAAGAATTGACAGGAATTAAATCTCAGTTTCCTTCGGAAGAGGATTTTGTTGCTGCACTCGAGGCTCAGGGGATGACTTCCGAAGCACTTAAGACGGACATCAGTCTGTTTATTACTGTTAGAAATTTCCTTGAGGAAGAGTTCTATGGTAAGATTACCGCCAGTGATGAGGATGCCCAGAACTATTATGATGCAAATCCTACAGCTTTCCTTCAGCCTGAGCAGGTGAGAGCCAGACATATACTTCTTCTCCTTGAAGCGGGAGCAGATGAGGCCCGGAAGGCTGAGGTTTATGCACGAATTGAAGTCATTCTTGAGAAAGCAAAGGCTGGTGAGGATTTCGCCGAACTGGCTAAAGAGTATTCTGAAGGCCCCAGTAATGTACAGGGTGGAGACCTCGGGTTTTTCGGTCGGGGCGCCATGGTTCCTCCCTTCGATATGGCTGTATTTGCTCTTGAACCTGGTGAGATTTCCGACATAGTTGAGACTCAGTTTGGTTACCACATAATCAAGCTTGAGGAGAAGCAGGAAGGTTCCATGTCTGTTTTCGAGGATGTTGCCGAGCAGATCAAGGCTTATCTTGCAGAAGATCTTATCCGGGCCGCTCTCGAAGAGCACGTCGCCGGACTTCGTGAATCTGCAGAGATTGTAAAGCTTTAATATTTTGAAAAAACGGGTCCTCATACCAGCATTAATATTTTTAATTGCTCTTGTTGTTTTTCCCCTGGCGATAGTTCTCTCTTTGCCGGGGGAAGATCCCGAATCATCGAATGTATATTCCGAGAAGAGCGGTTTTCTTCTGGGAACGGTGATAAGGCTCAAGATCTACGGTTCCGAGGACCCTGAACTTTTTAACGATATCTTCAAGCAGATTTCCGAATATGAATCACTTTTGAGTGTAAATATCGAGGATAGTCAGGTTGCGGCTGTGAACAGAGCAGCCGGCCTTGAGTCTGTTAATGTGGATTCCCGCGTCATGGATGTCGTTCTTCAGGGGCTTGAATATTCAAAACTCTCGGAAGGGCGTTTTGATATAACCATCGGGCCTCTGGTTGACCTGTGGCACATAGGTCATGAGGATGCCCGAATCCCCGAAGAGGCGGAGATTGAATCTGTTCTCCCATTAATTGATTATACATCCGTCCTCGTTGATCCGGGGAGTGAAATGATCTCTCTACCTGAACCCGGAATGTCCATGGATCTTGGCGGGATAGCCAAGGGGTATATTGCCGACCGGATTAGCGAGATGCTGATAAAAGCCGGCCGTGAAAGCGCTTTGATCAATCTTGGTGGAAATGTTCTGGTAGTCGGTTCAAAACCGGATGGTACTCCTTTTCGAATTGGTGTCCAGAATCCCGATTCGGATCGGGGTGAATACCTTGGCATCGTCTCTGTGGAGAGTAAGTCTGTCGTCTCTTCCGGGGCTTATGAGAGATTCCTCGAAGTTGACGGAAAAACCTATCATCACATCCTTGATCCCTTTACCGGCTATCCAGTTGAGACGGATATTGATCAGGTCACGATTATATCGGAAAGATCCGTTGATGGTGATGGTCTTTCAACGACGGTTTTTACCCTTGGGCGTGATAAGGGGATGGCTCTCATCGAATCCATTGAGGGTGTTGATGCTATTTTAATTACAGCGGATAAAAAGGTTTTCTTATCCGAAGGTCTCTCAGACAGCTTCAGCTTGACCGACTCACGTTTCACGGTGACACCTCTATAACAGGTTGTTCACCCAATATCATAATACTTCTCATTCAACCATTGTTTTTTATTGATTTTTTGTATAAAATACCATGATTTTCGTAGTCACCTTCAAAGACTTTTGAGTTTTTTTAAGATGATTCCTATCAGTTTATTCCAGGAGTAGCCTATGAAACAGACAGATATCTTAAGAAGGGAAAGGGAACTGAAAAGGGCCCAGAAAAAGGCTGAGCGTCTTGATAAAGATGGTTGTGCCGAATGTCCCACAGTGGGAGAGTACATCAACCAGCTTCATGCCCTCTTCTTTCATGATGTAAACAAAATTTATAATATTCAGCAGGAAGATAAAATTCTTGAGTTGATGGAAGACATTAAGGATGATCATCCCGAAAAACAGTGGGATAATATCATCAGAAAAGCGGTTAAGAAAACCGGTGTCAAGGATAAAGAGGATGCCGTAAAGCAGCTTAAGGAGCTTATGGAGTAATCCTCTCATCCCATATTTTCATCAATGTTTTTATAAGAACCGCCTTCGGTGAGATTTCTCTTCACCGGGCGGTTTTTTTATTACATTCTATCTTTCCAGAGTGACTGTATTTTACAGACCTCTTCATCGCCTCTGTATACGGTTTGGTTTAAAGTACCCTCTTCCATACTGCTTCCCACCGAAAGGGAGTCCCCCTTAAAACATTCCGCAATGTAGTTCAGGCTTATCCTCTCAATTTCTCGGTTTGTCCTCAGGATATCGGGAATGGAATCCATCGCTCTGGTTACATAATAGATATTGTTCACATGGTCGTTCATATCCAGGGCACTGTACGGGACCTTTATCTTTTCTTCTGAGGCAGGTGGTGACTGGAATGTCAATTTCCCCGGCTCCTTTTCGAAAACCATCTCCTCACGCAATGTGAATTTGTCCATGCATGTGGTAACCCTGACGGGTCTTCGTTTTTCCAGATCGATGACTAACCAGATGGAGGCCCCCTCCATCACAAGATTTCCCTCCTGGTCTGTGAACCGGAATTCCCTGCAGGCCTTCAATCCCTTGGCCTCCCGCGGCCATGTTTCTCCGATTAACCTCTCACCCATTCCGGGACGTCTGTAGAATTTTACCTCTATTCTGGAGAGGACCCAGGTTATTCCCTGTTCCAGGAGGTCTGGAACACCGGCTCCTCGGAGGATGGCGTGGGCGCCGGCAATATCTTCAAGCATCCGGAGGAGAGCACTGACCCCTGCTTTTCCGTCCGGGCTTGTATCGTAGGCTCTGATCCTGTATTCGTCTTTATACTCTTCTGCATTTTTCATGGATCAAAGGGTATATGATTTTGAAATTTTATTACAGATAATAGTGGGCAGGTTTTTAAAAAGATCTTGACTTCAAGCTGTGGTCGGACTATCTTTTATTTGCCTTTTGGTATTACAAAGTAATACCAAAAGTACTTTGAGAGGTTAATATGAAAAAGGAAAGTGTCGTAAGTTTCAAGGCGGATGATGAACTCGCCAAACTGCTTCAGGCCATGCCTAACCGTTCAGAATTTATCCGAAGGGCATTGATGCAGGCCATGGATTCCACCTGCCCGCTCTGTCAGGGATCCGGGATAATGACCCCCTCCCAGCGGCAGCATTGGGATGCATTTACCAATCATCATCATGTGGGTGTCTGTCCATCAGGTTGCGGTGAGACAATCCTGTTTTGTGATCACGATGAGAAACATGAATATGAGTAATCAAGGAGTAAACATGAAGCGTAAAATTGCTTTTATACTGATAATAATAGTGATCTCTCCACTCCTTTTTGCCGGGGGAAACCGGGAAGTAGGCCGTTCTCCTGAAGCAGATTTGGATGGAAAAATTGAGGTTTTCGTCTCAATTCTTCCCCAGAAGTATTTTGTAGAGATGATTGCCGGTGATCGGGTGGATGTGCAGGTTATGGTCCCTCCGGGAAAGAGCCCGGCCACCTATGAGCCCTCCCCCCGGCAGATGCTTTCCCTGGGGGCGGCGGATATCTTTTTTACCATAGGAGTCCTTTTCGAGGAGAACTTCATCCCGGTAATTAAAGCGAACCTCCCGGACCTCTCTGTTGTCGATACGGACAGGGGGATCGAAAAGCATAGTCTGGAGGCCCATGAGCATGAGGGCGATGAAGATGAAGGCGATGAACATGAAGGTGATGAACATGAAGGTGATGAACATGAAGAGCCGAATGCCGGGGATGACCCCCATATCTGGATGGATCCTATCCTTGTTATCCATCAGGCCGCGATAATAAGGGATGGGTTGATAGAAGCGGATCCCGATGGCCGGGATGTCTATCTGGCCGGGTTTGAAAATTTCAAGGCCGAGCTTGAGGAACTGAACAGGGAGCTGTCTTCGATTCTGGAACCCGTGAAGGGGAGTGTGATTTTTGTCTATCACCCCTCCTTCGGTTATTTTGCCGAAAGGTATGGACTTGAACAGGTGGCTGTTGAGACCGGCGGCCGGGAGCCGAATCCTGCCCTTCTTGAAAAGGTCGTAGAACATGCACAGGATGAGGGGGTGAAGGTAATCTTTGTTCAGCCTGAGTTTCCCCGAAGCAGTGCTGAGGCGGTTGCCCGGGCCATCGGTGGGGCGGTGATTCCCGCAGCCCCTTTACGGGGTGATTATATGAATAACATGAAAGAGATTGCCCTGGCTGTCCGGGAAGGATTGCTGGAATGAATGAATTACTGCCCTGCTGTGTAATAGAGGCGAAAAACCTCTCATTTTCCTACGATTCAAGGAAGGTTCTGGAGGATGTTAATTTTACAATTCGTGCGGGTGAGATGGTAACTGTTGTTGGTCCCAACGGCGGTGGTAAATCCACTCTCCTGAAATTGATTCTGGGACTTATAGAACCAACCTCCGGGAGTCTAAATGTGATGGGTCGGGATCCCCGGGATTCCCGATCCGTTGTCGGGTATGTTCCCCAATATGCCATCTTTGATGATAGATTTCCCGTCACGGTAAATGAGGTCGTATTGACCGGCCGACTGAAAAAAAGGTTTGGATTCTATGGGAAGGCGGATCGTCAGGCTGCCGAAGAGGCGATGGAGCAGGCGAGTATCAGCGATTTGGCGGGGAACTCCTTTTCAGCCCTTTCGGGCGGTCAGAGACAGCGAGTTCTGATTGCCCGTGCTTTGGCCGGTGACCCTCATATCATTCTCCTGGATGAACCAACAGCCAATGTGGATGCATTCATGAGTGCCAAATTCGTGGACCTCCTGACCGATCTTGCCAGAAAGAGGACTGTGATCTTTGTAACCCACGATACAGCGTATGTTTCCGGTAGAACAGATCGGGTTTTCTGTATTAACCGGGGACTTCATGAGCATCCTGCTGAGGATGTTACCCATAACCTTATAAATTCGGCCTATGATCTGCCGATAAAAAATGTACGTCATGATATAAATCTTGAAAGTGGAGTCCCCGAATGAGTGAATTTATTGGAGCCCTTTTCAACCCGGCTGTTCCCTTTATCAGGTATGCTCTTCTTGCCGGACTTCTCTCCTCTACAGCCTTTGGTATGGTCGGGAGCTTTGTGGTGGTAAGGCGGATAAGCTATATTGCCGGTGCTGTGAGTCATGCCGCTCTGGCCGGTCTTGGCGCCTCTTTATACCTTAAAACTGTTTACTCAATCACCTGGTTGTCTCCTTTGGCCGGGGCTGCCCTGGCAGCGCTTCTATCAGCCTGGATAATTGGTCTTGTGAACCTCTATGCCTCGGAACGTGAGGATACGATCATTGGAACTATCTGGGCGGTGGGAATGGCTATCGGTCTGTTATTCATTGCCAAAACCCCCGGTTATATGGATCCCATGTCCTACCTGTTCGGGAATATCCTGCTCATAGGGAAGGCTGACCTGCTCCTCATCACAGTGCTTAATCTGGTGGTTGTCATACTTGTTGTAATTTTCTATCCTCAGCTTCAGGCTGTCTGTTTTGATGAAACCTATGCCAGAACACGGGGCGTGCCGACCGGCTTTTTTACCCTTCTGCTGGTAACCCTGACGGCTGTTACTGTGGTCTTAATGGTTTCTACAGTGGGGATTGTTATGGTGATAGCCATGCTGACCATCCCGGCGGCCACAGCAGGTCTCTTCTCCGGTCGCCT
The DNA here is from genome assembly GCA_016342585.1 of Spirochaetales bacterium. Lineage (GTDB taxonomy): Bacteria > Spirochaetota > Spirochaetia > UBA9216 > UBA9216 > JAEINK01. The sequence goes on from JAEINK010000021.1 coordinate 67,213, forward strand.
GTGGGTTATGATGCTCACGGCCAGTATAATCTGTGCCTTAACAAATGTTTCGGGGCTTGCCTTAAGTTACAGTTTGGATATCCCTACGGGAGCAACCACGATCCTTGTGAGCGGCGGCTTGTATAGTTTGGCCTTAACCGGAAGGACCATTTTCAGACGGATCCGCCGGAAAAGACCCGTCTGAACTTTTTCTAAACCGTTGTTTACAAAATGGCTTTTATCCCCTCCCCTGATGCTAATACATCCGGGGATTTTTTTACTCTGTTGATGGATTAATACTGATAATCTCGAAAGGTGTATCCTTTCCGCTGGTTTGGAACCATATATCGCCTCTTCCCAGGGCGAAACCCATGCCATTAACCATAATATCTCCATACTGTTGATTGACTATCCTTTCTCTCATACTCTTTGTAAGTATGTAAGGTCTGTATTTTTTGAAATCATCCATATTAGTCAGTGTGACAGGGCCGATGGGACTGTTTTTGATCTCATAGGGGAAGGAGAGGATGTATTCAAACATACTCCAGTTCTCATCCCTGAGAACTTCTATGAACTCGCTGATGAATTCATATGCCTGGTAGGCCTTAGATACGCCGCAACTTTCAAAGGAATGGGGATCATACTCAACATATTCTGATAGAATTTTTACTTCCTCATCGTTTCCCCATTCATCTTCCAAATAGTATCCCTTATAGGTCAGTATGAAATCTAAATTAATCCATGGTTCATAGGTTGAGTCTTCTATCATGAAGGGACAGGTTTCTAGGGGACTGTATTCTGCAGACTGGATGAGGATGAGCTCTTCTCCCTGATTGTCGAAGGTGAGTTTAATCCCCTGGGGGGTGAACTCGCCGGTTCGAAAGGTTCCGCTGGTAAATCTGCGGAAGTCATCATTTACATCACGCCCCCCCTCTTCCTGATCGAATTTTGCCATGAGTTCGGTCCGGGAAAGTTCTTTTTCGGCTACAACCGGGGTAGCTCTTTCTGCTGTACCGGATTCTTCGGCAGCCAGAAGCGACGAATCTTCGTTGATTTCCCTGTAAAGTTCGCCAAGATCTACCTTTTGGTAGGTGAACTGCCGGAGGCTTTCCCCTTCTAATAATTCTCCAGTTTCTCCTTTTTGCAGTGTATAGCTTTCAGTTTCCCCGTCATAAAGGGCTGAAACCGTGGTTTGGAGACCTTCACCTGAAGGGATTAGTTTTCCCGGAGGGATGGGAGACCAGTCAGCCTGTTCGCCCGGGACGGGGTAGGTTGAATGGGCTAATCTTGAGAAATCTTCACCAGAACCCTGGCTGATCCAGAAGAGCCGCATTTCGTTGTCTTCGAATTGAACCTGATAATATCCTGAATCAATAACAAACTCAGATGAAGCCTTATTTATTTCTTGAGTTTCCTGTGATAAGGTTTTCACTAATTCCTGATCCTGAATGGATTCTTCTACAGGAGCTTTTTCTTCAGCTTGAGCAGTCGTTTTTTTCTCCGTTCCGCCGCAGCCAAGAAGAAGTGCGGCAAATAAAATGAGTAGCGATTTTTTCATTTATATCTCCAATTTTTATCGATATCTTTTTTTACCAAATTTGGTGTTTCTTTTCAATCCAAAATTCCATACAATGATCTGGAGATTTTTTATCCTGTTTTAAAATCTGCCCGGGGAGACATGAGTGAATAATATATTACCCATCATAGAAAAGCATATAACCGATAGAAACAAGATCTTCATTTTTCCTTCTCAGGTCGCGGCTGATTTCTGGCGGCGGAAGATCCTGGATAATGGGACGGTTTCGGCCGTCCGCTGGGAGAGGTTCCAGTCCTGGGACTCTTTCAAGGAGGAACTTTTTGCCTTGAATCGCAAGGAGCTGCCGGTGAACAGCCGGATTAGAAGGATATTTGCATCTGATCTGATTAAGCGGTTCTCGAAAGGAGAGATTATTTTTGAGTCTCTTTTGAATCCCGATTTCAAGGAGACTTCCGGAATCTTTCAGGGTTATTTAAGTGGTCTGCTTCCCCATCTTAAGAGTTTTCTTGAGCTTGTTGAAACCGGGACCGGTGATATCGAAGCCCGTTACCTTTCCGATATGAAAATGCTCTATACCTATTATCTGGAGTTTATGAGTCGATTCAACCTCTTTGAACCATCCTGGGTTACGCCCGTCATGGGTGAGGACTCTTCCGGTCGAATCCTTTTTTTCCCCGAACTGATAGAAGATTGGGATGAACTTGCCCCCCAGCTGGAATCAAACCCCCTGGTTGAGATTATTCATCTGGAAGAGGAGTTTCCCCTGGAGAACAGCCGGGGGCTTGTCAGTTATTGTACCTCAAGGCTTGAGGTTGAGGATTTCTGCCGGAGGGCCGTCTCCCTTCTTAAACAGGGTGAGACCGATATAGCTGTGACACTGGCGGATAAGGACCTCATTTCTCTTCTCGCTGAATCGGCGGCACTCTATGATATCCCTTTGAATTTTCATCTTGGAACCTCATTGGGGGAGACACAGGAGGGGATGTTTTTCTCCCGCATTCGGGAGTGCCGGGATGAGAACTTCAGCCTTCGATCCATGAAGGCCCTTCTCCTGAACGGCGCCTATCCCTGGAAGGAGCAGGAGCTTATACGGGAGCTTATATATTTCGGGGCCGAAACCCACTGCCTGCGGAATATAGATAATTCAAAAGGTGGCGACCTCTGGGCTCGGATGATCTCCATGACGGGGTACCGGAGGGGGGGAGAACCGGGGGCCCTTTTGAAGTTCTATTCCGATCTTAAGATAGGTATCCTCGGCCTTACCTCGGCCGGTTCTTTTTCGGATTTCTCACGATCTCTGGAACTCTTTTTAAATCGATTCCTGGATACGGACAACTGGGCAGCCGAAGGTTTAGCCGTTTTCCAGCGGTGTCGCCGATCCATTACCGACCTGAAGGTTCTTGAAGATAAACTTACCGGTCTGGAGTTGCCCGCTCCCCTCGATTTCCTGATTCAGGATCTGGGGGGGATCACCTACGTTGTTCAGAGGACCGGTGGGGGGATTCCTGTCTATGCCTACCGCGTTTCTGCCGGGATTGTTCCGAAATACCATTTTGTCCTCGGCCTGTCTCATGCGGCTTCGAGGATCCTGACCCCGCCCTTTCCCTTTCTGCGGGAGGATCAGCGAGCTGGTTTTGCCCTGGAGGAGAAGGATTTTTCCGATGACTTTATTCTCAGCTATTTATCTTCCGGTGAAAATGTAAATCTTACGACATCAGAACAAACCCTTGGCGGGCCGACCCTGCCGGCCGGATTTTTCGTCGTACATGGTCTCGTTTCGGAAGCGGCACGTCTGGATAACGACGAGCAGGGCGTTCTGGGGGACAAGGGAGCTGACCCCTATCTGGCGGAGCTTGAATTCTGGAAAGGCGAGGTGAAGCATCTGCCCGAGGGGCTCTCTCCTGTTCAGAAAGAGGGGGCCGCTGCCGGGAATAACGGATTCCATCCGAGAGGCTGGGATATGAACAGTCAGGCCCTGAAGCCCGATGATTTCCGGCGTGAAGCCCTGGCTCCCCTGCGCAAAGGGAGGGGAGGAGAGGGGCACGACCCGTCCGGGGCTTTTAGCGAATCATCCTATTCATCCGATTCTCCTGCCTCCCATGAGGCCCCTTTAAGGCTTTCGCCCTACAGGCTTGATAAATGGGCCGCCTGCCCTCTCAGTTATTACTTTCAGTACGGTCTGGATCTGGGGGAGATCCCCTTTGAGGCTGAATGGAGTGATCCCAAGGCCCTGGGAAATCTGCGGCATGAAATCCTTCATCGTTTTTTCAAAGGTCTTGGTGCAGGGAAGTTCGATCCCTCCGCCGGGGAGGAGTATGCCCTTTTCATGGAAGAGGCGGCTGCGGCAGTCTTTGCGGAGTGGGAAAAGAGGGAGCCTCTCACCGCCACCCCCTTCTGGTTTGTCTTGAAGCGGCAGGTTCATCGTGAGGTGTTCTTATTCCTGGAAGGAGAACGGAAGCAGTTTCCCGGGTTCGGTGTCCTTGAATTGGAGAGCCTGCATGAACTGATGGTCGGAGATGTTCTCCTCTCAGGCAAAATTGATCGGGTCTCCGAAAAAAATGGAACCTTGAGTGTTATCGATTATAAGTCAAATGTTTATCAATCCCTTTCGGGAATGTTTGGTGTGGAAGGGTTTCCCTTTTCCTTCCAGATGCCCATCTACATCCTCTTCATGCGGGCAGAGGAGCATGTTGTCGAATCGGCGGCTTATTTCGATATGAAAAAAGGGAAGTATTTCTCCATGCTCGATCCGGAGAAACCCGCCTCGGCGGAGCTCATGGAGGCGGCCATGGAGATCCTTACCGAGGAGTTGCTCCGTTTTCAGCAGGAGGCCGCGGCGGGAACATTTTTCCCTAATACGGAATGTGACTCCTGTGATTACCGTTTCATCTGCCGCACAAAGTATGTTATCCGGGAGGCCGTAAATGGCTGAGAAGAGACTTAACCCAAGCCAGCAGCGGGCTGTCGATATCAATGTAAATGGTGTAATTACCGCCGGAGCCGGTTCGGGGAAGACGACTGTTCTGGCTTTGCGTTTCCTCAGGCTGGTAAAGGAGAAGAGGGCCCGGGTCGATGAGATCCTGACCCTCACCTTTACAAGAAAGGCCGCGGCGGAGATGTATTCGCGTATTCATAAGCATTTCACCGATAATCAGGATGATGAAGTTGTCCGTGAAGAGCTTGGGCGTTTTGATCTGGCCCAAATCTCAACCCTGGACAGTTTCTGCTCCCAGATTGTCCGGGGCGATTGTGCCCGTTATGGAATCCCCGAGGATTTCAGGTTGGATAAACCCGAATCGGACAGGATGATCCAGGAGACGGCCATGGCGTTTCTCCTGGAGTTCAAGAACGATCCCTCCATGGAGAGGCTCCTGGAAGAGTATGGTTTTAAAAGGGTTCTTGAGGCTGTCTGGTACCCTCTGGGCGGCAATGTGGTCTCCCTGGCGGCTCCTAAAGATTTTACAGCCATGGCGGAGGCACAGTTTGAAGCCACAGAGAATAAAATCAGCAAATTCCTTGAATTGCTGTTGAACAACAATGTCATAATTTCTGATTTTAATCCCGCAGCTGGTAAGGCTATTGGGGCCTTCCAGGAGAAGATGGCCGGGCTGGATTGGGAAAAAGCATTTAGCGAGCAGGCTTTTAACCTCCTTGGGGAGGCATTTGCCGATCTTGGTTCCATAAGGATGCCTGGAAGGGTGGCAAAGCCTGACCTGGTGGCCTTTAAGGATCTTTTTTTCGAGCTGAGACCTGTGTTGATCCAGGCCGCCGGGTATTGTTCGGTCCTGGGAAACAGGGAACATATCTATCGAACCGCAGAGCTGGCAAAAGAATTTCAGGATAGACTCATCCGAAAGAAGCGAAGTTCCGGTCTTCTCACCTTCCATGATGTCATGGAACTGGCTGTAGAGATCCTGAAGAACAATCTGAAACTCAGGCACCATTTTAAGAACCGGTTCAAATACATAATGATCGATGAATTTCAGGATAATAACCAGCTCCAGAAGGATCTCCTTTTCCTCCTGGCGGAGGAGGAAGAGAGTGAAACCCCTGGTATGCCCGGTGTAGAAGAACTCTCCTCGGAGAAACTCTATTTTGTGGGGGATGAAAAGCAGTCTATATACAGGTTTCGCGGGGCGGATGTTTCGGTCTTCAAGGGTTTGAGCAATGAACTTGAGTCCTGCGGTGGAGAGAAGATCTCCCTCGATACGAACTACCGATCCGAACCGGGGCTTATTGACTTTTTCAATGAGATCTTCCCTTCGATTATGGGGTCGGGTGTAGAGGAGTATGAGGCCGGGTTTCAGCCCCTGGGCAGCCGGGAGGCAAATCTCGGCATGGCTCCCCATATTAAACTCTTCTATTCGGGGGACAACTCCGGTGAAAGTTCAATTCCCTCCGGTGAACTTGAGGCTTTTTATATTTCCAGGTACATCAAGGAGAGGGTTGAAGCCAGGGATCTTGAGGTCTTCAGGGAGGGCCGGGCCCAGCCTGCGGGTTACGATGATTTCGCCGTGCTTTTCAGATCCGGATCCAATCAGTTTGTTTACGAGAAATATTTCCGGAACATGGGGATCCCTTACGATGTTTCGGATGTCCGGTCCCTCTTTATGGAGGCGCCTGCCAACGACATTTATGCCCTCCTTCAGCTGGCCATCTATCCGGAGGACAGATCAGCCTATGGGGCCCTGCTTCGATCACCCTTTATAAATCTTGGTGATGACTCCATGATCCGGCTGATTCTGGATGAGGAGGGTTTACCCTTTTCGCCGGATTCCGACCGCCTTTTGCTCCGGGAGGATGATAGGATCAAATTTGCTTCCGGTCGTGAACTCTATCAGGGCGTGCTGGCCCGTGCGGATAGAAACTCTCTTCTGGAGCTTATCCGGTGGATCTGGTATGACCGTGGATACAGGTTCACCCTGCTTAAAAACCCCTCCTATCACCACTACCTGGAGTATTATGACTACCTCTCCGCCCTGGCCAGGTCGGCTGATGAGCGGGGTGTGACTCTGGCTGGATTTCTGGATGAGATCCGGCCAAACCTTGGGCAGAACAAAAAACTTGATGAGCTCACGATTTTGAAAAGGGAGGTCTCCGGAGTGCGCATAATGACCGTCCACGCTTCCAAGGGGCTGGAGTTTCCTGTGACCATATTGGCGGACTGCGGTTCAGTCGGCCGGTCCGGAGGAGAGAAGGGGGCGCCCTTCTTCTTTCACCCGGAGATGGGAATTTCATTGAGACTTCAGGATGAGAATGGTAAGGGACTTGGGAATCCTGTTTATGCGGAGCTTGAAAAAGAGGAGAAGGCCCGGGAGCTGGCGGAGATGAAGAGGCTCCTCTATGTGGCCCTCACAAGATCTGAATGTCACCTCATCCTGGCTGGTCGCCATACAGCCAAAAACCAGAGTGGGTTGAACACACTCTTAAACCTCTTCCTTTCAGGTTTCGGCTGGCAGCCCAAAACCGACCCCATGATCATTCCAGGCCTGGACGGCATAATAGAAGAGATGAAACCGGTCAGCCGGGAGGATAGTTTCAGGCTGATGAGGGGGGTTAAAGCCATCGACGGCCTTTCTGCTCTAAACCTCTATGAGGACACCCGGGTCGAAGTCAGGCAGATCCCCCTCCGTGAATATGGTGTCACCGGCTGGATTCATAGTTTGGAAGGCGGTTTTCAGGAAGACGCTCCCAAACGCCGAACGAAAAGTGACTCCGCCTTCGGGCAGCAGGCCTTCGACTGGATGGATGAAGAGGTTGAAGAGGCCCCGGATAGCAGAGAAGAACTGCCTGCTCTTGTCAGTGATGATTTGATTCAGGATAAAGAACTGGAAACCCGGTTTGGAACCCTTTGTCATATTATCATGGAGGAGATGTGGGGCGGTGTGGTTATCCCCGGGAGGAAGGAATCTCTCCTGGACGATCTTTCCGAGACTGAGGCCGGGCAGCTCATCAAAGATGGGGAGACTATCTGCGGGTACTTCTTTGCGGCTCCCTTTGCCCATGAACTTAAGAGTAATTTTACCCTTGAAACGGAAATCTCATTTCTTATGAAAAAGGATGATGTTCTCCTTCGGGGACAGATAGACCTTCTTGCCAGAGCCCGGGTCGGGAACGAAACCCGGGTGATTGATTTTAAGACCGATAAGGTAAAGAAGCCGGAAGAACACCATGCCCAGCTTGAACTCTATGCCGAGGCTGTCCGGGGAATTGAAGGTTATGAGAGGTTTTCTGAAGGTTCCGCGGGTTCGGTGGATTCAAACCCCCTGATCCGTGCCTTCCTCTGCTACTTGAGAGATGGATCTGTTCAGGAAATTGAAGTTTGATCTTCTTTTTCTGATTTATCCAGTGGAGGAAAAATGGATTTATCTGTAATGCTTACATAGTGCCCCAAAGCCTGTTGATCTGAAGCAGGAGCACAAATTCCCCGGTATTCCTTATTAAGAAACAAATTA
>JAEINK010000107.1 GCA_016342585.1 Spirochaetales bacterium
TGTTCATGCAATGGAAGCGCTTTTAAGAGTCTTTGCCGGAAACCCATTCATGGTTGGTGCTGAGTAGTTACAGTTTTTTTTATAATTATCGGGTTCTTCTTACCAGAGGGGAGGTGATCCCTACGGCCCGAAGTCTTGTCAGGACATTGTCCAGATCGCCAAGCATGATCCCTTTAAGAACAACCCTGGTTATATTACCCGCAGGTTCGAGTTCTGCTTCAAAGCCGTTTCTTACCAGGGTATTTCTGCTGTTTAAAGCGTTTTCCCTGCTGCCGTAGGCCCCCACCTGAATTATAGCTGTTCCGGTTGAAGGGACATTTTTATGGCTTGTCTCTCCCCTTGCCGGAGTTGAAACTACAGAGATCTGAACCCGGGCCACACCGGCGCCAACCATCTTAATTTCATCTGCAGCAGCTCTTGAAAGGTCGATTATTCTGCCCGTAACAAAGGGGCCCCTATCGTTGATTTTTACGGTGGTTTCAAGTTCATTATCCAGGTTTACAACCTTGACGATGGTACCGAAAGGGAGTGTTTTATGGGCAGCTGTCATAAGGTTTGTATCAAATATTTCTCCGCTTGCGGTTTGTCGCCCTTGGAATTTCCCCCCGTACCATGATGCCATTCCCGTCTCTGTGTGCGCTGCCGTATCGGCAAAGATTGCCATTGCCGCACAAAAAATTATCATAATTATGGTGATTCTGAATCTGAGCTGTTGTATCATATTAACCCTATCGGTCTAAAATATCTTAATTTTGAGTAAACAAAAGGCTTTTTAAACGAATATTACTTGCTTTGCATTTTACCATTGTGATACTCTTTTTAATAAATGAAGATAGTAATATTAGGCGCTGGGATCCGAGGATTTCAAATCGCCAAACACTTAATCAGTGAACATAACGATGTTGTTTTGATTGAGCCCAATCCGGAGCAGGCCTCTTTTGCCTCATCCAAATTGGACTGTATCGTAATCAATGGATCGGGAAACTCGGTGGATACTCTAAAAGAGGCCGGTGTTGCCGATGCGGATTTTTTCATTGCCATGACCGATTCCGATGAGGTTAATATGGTGGCTTGTGGAATTGTCAGTTCTGAGTTCGATGTTCCCTCCAAAATAGCCTGCATCCGAAACCTGACCTATCTGGATCTGAAAGGCCTTTCGGGTAATGTCCTGGGGATAGATTATATTGTTAACCCGGAGGCAGAGGCTGCCAGGACCATCTATGGCATTGTCGAAAAGGGGGATTTCAATGAGGTTATAACCTTTGAGAAATCAGACCTTCTTTTTCATAACATCCTGATTTCCGAGGATTCCAGGTTTGTTTATAAGCATGTACGAACTATTCGAAGATATATGCACCGGTATAATTTCCTGATCACTTCGGTAAATCGAAAGAGTCGGGTATTTATCCCCTCTGGAGATACGGAGATCCTTCCTGATGATATAATTTCAGTGGTTTCTGAAGAGAAGGGGATGGATAAAATCTTCCGTTCTCTGGGGCATGTAAAGAAGAAGATGAAGAAGGGTGTAATTATCGGCGGTTCAAAGACGGCCTGGTTTCTTCTGAAGAACTTTTCTCCCGTGACCCGGAGCCGCTTTACTCTGGTTGATATGGATTCTGAAGTTTGTAAAAGGTTTGCAAGTCAGTATCCGGAACTTCTGGTGATTAAATCTGATGTAACCGATGAAGTCCTCTATGAGGATGAGGATATTGGATCCTATGATATCATCCTTAACCTGACTGATAACGATGAGTTGAATATTATCACGGCTATTTATGCAAAAAGGATTGGTGTGGACCGAGCCCTGGCTCTTATCAAGAATAATAATAATTATTTAAGGCTGACTCCCCATCTGGATATAGATTCCGTAGTCGCTGTAAGCCGTTCTACCGTTAGTTCTGTTCTTCGTTATATCCGCGGGGAAAATTACTCTACCGTACAGACGATCTTTGATGGCAAAGTTGAAATATGTGAATTTACCATTCAGGAGGATTCATCCCTCATTGGTAAAAAGATCCGGGATATCAGCCTTAAAGGGCGGGCTCTTATTGCGGCTCTTACCCGGGATGGCAGGAATATCATTCCCTCCGGGGAGACCGGAATTAATGCCGGAGATGTCGTTGTTGTAACCGCCGAGAGGGCTTCTGTTGCTTTTATTCAGAAGATCTTCTCTTAGGCCGATCGGAGTTTAATTGATGAGAGCTTTATATGTTCTGCGGTTGACGGCGGTGATTCAGATCGTTGTTTCCTTTTTTATGATTTTCCCGGCGGGGATTGCCCTCTATAATCATGAAACCACCGCCTTCTATTCATTCCTTTACACCTTCCTTTTAGTAGTTCTTTTTTCTCTCGTCTATTTGTTTATGACACGGCGGGAGAAAAAACAGGTTTTAACCCCCCGGGATGGTTTTTTCTATGTAACATCCGGGTGGATATTAGCTTCCGCTTTTGGAGCCCTGCCGTTTTTCCTCTCCGGTGCTATTCCCTCCTATGCTGATGCCTACTTCGAGACCATGTCGGGGTTTACAACAACGGGAGCTTCTATTTTAACTGATATCGAAGCCATGCCCCGATCACTACTTTTCTGGCGTTCCCTTACCCATTGGCTTGGCGGTATGGGGATTGTGGTCCTTTTGGTTGCTTTAATGCCCCTCCTTGGTGCCGGCGGGGCCCGTCTTGTGGGGGCTGAGTCTCCGGGACCTCAGGTTGATAAGCTCACTCCCCGCATCACGGATAACGCCAAGATCCTCTGGATAATTTATCTCGGCTTGTCGGTTTTGGAGACAATACTCCTTATGTTCGGCGGGATGGATCTCTTCGATGCCCTGACTCACACCTTTGGAACTATGGCCACCGGAGGTTTTTCACCCAAGGCGGCCAGTGTGGGATATTATAATTCTGCCTATATCGACGCCATCATAACAATTTTTATGGTTATGGCCGGCTTGAATTTTGCCCTCTATTATAAGGCTCTTAAAGGAAGGCTTAAGGATATCTTTCAGGATGGAGAGTTCAAGGCATATATGTTTATCTTCTTTGCTGTGGTGATTCTGATAGCAGTGAATCTTGTCCGAAGCGGAACATATGAAAGCGGCGGGACGGCTTTTCGGTATGCTTCTTTTCAGACGGCCACGATTATAACCACAACGGGTTATGCTACGGCGGACTTTGAACTCTGGCCGAATTTTTCGAAGGTTCTTCTCTTCTTCCTTATGTTTATCGGAGGATGTTCCGGTTCAACCGGAGGTGGAATAAAGGTTGTGCGTATTTTAACCATGGTAAAATTGGGTCTTAACAATATTAAGTACATGATCCATCCAAGGGGAGTCTTCTCCCTGAAGATAGGTAAAAATACAATCCGAAAAGAGATCGTTTATACAATTGCCGGTTTCTTTGCCCTCTATATTTTTACGGTTCTTGCTACCACCCTGGTTGTGGCAAGTGCCAATGCGGATATCGTAACATCACTCACAACCGCATTGGCCACTGTAGGAAATATCGGACCAGGATTTGGTGGTATTGGTCCAACCGAGAATTACCAGTTCTTTCCGGATTATGTGAAGTGGGTTCTTTCCCTCGCCATGATGGCCGGGCGATTGGAACTGTTTACTGTTTTTGCTCTTCTTACGCCACAATTCTGGAAAAGGTAATATAGGGGAACTTTATGGCTGAAGCCTTGCATCAGGGGGATGATTCTCACACCGAGTTAATACGGTCGGGTAATTTAGTAAGCCTCTTTTTTAAATTTGCCGTGCCCGCCGTTCTTGCCATGATCATGGTAGGCCTCTATCAGTTTGTTGATGCCATATTTGTTGGACAGTTTGTTGGTCCCGAGGGTATGGGGGCGGTGAGCCTTGTGTATCCCATCTCCTTAATTAATATGGCGGTTTCCGGGCTTATTGGCGTTGGCTCGAGTTCCTTTTTATCCCGGGCAATCGGTCGAAAAGATAAAGAGAAGATCAAAAAGATCTTTACCCACCTGGTTATCCTGAATGTGATTATTAACATCCTCATTATGATAATTGGCTGGAATACGGCCTCCCGTCTTCTCGTACTCTTTGGTGGTGAGGGGCAGATTCTGGATTATGGAATCAGCTATACCCGGATTATGCTGTTTGGAATGTTTATAGCCAACTTCGGGGTGAGTCTGAACTTAATGATCCGGGCCGAGGGCCGGATGAGGGCCGCCATGCTGATTCTCTCTTCCGGTGCGATTGTGAATCTCATTCTGGATCCTGTTTTCATTATCGTGTTCGGCCTGGATGTTAAGGGGGCCGGAATTGCTACCGTCATCGGTCAGTTTTGTACGGCAATAATTTCTTTAATTTATATGGAAAAGGCCCAGACTCTGGTGCCTGTCCATTTCTCTTTTAAGTTTTTTGATTGGAAGATCATAAAAGATGTCCTTGCTGTGGGGTTTTCTGCCATGGTGCTTCCCCTTTTTACTATAGTCGAGATCGCTGTTGAGTTTGTTTTGATCCAGAAATATGCGGGGATGAATGAACTCCTGGTTTTTGGTGTGGTGATGCGGCTTTTAATTCTCTATATTCCCCCCATATGGGGAATTGCCCAGGGACTCCAGCCTATTATCGGGATCAATTCCGGGGCAGGGGATCATGAACGGGTCAAGAAGGCCCTGATCGTCTTTACCATCGGTGGGACGGTAGTGGCTATACTCCTCTGGATTCCTGTGGTTTTCATTCCGAAGACGGTATTGAGCTGGTTTATTACAGATCCGGCCGTTGTTGAGGCCGGAGGTTATGTCCCCCGTTTATTTCTCCTTCTTCTTCCCCTTTATGCCATCCTGTTTAATGCTATCGGGTATTTTCAGGCGGCGGGAAAGGCGATTTCTGCGGCTATCCTTGTCTCCTGTCGAATGCTTATCTTTTATGTCCCCCTTCAGTTTCTCTTTACCGGCCTTTTCGGGGCTGCCGGACTCTGGTACTGTAATCCCGGGACCGATGCCGTTTCTCTGGTTCTTGTATTTTTCCTGATCCTTTTCCATTGGAAGCGGGGAGAGCTTACCGGGAAGGAGCTTCCTCGTTCTCAAAACACAGTGAAATAAGGATTTTGTGATGAAAAAGATCGTTGTTAAAATTGGTGGATCCAATCTTAAAACCAGGGATGATATCCAAAAAATCATCCAGGTTGTAAAAAACTATAATCGTCCTCTGGTTATTGTTGTCTCTGCATTTTTCGGGGTTACCGATTACCTGATTAAGGGGATCAAAATGGTTCAGGATTCGGCGGACCATATTATCACCATGCAGGAGTTTATCCGCGATTTGAAGGCCTCAACTATCGAAGCCAATATCAGCGATGAGACAAGGAAGGTTGAACTCTATAACAAAATTGATGAACGTTTAGGGGATCTTGAACGGTATCTGAAGGGGATTCATTACATTGGTGATGTCCCCGATTTTGTGGAAGATGTTATTTTAAGTTATGGGGAAAAATTAAGCTCACTCATGCTGAGCGGTATATTAAACGCTGAAGGGATTGAGACGGAAGAGAAACTTCCCGAGGATATAGGTTTTTATACCGATGGTGAGTTCCAGAACGGGACGGTGGATTTTCAGTTATCGGAAAAGAGTGTATCCCGGGCTTTATCTGCCGAGAAGGTTTTTGTTGTCCCGGGATTCTACGGTATCTCCAGAGAGGGGAAGGTTACTCTGCTTGGGCGGGGAGGCAGTGATTATTCGGCGGCCTCTTTTGCCCGCTGTCTCGGGGCAGAATCCCTGGATATCTGGAAGGATGTGCATGGGTATATGAGTGCCGACCCCAAACTTGTGGATGATCCTAAAAGGATAAAAAAGCTCTCCTATCGTGAAGCGGCAGAGCTTTCCTATTTTGGTGCCAAGATCCTCCATCCCCGAACGGTCGAACCGCTCATGGATCGCAATATCCCTGTGAGGATATTCAATATCAATGAAGATAATCCGGACATTACACCCCTTTCGGTCATCGATTCGGATACGGTGATCTCTGAAAATGTCGTAAAAAGTGTTACCTATTCGGATAATTTCGCAGTTCTTAAGCTCAGTGGCCCGGGTGTTGGTATTAAACCGGGGGTTCTCGGGAATATTTCAACAATCCTCGATACTCATGGTATCAATATTAAATCGGTCGTCACATCACAAACCTGCATCAATATATATTTAGACCAGGCTGATCTGAAAGAGTCTGTTCGGGTGATAAAAAAATCGGATCTTCCCACAATTCAGGAGATTACTCCTCTGGACAACCTTTCTGTGGTGGCAATCGTTGGTGAGGGTATCCTTTCAAACCATGGACTTGCGTTCAAGATGCTTCAGGCCATCAACCGTAAAGAGATCAATGCCAGGATTATATCCGCCGGGGCATCTGAAGTGGCTGCTTACATCGTGGTCGATGCAAAAAACAGGGACCTGGCAATCCGGGTAATTCATGATGAGTTCTTTGCCTGAAAAAGTTTAAAAATAGAGATCCACTGATAGGACGACTTTACTGTGATCCTCATATGAGAGAGTTGTCGCCAACCTCTTTCCTGTCTTGAACCTCAATCCACCCTGAAACAGAAAACCATCATCGTAGGCTTCCTGTCTGAGTCTCTCATCTATAAGGTAGTTGGCTTCCCCTATTAGCCCCAGGGCGTCACCGAATATACCGAAGAGGGGGTAGGTTGTCAGACCCAGGGCAACCTTATCGAGACCAAGATAGAAGGATAGATCCGAATAGAGGATGTAAGGCATGCTGATAACTCCGGAGGCAAAAAAAGTCGCCCCCATCTCGTTTTCGTCGAAGATATCGTAAAATGATACATTCCCCCCGGCTCCCAGGGATATCCTTGTGACATCCCCCGCATTATTTAATAATCTGATTTTGGCCCCGAGCTCCTGAGAAGCCCAGCCAAATGAATCATCCCACTGCTGAAATGATGAAACACCATATACTTCCAGAAATTTTAGGATGGTATATCCAAAAGATATCCTCTGCAGCAGTTGACTCCCCTCCCAGGGAGAAATCCCCGGTGATATTCCTGTGGAAATACCGTATCTCTGAAAAGTAGATGCAAGCTGGCCGTTCCTGAATCCTATCATCTGCGGTTGGGGGGTGCGTTCCATAAAACGTGCAAACTTCTGACGGTAGACAGATTTTCTCTGCTCCCGTAAGGCCTGCCTTCTTCGCTTCTCTTCAAGGGTTCGAGCCTCTTCCTCCTGTCGGTGCCTCTCTTCAAGGTCTGCCAGACGCTGTTCCTCGGCTTCGGCTTCCACTCGGGCCCTTTCCTGGGCTAACCGTGTTTTTTGCATGGCCAGTTCTTCACGAATATTTTGTTCCAGGAGGGCCGCATACTCATTCCTGGGAATCCTGATTAATGAATAATAGGTTTTTCCTTCTTTGTCATACCATATGGAGGTAATGGAAACACCCTTGAGGCTCATATTTGTTTTTATTTCGGTGGATATATTCAGGGATAACTTCTCTCTGCTCCCGGAGATCTCCGCAAGTTCTTCGTAACTGCTGTCTACTCTGGTTTCCACATTTTGGGCGAACTCAACCCTGGCATGGGAATCCGCGTCAGCCTGATTTCTTCTTGAGCGGCCCACACCAAAGAAAGAGTCATATCCTTCGGCAATTCTGCCTATCTCTCCCGATTTAAAGAAGCCGACCCAGTCCGGTTCTCCGTTAGGCCCCGAGGCCGTCAAATTGTCTTGCGGAATGGGAGGGGGGACAAGCGGGGGCGGTGTAAGTGAATCTGCCGGAGGTTCAGAAGGTTCCTCTGCCGCTGTATTTGAATGGGCCTCGATTGTGTCGGATGAGGTAGGGTCGTTCACAGGTTCTGAAAGGGTGGTCGCCTGCTCCGTTGAATCCTCGGTAGGGGATGGATTCAATAATTCATCGGCCCTGTCTTCTGCTATCTCTTTAACAGAGGATGGAGATACCTCATCCCCTGAAGAACCAGATTTAGAATCGGAATTCTGGGCCCATAATATGCCTGGAAGGAATATCAGGCAAAGGAGTAACAGGCTTTTTCTCATGACTCACTCCATTTTTTTGATTTAATCTCTCAGTTAAATTATAATGTTTTTATGTGTTAGTTCAAGGAATTTTAATTTTTCAATCCATTTTAGTTAAATATTTTGTAACTACTCAGCACCAACCATGAATGGGTTTCCGGCAAAGACTCTTAAAAGCGCTTCCATTGCATGAACA
>JAEINK010000108.1 GCA_016342585.1 Spirochaetales bacterium
CAAAAGTGGGGAATTCTTGGTTGCAACTATGGGGAATTCACTTTGCAACTTTGCCCAATTTCATTATGCAACAAACATCTATAATTATCCTGAATTGTTTCCCATTCATTAAGCAATGCAAGGTCGAAAGAGAAGGCTGCTGGTTTTTCGGTATGCATGATATTATTTTTCATTATTGAGCCTTCCTTTCTTTAAAATCATGAATATGGCCAAATACTTGGGTTGTTGCTTCTGCGGCTTTTTTGAAATCAGATTCATTCCTATGATCTGCGTAGTGCTGAAGCATTTCTGAGGTTGCATGGCCAGTCAATCTTGCAGTCCTTTCTTCAAGAACATCCGTCATCTTTCGAGCGAAATAGTGTCGCCATGAGTGAAAACAGATGCCCCGGCTTTTACGTTCATTGTTCGAAATCCCTATTGACTCAAGTGCATGGTTCAGGCGAGTGGAAAGTGTTTCTGTTCTCATTGGTTTTTCACTGGATTCAACTGACCAGAAAATAAAACTACTTGGGCCCCATCCATTTGGGTTCTTATGGGCTAAAGATAATAGTTTTTCTCTTGTTTCAGGAAGGATGGGGATTTCTCTCTCCTCTCCTGTCTTTGTACTTTTCAAGCCATCAGTCCAGCTGAAAGAATGTTTTACAAAAAGCCGATCTTTTCCGACATTTTGGATTTGTAACCCTACGACCTCACCAGCTCTCAATCCTGTTTGGCAAGCTAAGAGACTACCCAGTTTTGCGGCTTCATTTGTTCTCCAGTCACCTAAAGTGAAAAGCTTTTCTATTTCTTTATCTGAAAGGATTCCTCTCTTTTTCTGCTCTCCTGAGAACTTGATAAGTCCTTGAGTTGGATTTTTATTGATAATTTCGTTTTTAAAAGCCCATGTGAGAGCAACGGTTCCGGCAGACATAATATTGTTTATTGTCTTTGCGGCAAGTTTTCTTTCTTCGGAGAGGTACAAGCTAAAAGTCTTGATATCTGTTTTATTTAGATCGTGAATTGATTTATCGCCAAAATAGGGTATCCAATATCGCTTAATTGAAGCTGTCATTTCTATACAGTGTCGTTTTCCGATTGAATGACCATGAGCAAGTTTTTCTCGAACATAAGGTGAACTTTCATAATTCCAGAATGTGGTCAGGAAAGTTTTAATATTTTGATCATCACTTTCAGAATTAATGCTTACAGCTTTAATCAGTCCACAGTTCTTCAGATGATCAGTGATTCTTTTTGCATCAGCGGTGGTGAGGTCGATTTTCTTGAACTCTGATAGAAGATAATCGAACGTTAATAATTGCTCGATTTTCCTTTCGTCTGGGAATCCTTCATCAAGCCATTTCTGAACAATGTAATTTGCTCGATCCCTGTCTCTTTCCCCTGTGCTCTTTGCGGTTGTTAGTTTTCTTGTTTTGGGGTTTTTAAATTGTACATAGAAAATGTTACCACGCTTAAAAAGATAAAACCGACGGTTCATCTTTACTCCTTCGGGCTGTTTTCTCACAGACCTTTCTGACAGTAAATTATGATGAAACGCCGGTTATCCGGTAGTTTCGGAATAACTTGTTATTCCTTAGATAGTTACTTTATAGCAGGGAGTGGACTCGAACCACTGACCTCCGGGTTATGAGCCCGACGAGCTGCCAACTGCTCTACCCTGCGCCGTGTGATTGAGAATATATAGAGTTCTTCGTTTTTAGTCAAGCGGTTTCTGAGAATTGAGTTAAATCGTATTATGGGTGATGGTCTTTAATGTTTTTACCGTGCTATAATTCGGAAACTTAACTTTCTCGTAATGTAATATGGAGCATGATATGAATGATTCTAAGAACCACCTGAAAAATAATGCTGTTAAAATCTTTGCCGGACATCAAAATTGTTCTCAGTCCGTTCTTGCCGCTTGTATGAAAGAACAGGGAATTGCAGGTAAAGAAGCGGACATGCTCCTTAAGTCCGCAATCGGTTTTGGCGGAGGGATGGGGCACTCAGGACAGGCCTGCGGCGCTGTAAGCGGTGGCATTATGGCGTTGAGTCTTGTCATGGGTTATGACGGGGCCGATGATACCGAAAAAAAAGCACTCCTCTATGAAAAGGTGGAAAGGCTTGTTTCGGATGTTCGGAAGAGATATGGGACGGTTACCTGTGATGGGATAAAAGAGGCTGCCGAGACAATACCCGAAATCGCCGGTCAGAATGAGCTTGAGCAGGATATTTGCTGCGTAGATGTGGTTGGATTTGTGGCTGATAGGGTTGGTCAGTTTTTAAAATGATACATAAGAGTGAATCATTAAATAAGTTATCGGTAGAAAAAGCGGGCATAAAGATTCTCTGTGTTGATGATGAAGAGTTGATTCGGGATGTTATGCAGCTCATGCTCGAGGATCTTGGTCATGAGGTCGATGCTGTACATTGTGGGGCCGAAGCTCTTAGAAATCTGGATACAAAGAGTTATGACCTTTTGATAACGGATATTGGTATGCCGCAGATGAGCGGCTGGCAGCTGCTTGAACAAATAGCGGGAAAATATCCGGATATGAAAATTACTGTCTTAACCGGATGGGGTTCTGATATTCAGGAGGATAAAAAAAGCAAGTATGGCGTAGATTTTATTCTTGGAAAGCCTTCCCCCAGGGTAAAGCTGGCCGCTCTTGTTGATAAGGTTCTTGCCCTCAAATAATCTTAGAACTTGTGTGAATTATTCGGTTTTTAGCTTCTCCCTGCATATAGATCCTCTTTCAGGGCCCGTCTGCTGAGCATGAAGAGGAGGAAGCCCGAGATAATCAGGAGAGGAAGAACCAGGAAGATGAAAGCTCCTCCGGTAAAAAGGAAGAAATCGTAGGTTCCATGTATCAGGACTGCCAAAAGGAGTCCCTTTGCGATGTAGTTTTTATCCCCGCATTTTGTTTTTCCAATATAATACCCCATTATCCCTGAGGCTATAGCGTGGAGAGGAACTGCTGTGACCCCCCGTATAAGAATAATCGCCGAGGAACCAAAGCTGTACATTATATTTTCAAAGAATGCAAAACCCATACTGGCGGTGATCATGTAGACTATTCCGTCGTGAACCTCATCAAATTCATCCCGTTTAAAAATAAAAATCATTATAACGGCCAGTTTTATGCTCTCTTCCACAAGGCCTGCCACCAGGAAGGCATCAATTGCCGCTCCGCCCAGGCCATCAGAAAGGACAGAAACTCTGTTCAGGACCAATTCAAGGACAATTGCCGGTAGTACTGAAAAAAATCCGATAACAAAAGTCTTCCATATGAGTGCCTTTGGTTCTGGCTTCTGTTTGTCCCTACGGTAGAAGAAGGATACCAGAAAAAGGGCGGGAATAAGGGCCAGGGCTGTATTGATCGCTAAAAACCACATGATAGAGGTAGCTTATTCTATATGCGGCCATCTGCCAACAATTTTTTTCTTCTGAATTAAGTTCTGAATCCAGATGTTCGAATCAGAATAATCAACAAATCAAGCTTATTCCTGCTATAATGATGTTTGACCTCCAGGGGGGAATTGAGTATTTTATCTGAAAGATAGACCGTGGAGGATTTCAAATGAATCAAGATAAAATGACGGTTAAAGTTCAGGAAGCAATCGAGGCAGCGGCCTCCCTTGCCCGGGAGTATAATCACAATGCGCTGGAGATTCCTCATTTATTATATAGTCTGATAGAACAGGAGGATGGGGTAATTACCCCTCTTCTTGCCCGTCTCGGGGTGAATAAGGATACCCTCTTAGGGGAGACTGAAACCCTCATTAAGAGCCTTCCCCGGGTTTATGGGGAGAATATGCAGGTAGGGATGTCACCCCGGGCTATAGCACTCCTGGACAGGGGGGAGAAGGCTGCCCATGCGTTAAAGGATGAATATTTAAGTTCTGAACATCTTCTTCTGGCTATTATTGAAGGGGATGATGCCGTTGCAAAATTACTTAAGCAGAATGGTGTGACCAGAGATGGGGTTCTTAAGGCTCTCCAGTCCATACGGGGGAACCAGCGGGTAACCGATCAGAATCCTGAAGAGAAGTATCAGGTTCTGGATAAATACTGCAAGGATCTGACAGCCCTTGCACGGATGGAGAAGCTTGATCCTGTTATTGGCCGTGATGAGGAGATCCGACGGGTTATGCAGGTTCTCTCCAGACGAACCAAGAATAATCCCGTGGTCATTGGCGAACCGGGTGTTGGTAAGACTGCCATTGCCGAGGGCCTTGCCCGGCGGATAGTTTCAGGAGATGTTCCCGATTCACTTAAAAACAAAAGACTGCTGGCCCTTGATCTTGGCTCTCTTATTGCCGGGGCCAAGTTCCGCGGAGAGTTTGAGGAGAGGCTCAAGGCTGTTATCAATGAGATTACCAAGGAGGAGGGACGGGTTATCGTTTTCATTGATGAACTTCATACCCTTGTTGGTGCCGGAGCGGCAGAGGGATCTACCGATGCCTCCAATCTCTTGAAACCCGCTCTTGCCAGGGGAGAACTTCATGCCGTGGGGGCAACAACCCTGGATGAGTACCGAAAGCATATTGAGAAGGACCCCGCCCTGGAACGCCGCTTTCAACCTGTTTTTGTAGGAGAACCTTCTGTTATAGATACGGTCGCCATTCTTCGCGGGATTAAGGACCGATATGAGGTTCATCATGGTGTCCGGATAAAAGATGATGCTCTGATCGCGGCGGCAACCCTCTCGGACAGGTATATTACCTCCCGTTTTCTGCCGGATAAAGCCATCGATCTGGTCGATGAGGCTGCCAGTCGGCTGAAGATGGAGATCGAAAGTCAGCCTACCGAGCTGGACAAGATAGAGCGGAAGATCCTTCAGCTTAATATCGAGAAACAGGCCTTAAGCCGGGAGGAAGATGAGGCATCCAGGGAGCGGTTGGCAAAGATTGTCGCCGATCTGGCCAATTTCCAAACCGACAGGGATGCCATGCACCTTCAGTGGAGGAATGAGAAGGAGATCATCGAGTCAATCCGGGAGATGAAGGCCCGCCTTGAAGAGCTTCGCATTGAAGAGACTCAAAATGAGCGTGACGGTAACCTTACCCGGGCCGCCGAAATAAAGCATGGAGAGGTTCCTGCTATACTCGCAGCTATTGAGAACCGGGGAAAGGAGCTTGGGGCCATTCAGGGAGATACTCAGCTTCTTCGGGAGGAGGTTTCCGAGGAGGATATTGCTCAGGTGGTTTCCACCTGGACGGGGATCCCTGTTTCCAAGATGCTGGCCTCCGAGATGGAGAAGTATTTAAAGCTGGAAGAGATCCTCAGTCGGCGTGTTCTCGGTCAATCCCGGGCGATTCAGGCCGTTTCCAATGCTATAAGGCGTAATAAAACAGGTCTTTCCGATGATGGTCGTCCCCTGGGTTCCTTTATCTTCCTGGGACCGACAGGTGTTGGTAAAACCGAACTGGCCAAGACCCTGGCAGATTTTCTATTCAACGATGAGAAGGCTTTAACCAGAATTGATATGAGTGAATACATGGAGAAGTTTTCGGTTTCCAGATTGATAGGAGCGCCCCCGGGGTATGTGGGTTATGATGAGGGTGGCCAGTTGACGGAAGCTGTTCGACGAAGACCTTATTCGGTTGTTCTTTTTGATGAGATAGAAAAAGCCCATCCAGATGTCTTCAACATCCTTCTCCAGCTTCTGGATGAAGGTCACCTGACCGACAGCCAGGGACGAGTTGTGGATTTCAAGAATTCTATCATTATCATGACCAGTAATCTGGGGGGAGAGGTGATCCTCGGAACCGATGACAAGGATGAACTGCGTACAAAGATAGATCTTATAATGAAGCAAACCTTTAAGCCCGAGTTTTTAAACAGGGTGGATGAGATTATTATCTTTGATCGGCTTGAAAAGGACGATTTAACAGCAATCGTGGATATTCAGCTTGCCCGGCTTGCTTCACGGCTTGCCGAACGGAAAATGGAACTTGACGTGAATGATGAGGCAAAAGCTTATCTTGCCACGGAAGGGTGGGACCCGGCATTCGGGGCGAGACCCCTTAAGAGGACCATTCAGAACCTTCTTGAGAACCCCCTGGCTAAAGAGATTCTTGCCGGACGGATTCTTGAGGGGCAGAAAATCCTGGTTCGATTTGAGGATAAAAACCTTATTTTTGATTATTCGTGATCTCTTTTTTTCAGGTGTTGAATAATCAGCTTTCGGAGGGTAGACTGCGATTGACCATTGACGGTTAAAACAGACACGAGGTTGAATTATGGCAAAACTCTGGCAGAAGAATTATGAATTAAATACATTAATCGAGGGATTCACGGTAGGAAAAGATTACCTCCTTGATCAGGCTCTGGTCCCGGCGGATTGCGCTGCAAGCCTGGCGCATGGAAAAATGTTGGAAAAAATCGGGATTTTGACCAATAAAGAACTTGAATCCCTGGAGAAGGGGTTTCATACCATTGTCGATGAACATGCCAGGGGAGTGTTTACTATAAACAGAAGTGATGAGGATTGTCATACCGCAATTGAGAACAGACTTACCGAACTGGCAGGTGATGCCGGAAAAAAGATCCATACCGGCCGTTCCCGGAATGATCAGGTTCAGGCTGCCACACGGCTTTTCGGACGAAGGGCCATCCTTGATGTTCTGACAGATGGTATATCTCTCGTTTCTGTTCTCCTGAAATTCGCCGAAGCTAATAAAGCTGTTCCCATGCCCGGTCGAACCCATATGCAGATAGCCATGCCCTCTTCGGTTGGGCTCTGGGCGGGCGCCTGGGCGGAAGAGATTTTCGACGGACTTCTTAACTTAAATAATGTGTATGACATCTTCAATCAATCCCCTCTGGGCGCTGCTGCCAGTTATGGTGTTCCTCTTCCCCTGGACAGGGAGATGACCGCCGATCTGATGGGGTATAAAAAGGTTCAGAATAATGTGCTCTATGTGAACAATTCCAGGGGTAAACTTGAATCCATGGTTCTATCGGCCCTGGATTATATGGGGATCACTTTGAGTTGTATGGCCCAGGATTTAATCCTTTTTTCATTACCTGAATTCGGTTATTTTTCCCTTCCCCGGGAACTCTGTTCCGGATCCAGCATCATGCCTCAGAAGAAGAACCCTGACGGTCTTGAGCTTATGCGGGCCAAGGCGGCCACCCTCTCTTCTCTTGTTTTTCAGGTGAGGGGAATCAATCGTGCGCTGCCGTCGGGATACAACAGGGATTTTCAGGAGACCAAGGAGCCCTTCCTTAAGGGATTAAGCCTTGCTGGTGAGTGTCTGAAAGTGATGGATTTAACCTTTGAGAAGCTTGAGGTAAATCAGGTCAACCTGGAAAAGGGATTCACATCCGATATATACGCAACCGATGCGGCTTTGGAACTGGTGGCTGCCGGAAGTTCTTTTCGGGATGCCTATAAAGAGGTCGGACTGAATCTGGATAAACTGGCGGACAGGAACCCCGCTGACTCGGTCAAAAACAGGACACATACCGGTACTGCTGGAAACCCCGGCTTTGAAATTTGTGGGAAACAGCTTGAGATCCTTGCCTCTGTGGTTGCCGGAGAGATCGATGGATTCGATTCTGTTCTTTCATCCCTCATGGGAAAAAAGCTTGATCTGATAGCAGGTTTAGCCAGAATCTAAGCCTGTGTCTGTTATAAATTATAAATAGTGCCCCAAAGCCTGTTGATACCTTACAACTCACAAAAAAATATAATTTGGAATCCTCCGACCTACACTCCTGCCTGGGTTAGTCCACTGACACGTCCAGGTTTTTACCTCATCTTTACTTAAATTGGTTTTACCCAGAAAGGGTCTCTTTCCCCAAAACTCATTAATTGTCTCAGATAGAATCGCCCGGGAAATACCGGCAGCCTCTGCATGGGTTGTCCAATCCCCGGCCCGACTGGCCTTCACCCTTCTGGGGTTGAAACAGTTGTAAGCAAAACGAAAGGCTTCCATTCGTGCCATCAAGGCACTGGGACATTTCGCCCATTGCAGGGTTTCACGGGTATGATCCGAGAGATCCATACGCAGAAAACGGTGAAAGTAGTTGGAAGGAAAGAGATTGTTATACACAGTCCTTGGTTTTTTCGATGATATCTGAACATG
>JAEINK010000109.1 GCA_016342585.1 Spirochaetales bacterium
CTTTCATAGAAACAGTCTACAAGAAATTTCCCTTTATGTCTAGTTTTTTATACGTCGTCCTGAGTAGTTACTAATAAACATCATTTAATTCATAACGAGTGCATAACACATCCATTATGATTTATAAATGTACCATGCTAATTTTAAAATTTAAGAAAAAAGAGTCCCTATGTACTTATTTATCGGGATTTACAGTTTATTGTTCTTTATCAAAGACACGAATATCATCGAAAAATCGGAGTTTCCATCCTAGGGTCAGAATATTCATCTTGTTCTCCGGAGATATGATGGTACCAATTTCCAGGGACTCAAAAAGTTTTTTAATATACAGGATTCTGTTGTATAGACTTCTATACTTTGGACATAGTGAAACTTTGAAGCCTTGCTCGATACATTCACTACAATTTATCTGCATATTCGAATCATTGTTCTCTTTTTGATCTTCAATAAATGAAATTAGCTGTGAACATGTAACCTTTTTTTTATTATGAATAAAAGCCTGAATAATACTCAAATTGGATTTGCCCAGATATTCGGTAAAATCATAATCATCAATACGTATGGTCCCGGAAGTTACTACTACTCTTCTATACATTCGTGCTCGGAGGTTCAGTATTTGAATAAGAAGAATAAGCAGCAGGACAGCAGAATAGACATTATAGATTATGGATTCCTTCCATCTCGGCTCCTGCCTCGTAACAATAGCATACCCCATCAGCATTAGCCAGAGAAACCAGAGTATAAAGAAAATGGTAGAAATCGAAACAATCCCTCGAGCTCTTACAGATTCCTGCAAACCAGAATCAAATAAATCATACTGAAAAAAATATATCAAAGGATAAATGAGAAAAAGCTGAAAGACCATGGTATAAAAATCACGATGAAAAAAAACTGAAAACAATATTAACAGCACTGCCTGAAGGATGAAAGATGAAAAAAATACAGGAAAAAAATACTTTTTCCTTTTCCATAATAAAGGGGGAATAAATATCACCGAAGAAATTAAAAAGGAAAATAATGTAAAGAAAAAGAAATTTGAAGCACTATGAAATGGATCTCCAGGCAGTGCATCGGAAGGATTAAAATGAACCGCAAAAGAGATCAGGATAATCGATGTACCAAATAGAAATCCGGCAGAAACACGCCTTAGAGACTTTAGATCCACTATTTTCATATAATTCTAATACCTTTTTAATAAATAATATTATATGAGTTATAAATATATATGTAAAGAATTATTCCTTATTGGAACGACTAAATAAAGACAATATAAGGATATTGCCCGAGCCTTCGGTCTAATCTATAATTCACCTATGAATTTAATGTTATTAGCCCCGGCACTGTTAGCCTTTTTCCTGATAGAAGGAATTCCTGCTTTTAGAAACAGAAAAAGAAATCTCACTCTGCTCTTCTACCCCCTGTTTTTCTTCCTTGCTGTTTTTATAAAACCGGCAGGATTCCTGACCGGCGGAATTCTTATCCTGATCATCGCTTCGGATAAGCTGGTCCAGGGAGGGTCTGCTCTGGCCAAACGGGCGGGGGTCTCCCCCCTCTTTATCGGGATCTTCATAATAGGACTCGGAACCAGCACTCCGGAGCTTTTCATAAATGTTATCTCGGCTGTCAAAGGGGATACCGGTTTGGCCATGGGGAATATCCTTGGCTCCAACATTTCAAATATGGGTATTGTAATTGGTACAGCAGGACTAATTGCCGGACATATGAAGGCAGACAGTGCTCTCCTTAAAAAAGAGATCCCAATAATGCTGGCGGCATCGATCCTGCTTCTGCTGCTTGTTCTGGATTTTGCCCCATTCTCTCCATCAAGTGGAAATCTAAAATCAACAACAATGATACTCTCCTTGAAGGATGGGCTCATACTCCTGTTAGGCCTTTCCCTCTACCTGCTCTACACCGTAAACAGCATGAAGAAATCAGAACTTCCGGTACTGGCCGATATTCCAACGACAGTCGATGTAAACAAAGATGGTCTACCTAAAAGCTCACAAGAGACAAGCTCTTCATCTTCCGGACCTTCCGTGGGCGGATCGATCCTCAAAATTGTCATTGGAATCGCAGGACTCTATGTGGGTGGTGAATTCATTATTTCATCGGCCCTCTCCATAGCAGACACCCTTGGAGCCGGAACGATGACCCTGGGGATTATAGTCGGCCTGGGGACATCCCTGCCGGAACTTGCCACAGGAATAAACTGTGCCCTGAAAAAGGAGACCGATCTTGTCGTCGGCAATGTGGTGGGATCAAACATCTTCAATGTACTGCTGATTTTAGGGGTCACATCGATGATCAGGCCGGTTTATCTCTCGCCAACAATACTGATTCATTTTGGAATCATGATAGGCATCACTCTTTTATTTTACATAAGTCTTGGTTCCAACAGAAGATTAAACAGGATAGAAGCGCTCCTCCTCCTGCTCTCAGGAATCGGGTATCTGGGGTTTTCGATGATTACGGGTTAAGAAAATATTTTCACAATTCTATAAATCCGGAAAAACAACCTCATTGGAGTAAAGCTCCCGACCGCATTCACCATCAATATCACGTCCATGACCGTAGGCAATATTATCTTTGGTGATATGAAAAGTATGGTTCCAGCCCGCTGAAATGGAAATTACATTCGACTTAATCTCTACCGGTTCAAGGTGTTTATATATCCCGACAACAAGCTGTCTGTAATCCATTTTGTTCTCTCCCATACCAAATAAAACACCTTCTTCGGTGACAAAAAGACTCAGACTTCCGGAAGCATCAACCATCTTTACACCCGAAGCAACCTCTTCCAGAGATGTTCGACTTTCCGTATCTCCCAGACCCAATTGACCATAAAAATTATATCCGCTTGAGAGGAGAGTTCCATCCTCTTTCACCACCAGAAGATGCCTACCGCCTGCAGCAAAATCCGAAACACCCGTCATCAGAAGATAGGGTGAAAGCCTCTCTCTGTCACCCAGAATTCCCGATAAATCTCCGAATCCATAAAGTTCACCTGTTGTTGTCAGTGCAAGACTGTACCTCCGTCCTCCCTGAGCTTTCCTGATATCTGTCATAATCATCAATGGAATATTGCCGGCATTTCTCGTTCCATTCCCAAGCATACCCGTAGAGTTATCACTGCCCGAAGTATAGAGGGATCCATCGAAGGTGATAATATACAGGACTCCAGTGGATGCCTCGATGGATCTTACTCCGGTCATTATCTCTTCCAGTTCGGAGGAATCTCCATCCAGCTGCATCAATCGTCCGTCCAGGGTAACCATATAACTGCCATATACGGGTTCAGGTTCAGTATAGCTGTTCGGCCCTACAGAGATATCCCTCATTCCATCAGCGAGCTTTACAGGAATCTCTACATCAAACTCCTGAGGTCCCAAGACCCCACGATAAGTGTTACCGCAGCCATACACACTACCGTCACTCATAAGAAAGAGACTATAAAGATCTCCGGCATCTGCCTTAACACAATAGAGATTATCAACTTCTACCAGACACTCACCGCTTTCAGACCACTCTCCATCGGAGTTCAGGGACTGAACTGAAAGTCTATAGTATCCCGGTTCCAATTCTATGGAAGGGGTATAGGATGCAGAATAGGTTTCGGTCCAGTCATCCTCATCAGAAAAGCGATACCTGAATCCATTGGAATCTTCAGGAATGCTCCAGGTCCATGTTGGTCTGTCATTGGCAGTATGATAGTCACCGGAAACAAAGGGGATATCATTCTCATAGTTATGGATATTATAGAAATCAAGATCATAAACCCCCAGAAACCCCTGATACTCATGGAGGAGGAAGGCATCGGTTCCCATGGGTTCGATATTATTCGGTTCATTAATACTGGCCGTTCTTAAATCGGATCCATCCCTGGGTGGAATCCCATTAATCATAAGAGAGTATCTCGTCTCTGTGGTATAATCCGCGCCACTCAAAGCGAGGACATATCCACTTTCCAGGGCGGGAAGTACAATACTGCCATGCCGATTCTCGGTTTTAAAGGGAAAGGAGCGGTTATCAGGACTGATAACAACACCCTTCACACCAAAGCCGTTCTCAGTCTCATCACTGCGAACATGAATGGTCATTGTCTCCCTGAAAAACCGGAGGGATATACTATCATTCCATCTATAAAGGTTATCGGAACTGATTATACTGACAGGAATCTCAAAATCCTGATAATCATCCAAAAAAGAGTCTGCCATAACCGAGAAATTAAGGGAAAAAGTACCTCCCGAACCGGATATAAATCCTAGGGATCCCGTTTCGGAAGAACCATTTAAAGAGATACCTGAAGGAACTGTCAGTTCATAAGAACCATCAACGAGATTCTCATCACCAAAATTGGTAATAACCACACTCAGATCATAATATTGATCCACATAATAGTAC
The DNA here is from genome assembly GCA_016342585.1 of Spirochaetales bacterium. Lineage (GTDB taxonomy): Bacteria > Spirochaetota > Spirochaetia > UBA9216 > UBA9216 > JAEINK01. The sequence continues at coordinate 4,405 of JAEINK010000109.1, forward strand.
CCCCATTCATCTCCACCACCTATGGAGGGGCTGACCTTGAAGTTCTGGTCGGCTTCCGTCAGGGTTATATTTCCTATATCCTCACCGTCAAAAGAGGGAATAATATCCACAACAATCTCTTCTTCAACATTATCTTGTATGGGAATCGTCATGGTATAGGTATCACCGGAAATGATATCATCAAAATTAAGATTTCCCTCCGAATCGGTTTCATCCTCAATCCGGTTTTCGCTGATCTGGATGTTTTCAAGAATTACATTAATACCGCCGATTCCTCCTAATCCCCGGGAAGAGAGGGATGAAACAACTCCACCAAGAACTTCGCCGCTCACATTGGCCGTCGCCCCGGATTTTCGAAAAAGGTGATACATTAGTGAATCGGAGGGTTCTACGATAGCCATATTATCCGTCTGTTTCAGTACACTATACCCGGGGATTGAAATCTGATTATCAGAAGGTGAAGCAGCATTATATGTTGAATCACCAACCGTGACCCGACCGTCTGTAAAATACCAGGCCTCATCCCCTCCATCCATTCGGACCCAGCTTCCCCAGAAGTATTCATCGATAATACCCTTAGTGTAGGGTGTTGAATCTCCGTCAGAGTCTTCTGTTCCATCAGGATTCGTACCAGTTGTATTAGGACAGGAAATAAACAGGGACAATATAATAAACAGTATTGAAAGCGACAGTATTTTAAAAATTAAACTTCTCATTATCATTATCCTCTCTTAAAACCTGCGTACAGGAAGCACTCCAGGATAGGAGGATTCCTTATTAACCCGGGCGGAATCTCCTCCATAACCCACATCATAAGCGGAACTGCCAAATATCGTTTCTGTCGAAGCCCACCCCCCATAGACTGTAATGCCGGCGGTGTCCAGGACATTATTAACCTCTCTCAACTCATCCAGGGACGGCAGAAACCAGTCATCATATCCTCCCTGCCTGTAAGTTAAAACACCCCATTTAGAAGGCATTTCATCCTCATCCCATATGCTGGAATATTTGTCGGTACTCATGGCCGCTGTATTGGCAGGTCCTGTTCCGATAAACTGACTTGTTTCAACAGAGGCGCTTGCAAGTCCCCAGTAGTATTTGCCATTAAGATGTTTCGGTGCAACCTCCAGGTAACGCCAGCCACCGATTGAATCCCCTTTGTCATAATAGATCCAACCACCGGCAGGACCATAATCACCTATAACATAATCATTACCAATGGTAACATTCCGGGCATATTCGGTGACAAGCCCGTATTTATCCTTAACTTCGAGAGTATTTGTGTGTACGCCAACCGTATCCAGGCTTCGTTCAAATAGAGGATCGGAACTCCAGTTCGATTCCCAAACTCCATCGGAACTCAAATCCCATCGGAAAAGCAAGTCCTCTCCTGAAGAGTCATCATCTGAAGAGGCAGAAGCATTAAACCGGATTGGAGAATCCACCTTCCCGCCATAGGTACGAAAACTGGCAACTGGATACTCGGAAAATATTCCCTCGTCAGATACATCCCAGGCATCATACCAGGCTTTAACCCGGGGGATTATTCCAGAATCTGAGTCCCCAATAGGGTTCCCGGTATAGACACTATCTGTCTCATCCGGCGCACTACCGTCCAGTGTATATCGAAGTACAGCACTTTCCGTATCACAGGAAAACTCATAAGTACTACCTGTGCCGCCTTCACTTCGATATATAAGAGGTGTATATGGGGTAAGGGTATAACTTCTAACAAAAATCGTATCCGGGGAGATTAGTCCGTCATAAACCCGGGCGGTTATTACTGTACTTTCGGTAAAATCGAAGGACTCACTATAAACAGAACTGTTCTCATCCGGAATACTCTCATCAAGGGTATAGTAGATCTGTCCTTCCACCGTGTTATCAATAAAAACACTTATATTTTCATGATATAACCCGGACGCCAGACTAAACTGAAGGCTCTGGTCTTCCTCGATATTGTAGATCCTGAAAAAATCCAGATCATCGACTTCAAGGAATCCTTCATACTCACGATCGAGAAAGGCCGGTGTTCCGGCTACCTCATCATCATTTGGTTCATTAAACTGAAGGTCAGTCAAACCGCTGCCATTGGAAGCGGGCATCTGATTCATACTTAAGGCGTATTTTGTTTCGGAAGTATAATCCGCACCGCTCAGGGCCAGAAGATAACCATTGGTTCTAACGGGAAGTTCAAGACTACCGCTTAATCCTGATGTCCGGAAGGCAAAAGATCGATTATCCGGGCTGATAACGACTCCCTGAACATCATTGGTTTCGGATTTAACATTGATGGTCATGGTCTCCCGGAAAAATCTGAGGTTGATAACATCCTTCCAGCGGTTCATGCCATCATAACTTACGATTTCGATTGGAATCTTAAAATCCTTATGATCCTCTTCAAAGCTCGATACGGAAAGAGAATAGTTCAACTCCTCCTCACCGCCATCGGCCTTAATGGTTCCGAGAATATTATAGAGGAAATCGTGATCACCACTCTCATCGATAATCATTCCATCAGGTTCGGTAACATAATAATCGGCGCTGAGCATATCCCCCGATCCAATGTTGGTAATTCTGATTTTGAGGTCATATTCATTATCCGCATAATAATACCCCCATTCATCTCCTTCACTTAAAGCGTAACTGACCTTGAAGTTCTGGGATGCTTCGGTGAGTGTAATATAACCAACATCTTCACCATCAAACGCAGGAGTAATATTGATCTCAATCTCTTTATCCACACCATCCTGCACGGGAACGGTGAGGGTATACTCATCCCCGGGAATGACATCATCAAAAAGCAGGTTTCCAGCCTCATCAGTTGGAACATTATCCATATTACCCGGATTATTCAAATTCTGAAGAATAACATTGATTCCCCCTATTCCCCCAAATCCACGGGAAGAGAGCACCGCTCCATAATCTCCATTATTCACTCCGCTTTTCATTTGAGCCGCAGCTCCGGATCTTCTGAAGATGTGAAACGGAGAAGCACCCTCGGCTTCAACAAATATCATATTCGGACTCGCTTTAGATAATGAGTAGCCCGGAATTGTGATTTTATCAGTTTCAGGAGCGGCCGCGTTATACGCCGATTCATCTACAGTCACCTGACGATCAGAGATATACCACTCCGTATTATTGCCATCCATCCTCACCCAGCTGCCCCAGAAGAATTGATCGATCACTCCGGGGGTAAAGGTCCCTGTATCTGTGCCACTGCCGTCATCCCCTCCGGAAAGATCACCAGGATTTGTACCTACCGGATTGGGACAGGAAATCAGAAAGAGAAAAATTAGACCTATGATTAATATTGAAAATTTCCTGATCATGATTGCCTCCACAAAGTATTACACTGGATGCTCAAACACAGCAAATCAATGATAAAAGTGAGGTAACTACTCAGCACCAACCATGAATGGGTTTCCGGCAAAGACTCTTAAAAGCGCTTCCATTGCATGAACATCGT
>JAEINK010000022.1 GCA_016342585.1 Spirochaetales bacterium
TGAATGCCATGGGTCCGAATGTTGCCGGTGTTATCGGTTCCGCTATTGCGGCCGGAGTACTCCTTTCCCTTAACTAAGACCATTCTTTTACATAAACAAGTAATATTAGGCACCGTTTTTTTATGCGGTGCCTTTTTTTATTAATTTAATACTTCAGCGCCCCGACACTCCCCTATTTGAAACAGTCTATACCCTATGGGTCCAAGAGATAGAGGTCGCAGGCTCCTGGTCTGAAAATGGTTCCGGGCCTATCACTATTCATCCCGCAACCCCTGCTGTTCCTGCACTAACCGAACCAGTCCCGGCTGTTGATAAAATAACAATATGTATAAAAACATCAGACCCGGATCATAAAAGTACTGTAATATCATGGTCGCCGGGCAAAAGCGGTAAGCTTCTTGTTATTGGCAATGATGTTCTGTATTACGCTTTAGATATAGATTATTCAAATAGAGGATTGGTCACAGAGGAGGGTAAGCTTTGAAGGTTTGGGTATAAAAACAGAACGGCATGGCACCCGAGAACCGAAGCTCCCTCAGGCGCTTTATATGTTTTATAACCTCGGGGCCTTTCCGGGGTCAACAGGCTCTCCATCCTTGTACACAAAGAAAAAAGCTTTTGCCTGACCTTCATGAGGATTTACACCCAGTCGCCCAATCTCCATGCCGGGAAACACCGAATCGCCCACATTAACCAGACAAAGATCATTTCCGCCATAAGCATATACATGTGTATCTGCCGATTTAACAATTATCAGCTTGTTATAACCCCTGTAGGGAGCTACCCAGATAACGTCACCGGTAGAGACAGAGAAAACAGGATCTCCAGGATTACCTGAAAACTGCTCTCCTTTGAGTTTTCCAGTCAACTTGCTCCTACTTCCCGGATGGGGCCAAAAATAGCTGTCAGGCCCATCCTTAGGTCCCGAGGGGGATGTTCCAGGACCTTCAGTTCCAGATCCACCAGGCTCACCAGAGGGAGGATCCGGGGGAACAGGCACCGGTGCACTTACGATATGGTCATCACTGACTGGTATCTGCAAGGTCTCTCCGGCAAGTAGAATCGTCGATTCTGTCCTGTCATTGTACTCAAGCAGTTCAGCCAGGGAAACACCGACTGTCCTGGAAATACCATAATAGGTATCCCCGGGTTTAACTTCATAGGTCCCCGGAATCTTCAGAACCTGATCAACACGAAGAACAGAGCCCTCTTCCAGGCCATTATGGGTCAAAAGGAGCTCAACCGGAACATCATAGATAAGAGCGATCCCATAGAATGTATCTCCGGTTTTCACTTTATACTCCGATTGTGCACCAGCTGTGAAAGAAAGGAGAAAAATTGTTAATATTAGTAAAAAGGTTTGTCTATTCATAACTTTGTACTCTCTTCATCGGCTGACTGAAGTATAAAATCAAGCAATTATAGGCTTATAAAAGAATTTGAATCAAGAGACCGACCAAAGAGTCGAAATACGATTTCACTTAAAGACAGGAGTTCTCAATAAGATAATCGATATAACCTTTTGTCTCAGCATCATGGCTTTAATATCCCTTTGCTTATTTACCCATTGATAAAGAGTTATAACTTTTTGCTTTTCATCCTGGTTCAATAACGGCGCATTAACTCAGATATTTTTACCAATTTGTCAGCCACTTTACTGATATTTTTCTTTACTGATTGTGATTTAAATGTGATTCCTGAAGATTTACGATTACCACGGATAGAGCCTGGTCATATTATTTGATACCACCAGACCTGGTTAATATTACGTTTTTCAGCAAAAAGAGTGAATTTTCATTCTAAACACTTACAATACAACGACTTAAATAGTCGGGCTGGGCGGATTTGAACCGCCGGCCTCACCGTCCCGAACGGCGCGCGCTAGCCCCTGCGCTACAGCCCGATTGAATCTTTTTTAAAACACGACCTCGATAAGATCCGTTTTAAAGGCAAAAAAAAGTCCCGAAAGAATAAATCTTTCGGGACTTTCGGGAGCGACGGGACTCGAACCCGCGGTCCTCGGCTTGACAGGCCGATGCGATAACCAGCTTCGCCACGCCCCCTTGGTGAGACAGAAGATATACCGTATAAAAAATATTGTCAACTAATTTATAAAAACTTTTTCAAGATTTTTTACATTTTTCTTTACGCATCAAATTCAGGTTAAAAACCCCTTTGACACTCCCCTCCGGTCATGTTAAAGTTGCACAATTACAGGTCTATGAAAATATATGTTTTAAAGACCCTATTCAGTGCAAAAGGATTATCCATGGCATCAAAGAGTGACAAAAACGGACTTCATCTGGTGGATGAGAAACATAAAGAAAAAAAACCCACCAAAAACAGATTCATGTTCGCAGGAAGTATCGCGATCCTGGTTCTTATAGTAGTAACTTTTATTGGAGCACCCGCAATCGGAAGCTTCTCTTCAACATCCAACAGGCTGATCTTCGGATACTATGACGGGGAACCAATTGAATACAGGTCTGACAACTATTTTGCCAGACAGCAGGTGGCTATTGCTGAGCAGTATCAGCAGAATATGAGTAACGACGATTCTACTGGGTTTAACCTTGAGTTTCAGCGTTTTCAGATCTGGAGACAGGCTTTTGAACAGACAGCAACGCATATAGCGCTTCTGTCCATGGCTGAAAAATCCGGTGTTTCCTTTACCGAAGATCAGATTGACAATGAGGTTGTCACAAACGGGCCCTACATGGGAAGTGATGGCCTTTTTGATGAAAATCGATATCTGGAGACATCCAATACCCTTAGAAAAACAAATAGAACTTTTGTAACCGAATCTATGGTGAAAAACGAGGCTGTTAGTCAGATCTTTACTTCCAAAATCTCTACCGGCGAAAAAGAGTTCATAAAAACGATGAGCTCTCCGGAACGAAAGTTTCGTTATGCTGTTTTTCCCTATTCTGAATATCCTGCCGAGATCATTACCGATTACGCACAGGAAAACAGTTCACTTTTCAAAAAAATCAGTTTAAGTAGAATCGCTCTTTATGAAAGTGAAGAGGATGCTTTGGCAATTTATGCCGCGATAACTGCCGATCCTTCCCTCTTTGAAGAGGAAGCACGGAATAAATCCCAGGACTCATTTGCTTCTAAAGGTGGAGCAATGGGATCTTATGCTAATCATGAACTAAGATCATTCTTCGACAAAACCGAGGATCTCGACAGGATAATGGATATGAAGGCTGGGGAAATCAGTGATCTTGTTGTGAATGAAGATGGCTGGTTCATTTATCGATGTGATGAGCCCGCTGTTTCAATAGATTTAGAAAATTCCGAAGAGTTGGACAGTGTCAGGATTTATATCCAAAGGTATGAAAGAGGTCAGATGGAAGATTATTTTACGGCTCAGGGAACATCCTTTGCTGCTAAAGCCTCAAGCCAGGAATCATCCTTTGTTGAAGCCGCGAACGAGATGAAAATCTCTTATCATGACACGGATTTCTTTCCTGTTATTTATGGAAATATTGGATTTTCGTTTTATGGTACGGAGTTCCCCCTCTTTAAAGGCATTTCAGTCTCGGATGGCGATACGACACTTCAGTATACGAAATCTGATATAAATGTTCTTGAAACCATGGCAGCTCTCTCAATCGAAGCTCCCATATCGGCTCCTCTTATTCTCGATGAAGCGGTTGTTGTTTTACAGCTTCTTGAAGAACAGGATGCCCCCGAGGATTCAACAGCCAATACTGATTTCTATTATGACTATGCAATCGGCTCCTGGAAGGAGAATCAGCTGTCAGAGGGTCTGCTTACCTCAGATAAACTGATTGATAACTTTTACGAGGAGTTCGGGAAACTTATTAGTGAATAAAGATGAACCGGCTTCGGCCGGACCATTTCCCGGAGCCGAACTTGTAGCGGTTTCCGGGGGTATGAGTGTTAAATATCTAAACCGATATTTATATTCATCCCTTAACCCTGAAGCCGGAGCTGAACGGAGGGCAGTAAATCTGCCCCTCGCCTCCGGCTTTATTTATATCCTGACTTCTCCCCTGCTCTTCTACGGGGTAAATACCTTAATTTCAAGATGTCCTCCAAAGAGTACTTTCATTTATCTTGAACTTAACCCCGAACTCGCGAGATTTACCCGGCATTATTATAAACAACGAACTGACAAACAGGATAGCTTCAAGATGGTTGAAAACACGAAGGAACTCCTTAGACATCTTGACTCGATAGATCTATCTAAGTACCGACATGTAGAGCTTCTATCACTCTCCGGTGGCTACGCCCTCTCTCCGAAGGAGTACACAAGGGCAAAAGATTATGCAAACGCACTGGTAAGAACCTTCTGGAGCAACAGGGCTACACTCGTTCAGATGGGGAGATTATGGGTGGATAATCTTTTTACAAACCTTTCCTCCATCCCATCCTCCGTACCTTTAAAGAGTTTTTTCACACAAAAACCTCTCCTTGTCACCGGAGCCGGAGAGTCATTGGAGCAGACTATCGATGAAATATCCTGTATAAGGGCCGATATATTCATTCTGGCTGTCGATACGGCCATTCCGGTACTTTCAGACGCCGGAATCATACCGGACGCCGTCATAGCCCTTGAGGGACAGCATGCCAATATCTATGATTTTTATGGAAACCTTTCGATTCCCCTTATCTGTGATTTAACAGCTTCGCCCTCCCTTTTACATCAATATCAGGGAGCTGTATCATTCATCCTTTCACGCTTTGATCGGATAAATCTTTTTGAACACTTAAACAAAGAAGGCATATCACTACCCGAAATCCCCCCCCTTGGATCGGTAGGTGTGGCCGCTCTTCATGTGGGCATGAACCTTACAGAGGGGCCGGTTTTCTTCTCCGGGCTCGATTTTTCTTTCAGGCCCGGTAAGACCCACTCTCGTTCAGCACCATCAATAAAGGCAATCCTGAACCGCATAGAGAAAACAAAATCGGTCATAAACTTTAGCCATGGCTTTGAACCTCCTGTCCACAGGGTGAAAGGAAAAGAGGGTAATGAACTCCTTACGACACCCAACCTCTCGGTTTATGCCGCTCTTCTGGGCAACTTCAATCAGTCCGGCAGACTTTTTGATATCGGAAAAACAGGAATCCATCTGGATGTTCACAGAGGAGATATCGAAACACTTAAAGAGGCTGTCAGAAAAGCACCCTATCCTCTTCCCGATTCTTTTTTTAACACAGATGATAAATATACGAACTCAAAAGATCCTGAAGTTACTGAAAACCCGAATTATCCTGTAAATCACCAAAAAATGTCATTTTATGTGAACAGCAGCTCAACAGCAGATTCTGAAACCCTTCAAAATTTCATGATTTCAGAATCAGAGAAACTGGAGGAATTCATAAGAGATGGATATCTCTGGCTGGCTGGAGAGAGAACAGATAAATTGGAAGATAAAATAAAAACGAAAATCAGCAGACTGGATTACCTGGCTATATCGTTTCCTGACAGAAAAGGATTCAATGACAACAACCCGGAGTTGAATGAAAGCTATTTGAAGCGGCTCCTGACCCACGCCGCAAGACTGAAGGCCAGAATCACCAATAACTCCTGATTATGCTCAGACGAAAACAACACTCAGTCTTCGATTGAACTTAATCGTCATGCTCCGCTTTTAGAACAGAGAGAAAGGCGGACTGAGGCAATTCAACATTCCCTACCATTTTCATTCGCTTCTTACCCTCTTTCTGCTTCTCAAGAAGTTTTCTCTTTCTGGAAATATCGCCACCATAACATTTGGCAGTCACATCCTTTCTCAAGGCAGTGATCGTCTCACGGGAGATGATACTGTTACCGATAGCGCCCTGTATAGGTATTTTAAACTGATGCTTGGGGATTTCATCCCTGAGCTTCTTACAAACCTTTCTTGCCCTGCTCACTGCGCTCTCACGGTAAACCAGCTGGGAAAGGGCGTCAACCACATTGCTGTTCAGAAGGATATCCAGCTTGACCAGATCTGTTACCCTGAAATCGATAATATCATAATCAAAGGAGGCATACCCCCGGCTTACTGATTTCAATCGATCATAGAAATCAAAGAGAACATCAGCCAACGGCATCTCATACACAAGCTCAACCCGCTTCTCATCCAGATAGGTCATTTCCGTCTGTATCCCCCGCTTCTCAAGACAGAGGTTTATTATATTTCCCAAATAGTCGGTTGGTGTAATAATTGAGGCCTTGATGAAAGGTTCTTCGGCCATCTGAACCGTAGTGGAATCCGGATATTCAGAAGGATTGTCTATAAATACAACCTCACCACTGCTCATAGTAATACGATACCTGACCGAAGGAGCCGTTAAAACAATTGAAAGACCGAATTCCCGTTCGATTCTCTCCTGCACAACCTCCAGGTGAAGAAGTCCAAGAAACCCACATCTGAATCCAAAACCGAGGGCAACCGAGGCATCTTTCTCATACATGAGGGAGGCATCGTTCAATTTCAGCTTTTCAATGGCAGAAAATAGTTCCTGATAATCATCTGCATTCACGGGGTAGATCGAAGAAAAAACTACGGGTTTCACCTCTTTAAATCCGGCAAGTGGTGCATCAGCAGGATTAGCCTCGTCTGTAACCGTATCACCAACTCGGATATCCGAGATGTTTTTGATTCCGGCAATAAAATACCCTACATCGCCGGCATTAATCCCCTTGGGAGCAGATTCAAGACCAACCCTGAATATTCCTGTCTCTTCAACTTTGTAAGTTGAATTGGATGCCATCACCCGGATATTTTGACCAGGTTTCAGTTTTCCATCGAATATCCTGATATGTACAATAACACCACGATAGGGGTCATAGTGAGAATCAAAAATTAATGCCTTTAAAGGATCATCTTGCGAACCAGTAGGCTCAGGGACATGGGCGACAATAGCCTCAAGAACATCATCAACACCAAAACCGGTTTTTGCTGAAACCTGAACAGCCATCTCGGAATCGAGGCCTAGATCATGATCGATCTGATGTTTTACCATGGGGATATCTGCACTGGGAAGATCGACCTTGTTGATAACAGGAATTATTTCAAGGTCATGCTCCAAAGCCATATACATATTAGCAAGGGTCTGAGCTTCAACCCCCTGACTTGCATCGATAAGCAGGATAGCTCCTTCACAGGAGGAGATAGCCCGGGAAACTTCATATGAAAAATCCACATGTCCGGGAGTATCTACAAGATTGAGTTCGTATACAGTCCCGTCCTTACTTGTAAAAGGAACAGTAACAGCCTGAGATTTAATTGTAATTCCACGTTCCCTTTCGATATCCATACTATCCAGAACCTGTTCCTGCATGTTTCTGTCGGATACGATATGAGCCCGTTGTATAAAACGGTCTGCCAGGGTTGATTTACCATGATCTATGTGAGCAATTATACAAAAATTGCGAATATTCTTTTGTGACGCCATGTCGGCATCCTATAGGATTATCCTAACATTTTCAATCCATCACGGGAGGGTTCCACCCGGAGAGAGGAAAACTGTATTAAATTATCTTTAGCCATCCAGGAGAGCTCTCATCCTCATGAGAACATCTTCTGGAACGAGCGGTTTTGGAATAAAGGAGATTTCGGGAGTGTCAGGTTCCCTTTCACGGATTACACTCTCAGAAAAACCGCTTATCATAATAAAAAGCATCTTCGGATACTCCCGTCCCAGGCGGAGCATCAATTGAACACCATTCAAATAGGGCATGAGGAAATCGGTTATAACCAGCTTGATATCCGGTTCCCGTTCACAGATAAGGAGGGCCTCACCAGCATTTTCAACACCAAGCGGTCGGTATCCCGCCTGGGCCAGAGTTTTTATCAGGATTCCCCTTATGTCGGCATCATCTTCAACAACCAGGATCGTTTCATCACCGGACAGATCCCCGGCCGGTATATGAGGAACACTATTCTCCCGTATATCTCCAATTCGCAGGGGCAGAAATATCCTGAAAACAGTACCCTTATTCGTCTCGCTTTCAAGCTTTATGTATCCACCACTCTGCCGGATAATTCCATAAGCCGATGAAAGGCCCAGACCCGTTCCCTTATATTCCGGTTTCGTTGTAAAGAAGGGTTCAAAAATCTTCTCCTGAACCTCCGGCTCAATGCCGGTTCCCGTATCTGTTACATAAATCTCAATATATTCACCCGCAGGAATTTGACCCATTATGGATGGCTCAGCCCCATCCATTTCCCGGTTGGCCGTACCTATCACAAGGTTTCCACCACCGGGCATGGCATCCCGGGAGTTTACCGCAAGGTTTATTAAAACCTGCTCAAGCATCCCCGGATCGGCAAAAATCATTGAGTTTTCAGCACCGGTATAAAAACGGATAACGATCTCTTCGCCGATCAATCGGCGGACCATATTTTCAAGCTCGGAAATAAGTGAATTTACCTCAAAATATTCAGGTTTAAGATCCTGTCTGCGACTGAAGTTCAACAGTTGGCGCGTCAGGTTTGCCGCTTTTTTAGCAGCGGACTGAATTCCCGATATCTCCAGGGCTATATCTTCACCATCCTCGGATTTCTCCTTAAGCATGACCGTATACCCCTGAATTATTGTCAAAACATTGTTAAAATCATGGGCTATACCACCTGAAAGCCGCCCCACAGCCTCGAGCTTCTGGGACTGCCGAAACATCTCTTCAAGTTGCCGCTGTTCCGTATTATCCTGAAGGTAACCAATTATTCCAACCAACTCTCCGGAAGGGTCAAACTGCCCCATAAAGTTACCGACAACATGGATGGTTCTGCCGCTCCGGGTTCTCATACTCCTTTCAGTAAGAAGCATCTGATTTTTATTGGCCACCTCAGATACAAAGGATTTCCCCTCCTGAGTATCCGAAAATATTTTTGAAAGGCTTACACCCGCGGCTTCCAGAGGAGTTGTGAAATCTAACATTTCAGAAAAGGCAGAATTACAGGTTATTACAACCCCCTCCCTGTCGGCAATAAAGTTGGCAGAGAGATCATCTTCAAAAAACTTTTTATATTCATCCTCAGAGGCTTTTAGTTTCAGTTCCATCTGATGACGGTATATCGCCATATCGAGGGAAAGCCTTAATTCACGGGAGACAATTGGTTTGACAAGATAACCGAAGGGGAGAAGCCCCCGCTTCTCCTCAGCAGAGAGATCATCCAGAAAGGCGGTAATCAAAACTACCGGTATATTATGCTCTTCTCTGATCATTCCTGCCGCATTCAGACCATTTATCTTTCCTTTCAGATCCAGATCCATCAATACAATTTCAGGATCGATCTTTGTTATATTTTTTATGAGTTCTTCTGCAGACGAATATACAGCGATTGGATTATAACCGAATTTTCTAACCTGGAATTCCAGGTCAAGGGCAACGATTCGATCCTTTTCCACGATAACAAGGTTTGGACTTCCCATCAAATTCAGTTTCTGCTTTTTTCATTCAGATAGTTGTTCTTTAAATTCCACTCAACAGCCCTCTGCATCAGTTCAGCACTGTCCTTAAGGTTTAATTTCGATTTAAGGTGAGACTTGTAAGTCTCAACCGTTTTAATACTGATATGCAGCTTTGCCGCGATGGCTTGATTCTTCATCCCCTCTCCCATCAGTTCAAATACCTGAATCTCACGGTCACTCAGGTCGTCGATTATGGAAGTGGAAGATTTCTTTTTCCCGGCAACAAGCCGTTCAAGCATCTGGGATTTCATCTCTTCACTCAGATAAATTTCCCCTTTTAATACCCGTTTGACAGCACCGACTACATTCTCGGTAGCTTCGGCTTTCATAATGAACCCTCTGGCACCGGCCCGAATAGTTCGTTCTGCATAAACCTCTTCATCATGAAGAGAGATGACAAGAATCTTTATATCCGGATAAAGAACGATGAGGTCCTTTATTAATTCAAGTCCGCTAGAGTTTTTCAAAGAGAGATCAACGAGTGCAATATCGGGAACTTTTTTTGCGATCAGTTCCAGAGCACCGACAGCATCCTCAGCACCCCCGATCACGACAAGATCCGGTTCCTGTTCAAGAAGCTGTTCAAAGCCCTGCCTTACAATGGGATGATCATCCACTATTACAACAGTATATTTTTTCCCTATGCTCATATTAAACCTGCCCCCTTCTCGCTCTGCATCATTATCCGGCAGGAGACGGTGGTCCCCTTTTCCAGGATACTGATAATATCAAGATTCCCTCGTATTATATCAGCCCTATACCGCATATTGTCCAGCCCTAAGCCTCTTTTTATTAATTTCTCTGAAAAGCCTGAACCATTATCAATGATCTCCATAATCGCCCCTTCAGGCTCTCTTCTTAAATTGAGAATAATATTTTCCGCCATACCATGTTTAACAGCGTTATTAACACTCTCCTGGGCTATATGAAAGAGCTGAGAGGCCACACTTTCATCAAGAACAAGAGTGTTATCAAGATTACATTCCGTGGTAACACCATAAACCCGCTCCAGATACCGGGATAAGTTTTTTAAAGCATGAGGAAGTCCTTCATTCCGGAGTATAGCGGGGATAAGCCCCCGTGACAGTTCCCGGGTCTCCCGGATAGCCTCTTTTATGAGGTCCGCCAGTTCAATCGAGATCTTTTCAACACTCTCATAATTCTCCCGGCTGATCCCATTACGCAGAGCCTGAAGTTTAAGGGAGATCCCCGTTAACTGCTGGCCAAGATTATCATGAAGATCCCGGCCAATCCTGGTGCGTATACTCTCTTCAGCCTGGGTTATTTTTCTCTCAAGGTTTGTTCGGGATGTCAGGTCACGCCCGATAAGCGAATACCCTCCCACCACATTATTAACATCCAAAAAGGGAGTCAGATGAACTGAAATGAATTTTGAATCTTCAGGATCGGCATGATGAAAAAATTCCATAGTCTTCAATTCATTTTTGGATTTTATAAAATCGGGAAACAGTACCTGAGGAAGAAGATCATAAATTTTCTCGCCAATGGCATCCTCTGCTTTAATTCTGAAAATCTTTTCTGCCCCATTGTTCCAGCTTTTAACGATCCCATGCAGAGACAGGGCGGCAATAACATCTTCCGAACTTTCAACCACAGCACTTAAAAGCGATTCCATTTCGCGGATCTTCTGCACATTTGAAATATCGCGAAACACATAAACATTCTGATTGAAACCCCTTTCGGTTCTTAAATTTTTACTGACAGAACACTCCAGGGGAATAATTAACTTTTCAAGTGGTTTTACCAGGGTAATTCTCTGCGGAAGTTCGGGTAATATGAGGATATCCTCCAAAGGTTCTCCCGAATCTGAATAGAACTCCAGGTAATCCGGAAGAAGTGAACTGATTTTCCTGTCACTATCAAACTTAGGCAGTGAAAAGATCTCCTCGGCCCTTCGATTATAAAAAAGCAAAACACCACTCTCCTCCACCGTAATCACGGCTTCATCGATGCTTTTTAAAGTAAGAGAGAGAAGTTCCTCTTTCTCCTCCACCTGAAGTTTCATCTTAAACCGATAGAGGGCTGTCTCTATGGTAGTCTTGATATCCTTATAGTAAAATGATTTTGAAAGATAACCGAAAGGCTGGGCCATCTTTGCCCGTTCAAGGGTTTCATCATCCGAATAGGCCGTAAGAAAAATCACGGGGATCCTCATATCATGATGTATCTTAGTGGCCAGCTCTATCCCGTCGATATCGCCTTTGATATGGATATCCATGAGTATTATATCGACTTTAATTGTTGATAGAAGCACCAGGGCTTCTCTTCCGGAGGAACAGATCCCGGGAATTTTATACCCCATTTTTTTTAAAGTCAAAGAGATATCAGCCGCAACAATGGCTTCATCTTCCACTATCAGAATATTAGTTGTATCCATTTTCTTCCTGCTAAATCAGATTCGAAAGATTAACATAGGCTGCCAGCTGAACAACACTCTCCATAAAACCGGCCTTGCGTTTTTTTATACGAATCTGAAGTAGCACCACATTATACTCCTCTTCATATCTCCATTCATATACTGTAAGGGGATCGTTTTCTGAAAGTCCTGTCTCCTCGGCAGACATTCCGGGATAGACCTTCTTGATCACATAATTTTTTCTACCGGTCGGTTCAATCTCCATCCCGAAGAGGGGAAGCACCAGCCTCTCCATGGAATCAATCTCAAGAGAGTTCTCTAAAGGCATATCGGGCCGTTCATCAAGGTTCAAAAGAGAGGTAAACTCCTCTTCTCCTCTTTTCCAGTGAAAGGCGGCAAGCCTCTGTCCGTCCAGAGACATGATGACTTTCTGAGCCTCACCGAGGGATTTGACAACCGTTCCATTTACAGAAAGCAACATATCCCCGGGCTTTATCCCGCCCCGTTCCGAAGGAGAAGCGGGATAGGTATAGAGAACTTCCATCCCCTTATTCCCTTCATAAAGGGATGCCCCGATCCAGGGAATTTCCTGACGCCCCCCCTCATAAAAGGAAGGAATCCGTCCGCTTACCCATTCGGAGGGTATGGCAAAATTCACCCCTTCGAACTGTTCAATGCCCGCGAAAACAACACCGATAAGTTCACCCGACTCGTTCAGTAAAGGACCACCACTGTTTCCGCTGTTTATAGGGACATCAACCTGAATGGTGTCGCCGACCTCAAGGAGCCGTCTACCCGTGGCGGAAATGATTCCAGATGTGATGGTATTTTCCAATCCCCCGGGTGAACCGATAGCATAGATTTTATCTCCCGGAACATACTCCTCCACATTTTTAAAGGAGTAGATATATTCAGGCTCCATAACTGTTTTTAAAAGAGCGATATCGAAAACAGGATCCCAGCCGATCACTTCGGCAGGGATTTTATCACCCTGTTCTCCCGGGAGCCTTATATATAGCCTGGAATAACCAGAGTATTCAGGATCGACTTCTGACTCAATGACATGATGATTTGTGATAAGGTAACCCCGTTTATCGATAAAAAAACCGCTACCAATAACCCGATCGGCATACCCCATACCGGACTCTACTTTGATTCCGCGGTTGACCCAGATAGTAACTGTCCCTTTCATGAAATCAAGGGGGGTTCCCTCCACAGCAAGATAGTCAGTAAAGGAGGCAGGGGCCTCCATGCCTTTCAGCCTCATAATAGCGACAATCTGCTTTAGTCCCTCCCGGGATTGTTCAACCAGAGCCAGTTCCCCATAACGGAGAAGCTCCTCTTCGGCAGGAATATCGTAAGCCAAAGATTTCTGAAATATAATTAAAGCAGGAACAGGTAAATCTTCAATCAGAGTTTCCGCCTGTTTTCTAAGAATCTCACCCTCCGTCCAGACAATAGAGTCTGAATCCGGGCTAAATGCAGAGTACGCCTCCAAATTGGCAAGGACAACCGAGAGTTCCTTATGATAAGTAAGGGCATCTGCCCAGGTTCCGGAATCCAGAGCCTTGTTATAATTTTCTTTGAGCAGCAGAAAGGCCTGCTCTTCAAGCTCAAGGACTTCATCACCCACAAGTTCCGGAAATTCCCGCTTTAAGGTATCTGTATCCTGAATTACTCGTCCATACTCCCCCGCCGTCAGATTATCCTTGAGTTTATTGATAGTCGCCTCATTAACAGAAATCACCTCAGGAATCCACTCATTTCCAGTTGTTACACATGATGTTAAAAACAAAAGAAAAAACAGAGGGAATATTTTTATGTTCACTTCAAAGCCTCGATCTCAATTAGTATATCGTAGTTGCCGTCATCTTTAGAGGAATATTCTCTAAGGATTCGTGTATCCACTCTTCGCTCCCGGCAATCATAGGAACCATTCTGGTTAAAATCCCAGAAAAACCACCCATCATCATCACGGAAAACAGAAAGAGATGAACGCCCTTCCGTCCTTCCCGGTGTCTCGGCATATTCATAGATCCCATCTTCACGGGCATCATGGGCTATAAGTTTCAGAAAACCATCCTGATAATAAGAAATAGTATCCCATCCCGGGTCACCTGTCAGATCCTGTTCGATAAATTCGACACTTCCATTGCGGACATAGAATCTGCGGCGAAATTCATCGCCGCCCTTCGGAAAGGTAGAGGTAATTCCCCCTCGATTAAAAAGAGGAATATACTCTTCAAGAGGTGAATCATCGCCGGGTGAGTAGATAAGGACATTTCTGGAATTGGTCTGGACATACCCCCAATCCGGTTCAGGGATCTCAAAAGAGGGAACCGATTCAAAAGGTGAGACCTCGGGAAAATCGATGGCGAACTGACCAAGAGCCAGGTTATACACTAAAATTCGCTCCTCATCCCGCCGGGTTATCCGTCTTACCCAGGGATAAAGCTCATATTCAATGAAAATATCTGAATTTCCAGTTAATGTAAGAGTCCGCAGAATCCCATTCTCATATTCACCGGTAAGTTCTTTTTTGCCATCCTGATCAGGATCCCACTTAAGGGAAGAAATTTTACCATCTGAAAAGTCGACAATTATTTCCGACCACCCATCGTCATTGAGATCCTCTCTTAGCTCACCGGTCCAGGAATTAAAAAGGGTTTCGACAATGCGGCGTTGATTATTAAAGGGCAGGGCCATCAAAAGCTCGCGGAGTAAATCACCATCATTAAAAACCCCCTTATCGGCCAATTCCGTAATCAGCGCGACATTCTCAAGTCCGAACTGCTTGATCCTCTTGATTTCAGATTCCAGATTAAAAAAATCCCGTTCATCATAAATGTCAAAGAGTTCTGAAACATTATCTTCTACTTCAGGAATTATCAGGGGTAAAATTATCTCAACCAGATCCGGGTGATTCACAGTTCCATTCAAAAGAAGGTCAGCATACCTCCCCTGCTCACCCGGTGCGAGTTCGAAAAGAAGGTCGTAGAGTATTCTGGAATCGGGGTAAAAAGCGAGTCCCTCTTTAACCGTATCAACCGCATCGGCCATCCGTCCGGCTTCTTTTAAAGCACGTCCATGCATCCAGATAAAGCTATCGGAAGGTCTGGGATTAAAATCGGGGTCCGAAAGAAGAGTCAATGATTTTGAATAATTTTTGGTCTGGAAAAGTATGGGAATATAATTTTCAGCCAGGTCAGCGGGAGAGTATATAGTCCAGTCATCCACAATCAGGGCCTCGTTGAAATAGAGGCCGCATTTACTTAAGGAGTCTCGTTTTTGAAACCCCAGTCGACCAAGAAGGTATAGCATATCACTATCCCGGTAAATAAATTGCCGGGCCGTATTTATAAGTTTTTCAGACTCACTATAATCACCTGCCTCAAAAAGAAAGGCTGCTTCATTAAGGTATAACCGACCGATATCCCTATCATGTTCAGCCCACAAAAATCCGGTAGACAGGAGAATTGCTATTATTATTCTGGTAATTTTCATAAAGGCTCCCTACCCCTTTATCGGAGATGCTTATTGAAAGATAGAGCCAAAAAAACCCCGGAAATCCGGGGCTTTTTTATATATGTTCCAGAGCCCCTAAAAGGCCCTCTATTTTTCAACTTCATCTTTATTTAAACCAAGGAGTTCCTTCATATCTTTATCATCAAGGGTTTCCCTCTCAATTAAAGCGTCAGTCACAGCCTCAAGCTGAGACTTATGTTTGATAAGAATCTCTCTTGTTTCCTTAAGACAACCATCAAGAATTTTCTTGATCTCATCATCAAGCTTGTTCCCGGTTTCCACCGAATACTCTTTATGGTTGGCAATCTCTTTACCGATAAAAATCGGCTCATCATCGGTTCCATAGGATGTAAACCCAATCGCACTGGACATCCCCCACTCCCGGACCATCCGCCTGGCAAGATTCGTTGCCTGCTTAATGTCGTTTGAAGTTCCAGTTGTCGTTTCGTTGAAGAATATCTCCTCCGCCACATAACCACCCATGGTGATCTTGATTCGATCGAGAAGCCAGCTCTTATTCTTTGAATAGGTATCCTTTAACGGGAGGGAAACTGCCATACCCAAAGCTTGTCCACGGGGTACAATAGTGACCTTATGCAGAGGATCCGTGTTTTTCAGATGATAGTGAAGAAGAGCATGACCCGCTTCATGTGCAGCCGTTGCTCTCTTCTCCTCAGGGGTGAAAACCTTAGATGATCGTGCTACACCAAGAAGAAGTTTATCTCTGGCTTCTTCAAAATCCTTCATCCTGACCTTTTCAGAACCTTCACGGGCTGCAAAAAGTGCTGCTTCATTCACAAGGTTGGCAAGATCTGCGCCGGAGGTTCCGGGAGTAGAACGGGCAACCCTGTTCAGATCAACATTGGGAGACAGGGGCACTTTTTCACCATGAATCTTCAGAATTGCCTCCCGCTCGGAGACATCGGGCATATCGACAACTACCTGTCGGTCAAAACGACCTGGTCTGAGAAGGGCCGGATCCAGTACGTCGGGTCTATTGGTAGCGGCAATCATGATAACACCGTCTTTCGTATCAAAACCATCCATTTCGACGAGCATCTGATTCAAGGTCTGTTCCCTCTCATCATGTCCCCCGCCGTATCCCGCGCCTCGGGTTCTACCAACAGCATCAAGCTCATCAATAAAAAGTATACAAGGAGCATTTTTTCGCCCCTGTTCAAAAAGGTCTCTAACTCTGCTTGCCCCGACACCGACAAACATTTCCACAAAGTCGGAACCAGACATATGAAAGAAAGCAACACCCGCCTCTCCCGCAATCGCCTTGGCGAGGAGTGTTTTACCCGTACCGGGCATTCCTACAAGGAGCACCCCCTTGGGTATTCTTGCACCAATTGAGGTAAACTTATCGGGATTTTTAAGGAAATCCACGACTTCCTCAAGTTCATATTTCGCTTCCTTCTGTCCGGCCACATCACGGAAGGTAACCTTCTTACCACCGGTGTTATATTTCTTCGCCTTACTTTTTCCGAATGAAAAAGCTTTGCCACCCCCGCCCTGAACTTGTCTGAACATGAACCAGATGAAGAAAAAACCAATGACCCAGGGAAGAAACTGAATAAATACAGCCAGGGGAGAAACCGTCCGCTCCGCCCCTTCAAAGACAATTCCCTTCTCCCGGAGTTCTATCATTAGAGCATCGTCATAATAGGGAATCGCAGTCTTAAAAAGTGTTGAACCACCACTTCCCCCGTTCAGAGTCCCGTGAATTTCTTCATTATCATATATCTTCACACTGCCGATACGGCCGTCATCCAGATACGCAAGAAAAGTTGAGTAGGGTATTTCCATACTCGGTGAACTGTCATTCATAAAAAACATGACGATAAACATCAGTACCAGTGAGGCCAGAAAAAAGAGGGCAAACTTATTGTTACCGAAATTAAAACTTGGCTTGTTGGGATCCTGATCATTCCTGTTGTTGTCGTTATTGTCCAACTAAAACTCCCTTAGAGACCAACTGATGAACCAACATTCATCATTTACGGTCTTATTCTTTACTTCATTTCGCTCGGAAAAGCGGTTGAGTCCTCCCCATGGAGAAGCCAGTACACCGAGAATTCCGGATTTGTCCACTATTACAGGGACCTTCCATTTATCTCCAGCATCTAAATGCCAACCGTTAAAAAGCTTTTTAAGGCTTTTATTTCCCTCGGGCAGATATATTTCATCCCCGGGGAGTCGTGAACGGATAAACACAGGAGGGTTAATTTCACCTTTCCGAATATAAATACCATTATCAGTCGCATATCTTCTCTCTATAAGTTCAATTTTAAACTTATATTCTGAAACGATAAATGACCGATTATTTCTAATTATGATAAGATAACTGTTTTTTTGGGGAAAAACAATATCCCGACTCCAAAAAACTCGTCCCTTGAGTATTTTAAGAGAAATCCCATAACCGGCAAGCAGTACGCCATCGGATTTTTCAAGGATCCCCCCCTCTGCAGAGGAAGATAAAGAGTTCAGGAATCTGAAAGGCACCCTTTTCCGCTCAGGAAAAGTAAGATTATATAAATTAAATAAAGATTCTATCACAAGAGTTCGAGGTGTATTGAAGAAAACTTCTGAATCAAGAGACCAGGTGGTATTCTGATCAACACCTTTGACGGCCCGCCACTGAACCCGGCTTTTCTGCTCGGCTTCGATAAAAGCTGCCGTGCTGGCCATTTTATCACTTAAGGAGGATAACGACCGTCTGTATCCCGGAAAAACAGCCTCGATCGCAGGCATAAGATTGTTCCGGATCCTGTTCCTAAGAAAATCTTCATCCAGGTTTGAAGGATCTGTTATCCAGACATCCCCCCTCTCTTCCAGAAACTTAATGAGAGTTCGCTTTTCCACCGCTAAAAGGGGCCTGATTATATTCCCTCTTACAGCTTTTATTCCTGAAAGACCAGCGGCACTGCCTCCCTGGAAAAAACGCATAATCAGGGTTTCCATCTGATCATCCTGATGATGACCCAGAGCAAGTAAATCAAATCCCTTTTTATCCATTAAACCTTTAAAAAAATCATACCGACTGAGCCGGGCAACCTCCTCAAGGCTTCGCCCCTCACTCCTGGCTCTCTCTTTTAAAACACCAGCGGCAATTTCACCACGAAAAAGCTTAATTCCCAGCTTTTCAGCAAAAGACCTGGCAAAGATTCCCTCCGTCTCAAGCTCTTCTGCGGCTCTAATCCCATGATCAAGGTATGCCAGTACCGGCTCAATTTTAAGTTTTTTTCTATTTTCCCATAAAAGAATGGCAAGAGAAAGAGAATCGGCTCCACCTGAAAAGCCTATAAGAACTTTTGCATTGTCTTTACGAGGAAGAGAGGAGAAAAAGTTAAGGATTTCCTTGTTAAGTCTGTTTTCTGTTAAACTCATTCATTACCCTTGAAACTGGATTTTCAATGAGTGAAAAAACCGCATCACAGGCATTTTCCTCTGCCGTTCGTATCTCTTTATTATGAAGATCAGAACTTCCCAGAACATGTTCAACCACGGTCACACCTTTATCCGGTCTACCAACCCCAAGATAAAACCTTAAAAAATCATCGGTTTTCAAATACTCCAGAATGGATTTAATGCCGTTGTGCCCGGCTGACGAGCCCTTCTGCTTTATTCTTAACTCACCCGGTTTCAAATCCATATTATCACAAAGGATGACTATGGTTCTATCCTCATCCGGCCAACGCTTCAGAACAGCCGGAAGAACATCTCCGGATCTATTCATATAAGTAAGAGGCTTAATTAGAATGAGTTTGTTTTCATTAATTTTTGATTCAGAATATAAAAAAGGCCGGAAGAAAGCCTTTTTTAACTTTCTTCCGGTTCTATTCTGGAGAAGATCCAATACTCTGAACCCGACATTATGCCGGGTATCGTAATATTTCGGTCCGGGATTCCCCAGACCAATAACAATATAATTCAGGATTACTCTCCAGCAGGCTCCGCAGCAGCTTCACCTTCAACGGCAATCTCTTCATCTGCATCTTCATCCGTTGCTTCTTCAACAACCTTGATGATGCTCAGGCTGACAATAGTCTGCTCTGGATTACTGAGGATTTTAACTTCTTCGTCAATAACAATGTCAGAAACGTGAATTGCTTCATTGAGTTGAAGATTGCTGATATCAATTTCAATAGCCGAGGGAATCATACTCGGAATACATTCGATATCAATAACATGGAGTCGCTCTTCAAGAGCTCCACCTGCTTTAATTCCTGGTGCCACACCAACAAGTTTAACAGGAACTGTAGTTCTAAGGGCTTTACCCTTTTCGATTTCAAAGAAATCGATGTGAAGAATTTTCGAGGTAAGAATATTCTCCTGAATGTCCTTTACAAGAACATCTCTATTTGTACCTTCAACATCGATGGTAAAAATAGTATTGGCCTGAATATCGGTAAAGCTTTTATTAAAAACAACCTCATCAACTGCAATTGCCACTGGTTCGGCATGACCGTAGATGACTGCGGGAATTTTACCTTCACTCCGAACTTTCTTTGTCGGCCCCTTCTTGAGATCCTTTCTGATAACAGCCGAAAGTTCTTTCATTTCCATATCGGACTCTCCTTAACAATAACTTATCTAAGATAACTTTCTATCGTAGTTTTTCTAAACTGGGATGGCAGGATTCGAACCTACGAATGGCGGACCCAAAACCCGCTGGCTTACCACTTGCCTACATCCCAAATATAAATAGAACACCTCAATACCAGGAACAGCATTCAATGTTCATTTAAATACATTTTATAGGGAGAGTATGATTATTGAACAGGATTAGTCCTAGAAGGCGGTCTCTTTCTCTACTTCGTCTTCAGGGGTATTTTCATAAGTTTCCAGGATTTTTGATTGAAGCAGACCCCTAAAGGCTGAATTAATCGGATGGGCAACATCCTTATATTCACCAGTCTTTGTCTTTCGGCTAGGCATTGCAATAAAAGCACCGTTCTTACCCGATATGACTTTCACATTATGCACAACAAAACAATCGTCGAATGTTACGGTTACGTAGGCCTTAAGTTTACCATCTGCACTTACCCGACGAATCCGGATATCAGTGATCTCCATAAAAATCTCCTTGCCGATTCATAATCTAGTATCCAGATCATTTTAATATGCAGATTACGGCTACGCAAGTAATTTAATTTTCCACACCCTGTTAAAACGTTGTTTTATCCTAATAAAAGCCTTTTCCGCCTGATTTTCATCAGAAAACAGACCAAAAACAGATGAACCGGATCCTGACATCGAAATAAAGTCTCCATTCTCCTCACTTAAAAGCCGGTAGGCTTCATTTAATTCAGAAAATTTCGGACCTATTGTTTCCCAGAAACTATTAAAAAACGGCCAATCACGGCAGTTCTCCTGCAGATAGGCTTTTTCAACCTGCTCTGCATCCAGTTCGTTATTCACTCTCCCTTCTCTATCAAACAACTCATAAGCATACTTGGTACTGATGACTATCTCAGGCACAACAAGAACCAACTCGAAACCTTTCAATGGTGAAAGTTCCCTAAGATTCTCTCCCCGCCCGGTAACCAGGGCCGAAGATCCCCCTAAAAAAAAGGGGACATCACTGCCAAGGGTCTCCCCCAGACGGTAAAGTTCACTCATGCTTAAAGGTTCACCATTAAGTTGATTCAAACCATTAAGTACGGCTGCGGCATTTCCCGAGCCACCACCAAGTCCTGCACCCGCTGGAATCCTTTTATGAACCGTAAATTCATAGGCGGTCTGAATATCCGCAAGATCAAGAAACGCCCTGGCCGCCTTGATAATCAGGTTATCAGCCGGAGGACAGTCAAAATCTCCAATTATGCTGCAGTTGTCTGCATTTTTCAAAGAACTTATTTTGATCTCATCATAAAGATCAACTTTATGAAACAGGGAAATAATATTATGAAACCCATCCGGCCTGGGTTCTTTAATATCAAGATGAACATTTATCTTGGCCGGAGAATAAACAACTGTTTCCCTATTCATAATATCCAGCTATTATACTGAAATCACGTATCCTGTCAAACCCTCAGAAGGCTTCTAAAGATCTATGAGAATGTTATTTGACCTTAATATTTACTTGTTCTATACTTTCCCTATGAATTCATTTATAGAGACGATCCTAAAAAAAAGTATCATTGAAATTTCTGCAGAGACAGGATTAGGAAAAACAGAGGTAATAACGGCAACAGAGGCGTTCAGTCCTGAAATATTGGTGAGTATAGGGATAACAGGTATGTTTCAGGGCTACTTCATGATCCAGGGTACCGAAACCAATGTATTCGGACTGATGAAAAAAATGATTATCGCATCCGGACTCACCCTGGAAATTGCCGATAAGAAAGAAATATTTACCGAGGCATTTAAAGAGTTTGCCAATCAGATGTCAGGGCGGTTGATTATGAAATTGTCTGAGGATGATATTAATTGCAATATTACCCCTCCAACAATAATTTCTGGTGACAATATCAATATGGAGTTGAGTGGGCTCCCAATTTATATTAACCTTAAAGCAGTTTTTCCGGATGAAGAAATTCATATTGAAATCGGCATAAAAAAATCCTAAGAAAATGAGGATTTCGGTTGACATGAGACAATTCTTCACCTTAGATTAGTTCTATAAGAATCTTTGAAGTTAGGGACGGTTAGATGTTAACGGAACATAATAATTCTCTGGAAGGAGAGCCCAATTTTATTTTCATGCTGGGAGAGGACTTCGATAGTGCTTTCAGTGATGACGATGACTTTTTAGACGACGGTTACGATGACTACGAAAGTGATTTTGATGAGTTTGATGATGAAGATGATCTTGATGATGACTTCGACGAAGATGATCTTGATGACGAGCTTGAAGACGACGTAGATATTGATGACTTCGATGACGATGATGAGGAAGACGATTTCCTTGAAGAAGAGAATGACTTCGATTATGGTGATGGTCTATATTATGACGATTTTGACGAGTAAAAGCAGTTGAAATAACGAGGCCTCCGGGGACTAAATCCCGGAAGGCCCTTTTTTATGTAGCGGCTTTTTCGTATCCTTTAAGAATTTTACCGAAATACCAAAGTTTCTCTAAATCATAAAAATCCCGTGATTCTCTGTTCATTAAATGAACAACAAAATCTCCGCAATCAACCAGGGTCCAGCCTTCCTGTTCAATATGCTTGGCCCTGTTGTAAATGAATATCTCATTCTCCTCCAGAAACTCCTTCAGATGCCGTACAAGCCCCCTCAGATGCCCCTGACTGTTAACTGTAGTGATAACAAACCCATCTGTCCAGCTGGTCTGTTCACTCACATCGATGACTACAGTATCTTCTCCCTTATGTTCCTCCAGGAGCTCCCCTACCATCATAATTCTACTCTTTACAGTATCGTCCATCAAAATCCTTTCCAAGGAGGATCGTCACATCAATGGTCATATCCGCGATTCCGCCCTCCGATATCTCATCTACCTGCCGTTCTATTTTTGTGCATTTTATCACGGCAGCCACTCTCTGAGCCCTTGTAATATCACCGCTGCGGTCTATTACTATTGTCTGCTCCAGGTCTTGTTTATCGTAATTACCAATATTTGCAATATCGTATCCGAAACTCTGAAAAAGCTGGCCTGTCCGGCTCGCCAGCCCCGTATTCGAGGTCCCATTCAACAGTTCGATACTTGTACTCAACTCTTCATCCGAAACAACCTCTATGTTCGCCAGCGACTTAAGCGTTTGTCTGACCGTTTCCTGAAGAAGAATTCCATCCTTATGTCTGAAAAGGAGGGTTTGATTATCGACAACCCTCTCGACTCCCAGAACCCGCTGAAAGACCATCCTCTCCCCGTCAAGCTCCTTCAGCGACGCCAGGAAGGTTGTAAAAGCCTGATTGGAGAGGTTTGTATCCATATTCCTGTTAACCAGGGGAAAAACCTCGGGATGCGTTAACTTTTCGTAACTTTGCCCCCACCCCTTAAGAAGGGCCTGTATGAATTTTTCCCGGCGGTCTGTTTTTTCGATCTCTATTTCACCAACTTGAGAATAGGTTATAAAAATTTTAGCCTTTGCACCATCAAGCACAAGAGAACCCGAAGGAAGAAAGATAAGCTCTTCGGGAACCTCCACAGGATTGGCAATAAATAAAGAGAGCCCCTCAATCAGATCGACCTGAGCCTCGAGCTGCTCAAGGTTCATTATAAAATAAAACGGTATGGATACTGCTGTTATCTCTTCAAGTTTCCGGATGTATGCTTCAGGTTTATCAGCATCGAAAAGTATGGAAATTTTGTCTATCCTTCCAACAGATTCAACAATATCTCCGGTATTCGAAGGAACATCCAGTAATGCACCTTTATGTGTCACTGGATGAAAAAAGAAAATCTCGGTAGCAAGTAACTCCTCACCATCGACGACCATAAAACAGGAAGCAAACGAATCCTCCTGCTCCAGAGCGTCAGCCATGGGATCAACGTTCATTCTGGAAAGAAAGAAAACCGCAGTTCCCCCGATTATCAAAAATATAATTACGAGAAAGATTATTCCCTTGTCAAATGCTTTTCTCTTTTTCAATTTATATACCGCTCCAGTTTTTTCTTACTACTCTTATTTTTGTAATACAAAGTTATGGTTCTTTCAACCCGGAGAAACAACTCTTCCAGAGTTGAAAAATCATCCCAGACCATAAAATCCGGCTTGAAATAAGGTCGTCCAGGCTCAATGAAATCGGCTATATAAACAATCATATCCAATTTTCCCATCACATCACCGCCTCTTACATGCAAGCGGACTGCTCTGAAGACAGATTCAGCGAGGTCGGGGAAATACAAGGCAAGAATGGCAGCACCAACCTTACCGTGAAGCAGAACAGGTTTCTTCATCTCAAAATCATCACACTCTATCTGATATTCTTCAACATACTTTAAAAGCTCAGACACAGGTATTTCCCGACCGCAATCATGAAGCAGGCCTGCGAGAAAGGCAGATTCAGGTTCTTCGCCATAGTACCTTGCCAATTTGGCACAGACACGACCAACGCGAACACTATGTTCAAATCTTTTAGATGTTATTCTATTTTTTAAGAATTCAAAATAAGGTCTCATGCTCTTAACTATCATAACCATACATTTTATGCTTACAAATATAATCAAAAACACCTGAAGGGACCAGATATTTAAAGGCCTCCCCCTGCGCAACCCTCTCTCGGATACGAGAAGAAGAGACGGGAAGAACTGCATTCCCTATTTTAGTATGGGGGTATTTCAATTCATTACTTGAAGTCAAGGATTCTACCCGGCAGGCAAGAAGGAGCTCAACCTCTTCCGCCAATATATCAGGTTCCTTCCATTTTGAAAAACCGGGAATTAGATCATCCCCCAGAATAAATCCGGGTTTCTCATTCCAGCCATAACGTTCACGCATCTCCCGAATTGTATCGATGGTAAAGGTCGTCCCCTCCCTCTCGACCTCAGAAAGGTCCAACTCCCAGGGAGTATCTTCTAAAGCTTTATTAAGCATATCAATACGTTGTTCCCTGGAAGAGATTCCTGAGTTATTCTTATGTGGTGGAATACCTGATGGTAAAAAAAAGAGCCTTGGTTTCTCAAACATCCGCCAGACCGTTTCTGCAAGATGAAGATGACCGATATGAACGGGATCGAAAGTTCCTCCGAAGATTATGTTTCGCACCCTTCCTCCAGAACGTGTCCAGCTACATACCGAATCATCTCCTCCAACCCCTTTCTCGTGAAATTGGAGATCCCCATTACGGTTTCATCGGGATTTACCCTGGCAAGCTCCCGGATATTATCATCCCCTTCAAAAAGGTCAATCTTTGATCCGACAACGAGCCTTGGACGGTTCATCAATTCGGGAGCATACTGACTTAATTCAAGCTTCAGTTTTTCAAAAGCGGTAAGATATTCAGGATCACCGAGATCTATTAAAAAGAGTAGCATCCGAGTCCTGTATATATGCTTTAAAAACTTAAGACCAAGACCTGCACCATCGGATGCCCCTTCTATAATTCCTGGAATATCCGCAAAAACAATGTCTTTATCATAATATTTAAGCATACCCAGGTTGGGTATTTTTGTCGTGAACGGGTAATCGGCGATTTTAGGATTAGCATTTGTCATGGCCGAAAGGAGACTGGATTTCCCAGCATTAGGGAACCCGACCAAACCAACATCAGCGATCAAATTGAGTTCTAAATGAACCCGACACTCCTGACCAGCCATTCCCGGCTGGGCATAACGTGGTGCCTGATGCCTGGATGTAACAAAGTTTGTATTTCCTTTGCCGCCAATTCCACCCTTAAGAAAAACCCACTGGTCTTCACCCGTAAGGTCCTTAAGGACTCGTCCGGTTTCAGGATCCTTTATCAGCGTACCAGGAGGAACATCGATAATTACATCAATACCATTTTTACCGTGCTTTTTACGTCCTTGCCCGGGATGACCATTTTCAGCCCTGAAATGACGTTTTTGCTTGAGATGCAGTAATGTTTTAGTATTATTCTTTACAGAAAAGATAACATCGCCACCCCGACCGCCATCACCGCCGTCGGGACCGCCTTTAGGAACATATTTTTCCCTGCGGAATGAAACACATCCAGCCCCTCCGTTTCCGGAGCTGACATCTATATATGTTTCATCCGCAAATCCCTGCATATTCCCTAGCTGGCAACAGGAAGGACATGGATATACTTCCTGCCCATTCTTGCCTTGAAAACAACTTCGCCTTCGGCTTTAGCAAAAAGGGTATCATCTTTTCCTTTTCCTACGTTGTCTCCGGGGTGAAATCTTGTTCCTCTCTGACGAACAAGGATCTCTCCTGCATTTACGATCTGACCGGCATATCTTTTAACACCCAGTCTTTGGGCATTTGAATCTCTTCCGTTCTTGGAACTACCGCCACCTTTTTTATGTGCCATAACGTTTACTCCTTAACAGTAAATCTCCAATGGAGATTATAATAAATCAACGTGACAAAATTCCGGATATTCTTCTTGAACATCCAGAAGTCCAGTCACAAGCCCGTCACAAAGCCCCTTCAGCCACTCTCTCTCACTCTTTTGAAATGAAATAAGGCGGAATCCGGCTTGTCCCGGGTCGGGGGCAACTCCTTCAAGAGTCACTCCCTCTTTCCCTTCCATGGTCCTGCCGGCAGTTCTGATCAATACAGAAACCGCCGCACAGATAATATCCTCACCTTTTTTCCCCGCCCCGGCATGACCGACGACTTTACATAATTCTACTATACCTTCTGCAGAAAGTTTAAGGGAAATGGTTATCAAGGAGATTATACTCCCAGGATGTCTTCTACCCTTACCATGGTGTACTTTTGACGATGCCCCATTCTTCGGGCATAATTCTTTCTTCTTTTATATCGGAAGATTCGAATCTTTTTACCCTTGGTATGTTCTTCAACTTTGGCCTTTACACTGGCACCATCCACATAGGGGGCCCCAACTTTAACATCGCCTTCACCGCTGATCATAAGTACGGAATCAAACTCGAGGGCCGAACCCTCTTCCGCATCTATTTTGTCAACTCTTAAAAGAGTGCCTTTCTCAGCTTTGTACTGCTTACCTTTAATCTCAACTAATGCATACATATTTATCAACCTCGAATATCATTTTCCAGACGCAACTTGTAAATGATTATATATCATATACATAAGAACATAGTCAAGGCGATTAGGATTATTTACGGAAATCAAACTCTCACCTTACCTATTTGTTTGACAGAAGGGGGAGAAACCCTTTAAAAATTCCTGATAAAGCCCATATAGGCGGTCATCCGGGTATAATTATCCGGCCCTTCCCTTCTGAAGGAGGAAAAGTCACCATTACACCTTGTGCACTCATCTACCGAGTAAATATGTTCCACTCCTGCCTTCTGAAGAAGATTACGGTTAGCTCTCACCAAATCAAGAAAAAATCTATCTTTATCCATAAGGACTGCCGACTTGCCCCACTTTTCAGAAAAAATATTCGCCCGGCCCTGATCAACTTCATAACAACAGGCTCCGATGGAGGGCCCCAGGAGGACATGTATAACCTCGGACCTTGAACCATGAATTTTCCCCATCAAATCCATGGCTTTCAATGCAATTCCGGTCCCTTTCCATCCGGAATGGCATAAACCAATAACACCATTCTCGGGATCAAAAAGATAAATCGGCATGCAGTCTGCCGCCGTAACCGAAAGGAAAGAACCACTTCTGCCTGTAATAAGGCCATCCCCCTCCCTGCCGCGGATTCTCACCCTGTCCGCATCAAAAACAGTGGTAGAATGAATCTGTTTACAGAAGGAGACGGTATCCATGGTGATATTTAACGTATTAAAGAAATTCTCCCTGTTTACCATCCCTTCAGGCTCAAAAGGATTCATTGTTCCGGCGGTAGAGAGGCTGATTCCCATTTTCAACTTAAGGTTCTTATCGATCGGAAAAAAAGAGGAATAATCTATGTAATCCTTTCTCATTTTTCTAAATCCTGAATTTGATGGAGAAGGTCGAGGAATTTCTTAAATTCCGTATAAATATTATTCAAAGACATGATAACCCTGTCGTTACTTGACCCACCTATATACCCAAGATTGGAGAGAGAATCATACCGCCCCCCGACCTCTCCAAAGAGAATTCCCCAGAGTAGATTGATCAACAGATCTGCTTTTATATTAAAATCCATAATCTGTTTACCCAGCTCCAGTTCCGCACTTTCAACTGTTTTTTGTATCTCATGAGTAGCCACAAGATCGGCTGAGGAAGAATCACGGATCTCCTGAATCCTTCTGCCGTAGGCCCCATTAGGGGACATGGCCTCATCTACCTCGCGTATCTTCCTCTGCAGAGTGAAGAGACTCCCATAGGCATCATTGTATTCGGCCATATTTTGTTCTTTATAGAACTCACCATCGTTCTGAATGAGCTTAAAAAACGGATTCATCCGTTCCAGAAAATTCAGTTGGATAAAATTCACAATAAATGAGGCGGAAAGATCCCGGGAAACAGTAACATCACCCCCCCAGGCTCCTCGTTTGTAAAATTCAAACTCGGGATACTCATCTTTTCTTAAGAAGGAAGCAGCCAGAATCATCATCTCCTCCCGCTTCCTCTCTTTTTGGAATTTATTCATCATCTTCAAATTTCTGTTCTCCCAGAACCGCCGATAGAGGGAAAACCACTCTTCACCACCAATTTTAATTTTATTGGGAGTATAATCGAGATCCCGCGAGAGGACCTTCAGGAGTTTCTGAAGAGGAATAAGATGGTTAAATTTACGAATGGCAACAATCATGCTATTGTACACATCAGCAAGTTCGCTTATCTCACCCGCCAGGGCCTCCTCATCATCAAGACTTTTCTCCTGATTCGAATATAGATAAACAGCTTCCAGAACGATCTTCTCGGGAAGTATACGAAAGGAGTAAAACCTGTCC
This sequence comes from Spirochaetales bacterium, assembly GCA_016342585.1. GTDB lineage: Bacteria > Spirochaetota > Spirochaetia > UBA9216 > UBA9216 > JAEINK01. Next base: position 28,773 of record JAEINK010000022.1, read on the forward strand.
ATCAGATGCTCCAGAAGGGGCTTCAGCTCAGACATGGGAACCACCCGGGGAACACCCAGACTGTTGTGGAGAAGAGAAGCAAGCTGATCGAAGGGATAGACAAGGAAGGAGGATAAAGAATAAAAACCCTTAATCACTTTATAAACTGCGTCCCGATCATCATTGGAGAAACCATCCAGAATTCTTTCCCTGTTTCGTTCAACAACTCTCCGGATTTCAATACCATCCTTTGTCTCTATAGAAGGTTCCAGAATGTAGGGATCTGTTTCCTTGACAAGCTGGCTCTGAAGCTTCGGTTTAATCAGGCCCATAAGAAAAGATATAAATCCGGCCTTGTCGTTCATGGTATTCTGAACCATTTCCCGGAGAATCAGGGCAGATCTGGTTATTTTCAGAAGCTCATCTCCAAATTCAGGGTAGAAGTCACCATTTTCTATGGAAAAATAGGATAAACATTTTTTATCGATCTGCTTCGAAAGCTTCTCTATGAAAAAATCTTCCTGCATCTTCTGATAAGGTTTATTGGAAAGGAGTGAACGGATAAAAAGAATTATTTTTTCGATAAAGCCAAGATTATAACGAACACTCTCAAGAACGCTACCCTCAGACTCCGCTTCATCCTGAATTTCTGGTGCATCAATGTGAATGCTTTCCAGTTTTTTGAGTAAATTTATCCTTTCAGTATCGGATAAAGCATGTACTAATTGGTCGAAATTATCTTTTGGAGCCATTGGTTATATTCTAGGTTAAGAAAAACATATGGTCAATGAAATTTTATTACTATTTTCAGGACCAATCTGCCTTATTTTTTTTTAAGCCCCTTTTTATTTAATCATCTATGAGTTAGATTTTTAAGATGGATATTGATTTCTACAAGATTGTTTCGGGACAAAACGACCTGATTCTCATAAACTTTCTAAAAATAGACTTTCCCAATTTAGAGCTACTCCTTCCATTGACAAGGAGTCTGTGCAACAGGCGTTCCGGAGTAGGAGGAAACGGAGTCCTCATCCTTCTCCCCAGTGAAAAAGAGACTCTAAAACTTCGATATTTTCGTCCCGACGGTCAGGAGTCCGTCCTGCTCAACGATGCCCTCCTCTGCCTTGCACGGTATATCTTTGATTCCGGCATGGCAAGCACAGTAATGACTGTAGAAACCATCCGTGGCATTAGAAGGGTGGAACTCCTGGATAGCCGGAATTTCAGACTCAATCTCGGCAGCCCCCTCGCCTATAATCTAAACCCTTTAAAACCGGATCCCGATATCGATTTTTCAGAGCTTATCAGATTGCAGGATAGAAACCTCTCCATGGTTCCTCTTTTTCTTGGAAAAAAAGGTGCAGCCTTTCTTGATGGAGGGCAGTACAGAGGAAGACGAAAGGAGATAATTAAAAATCTGAAAAATCTTTCAAATAAGGAAGATTCTCCCCATCCCATATTTGTAACAATCCGGGAAAGGGATGAAATTGGTGTAGATTCTCCCCTGGACAGGCTGAACTCGGATAATGTTTCCAGCTGTGCCCTGGGAGGATCGGCCGCCGTTCTATCAGGATTAACAGAAAATGAGCTTCTTATACGGAGCAGACGCTCAAGATACTACTATGAGTGGGATAGTGATACGAATTCTGTCTTTATCACAGGCTCGGCCGACTACGCCTTCTCCGGCTCATTCTATTTCGATGAGGGGATGGACTAACTCTCCCCGACTGACTCGCCCCACAGCAAGCTTGCGAGGTATTAAGCCCGATGCGGAGAGAAAGGTCTACTCATCTCCCGAATATTCAAGTAGTTTCCGGTGCAGGGTCTTTCGCCCTATCCCCAGAACTTCGGCCGTTTTACTCTTGTTCCCCTTTTCGGATGTCAGGGTAGATTCGATTATCAACCTTTCAGCATTTTCAAGGGTCGTTCCCAGATCAATCTTTATAAAATCGCCCTGAGCCCCCGAGGCTACTGTGGGAGGAAGATGTTCAGGTGTGATAACATTCCCCTTACAGAGGACCACGGCACTCTCAAGACAATTTCGAAGTTCCCGAATATTCCCGGGCCAGTTATACCCATAAAGAGCAGACCGGGCCTTGGGATCCAAACCATCGATCTGCTTATCATTCTCGGTGGCGAACTCCTCCAGAAATGCAGCAATGAGCAGGGGGATATCCTCTTTTCGATCCCTCAGGGGGGGAATATGAATATTAACCACATTGAGACGGTAAAAAAGATCTTCCCGGAAGTGTCCTTCGGCAATCTCTTCAAGAAGATTCCGGTTGGTGGCCGAGATAATTCTGGCATCAACCTCGATGGTCTTCTCACTGCCGACTCGTTCAAAGGTCTTCTCCTGGAGAACCCTTAGGATTTTTATCTGGATGGATTGATTGATCTCACCGATTTCATCAAGAAAAATAGACCCCTTGTGGGCGAGCTCAAACCGGCCCTTCTTCGAGGCCACAGCACCTGTGAAGGACCCTTTTTCATGACCGAAGAGCTCACTCTCCAGGAGAGATTCCGACAGGGCGGCACAGTGAACCTTAATGAAGGCTTCTTCCCTCCGGGAGGATAATGTATGGATGGCATCAGCCACCAACTCTTTTCCCACGCCACTCTCACCTGTGATGAGAACTGAGGCTCTTGAATCGGCCACCTGTTCAATCACCTCCATAACTCGTTTCATTCCCGTACTCTTACCAATCAGTTTGGAATATCTGTTCCGGTCATTCAGCCTTTCAACCTCCGCCTGGAGGGCTCTGTGCTGAAGGACGAGGGATCGATTGGAAAGAGCCCTTTTTACCAGAAGGGTAAGCCGGGAAAGGTTCACTGGTTTTGTCAGAAAATCGAAAGCACCATCCCTCATAGCGTTTACAGCCGTTTCAATGGTCCCATGACCGGTTAGAATGATCACTGAGAGGGTTGGGTAGGCCGAATCTATCTTTTTAAGAAGCTCCTCACCGCTCATAACGGGCATCTTAAGGTCAGAAATAACGAGATCAATATTTTGAGACTGAATTATGTCAAGGGCTACCTTTCCATTTTCCGCCGTATAAGTATCATATCCGTCAAGTTCCAGTGACTTGGCCAGCCCCTCACGGATATTTTTCTCATCATCAACAATCAGAATCTGAAATTTCATCATCACAATCCTCTTCACAGTCCTCTTCACAATACTCTTTCAGCTGCTTTCGATCCTGACGGGAGACAGGAAAACGAAAGGTAAAGGTCGTTCCTTCATTCTCTTTGGATTTAATGGAAACATCGCCACCATGTTCCTTGATAATCTTGTAAACAAGGGTAAGACCCAGACCCGACCCGAAATCCTTGGTGGTAAAGTAGGGCTCAAAGATCTTCGAAAGGTTCTCGGCGGGGATCCCAACCCCATTATCAATTATTGCAAGACAGACCGATTCATCCTCCATCCAGGTGGCAATTTTTAAAACACCGCCCTCCGCCATAGCAGCTTCCGCATTTTTTATAAGGTTCAAGAGAGCCTGTTTTATATATTTCTCATCAAGGCGTATCCAGGGAATCGTGGTATCCAGATCGGTTATCACAGAGATACCCTTCTCATCCAGTTCATAATGGACAAATTCAACCAGATCACTTACGAGGTTGTTAACATTTGAAGGGTGAGCCTGAATATCCATGGGCCGGACAGCAAAAAGAAAGTCTACAACAATACCATTCAGTCTCTCTATCTCTTCATTCACGATGGACAGATAGGATCTGAACCCATCTTTATCCACCGTCGCCCTCATATCCAATTCTTTCTGCATGATCTGAATATGAATCCCAATGGAAGCAAGGGGGTTTTTTATCTCATGGGCGACGCCGGCTGCCAGGGTTGTAAGACTGGCAAGGCTCTCTGCACGATGCAGCCGGGCCTGCTCCTGCCGTTTTGCAGTCACATCCTCGATATGAAGGACCCGGCCTTCAACGGCTTTTCTTTTAACCAGGGGCATAATCGAATAGGCCATGGTTCTGTTTCCCATACCCGTCCCATAGGTGAACTCATGATCATCCACACCGCTGTCATTCTGAAGATAATCCTCCAGAAATCCGGCGATTTCCTCATCAATGAGTACATCCCAAAGGGGTTTTTCATAAGGATCGGAAGTCATATAGGGAAGCTGCCTTTCGGCCGCCTTGTTTAAAAAGATAACCCGATACTCCTTATCAAGAACCACCACTCCATCGGTGAGAGAGTCCAGAACAACCTCCAGAAGATCATTCTCCATGGCAAGATCTGTAATAAGATTATGGATTTGTTCCTTATCGAGCTTGGGAAGCTTATCCAGAGCTCTGGCAATAAATCTTCTCATTAGATTCCCCGCATCTTATAATAAAGCCCTTCGGCGAGAAGACTTGGATTCTGATTGTAAATTTCGGCACCCACCAAAGCCTCCCTGAAAAGATCGTTCCATGCGGCAAGCTGCTTTCCCCGCGAAGGGTCTGAAAACAGTTCTTCCGGAGTAAACCGGCGGCCGAGAAAGGCCTGAATCTCCTGAAGAAAGACACGAAAGATTTTTTTATTATCCTTCCCTTTTCCGAAGAGAGAATCGAGGTTGGTCCGATTCAGGGGTTCACGCCCTTCCAACCCCTCCAGAAAGATACCAGCCCCTTTACGAATGGATTCCAGGTTAATATTCCATGCCAGAAAAAAATCCCGAAGAGAGTCATACTCCCCGGACTCTTCTCTGAAAATTCGTTTTAATATATCCATTGAGACATGGGAGGTGCGCTCAATAAAACTGTACTGACGAACCCGGGATAAAATGGTTGGAATGATCCCGCCCTTTCGGCCCGTAAGAAGAATGAAGGTTGTCATGGGAGGCGGCTCTTCCAGGATCTTCAAGAGGGCATTCCTTGCTGATTCAAGCATCCTGTCGGCATTCTCGAGGATGATAATCTTCCTGCTGTCAGAAGTCCCGTGAGCCCAGACGGAAAGCCTTCGAATCTGATCAATACTGATATTATCTACAGCCCGTACTGCCGAAACGGTACCGGCAAGCTGGACGATTTTATCAACCTCTTTTTTCAAGACAGCTTCGGAAGGTAACTCCTTTTCAGGATTAAGTTTATTCAACCGTTCATCGAGGTCGGCAAGGGCAGACTGAACCTTCTTGACGGTCGCATCCTTGTCATCCCAGAATACAGGATCAAATCTTCTTATGAGTTTCCTGACAGATCGGATAAAGAGATACCGGCAGGCAGGTTGAGGTGATCGTAAGAAAGTGGCTGCGGAAGCTTCGATCTCATCCTGAAAATAACGCCCCCCCACCATGATTGTGTATGGCTGATTAAGGGTTCGATGACTTTTACAGGAAGAGCATGTGCATCCCCAGACTGCCTTATGCGCACCACGGCATGTTAATCCCCTGGCAAGTTCCAAAGCCGTTGAAAGTTTTCCTGAATAATCGGGACCATGGAAGAGAAGAGAACCCGGGAGCTCATCCCGCTCAAGAGACCCTTTAAGATCATCAACCACTGCATCCTGACCGATTATATTTTCAAACACGTACTCTAATCCTATATCGCTGCCGGAAATCCGGGAGCGGCCATTCCGGGGCCCCATGAAAAGAGGTCATTAACCAGATTTACGATGTAGCTTCCAGACATGAATTCATGAAGTTTATCCAGGGGGATAAAATTCATAAGATAGATAATAACCAGGACGGCAATAGCCCCCTCAATAAGACCAAGAAAAAGCCCCAGGGCTTTATCCAGTTTCTCAAGATTGAGTTTATCGAGTATCGTCTTTAAAACACCCTCAAGAACCTTCATTATGATATAAACAAGTATAAACACAACAAGAAAGGCAATCACACCATTCCAACGAGAAGGACTCATCATCTCATTCAGAATACCGGCGGCCATATCATTAAAAAGAAAAGCGATTAGAATCCCTCCTACAACGGCCAGGAATGAAAATAGTTCGCCAATAAATCCTTTAATAATACAGCGAATGACTGCAATCGCTATCAACACAAGAAAAATAATATCCAACGGCATAAGACTCATTTTGATTCTCCTTTAAATATATTCTAACAGCATACGGCTTATTACTACAGCCGAATTTTGAGATACTAATTTTTTAGCGGCCTGCCCCATTTTTTCGAGAGTTTTCTCATCCTTCGCAAGATTCAAAATCCTGTTCTTCAGCTCTATTGGCTCAATTTCTCCATAAAAAACCTCGGCAGCCCCCCGGGCCTTAAGAATCTCCGCGTTTTTCAGCTGGTCTCCCCGGGAACTCCCCGTACCAAGGGGAATGAGGATCATGGGTTTACCCAGAACCGCCAGCTCCCAGAGGGTAGCGGCCCCGGCCCGGCTTATAACGATGTCCGCCGCGGATATGAAATTCGGAAGCTCTTCCCGGATAAACTTCCTGGTCTCATATCCCGGAATATTCGACTCTTTATAAGTTAATTCCCCCATTTGATGGAGAATACGTGTATGTTTTACCAGCTCGGGAGCCATATCAAAGATCAGATCGTTTATCTGCCTCGCCCCCTGACTTCCGCCTAAAACAAGGATGAAGGGTGTTTTATCATCAAGCCCCAGTGTTTTCCGTCCTTCTGCTCTATCCGCGTCATAGATCTCCCGACGAACAGGGTTACCGGTGACAATAAGACGAGAGTTCATGGAGTCAGGAAAATATCCCTTTGTCTCCTCCAGGGAAAGGAGTATCCTATGGGCAAAACGGGAACTGATTCTTGTGGCAAGCCCGGGGCTTGAATCGGATTCATGAGCAAAAACAGGAATTCTCAGAAATTTCGCAGCCATGACAGGGGGCACACTCACATACCCTCCCTTGGAAAAAATAGCTGCGGGTTTGAGGCTGGCAAGCCTTATAAGAGCAATAAGAAAACCCGATCCAATATTAAAAAGGTCTAAGAAATTCTGAAAACTAAAATAGCGCCTGAGTTTACCCGAAGGAAGCCCGATATAGGGTATCCCCTCCGCCTCAATAATTTGACGTTCCATCCCCTTTCGGCTTCCCATCCAGCGCAAATCAAGTTCTATACCATCCTTTTCAGCCTCTTTTTCGAGTTGTCTGAAAACGGCCAGGCCCGGAAAGACATGACCGGCGGTTCCCCCGCCTGTAAAAATAATTGTTTTTTTCATCCCAGTATTGATAATCCCCCAATCTGTGTATAAGTTGTACACTATCATGAGAAATACAATTCTATCAATTGCACTTACCATATTCTGTTTTTTTACTTTTTCGATTTCAGCAGAAAATTCTCTCGGTTCGGTCGATTCATGGCTGAGTAATTTACAAGGAGGGGATTTCCAAAAACTGATAGAAACGGGCGAGCTCTCCCGGGAACTTGAAAATGGGACACCCTTAACTCTCCTGCCCACCTCTGAGAATATAGATTGGACGACCGACCGGAAGGAAGGCATTGATAAAATCAGAGATGAAATGAAAAGATACTTCGGTATTGAAGGCCTCTTCTTTGTCGATGAAGACCATTCAAATCTTACAGAAGAAGAAGTTGAAAGGCTTAAAATAGATGTTTACAATCTGACACGGGGGGTAAGCTCTCTTGAAGGGGCGGATTACTACTCGGCGTCACGGGGGCACAGGCACCCCCTTTTCTACCAGTTTTACAGGATCGAAAAGGCAGGAGACAAGGAGCGACTTACCGATCCCCTGGTGGAAATCATTCCGGAAAGGGACTCCTTCCTCGTCTTCCAGGAGGATTCAACCTTCGGTGAAGATGAGTATGAAATCACCTACAACTTCAGAGATCCAGCCATCAGCCTTACCATGAAAAACACGACATCCATCAATTACTCCTTCCTGCCTATTGCAGGAAAAGAGAAGCTCTACCTGCATGTGGAAATCATTCCTGTTCAGGCGGGATACATTTTTTATGGCGCGGCTCTTATTGAAGGAAGAAAGATCCCCATCCCGGGAAAAAACATAAATGATTCCCTCTACAACAGAATCAAAGCCCTTATGGAGTGGTTTACAAGGCGTCTGCAGACCGAAATTTAAGAAAACAGGGGGTTCTGCTCCCCTTTTCATGTGATTTTCTATTGACTCTTTTCTAATCCGAGACCTATATTAGACATGTCGTGGGGTGGTTCAGATAATTGAGCCTGAGAATATACCCGTTGAACCTGCACCGGATAATGCCGGCGAAGGGATTCAGACTATGCACCCACGTAAAACTATTACTCACTTTAGGAGGAAGTCCGCCATGAAAATGCGAACTCTACTGTTGACTGTTTTATTGGGAACAGTCCTTGTACTGTCTGAAGCGGCAGCTGCCGGAACGGCAGAATCCGGAACAGACACAAATCCGGAAACATCCGAATCTCAGAATCTTGTGATCTATGCTTATGATTCTTTTGTCTCAGACTGGGGCCCCGGCCCCCAGGTTATCCCCCTCTTCGAAGAGGCTACAGGAATCACGGTTGATCTTGTCTCGGCAGGAGATGCAGGGCAGGTATTAAGCCGGGCCATCATAGAGAAAGATGATCCCCAGGCCGATATCATCCTGGGAATCGACAATAATCTGCTGCATCAGGCTAAAGCAGCCGGAATTCTCGAGGCCTACACTCCGGAGGGGATCGAGGTTATCCGGCCTGAACTCCTTTTTGATGCCGACTCTTATATCACCCCCTTCGATTATGGGTACTTTTCGGTAATCTATGATTCGGAAAAGATTATTATCCCCCCGGCGACTCTGGAGGACCTTACAAAGGCCGAATACAAGGATTCACTTATTTTAATGGATCCCCGGACATCGAGCCCCGGCCTTGGGTTCCTTTTCTGGACAATCAAAGTCTACGGGGATGACTACCTTGCCTACTGGGAAAGACTCAGCCCCTCAATTTTAACCATTACCGACGGATGGGATTCTGGTTACGGACTCTTTACAAACGGGGAGGCTCCTATGGTGATCAGCTATACCACAAGCCCCCCCTACCATGTGGAGTATGAGGAGACCACACGATACCAGGCCGCCATCTTCAATGAAGGAAACTATCTGCAGATCGAAGGCGTGGGAATCGTAAAGGGAGGCCCCAACAGAGCGGCTGCCGAAACCTTCATGGATTTCATGCTCACCATCCCCTTCCAGGATGCTCTCCCCCTGACAAACTTCATGTACCCCATCAATAAAGAAGTTGTTCTACCCGGTTCATTCGATTATGCACCTCAACCCGAGACAATCCTATCCCTGGACCCCGATTATATCTCTGCAAACAGGGAAAAACTTATTCAGGACTGGGTTGAACTCATGGGAACCCTTAAATAATCAGGTTGGTATTTGAATGAGAAACAAGCAGGGAGGGCGGTATCTGCTTATCGCCCTTCCCCTGATATTCCTTTTCCTCTTTTTCTATTTGCCCCTTCTTCTGGTGTTTGTGGAGGGGGCAGCTCTATCCGGAGGTGTTAATGTTTCCGGCGATTCCACAGAAAAAGCGGTTTGGAATGTTATAGCCATCCTAAAAAGTCCCTATTATCTTAAGGTTATATCCTTCACAGCATTTCAAGCTTTGATCAGTACTGTTTTTGCACTGGCAGCAGGACTCCCCGGGTCATACATTCTGGGAAGGTACAATTTCCCCGGGAAAAAGGTTGTAAAAAGTCTTACGACAATCCCCTTTGTACTGCCCTCCATTCTTGTAGTCCTTGGGTTCGTCCTCTTCTTTGGAAACAATGGTCATTTTAATCATATGCTCATGGGGCTCTTCAATTTAAAAGATCCTCCCCTGAAAATCCTTTACTCCTTCAAGGCAATCATACTTGCCCATGGGTTTTATAATTTTCCAATTGTCATGCGAATGCTCTCATCGGCCTGGGAAAACATATCCCGGTCCCAGAATGAAGCCTCAAAAAGTCTCGGAGCAGGGAATTTCTTCAGATTCAGGACGGTCACCCTTCACAGGCTCATGCCGGCCCTCCTCTCTGCCGCATCACTTGTCTTCCTCTTCTGCTTTATGAGTTTTGCCGTCATCCTGGTATTGGGCGGCGGCCCGCGCTACTCTACGATCGAAGTGGAAATTTATCGACTTGCACGATTTTCCCTGGATTTCCCCCAGGCAGCATCTCTCGGGCTGATAGGAACACTCTTCTCCATGGGATTACTTTCTATAAACCTCATCCTCCAGAAAAGAGCCTCGGTTCCCCCCCTGGGAAGAGGGGAAAGGATCGAACCTGCCAAACTTTTAGGGGGTGGGAAATCAAAAAGAAAGATCACCCCGGGCGGTTTTTTAATTGTGGTGTATCTGGTGATCGCGGCGGTAATCCTCCTGGGCCCCCTTCTCTCGGTATTGGTAAACTCCTTCCAGCATAAGGTAAGCCGGATGGGAGAAACCAGCTGGACCCTGAAATGGTACAGCCAGCTTTTCACCCTGGGAAGTAAGGGGAATTCCGGCCTCGCGGTGCGAAACTCCCTGGTATTCGGGTTGCTGACAATTCTGACAGCCCTCCCCCTGGGAACCCTGATCGCCTTCAGAACCTACAGAGGCGGTTTCTTAAGGTCCAGGATAGCCGAAGTACTCTACATGCTCCCCATGGGTGTTTCTCCCGTCATCCTGGGACTTGGATACCTGAAAATGCTGCCCAGCCTCCCCGAGGCGGTTCACGGATCCTGGATTGTCATTGTGGGTGCCCATACGGTAATTGCCTACCCCTTTGTTATCCGGGCTGTCTCTGGCGCCCTTGGGGCCGTTCCCCCCTCCCTGCGTCAGGCGGCAGCCTCCCTGGGGGCAGGTCCGGTACGGGTATTGTTCACAATAGACCTGCCCCTGATTAAGACGGGGCTCTTAACGGGCGGTGCGTTTGCCTTTGCCCTCTCCCTGGGTGAAATTAACGCAACACTCCTGGTGGCCGATCGGAGCCAGATAACCATACCTCTGGCCATGTACAGACTTATAGGATCCTATAATTTTTACAGTGCCTGTGTACTTGGGGCGATCCTGATGATCCTCTGTGGCGCCGCTTTTTTTATAATCGATACCTTTCAGGAGAAAACAATATGAAAACCGGTCTTTATATAGAAGATATCCACTACAGTCAGGGGGATTTTAATCTGAACGCCACGCTCGATATCCCCTCCGGCAGCATGGCCTGTCTCCTGGGCCCTTCGGGAAGTGGTAAAACAACTATCCTCCGGCTTACAGGAGGTTTTGAAGAACCGCTCTCCGGAAAAATCATGATTAATGGGAGAGATATTACAAATGAACCGCCGGAAAAGAGGAAGATAGGCATCGTATTTCAGGATTATGCCCTTTTTCCCCATATGAGTGTGGCTGATAATATCACCTATGGGATAAGGGCATCCGGACTTTACAATGACCTTTCCCGGAATGAAAGAAAGGAAAAAGGGAGACGGCGTGTTGCTGAGCTTCTGGATCTTGTCAGGCTTCCCGGTTATGAAAACAGGAAAATTGAATCACTCTCCGGAGGAGAACAACAGAGAATAGCCCTGGCGAGGGCCCTGGCACCGGAACCGGAACTCCTTCTTTTAGATGAACCCCTGAGTGCTCTGGATGTTCAACTCAGGGCGGCTCTAAGACGGGAAATCAAGAGGATACAGGAGACCCTGAAACTCACCACCCTCTATATAACCCACGATCAGGAGGAGGCGCTGGCCCTTTCTGACAAACTCTTCGTCATGAATCAGGGGGGTATCGTGGAGTCGGGGCCTCCCGAAACCCTTTATTCAATTCCCGGGGATATCTTTACAGGATCATTCCTGGGAATTTCCAATACCATCAGGGGTAGGATAAACGAATTCCGGGAGGATCAGTCTCCCGAAACAAAGACCCGAATTAGATTTAAATCGGGGGATCAGGAGATTACCGTCTCACCGGACCGGCTCAATTTGGAGAGAACAAAAGAGAAATACCTGCCAGACAGTGAAGTCCTCCTCTTTTTCAGACCCGAAGAGTGTCTTCCCACCGATGAAGAGAACAGCTTCAGGGGAAGAATAATCCAGGAAGAGTACAGGGGGTCTACAAGATTTATAGTCATTGATCTGAATGGGAAGGAGATAAAACTCTTCATTCCACCGGAAATGCAGGTACGGAAGGGAGAGGAGTTCTCCTTCTCCATCATGCCCGGTAAAGGTTTGATTTTCCCCTCTCAGGAATAGGTGTTTAAAGGGGGACAGATACGCCTAGCGAACCTCTGTAATTCCATAATTTGTCGATTCTCCTGAAAAATAGCGATGAGGCATGGCAACTATATACAGGTCAGGATTATGAAACTGAACAAATCGGTCCCCGGCTCTTAAGGCATAATACCCACTCACGGGTCTATGCCCACCATAAATAAGGGAGGATTCATCTCCCGGGAAATACTCTTCAAGATACAAAGCCACAGAATTTTTCCGCGCCTCTCCGTTCCCCGTCCAGTTCAGATCATAAACAAGTCCGGAATGAAACCGGGCATTTATGATCTTATTCCGGCTATGATGCCGGGCTGGTTCACAATGAAGGGCACAGAATCTATCACCGAGGGCAAAAAGGGGCAGAGATTTCTCAAAATGATAATAGTTTTGAAATGTTTCGGAAGGGTACACCTTTTGAAACCAGAATAAGACCATCTCTCCCTCACTGGTTATCTTCCGGAACGGCCGGTTGCCTCCCAGAGATTCATTGGCAATATTTTCATGATTCCCCTTCAGGAAGTGAAAATTTTCAGGAAATGTGGCTTTCAGCTCCATCACAAGCATCATAACCCCAAGCCCTTCGGTCATCTCCGCTTCCATGGCATCCCTTCGCTTAAAGCCGCCCTGATACTCATCCCAGGCCCTGAACCACCTATCCCGCCCCCTTGCCTCGGAATGAAAACCATCCCCCAGACAGACAAGTTGGATTTCCTGATTTTCAAGAAGTTCCAGGACTGTTAAGGAGAACCCGGGAGGTGTCCAGTTGAGAATTTTACCAAGAAAATTACGCCGGGCATGAAGGTCGGGGACAAGAAGTGCCGGTTTATCCGAAAGGAGGATCAAACCTCCCGGTCGCCCTTCTCTATCACGAGGGCGAATGTCCGAATTTTCGGTATCAAGGACTTTGCGGCAGTTTTCAAGGGAGACATTGAGCTCCCCGAATCCGGGAACAGATTGAAAATTCAGGATCTCTTCGAGTATTAATCGGAATCCTTCAGCTTTCATTTCATCGTCCTAACTTCTACTCTCCAGTGATGCTCTTTCGGCATCATCACGTGAATTATAAATCTCCAGATATCCTCCAAAGACCCAACCCTGAAGCCCGTCATAACTGATACGGTACCAATAATCATCTTTCTCCTCCACAACCTCGGTGAAGGGAGTCTGACTCAGAATCTCCATAATATACCCCCGATACAAGAGGGAGACAGCCTCCGATTCAAGGGAGGGTTCGGATCTGAGTCGTAAGTGTGATGAGGTAATTATAGCCCAGCTCGTTTCAAGCCTGATGGCCGGCGTTGAGTGAAGAGGGATATCAAGGACAACCTTCTCCTCCTCTCCGGGGCATCCTGATAAAATCAGGAGAAACGGGATGATTAAAAAGGCTATTCCAGTCTTACTTTTTCTCATTGTTGAAATTTCCATCCTATTGGGGTATTTTTTCATCAGTAAGTATTGATAGAAGAGGCGGCCTCCCCACAGGCAGCCTTCATTAATTATAACACTTATAAACATTGAATGGTAGCCGGTGTGGGTAAAAACTATTATTCTATATATAGACAGACTTATTTTCATTCCTGTCAATTGGAGTTTTTTTTGAATATTAGAATGAAGCGGATTCGCCCCTCGTTTTTACTGATTTTTTTATTGGCATCCGCAAATATACTGCAGGCGGAAGGGACACTTTTCTCTGCCTGGGAGCCGGAGCTTCGTTTGATCCCGGCTATACAAATATCCAAAGTTGAAGATTTTGACCTGAAACCTCAATTCTCGGGGCGGGTGGAATTTATTTCCAATTTTTTCCTGACCCGGCATAATGATATTGAATACAGGCTTAGCCTGACCGGTGGATACCACTTTCTGGGGAAATCTTCGCTGGACGGAGGATACAGTTATAATGGTTTTTCCGCCGGTTACATTGGAATGCTTATAGGAGCCGGCGGGCCGCTTTACAGAGACATACCGGATCGCCCTCTCTCCTGGCGAACAAACCTTGGCATAACGGGAGAACTCGCCCAATATGCCAACACGTACAACCAATTCTTTTTCCCCAGCCTGCGGCTTGAGGGAGGTATAGACTACCACCTGCTCTCTTTTCATGGAGGAAGCAGGCAGTTATTCCTGAATGCGGGAATTCCTCTGGAATGGCACTTCAGGAGAGAAACCGAAATCAATTTCTCGGCCGGAATATATCTCAGTGCCTCCATTTTAATGGGAGGAGAATAATGAAAAAGATAAATCCATTTATAAAATTCTTCACAATGACAGGATTTTTATCCATCCTGATGCTTGGCCTCTCAGGATGTTCCGAACCACAGATCCCCACAGGTTATGCCCTGATTTATGGTATCGCAGATTATTCCTCCTGGAGTGGATTCTATCCGGGTTATACTCTGGGCTCCCTGGACCTAACCGATGATGATGCTCTGGCCATGGCCGAAATGCTGGAAGATAAGGGCTGGGATGTAAGGCTCAGGCTGGATGACGGCTCGCAAGCCGACACAGCAATCGCCTCAAGAGAACAATTTGAGGAAGATATTGTATACCTTTCGACCATCATGAACCAGGAGGATAGATTCCTCTTCTACTACAGCGGTCATGGTGCATCCATTTCAGGGCAAGGTGATGATATTGAACCTGACAGCGGTGTTGCCGGAGATGAGTGGATATTCCTCTATGCAGATGCCCCCGATTGGAGTCAGGATGAGTGGCTTGACCACACCTTCAACGATGACAGCCTTGGAGCGGAACTCTCACGCCTTCCAAACAGGATAAAGATGGTAATCCTCGACAGCTGTAACTCCGGGGGCTTCATAGGGACAAGTCCGACAGTGGACACAATCCCCTGGAATTACACTCCGACGAAGGATTCTGATTATGAGGAAGGAACAGCCGGTGCCGCATTTTCCGCATGGCTGAACTTCCCCGAAACCACATCGGCTGATATCCTCTCAAGTGAGGCCATTGTCATGACAGCAGCGGGAGAGAATGAAGAGTCCTGGGAATCCGGAGACCATGGTATTTTCACAGGCCTGCTTCTGGAAACCCCTGCCAATGGAGACAAGAATGGAGACGGCTGGATCACCGTAACCGAAGCCTATGTATATTGTTTAGATGGGCTTCAGGCCAGCTGGAATGCCGCAGAGTTGGAAGATTATGAACAGCTACAGATAATTTATGGCGATGATCCATATAATCATGGTTATGTTGATAACTATTCCTACCTGCCCCATATAACAGGAAGCCCCCTGGATTTCATACTCTATGAGGCAGATTAAGGAAAAACAAGGAAGGACTTAATCCTCTCCTTTGATTTTTTTAATCTCATCCCGGACCAGGGCCGCCTTCTCATACTCCATATCCTTGGCGAGTTCAAGCATCTCCCGCTCGAGGGCCCGGATGAGGGCCTTCTTCTCTTTGGGGATAAGAATATTGTAGGCGTTTTTCAGCATATCCACATTCACAGCTTCGGCCTTCCGCTTATCCTCTTTCTTGCGTACAAGGATATCCTGAACGGCCTTCTTTATGGTCTGGGGGGTGATGCCATGCTCTTCATTGTATGCCATCTGGATGGTACGACGTCTGGTGGTCTCATCAATGGCGGTTCTCATGGCGGCCGACTCCTTGTCAGCATACATGATAACCCGGCCATTCACATTTCTGGCGGCACGACCTATGGTTTGGATAAGACTCGTGGCTGAACGTAAAAAACCGATCTTGTCCGCATCAAGGATGGTGATCAAAGAGACTTCGGGCAGATCAAGACCTTCACGAAGAAGGTTTATCCCTACCAGGACATCTATCGTCCCGACCCGGAGTTCTTTGAGGATTTCAACCCTCTCCATGGTATCAATCTCCGAATGGAGATAACGCACCTTCACTCCCAGGCCGGACAGGTAATTGGTTAACTCTTCCGACATCTTTTTCGTAAGGGTAGTCACTAAAACCCTCTCTCCGGACTTAACGGTTTTCGTAATCTCACCAAAAAGATCTTCGATCTGCCCCTCGGTCGGCCTGACCTCAATTAGAGGATCAAGGAGGCCGGTTGGCCGAATAACCTGTTCGACAATACTCTCGGCCTTCGAAATCTCTT
Source organism: Spirochaetales bacterium (assembly GCA_016342585.1). GTDB lineage: Bacteria > Spirochaetota > Spirochaetia > UBA9216 > UBA9216 > JAEINK01. The sequence goes on from JAEINK010000022.1 coordinate 44,985, forward strand.
CTTTAGCGGGAGTAGCCGAAACATTTAAAGTCGTGTCCAGGAGTCCCTCAAACTCGCCATAAAAGAGGGGGCGGTTATCCAGGGCCGAAGGCAGCCTGAACCCGAAGTTCACAAGGTTTGACTTCCTTGATCTGTCCCCCATATACATGGCCCCTATCTGAGGGATGGTCACATGGGACTCATCAATAATCGTCAGGAACTTATCCGGAAAGTAGTCTATAAGGACAGCGGGCCGTTCCCCCTCTTCTCTTCCGCTTAAAGGCCGTGAATAGTTTTCAACACCCGAGCAGTACCCCATTTCCGCCATCATTTCGAGGTCATATTCGGTACGGCTTTTAATCCTCTGTGCTTCGACTAATTTCCCCTGAGCTTCAAAGTTCGCCAGAGTCTCATCAAGCTCAGCCTTTATGGTATCTATAGCGGCCTTCATCTGATCTTCGGGCATGATAAAGTGTTTAGCCGGATAAATAGTACAACGCTCCATCTCCTCCAGGGTCTCCCCTGTCAGGGCGTGTATCCGGCGTATCCTTTCGATCTCATCCCAGCTAATCTCTATCCTGTAAGCATCCTGCATATAGGCGGGCTGTATTTCGAGAACATCACCCTTTATTCGAAAACCACCACGCTGAAGGATGGCATCATTTCGATCATACTGAAGCGAAACAAGCTTTCGAGCCAGTAGCCCGGGATCCGTCTTCTCTCCAACCTGGAACATCCCCCTCATCTCCTTAAAGTTCTGAGGAGAACCAAGGCCATAGATACAGGAGACTGTTGCCACGACAATGACATCACTCCGCTCCATGAGGGAAGAGGTCGCTGCCAAACGCATCCGATCAATCTCCTCGTTAATAGAGGAATCTTTTTCAATATAAAGATCCCGTGAGGGAACATACGCTTCAGGCTGATAGTAATCATAGTAAGATACAAAATATTCAACAGCATTATCCGGAAAAAAGTCCTTAAACTCCCGATAAAGCTGGGCCGCCAGGGTTTTATTATGGGAGATAATTAAAGTCGGCATCTGTACAGACTCGATGACCTTGGCCATAGTGAAGGTTTTTCCCGATCCGGTTACACCTTTTAATACCTGACTCTTTTTACCAGTCAGGATCCCTTCAGACAGGGACTGTATAGCGTCCCCCTGATCCCCGGCAGGCTCGAACTCCGCTTTTACGGTGAATTTCAATTATTTTTCTCCATTTATAGGTTATTCCCAGTCCAATCCTTCGGGTCGTTCTGACAATTCAACATTCAATTCCAGTCGCCGCTTCCCCCGGACAACGGTCACCCGGGCAATATCCCCGGGCTTCGTATCCTGTAGAGTATTAAAAAAATCCGAGAAAGAGGCAATTTCGCTCCCATTGATAGCAACGATGATATCACCACCTAAATAGATGGTATTTCGACCATAACGTACCGGTTGAGAGCTATCTCCCCCCCGAAGTCCAGCGGCGGCGGCCTTTCCACTCCTCTCAACCGTAGAGACAAGGAGACCGGTGGTCTGGGAAATCCGGGCATAACGTACAATATTAGCATCAAGCTGAACAGGAACAACATCGATCCAGCCTCGTATCACCATTCCATGATCTATGAGTTCCGGAACAACCTTTATAGCCGTATCAACAGGAACGGCAAACCCTATCCCGACCGAACCACCGGTAGGCGAGTAGATCATCGTATTTATACCGATCATCTCCCCCCTCGAATTCAGAAGAGGTCCTCCGGAATTCCCCGGATTGATAGATGCATCGGTCTGAATCATATTGTTAATAATGAGATTCCCAGAGGTTTTTACGGGTCTTCCAACACCGGAAATAACTCCCGTAGTAAGGGTTCTGTCGTAGCCGAAGGGATTCCCTATGGCCAAGACCTTTTGACCTATGAGCAAATCATTCGAAGTTCCAAAAGAGATTGTAGAAAGCTCCACGCCTTCAGGATTAAATTTTACCACAGCAAGATCATTCTCTCTGTCCTTCCCGATAACTTCACCCTCATATTGAGACCCGTCATAAAGATTGACATAAACCTTATAAGCATCTTCTACAACATGGAAATTGGTAAGCACATACCCTCTCGAATCGATGATCGAACCGGAACCGGATCCACCTTCTGAAGGGACCGGCTCCAGGAACCAGTTAAATCGAAGGGTTTCGGTAGATATATTCACAACGGCCTCATTGGCGCCCTGATAGACGTTGATATTATCTAGCTCATCCTCTCCGAGTAAATCGCTGTTTGATACAGGAATAACCTTACCCTGTGGTGCAGGATTTGTCTGCAATTCGAAGGTCCGGTTCTCAAGAGAGCCCGAGACTTCGATGGGTTCAAGAGAGTTCTCCGCATCTTCAAAGGGAAGCCGGAAAAATCCAAGGCCTATTGCCAGTGCAAAAATCAGAATGACACTCGCCGATGAGATAATAATAACCTGTCCCCTGCTATACAACCGCATATAAAATCTCCGTTATGATTAGTTTCTTTCTAAAAATACTTTCTATAAATAAAATTAACAATCTTCCAGCCTGATTTCAAGAAAGATTTCGATGAACATAAAAAAACCGGGCCGCTTCTGACCCGGTCAATATTCGAAATACGACCATATTAGGATTCAGCGACCTCGTCTAAAGGAGATCTGCGGGAATCGAATCAAGAAAATCATCATAATAAGCAGGCATATAGCGATCGAGGTCCCCAAGCAGGGATTCAATATCAAAAGTATTGAAGATCTCAGGAATCTCGATATCGTCCAAATCAATGAGTTTGATCTCGGAAATACGGTTTTCCAACTCATCGTAAGAGTAGTTATAATCCCAAACAACATTGTCATCCTGATCAAATGACTTCACACCCACAAGAAGACCCTCATTACTATAATAAAGTACAAATTTTCCTGTGGATTCATCACCGCCATCGGAAACATTCAAAGTTAGTTCAGTGTCATCACCATTGTACGACAGGGTGTACGTAGCAAAAAGGCTTTCAATCCCATTATAGATCGTATACTGCTTGATAGTCTGAACACTTTCAATAAATCCGAGTGGGTCTGTAAGTGCTTCCTGTACTCCTGCGGGATATTTATATTCAAACTTCATGGAAGGAACCCCGCCTACGCCCAGAGTGATCGCCTGGGGAATTTCGTTGGCGTAGTAATCGATACTGCACTGCATAGAGGTAAGCATGGCCGATCCGCTTATATTGATATTCGAAAGGAAAGAGGAAGGTCCATCATAGGCGAATTCTAATTTGAGAATCTCCTCGTTACCATAGTAGGTCGTTTTCTCCACCGGATAGTAGGTCCGCTCATATTCAATCTCCACCGTCACCGGTTCTTCAATCTCATCCACGCCGGTAACCTCAGTCCGGAGAACGACAGGCATATAATCACCATTGAGTGTCACCTCGGCTTCCCCTCCGAAACCGGCGTAATCCAATCCTTCAGTCATATACATCCAGGAATAGGAGGGAGCAGCATCGGTAAGGCCAGGCTCTGTTACAGCCGGCAGGTCGGGAGTAGCAGGAGCTGTCAGCAGAGCTCTATCCGCTTTGAATTCCCCGTCATTATGCTCCGGGCTTATGCTATAAAATGGTTTATAATAACTGTCCGAAGAGCTTGTATCGCCAAAACCAATTTTTTTAAGAAGGGCATCGGATGACTCATATTCATATTCAATATAAGCCGAACGGGTATTTCCCTCTTCATAAAGACTGCTAAGGGTCATCAGTCGGTTATCAGTATCAGCAGTTCCAGCAGTCCACTCATACCGATAAGCCATTGTCCAGGTAAGGGTTCCGGAATCATCGATATCCTCGTAATAATCCGTTCTGACAATGTCGCCGTCTACAGAATATTCCCAGGTCTGCTGCCTATAGGGTGTAACTGTCCAGGGGGCATCGTCGCCGGAAATAACGTATTCGGACTTAACCCTTACCCTGTCTGATCCATCGTAGGAGAGAAGATAGTAATAAACCGGTTTTTCATCGAAGTTCCAATTGGTCCGGGAGGTCAATTTATCACCATCCCATTTAAAGGAAGAAGCCCCAGTCAGGGGATCGGGATCGTCTCCTGAATTCAAATAAGTCTTTATCTGAACACATTTTCCACTGGCTTCATCAAAATTATACTCAGCGTAGGAGAGAACACTACCACTGGTTCCGGATTTGTAATAGTCAGTATCCGTGGTCTCATCATATTCCCAATAATCGGAAGGGATAACTTCGCTATCACCGTTTCCGTCATTATTTAAAAAACTGAAATCACAGCCGGAAAATAGCACACAAAACACTGTAATTAGAACCAAAAGAAAAAGGAATCTTCTATTCACTCTATAACCGCCTTTTTTTATAAGCTTATCATAAAAAATATATCCTAAAACAGAAAAGAAATCATTCTATTAAAGAGAAAAGTCAGGCGAAGTTATGTAAAAAAGATGTATAATATCGGAAAATATGATCAAAATTTCTGAGCAGAAATAAAGAAAATGTTGAAAAAAGGGATTTATGGATAACATAAAAAAATCCAGAATTATAACTTATATCATTCTAATTTCAGCCTGTTTTCCTGCTGTGGTTTCTGCACAGCTTCAGGTTGAATTTAAGACCCCACCCCTTCTACCGGAAATGAGCGGACTGGAAGGGCTTCTTAAGGCTAATATCGGTTTTGCCGTTGATGAAATCCAGGTGATGGCCGGGGAGCTGCTGCAAAAACCGGAACTGACATCCTCCTGTGGCCGGGCAGCAGGGGTCTCAGGAACCCTCTCAACCCTTGGGACGCCATGGTCGTCTGAAGCCCCGATTATCAAAACCGGGATGATTGCCGGCGCCATTACAGATACTTTTGACTTGGATGAGATTGCTGAACGTTTTGACAACCTGCAACCGGAAGATGACTTTACTCTGGGAGCGGGAGCCGCGGCAGTGGATTGTAGCCTGAAACTCCCCCTGGACTTCCTCGTCCCTGATTCTACACTCTCCATCTCGGGAAGCTATATGGATTTGGCTGCCGATGAATACTTCATAAACGGGAACTCTGGATCTGCTGCCCTGGGCTGGACACCTCTCCAGCCGCTGAAAACAAGCTTCATCAGCTGGCTGCCTCTTCAAATTACAGCAGGAGCAGGCTGGACAGCGAATAAGATAGGGTCCTCCATTGCCGCAGGCATGATTACAGAATCCTTCGAAATAGACCTTGACGGTTCAGGCCCGTTTCCGGGCACCGCCATAGAAGTACAAGTGGATCCGGTAATCGATGTTGCTATTTCATCCCAAACATGGAACTTCTCCGGCAGCCTCAGTTCGGGAATAAGGCTGGCCGATTTTTTCAGCTTTTTTATCGGCGGTGGTGTCAGCTATATCATGGGGGCAACAGGTATCACCGTGGATTCAGCTCCAGGATACCTCATTATTGGATTCTTTGAACAATATATTGACGTGGATGAATTAATTCAAATGTATGGCGAAGATAAAGCCCAAACTCAACATGGTGAAATCACAATATCAGGAGAGGTTGTGGGAGGAAAACCCGACGGCTTCACTGGATTCTTCTACGGTGGATTCCGGTTCGATTTAGGGCCGCTCTTTATGGATATCCCCATCCTCTATACTCCTCCTTATACACTTGGTACGGGTATATCCCTGGGGGTGGAATTATGAAAAGGCAGCTCCTCTCTTTACTGGTACTCCTGTTATTCATACCGATAGCTCTCCCGGCAGATGAATTACCAATCTATCCCGGAAAAACTATTTCCTATGGTTCCTCCTTCTACGCAGGAGTTGCCTTTCCCCTTGACGGGGGATGGTCCTACGGGGGCAGCATTCAAACAGCCTTTTACTTTAAAGATGTCATTCCTTCTACCCTCTTCGGGATCACAGGGGGATATAACTTCCTTCTTGAATCAGGTGAAAGCCGATTCTTCAGCAATGGGGGGATCAGAGGGAGCTACTCTTTCCCCCTTGCAGGATTCTTCAGTTTAAACCCCGGGGCTGGCTTTACAATTGCCTTTCCTCATAATTTTTCGGATTCGCCGGTTATCCCGGTCTTTGAGGGCGGGTTAGAGATGCGATTTCAGCTTTTTGATCGTAACTGTCTATCCTTTGAAGCCTTAATGAAATACCCTGTGGGCGAAACACTCCCCCTCCAGTTTTTTTTGGGGATTGGCCTCACTCGCTACACTCCCCTGAAAATCAAATCAAAGCCTGTTGAGGCCGCTTTTTCAGCTGGTCCCAGTCGGTTCTCCCCGGACAATGACGGAGACAATGACAATCTTGAGATCGAAATGGATGTGGTGAATGGGCAGAATGTAAAGCGATGGGATATTCAGATATTTGACGAGTATGATCAGCGGGTAAAATCCTGGGCAGGAGGTTCCAAACCACCAGCCTTCACCCATTGGGATGGGATTACAGAGTCCGGAGAGCTGGTGGATTCAGCTATGTATTACCGCATCGAGATGAAAATTGAGGATATTCTTGGCAATGTATTCACAGACTCGGAAGAGATTATGACAGATATTCTTATTCAGAAAATCGGCGGCAAATTCAAGATAATGATCCCAAACATTGTTTTCCCCCCGAATTCTGCCGACTTTACCCTCCTTGGTGATGATGACCTTGCAAAAAATACGGAAATTATCCGGAAAATAGCAGTAAAACTTGAAAAGTATCCTGAATACAGGGTACGGATTGAAGGGCATGGCAACCTTGATTTCTGGCGCGATGAGGCAGAGGCAGCCATTGAACAGGAAGAAATTTTAATCCCCCTAACCGAAGCCCGGGCGAATATGATTAAAGAAGTTCTTATACAAGAGGGGGTTGATGGCAACAGACTCCTGACAGAGGGTCTCGGTGGCTCCAATCCCATCGTACCATTTGAAGATAAGGAAAACAGGTGGAAAAATCGAAGGGTTGAATTTATTCTCCTTAAATGAGGCTCTTTGAGTTTAATTATCTGCCGGCGCTTCTATCAGCCCTGGATTCTAAAACCCTATTCAGAAAAAAATCAGTAATCACTGCGAATACAGCTGTCCCCACAAGGCAGCCACCTGTTTTCAGAATTCCCGACTGCACAGCCGGTGATTCCGGGTCCTGCATGAGTTCATCCAGAGTCTGGTGGATAACCACAGCCGTTAATGCCATACCAGAAAGGGTCACCCCTGCCGAGAGGCCTAAACCCAGGCGGGGATCTAAGGAATCAGGGATAGGATCAAGAAGTGATTTTTCATCCTGGGGAGGCGGGATGAAATCGTCCCTCGTCCTCCTCTCTTCGGCACATAGTATTTGAGAGACGATAAATATAAATAATATTAAAAACAGTTTTTTTTTCATTATTAATCGATTATAGGTTCACTCCCTCGGAGGAGTCAAGCCTGTGAAAATAAGAAATAAGACGGATTTTACCTGTGATACTTTTCAAGCCTCCGGATATGTAGTATCTCTTTTTTATGGATAGAAACATCCGGCAAAGCAAAACAGCTATAAAGGGACTCCTTTTAATCTTACTTTACCTGAGTATTCAGATGGGGGGACAGGTCCTGGCAAAATACGCTTCAGGAGAAAAAAGCCTTTTTAATATCTACACAATGGGCAGCTACCTCAGCCTCCTCTCCCGTGGATTCATCTGGGTCCTCATCTTAAACAGGATAAGGCTGATAGCAGCTTACCCCATAAATGGCCTATCCTATATCTTGATCCTCCCCCTCTCCGCGCTTATTTTTGAAGAGGTTATAACATCTGGAAGAGTTGCCAGTTCGGTGATGATCGCCTCGGGAGTGGTTCTCCTGACTATTGGTGAACTGATATCTTCCGGGAAAATCAGCTCTGGCCGGCAGGTGAGTGAATGAATATGTGGGGAGAGGTCCTTCTGATAATCATGGCCATCATAACGGCATCGGGGCAAATGCTTATAAAAAAAGGGGCTGTACACATCATACGAAACAGAGGATTTATAACTCTCATTCTTTCATTCATAGATCCCTACCTCCTGGCTGGACTTTTTTTTACTCTGACGGCACCACTCCTGTATATCCGGGCACTGAGCAGCCTCGATCTGGGCAAAGCCTTTATGTTTAACAGCCTGACTCACCTGCTGGTATTCCTGTCCGGAAGATTCATTCTGAAGGAGAGGACAAATATTTTTCACTGGCTCGGCCTCTCTCTGGTTACGGCGGGCTTTCTCCTGCCTGCATTCACAGGACTATCCCTATGAGAATATTATCCGTAGTTATTCCCGTATTCGATAACCCCACAGGGCCAAAACTCCTTTTGGCCAGATTGATCCCCATCCTCGAAAAGATAACACCACAATGGCGGCTCCTCTTTGTCGATGACGGAACAAAGGATGATGGCAGGACCTGTGAGTCATTGGAATTCCTCTCCATGCAGGATGAACGAATTGGATGGATTAGCCTTAAGGAGAACCGTGGTCAGCAAATCGCCCTCTTCGCCGGAATGAAAACGATTCTGGAGGATACAAACGACCTTCCCCTTGAAAACCATTTCCTGCTGAATATGGATGATGACTCAGGTCACCCTCCCGAAGAGATCCCCCGGCTTGTTCATGAAATTGAGAAGGGCTGGGATATGGTCTATGCTGTTCCAAGCCGGCAGGTAAAACGAGGGTTTCTGAACCGAATCGGAGGAAATTTGCGAGATTTATTTTTCAGGGTCGCCTTAAGAGGGCCTAAAGGAATCAGACCAGGCAGTTTTCGGATTATATCGGCACCTCTTGTAAAGGAAATCACAGGTTATTCTGGATGCAAAGATCCTTCAGGTTTTATTTATATATCGGCCCTTATATTTCAAAAAACCAAAAAAGTCACCCATATCGAATATCAACCAGAGAACAGGGAAGGGATGGTTGAAAAACAGTCAAGATACTCCATTTTCAAGCGGGTTGGACTGCTTTTAAAACTTATCTTGTATTATACCCCCCTGACCGACAGGTTGATAAACGGACATATAAATAGAATGAAATCAAAAAAGCATGCTCAACTTTTTGAAATAGGAAGAGGCGGCGGGTTTGTAAAAAGAAATCATACAAAACTGCATATCCTCGGAGGCTCCTTTGGCCAGCTGAATATCATAAAGAGAGCGAAGACCATGGGGCTCCATACGATTGTCTCAGACTTGAATGAAAAAGCACCGGGGATGTTGATTGGTGATGAGACCTCGAACGCCTCTACCTTTGATCATGAAAAAATTACAATGGATGCCAAAAGACTGGGAACAACTGCCCTCCTCGCGGCGGGGACCGACCAGCCCGTACTCACAGCAGCCAGGGCAGCTGAAAATCTGGGAATTCCCTATTTTCTCACTCCCCGGACGGCCACCCTCGTTACAAATAAACGGGAGATGAAAAATGCCTTCCTCAGGCTGAGCCTTCCCACTTCGCCGTTTAGAATCATTGACGGGGAAACAGATCTTGAAACTCTCGATTCGCTTAGTCCCCCCCTGGTAATAAAACCCCTGGATTCACAGGGACAGCGGGGGGTCTATAAACTTGATTCCTCTGCAAAAATACCAAAGGTTCTTAAAAATGTTCTCTCCTTCTCCAGAGAAAAAGAGGTCCTCATAGAGGAGTACTACCCGTCAAATGAGGTCACCGTCACAGGCTGGGTTAAAAACAGGGAGTATATCCACCTGACTGTCACCGATAGAATTACCCGGGATAATCTTCCAAATATTGGTGTCTGTCCGGCTCACCACTACCCTTCACGATTCGCCCACATGGAAAATGAAATCATCAGTCTGACAAAAAAAATTGTATCGGGCTTTAAAATTCCTGAAGGCCCCATCTATTTTCAATACCTTATTGGGGAGGATGGGATCAAAATCAATGAAACAGCCTGCCGACTGGGGGGAGCCTATGAGGATGAGTTCATTCCATGGCTCACAGGAGTCGATCTAACAGATATCATGATAAAAATGTCCTGTAATATGGAATATTCATTACCCTCTTATGATATAATTAATGAAAACAGGATGGATCGTTTCATATCCCTCCAGATGTTCTTTTATAATCAGGGGGTTTTAAAGAGCCAGAAGGGAATGGAAAAGGTTCTGGTCAGTCCCGGAATACTAGGGGGTAGATTTCTGCTTCAACCTGGAACAAGGATTGAAAACAGGGAGAACTCAACTCAGAGAGCCGGTTACTTTATCGCTTCCGGTCATTCGAGACAGGAGGTGAACAAACTGACTAAAAAGAGTTTTGATGAACTTCAGGCTCAGGATGATCAAGGGAAAAACCTTCTCATAGCGTCACCTGTTCTTTTACCCAGGAAGGAATAAATGAAAAAAAGCTTACAAAATATCTGTATCATCTTATTAACCGTATCCATGATTTTTCTATCAGCCTGTAAAAAGGATGAAGGTAAATCCATTGTTATCGCGGAACAGTACGGGCTGGCCTATGCCCCTCTCCAGATAATCAAAGCCAATAAAACAATGGAGCGGTTACTCCCCGAGGTCGATGTAACCTGGGTCCGGCTGGGAAACACAGCGGCTATCAGAGAGGCGGTGATTGCAGGAAAAGTTGATGCCGGTTTTTTAGGAATCCCTCCTTTTCTCATTGCCAGGGACAAGGGAATGGACTGGAAGATTTTTACAGGCCTTTCCAGAGCGCCCCTGGGGCTGGTTGCGGATACTCGCAAGGCCCCGTCTCTTGATTCTCTCCTTGAAGAGAGGAGAATTGCCCTTCCCCAGCCGGGAAGTATTCAACATATCCTCCTGTCCATGGAAGCGGAAAGAACTTATGGAGATCATACGGCTTTTGACAAAAATCTAGTTGCCCTGAAACACCCGGATGGGATGAATGGACTCATTTCAGGAAGTATCGATGCCCATTTTACCTCTCCTCCCTTTATCTTCCAGGAGATAGAAACCGAATCCAATGGAGAATATCCATACAAGGTTCTTCTGACTGGTGAAGAAGCTTTTGGGGGAGAGTTTACTTTCATTGTGGGTATGGTGACCGCCGAATACCTGGCAGAAAATGAAGAGATCGTAAAAGCATTAAAAATGGCTCTGGCCGAGGGAATGAATATTATAACATCAAGACCAGCTCAAGCAGCAAAAACCCTTTCAGGTATATATGATTTGGATGAAGAAAAGATTTTTGAGTATCTGACAAAACCGGGTACAGCCTACACGACGAAAATTCAGGGCCTGGATGTTTTCATAGATTTTATGGAAAGGGCCGGATACCTTCAGGATTTTATTATACCTGAACAGGTTATTGCACAGTGAAAATATTCCCAAAGGGAATTGGCGTATCCAAACTGTTGTGGGTCCTTTTACTCCTCCTCCTTTGGGAGTTAATCGCCCGTTCAGGAAAGGTGTCTCCCCAACTAATGCCCGATTTAGGAACAATCCTCACCGCCCTCTGGCACGAAATATTTTCGGGGGAACTCTTCCCCGGCATATACAGATCGATTCTTTTCGTAATCTTCGGGATTATTTCCGGGACTATCCTGGCAGGACTTTTCTCCACCCCGGCGCTTTTCCATCCGCAGATAAGGAACCTTATGGATGTACTTACTGCGGTGCTGCACCCCCTTCCCGGTATTGCCCTCTTGCCCATTTTCATCCTTTTTTTCGGGATCGGGACAACTCCCCTCATCATGATAATTATCCATTCAGTCCTCTGGCCTCTTTGTATAAATATAAGGGGGGGGTTCGAAAACATTCCAGATATATACTTAAAGATTGGGAGAAATTATCAGCTCTCTCCGATACACTTTTTTATCAGAATAATGGTCCCCGCCGCTTTCCCCCAGATCCTTGCAGGATTAAGGATAGCCTGGGCCAGATCCTGGCGCGCCCTCATATCTGCGGAAATGCTCTTCGGGGTGGCATCGGGAAATGGAGGCCTGGGATGGTATATTTATAACAAACGACTCTTCATGGATACACCGGGCATGTATGCAGGTTTGCTGGTCCTGGTGATGATAGGACTCCTGGTAGAGACCATACTCTTCAAAAAACTTGAGGAGAGGACCACCAGGAGATGGAGTCTGAGATCATGAAAAATTATGAGAACATCCTGAAAATACAAAACATTAATTTTACCTGGCCCCAAAATGTCAAACCCCTGTTTTCCGACCTCTCCCTGGATATCTGCAAGGGGGTGATTACCTGTATCCTGGGCCCATCCGGTTGCGGCAAGACGAGTATGCTTAACCTGGCCGGAGGGTTCATCCTTCCCGACTCTGGTAGGATAACCTTCAATGGGGCTGTGGTAAATAGACCCGAAAAATCAAGGGTAATGGTCTTTCAGGATTATTCCCAATTGTTCCCCTGGAAAACAGTACTTAAAAATGTGACTTTTCCCATGGAAAAAAAGGATAAGAATCTTGCTTTAAAACTTCTGGAACTATCGGGCCTGAAAGGTGTGGAAAACCTTTACCCGGCAGCACTCTCGGGTGGGATGAAACAAAGGGTAGCTATAGCACGAGCCCTGGCAGCCCGGCCCGAGCTCCTCCTCCTGGATGAACCCTTTGATGGACTTGATGCCCCGACACGACGGGCTCTTCAGAATACTCTCCTCAATCTGGAAGGAGAGACGGCCACATCGATAATGATGGTAACCCACGACATTGATGAAGCGGTTTATCTCTCCGACAGACTTCTTGTGATGAGCGCCGGGGGGAAAATCATATTTCATGATGAAAACCCCCTTCCTCACCCCCGGGAATCGGGAAAAGAGGAGTTCCTGCGTTTTAAATCGGAAATTTATTCGCTGATTGAAGGGGAAAGGACCTCATAAACGCGGACGCCCCACTCCTTCGAAAATCTTAAAGGAACAATCCTCATAGCATAACCAGGACTTGAAAAAGCCCCGCTTAGCCGGCACCGGCGGTTAATAAACGATTGAAGCTCCTCGTACCAGGGGTAAAGGTTCCCGTACATGATGTTCCAAACCGGCCGGGAATTGTATATATAGTCGAGTTCATCGGGATACACCAGGTATTCGATTTTACGGTCATTCAGATAATCTTCAACCGACAGTCCGTAATCACCAAGGAGGGGGAAATTCCTCCAGTCCAGATAATCCATATCCGAAAAGGCAACCCCTGCATTAATGTTTCCTATCACCCGGGAACCTGGCGGGATTATCGCTTTTAAAGCCTGGTTATACTCCTGAAAAGAGTCTCCTTCACGAAGGATCTCATGCTGGAGCTGGAAGCCGGAAATGATGATTAAAAAAAAGGGGCAGATAAAAACCAGCCAGGGCATGTACCTGAAAGCCTTTGATAATATAGAAATAAGCAGAATATAAAAAAAAGGGAAATAGAAGATAATAGATGGCTGACTATATTTTCCGATTATGATAATTCCAATAGTTACACCGAGTATACCTGTAAGACCGACGAGCAGTCCGGTGATGAGGGAGTGAAGCCCCGTCCCATCCTCGGTCTGAACACCATTTCGGTGGTGTAGAAAAAGGAGAATGCAACCGACAACTATAAGAACAGGTAGTAGAATCATCTGTATCCTGATATCAGGGGTATAGTAAGTTCCACTCACCCGGGAAAAAAGTTTAACAAGAAAAGGCATAAAATCGGAAATTCTCTCGACCATACCGCTGCGCACACCTACCGAAGCACCAAACCGTGCATATTCAGATATAAAATTCTGATTAATAACAAAACTTGCTATTACAAAAACAAGAGATGATGTGCCGGCAGCAATGAGGAAACCGCCCCCCTCTCTTTTGCTCCTCCTGCCCCTTATGATCTCAAAAAGAAAGAGGATAGAAACAGGCCAGGCAATAAGAAAGGCATTAGGGTGAACCCCCGCGGCCAAACCTGTGATCAGCCCGGTGATTATTCCCCTGTGCCGCCAATCTGAATAGAACGAATTAAATCCGGCAAGCATGAAGGAGAAAAGGAGTATCTCCTGCCGACCGAAATGTGAAGCGTAGATAAACTGTATATCAGCCGAGAGCAGGACCATTCCGGTAAATGAGAGAAAAAATGAAAATCCTGTTCTGAAGAGAAGACGAAAAAAAAGATAAAGAGAAAAAGCGCCCGCTGTCAGGGATAAACACCGGATTCCTAATCCTGAAAAACCGAAAACCTTTAGAAATGGAGCCTGAAATCCATGAAAAAGGAGCTTTAATCCATGTGCTGCTCTTGGGAAAAGATCAAAAAAAGGTTCCGTAAGATCCAGATGTCCCTTTTCCATCATACCCTTTGTGAGTCCGGCGAGCCATGTTTCATCTGAATGGAAAAATGGGAAATAAGTCAAAAAGGATAAATTGACCAGGAACCAGATTAAAATATAGGAGAATATTATCAGATTTTTTTTGCTGTTTTCTTTCATTCTTAAACTCACTCAGATAGTATTAACAGAAAAGGGATGGTTCGTAAATTCAAATTAATAGAATATGGAATTTTTCGCATTCCCTACCAATATACTCATATTTATTCTCTATTGAAGTATATTTATATTTGATTTATCCATTATATTTTTATCCGAATATTTCACTTTTTGTATAAATAGATATCGATATTAGTTGATTTTTATAATTCCTCCCTTTATACTTTGTCCATATTAACCTAATTAAAGGAGGTAATGTTTATGAGTGATTCTCCAGCACCGGCTACCGGTTCAGGAGGCATCCAGCGTTCATCCCGAAGCAGAACACGGAAGAAGAAAAAAAATCTGACCCCCGTGGGAATGGCTATAGGGGTGGTCCTGATCATTCTTGGAGTAGTGCTTGGTTTCATTGAGCAGAAACTGGGATTATTCTGGTTTACTGGAATCTTTTTCGGATTTATCCTGCAAAGATCTCGATTCTGTTTTACTGCCAGTATGCGAGATCCTGCATTAACGGGAAGCACGACTGTAACACGAGCCGTTTTAATCGCATTTGCACTAACTTCATTGGGTTTTTGGGCGATTAAATATGGTGCATTTACGAAAGGTCTTCCCATTCCAGGTCAATCCTATGTTGTTCCTATAAGTTTTGCTACGGTGATAGGTGCATTCATGTTTGGTATTGGTATGGTAATTGCGGGAGGATGTGCATCAGGGACTCTAATGAGAGTTGGAGAGGGATTTATCATGCAGATACTTTCTCTTCTCTTCTTCATCATTGGTTCACTCTGGGGTGCGCATGATTTTGGATGGTGGAAACTTAATGTAATTTCAAATGGTAAATCCGTCTTCCTTCCCGATGTTTTCGGTTGGGGTGGAGCAATAGTTGTACAGCTGCTTATCATAGCCTGTTTGTTTATCGCAGCCGATAAGTGGGAAAACCGAAAAAAATCAGCCGAATAGAGCTGAAAAAAACTTAAAATTTAGAGAGGAGATATTATAATGGCAGAATTTGAATTGGATTGTTTAGGAGAAGCTTGTCCCGTACCTTTAGTAAAGGCAGAAAAAAAACTTGAAGAGATGGCAGTAGGCGATATTCTTATTGTACAGATTGATCACAGCTGTGCTATGAAAAATGTTCCCGAATGGGCAAGAAAAGAGGGCCATAACGTCGAACTCGAAGAAGTTGATGACGGTGAATGGGAAGTTATCATCGAAAAGGTTAAATAACGGAAGAAATTATGGAGCTGAAAAAGAATAAATTTTATCTGATGTGGTTCAAAGATGCATGGCCCTATGTTACAGGAGCTATACTTCTATCCATATTCCAGATAGTAACCCTTGCCTCCACCGGATCCCCCTGGGGTGTTTCAGGTGTTCTGGCGAATTGGGGTGCCTGGCTTTATGAGCTGGTGGGCGGGAATGTAGACAAATGGTACTACTTCTCCTCTCCCGGAGCTCAGGCAACGCTTGATAACGGGTTCCTGAAAGATCCGGGAACCATGAGGAATGTCGGACTTATTTTGGGTGCTCTTTTTGCCACATTGATGGCGTCACAATTCAAGATCAAGAAGATAAAATCCAAAAAGCAGATAGTTGCCGCTATTCTTGGTGGACTTCTCATGGGTTATGGTGCCCGAATAGGATTTGGCTGTAACATTGGTGCTCTTTTCAGTGGAATTTCATCCTTATCCCTATCGGGATGGGTATATGCGGTATTCCTCTTCCTGGGAGCAATGGTGGGAAGCAAACTTCTTGTAAAGTATTTTATGTAAATCGAAGGAAAAATAATGGCAAGAGAAAAGAAAATAGAAGAATATGATGTAGTGATTATCGGCGGCGGAGCCTCAGGTATGACAGCTGGAATTTATGCAGGCCGCGCGCGATTAAAAACACTGCTAATCGAAAAATCACTCGTTGGTGGTCTTGCGACCTATACAAATGAAATTGAGAACTACCCTGGATTTCCCGAGGGAACAACCGGTTTAGAGTTAATGAACCGTTTTCAGGCTCAAGCCAAAAAATTCGGTGTTAAATTTAAGGGAACCGATGTAAAGAGTGTCGATTTTTCAGGAGAAACAAAGATAGTTGAAACCTTCAGAAATATTTATAAATCCAAGGTTGTCATAATTTCAAGCGGCGGTCGGCCCCGAACCACTGGTGCCGAAAATGAAGAAAATTTTCTTTTTGATAAGGGAATCTCCTTCTGTGCGACCTGTGACGCAGCCTCCAATACAGGTAAAGATGTCTTAATCATCGGTTCGGGTGATGCAGCAATTGAAGAAGGAATGTTCCTTACCAAATTTGCCAATAAAGTATATGTTTCGGTAATTCACGATAATGGTAAGATGGACTGTAATGAGATTGCCAAAGCAGAAGCCCTTGCCAACCCCAAAATGGAGTTCCTCTGGAATACAATGGTAAAACGATTTGAAGGTGGTGATCATCTTGAAAGAGTTGTCCTTGAGAATGTTAAAACCCGAGAAGAAGTTCCTGTAGAAACTCCCACTTGTTTCGAATTCATCGGTTATATACCCAACACAGAGATTTTCGAGGATCATGTAGAAGTAAATGCCAAGGGATACCTTCCTGTCAATGAAAACATGGAGACAAAGGTTGAAGGTGTTTATGCCGTCGGAGACGTTACCGAAAAATTCCTGAAGCAGGTTGCTACAGCTGTTGGTGATGGTGCTATTGCCGGTTATGCCGCCGAAAAATATATAGCGGAAATTGAAGTATACCAAAACCAAATCCTTAGTAAGGATGGTGTTGTTTTTGTTTATGATGCCTCGGAAGAAGCATGTCGGGAACACCTCTGCGATATCGACGAAATAGAGAAGCATGCTAAAGGAGTATTCCAGGTGACCCGCGTAGATGTTTATAAATCGAAGGGAATTGCTAACAGAATGCATATCCATAGAGTTCCAAGCCTGGCAGTAATTAAGAACGGAGAAATCGTTAAGGTTTTCGAAGACTCTTTCACGTGTAAAAAGGTTTGTGAAGCTATGGGAATTGCAGATTGCAGCTGCGCCCATTAAATACCAGGTAGGAAGTTTTATGAGAAACAAAGCTATAAAAATAATTTTGGCTGTATTGATTTTATCTACGGGTCTGTTATTTACAGGCTGTGGAAACGGGAATTATGCCGAAACAGGATCCTTGATTATTTCAGCAGATGAGGCCCTCTCCATGGCTGAAGAGAGTGGATGGCTCATGCTGGACGCCCAGAAAAAAACCTCCTTTGAAAAGGAACATCTGTCCGGGGCGGTAAATATAGAAAGGGCGGAAATTACAGTCAAAACACCTGTACCCAACTCTCTTGCTCCGGGAAATCTCATTGCAGAGGTGGCAGGTAATGCCGGCCTAACTGCGGAATCAAATGTAATTATTTATGATGACAATAATAACATGGATTCGGGACGACTGGCATGGACTTTGATGATCTATGGTCATAACGGTCAAATCAAAATAGTATCCGGGGGATTGGCCGCTCTGAAAAATGAAGGGGCAGAGATTGTCGCAGGAGCTATGAGCGCTTCTAAGGCATCATACACCACAGGACCGCCTAATCCCGATATGATCACAGGAAAAAATGAAATTCTTAACTGGCTCAATAACCCCAGCGAGAATATTGTAATTCTTGATGTTCGAAGTGATGAAGAGTATAACAATGGAACGATCCCAGGAGCAGTCCATATCGACTACCTGGAAAATAATTTTAATGATGGAACCTATAAATCGATTCAGCACATCAAGATTATGTACAAAGAAGCCGGCATAATGCCCGAAGATACGGTAATAATGTTTTGTAAAAGCTCAATCAGAGCCGCACAGACATATGCCGCCCTCTATAATGCCGGATACAGAAATCTCAGGATATATGATGGCGCCTGGCTTGAATGGAGTGCCGACTCAAACCTGCCTGTATTCAAACCGGTTGTTCCCGGACAAGTTCAGCTACAGGTTGAGGACGCATCCTGATACTATAAAGAAAAACTTCGAAAGCTGAGTTTTTATTCAACTTTGATTAACTTTCTTGGTTTTCGTAAGATATTTTGTTCAAACTATAAAGGAGATTATAGATGAAGAAGTTAAGTTTAATTTCAATTTTACTGGTACTTTTACTTGTACCCGGACTCATGTTCGTCGGATGTTCCAAAGAGGAAGCACCCGCCGCCGCCGCACCCGCCGCTGAGAAAGCTGCAGAAACAACACCGGTAGTGGAAGCCAATCCTGTTAAAGAGGCAGCACTTGCCTACTTTGCCAACTTTCCCGGCAACAGAATTATTGCATCCGCCGATGTTTTTGCCAAGATCGATGCCGGAGAAGATATGCTTCTTCTTGACATCAGAAAAGCCGAAGATTATGCCGCAGGTCACCTGAAAGGTGCTGTAAACGCTCCCTGGGGCCCCGCTATTACCGCTGCTCTGGAATGGCTTCCGGATGACAAACCTGTTTATGTAAATTGTTATTCAGGTCAGACCGCAGGTCAGGCAGTAGCTGCTTTGAATGTAGCAGGTATCCAGGCCAGTTCCGTTAAGTACGGTTATTCACTTGGTGTTGCTAAAACTGAAGGTTACGAAGCATATCAGGAAACTACAGCCAATGCGGCTCCTGAAGCATCCGGAGTTAAGTACGATGCAGCTATCAAGAGTGCTGTAGCAGATTACTTCAATGCAATCCCCGAAGGCGGAAGCAACATCTGGCCAGCAGCGAAAGTCAAGGAAGCTCTGGATGCTGAAGAGGATATCTTTGTTCTTTCAATCCGACAGCAGGATGCCTATGATGCAGGCCACATAGAGGGCGCCGCACTCATCCCATGGGCTAAAGGAATGCAGGAACAGTTCGCTGATGTTATCCCCATGGATAAACAGGTTGTTGTCCACTGTTACTCAGGACAGACTGCCGGACAGGCTGTCGCCATCCTGAGACTTCTTGGTTACAATGCCGTCTCAATGAAGAGCGGAATGGGTACTCCTGTTACTGGTGCTTCCGGTTGGGCCAATGAAGGTTTCCCTGTAGTACAGTAGACATACAGTAGAATTTTTCAAATCAGAAATGAAGGCTGCCTGGTATAAAAACCGGCAGCTTTTTTTATCCTCTCATTATTTTAATGAATTGGACAGAAAGTTCAGGATCAAACTGAGTACCCGCACACTTTTCAATCTCACACAGGGCATCTTCGGAAGGGATTCCCGCTTTATAAACCCTGCCGTTTGTCATCACATCATAGGAATCGACAATACTGATTATACGGGAAAGTTCGGGAATCTCTTTGCCTTTCAATTTTCGGGGATAGCCTGTTCCATCCCAGCGCTCATGATGAGCAAGGATATAATCGGCGATGGAAGACAACTCCTGTGAAGACTGAGATATCCGATATCCTGCTTCCGGATGTTTCTGAATCTCTGACCATTCATCATTGGTTAAGGGACCAATTTTACCGAGGATATGTACCGGAACAGCAATCTTGCCCATATCATGCATGATAGCAAGGAGATTCAGATCAGACTGAAGGTTTGAAGGCAGGTTCAGAGCTTTCCCAAACATTGAGCAAATCTTCAACATCCTTTTTGTATGTTCCTCAGTTTCATAAGACTTTTCAAACATGGATTTCTTCAGTGAAGAGAGAATATCACTGCGAACACTCCTGTCATCTAAAAGCTTCTGGCGGTACATCCTATCCTCAGCTTCCCTTAATACGCCATCAGTAAGCTCGTCAGGATCAACCTTTGAAGCACTTCCCAGGGCAATACTGGGTGTGATTCGTGTAGATGTCGTCTTTTCGCATTTATTTCGAATCCGGTCACAAATCTTGTCAGCCGTTTTCTGATCCGTCTTCGGCAGGATGATTGAGAATTCATCCCCTCCCCACCTGGCAATGACATCTTCTTCACGACAACAGCTTAGCATGATCCCGGCAATAGCTTTCAGGAGATTATCCCCCTCCTTATGTCCAAAAACATCGTTCGCCAGTTTTAAACCGTTTACATCGCCTATGATTATAGAAAGGGGGAGTTGCCGAACAGTGTCCAGACGCTTTAGCTCCTCCTCCATGAAAGCCCGATTATATATACCTGTAAGTGAATCGTGAAAACTTAAAAAAGAGATCTTATCCTGTCTCCTGGAATCAACGGTAATATCTCTGAAAATCAAGGCACATCCTGGTCCAACTGGATTCCTCCCGGGGATCAGGGTACAGGAATAAGAGAGTATCCTGTGGGTTCCATCGGGGTGCTTATAATATCCCTTCCTGTAAGATTGACCAGTTGAGTTCTGAGTAGAGAAAAGGAAATTAAAATTAATAACTGTAAGGCCATCTTCCGTTTTTATTTCAGCAACATCTTCAAGATGCCTCTGCTGATAATCATTTTCTTTTAATCCCAGGAGGTCTTTTGCTCTGTTATTTATCAGTTCGATCTTCCCATCAGGAGCAAGGGAGATAAAACCATCTCCAATAGACATGAGAGTCATATTTAAAAACTCTTTTTCGCGTTTAAGTGCTCTTTGAAAACGAATTCTTTCCAATGCCCCAACACACATCTCACCAATTATCTTCAGAAAATCAATGTCCGGTAAAGACCATTCATTAACGCAAGTTCTTTTATCGACACAAAGATAGCCACAAATCTGGTTATTATATAAAAGGGTGACTGCCAGAAAGGCCCCAATTCCCATCTCCTTTAAAACATTTCCATCCTCAGGATATGAGGTAATTATCTCTTGAACATCGCTGATAAAAACAAAATCAGAATCTTCAAGTGCTTTAAAAATCATAGGTGTTTGTGAGGGAGTTCCATCCCATTTGATCATTCCTGAAAGGTCCTCATTCCTCATCCACTCATAAACATCGTCCTGTTCAGGGCACAACAGGTTATTGAGTACAATATAAGTTCTATCCGCATTAAGTTTAAGACCAAGCTTCTCCATGGTCATATCGACGGCAATACCAGGAACAATAGGATCTGTTTTCATAAAAATAGACGAAATATTCAGAACCATACTTTCCATTTCGAGCAGATTCTCCAATGAAACCTGAAGTTCCTTATACTCTGTAATATCCAGTACCGTTCCATATATTCTGACCGGCTTGAAAGATTCATCATATTCAATCCTTGCCTGATCAGAAACCCACCCCGTAGATCCGTCTTTACGCTTAAAAGGATATTCTAAATTAAAACTTCCGAGATGCTCCCGAAATGCTTCATTCTGCTTCTCTACCAGTTTTCTTCGATATTTTTCAGGAATCATCTCCCTGTAAAATTCCTGGCTCAGAGTGACAGAATCAGGAGCAAGACCATAAATACGATATGCCTGTTTGGACCAGAAGGTAACATCATTTTTTATGTCCCATTCCCAGTCTCCCATATTGCCCACTCTCTGTGATTCGAGAAGTCTCTTACTGCTTTTCTGCAATTCAGCTTCGTTTTTTTTCTTATCGGTAATATCCTGCCCCATGGACTGATACCCGATGAGCTCCCCATCTCCGTTAAAAATCCCGCCATCGGTCCATCGAAACCAGTACTCTTTTCCAAAATTATCATAGTTCATATGTTCTGTATGAAACTTTGGAAATGCCTTATTGATACGTTTGATCATCTTTAGAAAAGAGTCTTGAGTCTCTTCAGGAACAAATTCCAGGATGGATTTTCCTACAGCCTCTTCATTTGTGATGCAAAGAAAATCACGGGTATACTTATTGATATATAATATTTTCAATTCAAGATCAAAATAAAACACATGAAAGGGAGATTGATCAATGAGATACTTATAATGCTCTTCGAGGTATAAATCGTTTGTATTCAAGTTATGATCTCTCCAATATTTCTATAATAATTTTAGCTTACTTTAATTTTTGATACAAGAATAATCACAAATGAATGCCATGATATTCCATATTTTACCCTTATTCACATATATTTTCGTAGAGATGATTTACATTTTCCCAAAATCCATATAGAAATATATATCATAATTTCACACACAATCAACTACAATGGAGTAAACATCAATGTCCTCACACAGCAATTACGGGAACCCGGCACCATTAGGTCTTCTTGGTTTCGGAATGACAACGATCCTACTAAATATTCATAATGCAGGCTTTTTCCCCCTGACAAGTATGATTCTTGGAATGGGTATATTTGTCGGAGGGCTTGCACAGATTATTGCAGGTCTTCAGGAATGGAAAATAAACAACACTTTTGGAGCGACAGCCTTCACACTATATGGATTCTTCTGGTTATCCTTTGTGGCTCTTAAACTACTTCCTGGACAGGATATAACGGCGTCCTCCTCTTTTGATGCAGGCTTTTATCTTCTCTTATGGGGACTTTTTACCGCTTTTATGTTTATCGGAACATTAAAAATCAGCCGGGCACACCAAACCATCTTTGCTTCTCTGACAATCCTGTTCATTCTCCTTGCCATCGGTGATTTCACTGAAAA
The DNA here is from genome assembly GCA_016342585.1 of Spirochaetales bacterium. Taxonomy (GTDB): domain Bacteria; phylum Spirochaetota; class Spirochaetia; order UBA9216; family UBA9216; genus JAEINK01. Next base: position 67,743 of record JAEINK010000022.1, read on the forward strand.
CCATATCATAAAGACAATTGCCGGCTTTGAAGGAATATTTTGCGGATTTTCTGCTTTTTACACTGCAGTAGCTCTCGTTCTAAATGAAGTTTTTGGTAAATCCATACTCCCCCTCGGAATGGTTTCCTGATTTTTACGAACACCACTATCAAAAATCTCTGAATTAAAAAAACTTCTCCACTTATCCGGAGGAGTTTTTTGTTTAATGAATCAGAATTGATTGTCCATACTCTATATGTTATTATCATAAAAGCTTTAACATACAAATCGATTAAATTTGGAAAAAAATGAAGATTTCTGAACATGTTAACCATACATATCAGTTGTATAAATTGAGAGCAGAAGATATTCATAAATGGATAGATGGGTATTTTGATCGGGAAAGTTTTGAAATATTTTTAATTTCCGGAAGAACTCCAGACTATAACCCCTACGACCACCGTAAATTCCGCCACTGCCGGGAAGCCCTTCAGGATGCCTTTGAAGAATTTTCTCACAAATATACAAAAGCTCAGATCCGTCAAGTATTTGAATGCCATATCAAAGATGACTATGATAATTATATTCCTTCAAGAGAAGATTTCACAAATGGTAATTTTTCCGAGAAATATCATGAGGAGGAAGAACATTCGGAGCCGATCCTTACCTCTAAAGAACTGACACGATATTTTAAAGGCCTATATTATGGCAGGAATAACAACAAACGGCCCAGAGATAAAGGCTTTTTTTTGAGGATTGTTATCCCTGCAACTGTTGCCATGTTCCTCTTTGTCACTTCTGTTTTTTTTATTATTCTTCCTCTCTTTCACCAGAGTTTATTGAGTGAAAAAGAAGAAATGATCATGGAGATATCATCAGTTGCAGTCAGTATCCTTGATTATTATATCTCGCTTGAGAAAGAAGGAAATTTAACGGGAGTGGATGCCCGCCAGGCGGCTGTAGATGAAATAAGAAAACTCAGGTACGGTCCTGAGAATGATAATTACTTCTGGATTACAGATATGCACCCCTTCATGATCATGCACCCCTGGCGTACAGATCTTGAAGGAACAGATTTATCAGAGTTCCGTGATTCACAGAATGTAAGCGGTAAAAGGCTTTTTATGGAATCCGTAACTCTGGTAAATGAAGAAGGAGGAGGATTCCTTGAGTATCTCTGGCAGCTTGGTGAAGAGAGCAACAGAATTGTTCCAAAACTGTCTTATGTATATAGAGTAGAACCATGGAACTGGATTATAGGAACAGGGACCTATATCCACGATGTGGAAGATGAGATTTCACGACTGACATTTCAACTCATCTATGTATTTCTGGGGATCTCTTTCCTTTTGATCATACTCCTTGCCTATATGGTTATACAAAGCCGGTCCATAGAAAAAAACAGGCGCCAGGCAGAGGCAGGTCTTATTGAAGCCAAAGAAAGATATCGTGCGCTGGTTGAAGCTTCCAATGAGGGTTATATCCTCATGATGGAACAGAAAAATGTTTTCTGTAATACGAACCTTCAAAAAATGACAGGCTATTCGGAGGATGAAATCCTCTCCAACTCCGTATGGGAAAAACTCTTTCCTTTAACCGCCCGCAGAGGGAGCCTGGAGACCCATCTTAAAAACCTTGAAACCGGAAATCCTGTCCCAGATGAATTTGAGGCGGCCCTTCACTGCCGAACTGGAGGTGTCGTTGACGTTATAGTTAGAATATCACGCATCTTCCTTTCTAACGATAATGGACAGGTCATCTCTATCCGACCTATTTCCCGAAGCACACCAAATGATTCACTTTTCCCGGATCCTGGTTTTATGAATGTTTCAGGATCACTTCATGAACAAATTTCTGTCAGTAAAAACGGAAGTCAAATCGTTCGAAGCCTGAATCAGCTGCCTGATCTGGTCCGGTCCATGTTACGATACTCTGCAGAACCTGAAAAGATCAGGGAATTTATCAGTGATATTTATACAACCGCAGTCAGGAAAATTATTGACCTTTCCATTGAAGAGATGGACGAACCACCAGTACCTTTTTCCTTTCTATCCCTGGGAAGCAGTGGTCGAAAAGAAATGACCCTCTTTTCCGATCAGGACAACGCTCTTACCTTCCAGACAGACAAAACAGGAGAAGAACTTGAAAAGATTCGAATATATTTTCTTAACCTCGCCCATCGAGTATGCTCAAGACTGAACCAGGCCGGTTTTTCTTATTGTCCAGGTGGAATAATGGCGGTGAATCCCGCCTATTGTCTTTCGGAAACAGAATGGAAAAACAAATATAAAGAGTGGATTTCAACAGCAGACAATACCTCCCTCCTGGATATACATGTTTTTTTCGATATATCTCAAACCTGGGGTAAGGAGCCTCTTGCAGAGAACCTCCAAAACCACATTTTTAAACTTTGTTCAGACAAACCAGAGTTTCTGGTTCATTTTGCACGAAACTGTCTCGAATATAAACCGCCCTTGAGTATTCTCGGCAATGTTAAAACTGAAGAGAGAGATGGTGCGGATGTCGTTAATATTAAAGAGTGTCTTATCCCCCTAGTGAATTTTGTTCGTATCTTTTCCCTGGAATATCAGATTTATGAAACATCCACCCTGGGTGTTTTTTGCAAGTGAAAATTCCCCACTATTGCAATTATTTTTCCCCACTACCCGGTGGGGAATTTTACATACAATT
>JAEINK010000110.1 GCA_016342585.1 Spirochaetales bacterium
GATGTTCATGCAATGGAAGCGCTTTTAAGAGTCTTTGCCGGAAACCCATTCATGGTTGGTGCTGAGTAGTTACGTTTATTATAGATAAAGTCAGGAGTTAGAATGAAAATCTTAAAGCAAATTGCAGTTCTGATTATTTTAATCATACTCTTTTCAGGATGTCCTACAGGATCGGGGTCAGATAAATTAGATGCCCCTGTTTTTGCAAGACCATCAGGGACTTATACTACAGGATCGGTAATGGTTGAGATTACCTGTGAGGATGGAGCTTCTATCAGATATTCTCTGGATAATGATGATCCTATGAGTGATGATGGAATTGAATATACAGGTCCCTTTGAACTTCGATCATCCAAGACCGTTTATGCAATTGCCACTATGGGGAGTACGATTTCTTCCGTCTCTTCTGTCGATTATATAATAGAGGGAGCCACACAGCTTAGTAATCCGACATTTAATCCGGCACCGGGTAGCTATACTGGTTCGGTGACTGTTGAGATAACCTCCCCCGAAGATGCTTCTATCCGGTATACCCTTGATAATTCTGAACCATCACAGTATTCGGGAATCAACTATACCGGTGGAATTCCTCTTTCGGAGAGAACGACAATAAAGGCTATCGCCTATGGAAATAATATAAGCAGTTCTGAAGTTGTTTCTGCGACCTATATCGTCACTGCTGCAAGTATCACCGATGGAGTTGATCAGTACTTCTGGGGGAAATGGACCCGGATGGACCAGGGAGATGAATGGCTTATCACCGATAGATATGTCAGTAAAAATAGTTCAAAAGATAATGTATCCAGTTCTACTGCACAAACGGTTAATCTTGCTTCTGGTATCACACTTGAGAAAGATGGCGACAATATTCTGTCTGTTACTCAAGGCGCCTCTGCATACAAGTTGATCCGTCAGCGGGAAATGGGAAGTATGAAAGGCCAGCTTCTGGAGCAGCAATCATCCTCTGCCAATATTCGCTCAACGGGAAGAGGTTTAAGCGGAATAGGGGGGATTAATATTATCATTACCAATTTGAATAACCCTTCAAATACGGATACCGTTACAACCGATGTTAATGGAGAATGGGAGTCTGATCAGATTATTCCAGGAGAGGAGTATCTTGTTGAACCTGTTTCTGAAGATCTTCCGGCTGGATATGAAGACCTTCAGCCTGCGATTATTCAAACCGCTGAAGATGGTGAAGACATTGGTAATCTGATTCTAACCACCGAGAGGTATAATTTTCAAACTGAATACTCAATGGGCGACAATAACTTCCTTTATGCGGATGGTGCTACCTACTTCAATATCACACTTAAAGTAACGAATACCGGCAGTGAAAGTAATCTTGGAACAAACTATGTACTAAGCGGTGAATCGGGACTCACCATAAGTGGCGGGGCACCTGGAGTTGTAGGCAGTATGGTTCCCGATGCGGAGAAAATAATCAATATTGGTGTCCGCTGTGAGGAGATAACAGCCTCCTGGGAGGATAAGGATGTTTCCATCACATTGACCTCCGGGGATGGGGAAAATCATACCTGGGAAGACAGTGTTACCTTAAGATTCTATAAAACCAAAACAAGAATAAATCTGTACTCGACAGGAAATGATGCATCTACATATAAGGTTGTGAACGGTTATATCCTGACCCCGGACGGCAGGAGTATCGATTTTAAAACAGCCTGGGATGGACAATTAAACACAGGCTTTATTGAACTTCCCTACTATACCGGGTTTATTTTTGCGTTCTGTGGAGCAGATCTAAATTCCGAGGCAAAGTACTCCTTTGGAGTGGAGCGGGAGCCAGAGAATAAAGCGACCCTCGATGCTTTCTACAATACTGCAATATACGAACCAAATAATAATGAGATAAGCAGTGTAACCGTGGCCCTGGATGATGTTGTAATGTCCTATCTTCATACATCGGATTATGATTTCTATGCCATAAATGAAACCAAGACGGCTTTGCCTGTCTTTACAACAAGAGGAACTCAGTTCTCTGTCAGTCCGCCTACTACAACTGAAATTACATGTGCCACAGATGGGGCAAATATTTACTATACAGACGACGGCAGCGAACCAACCGAAGCAAGTACCCCCTATACCGAGGGTTCGATTATTGTAATTACCGGAACAAAAAACCTGAAAGCAAGGGCATTTAGAACGGGATTCGAACCATCTGCAATTGCCGAAGAGCAGTATGTTTTTCCATCGGGAATTTCTGTCGGTCTCTATGATCGGCTTATCCCGGCAGATTACTTTACTCCTGTACAGTTTGCCTCTGTCTATGAGAAATGGTATATGATCGAGATTTCCCAGGAGAAGATCTACAGATTTATAATGAACGATAGCTCTGACGGGGATGGCAGTTCCGGTCTTGATCTGAGCGCCACTCTTTTCAATGAGAATCTTGCTACCCAGATTTTCAGTAATATAGATGACAGTTATACGGTTTCGACGGATCGAACATTGAGTCTTGGAACCTACTATCTGCTTCTATCATCCAACACCGGACTGGCAAGCGGTTCCGCCAGTATCAAACTATACTAATTAAGGATTTGAAGATGAAAAAGAATATAATACTGTTTTTAATAATCGGATTTCTCTCCCTATCCTGTCAAATGAATATTGATTCACCAATTAATATTGTCGGGACTGACCTGCCAACGGATGAGTATGAAATAACTGTTTATGTTCCCCAAAGTGAATCAACCGGAAGCCGTTCTATCTCTGTTTCCTATTTAAATATAACGGCCAAACGTTCGGGTTTTATGGATGTTGAGACGACTCTAAGCTGGAATGGTTCTGCCTATACCGGAAGTCTGAATATTTCTGCCGGAGAGTGGATTGTTTCCGCCGAGGCTCTTAATTCAAGTCAGACTCTTGTTTATTCAGGTCAGGCGGTATTCAATACCTCTTCCGGAAGTAATCTGATGATAAGGCTTGGCCACGAATGCGGATCCCTCAATATTACTACAGATACATTTTCCGCCGGCAGCATGGATTCCTTTCAGGTAACCGCAAGCAGGTCAGGTTTTGATTCTGTAATAGAGTCTGTACAGATAGGACCAGAACAGACGACGGCCAGTCTTTACCTTCTTAACCTTACTTCCGGTGAATGGAATGTTCAGTTATCCCTCTTAAATGGAGGCTATACCTATTATTCCTATGCATATAATGTGTCGGTCACTACAAATGAACTGACCGAACGAACGCTGCCCCTGACTCCATTCCAAAGCAAGGTTCTCCCTGTTCAGTTCACCCCTTCAGATGGAGTATATCCTGATGGGGGATCGGTGAATGTTACTCTTAGCTGTGCGACTCCCAATGCACAGATCAAGTATATACTTAATGGAGATGCTCCCACCCAATATACAGGACAAACTTATAATAATTCGATTTATATCAATACCCCCACCACAATAAGGGCCATTGCTTTTGACTACTCGGGAATGGCCGCCTCGGAAGTAACTGAAATTCTTTTTCAGCCGATTCTTCCCGAGGTTATCTTTGATATTCCCGGTGGAGATTATACTTCAGCACAGACGGTGAGCCTGAGCTGTTCTGCGACCTCTTCGGGTGCCAGTATCTACTATGTTATGGGTGGTGAAAGCTTCGAAAACTCCAGTGGTACTCTTTATTCAGGTCCCATTCCGGTTAATGTCTCTACATCTATCCGGGCTGTTGCTCGTAAGACCTGGTATCACGATTCTCCGGTTGTTGGAAATACCTACACCCTGCAGATGCCGGAAGTTACGATCAGTCCCGATGGTGGGACTTTCTCTGAAACCCAAACCGTGAGCCTCTCCTCCACCAATGTTGGAGAAGGAATCTATTATACTACCGACGGTTCTTATCCTACATCGGTAAATGGAACCTATTATTCAGGATCATTTATTTTAAACCAGGACACAACAATTCGTGCCGCAGCGGTAAAGGCTGGCTGGGCTTCAACACCCGCCGAGGCTGTGTTTAATATTTTTATTACTCCTACCTTAACTTCTCCAACAGGGGGAGTAAGTATAAATGATACTACTCCGCTTCTGGATTGGGGGGATGTTGGAGCTGCGATCTCGTATAAAGTGCGTTATGCCCTATCTACAGATAATCTTTCTTTGGCTTCTGAGCATACTGTTACTGATTCTGAATATCAGATACAAGATGCCTTATCGGTAAATAGCGAGTATTCCTGGCAGGTTCAGGCTCTTAAAACGGGAAGGGAGAGTGAATGGAGTGATGTTGGTACTTTTATTGTTGAGATCGATGGCGGGATTACTGTCGTGCCTCATAATGATGTTATTGATATTAGTCTTAATTTAGAAGATGGTCTGTTGGAGATAGTCACCGGGGAGATTCGAATCGTGTCTGCCACAACAGATCCTGTTGCTGATTCGTTTCAATGGTATTTAAATGGTGAATTTATCAGTGAGCAAAATAGTTCGACATTTGTTATAGATGATAATTTATCGGAAGGTGTTAATCATACTTTGACTGTCATAGCTATTCATGGAAATACTATGGCTAGTAAGTCAATAGTTTTTGAAATTGATTTTATTCTTGCATTAGGGGTTTTTTATCAAGGAGGATTAATTTTTTACCTTGATGGGGCTGGAGGAGGGCTTGTAGCTGCTGAAACTGATCAAAGTATAGGAATACAATGGCGTGAAAATACAGATCCTTCATTAGGAGGGGCAACATCATTTAATATTGGAACAGGAAAAACAAATACAGATCTCATTGTTGATACATTTGGTTCAGGAAGTTATGCCGCTAAAATTTGTGATGATCTGAATTTAGAGAGTTATGATGACTGGTTTTTGCCATCGAAGAACGAGTTATATTTAATGTATCAGAATCTACATTTAGAAGGTCTTGGAGGTTTTTCAAATTTAGATGTATATTGGAGCTCTTCCGAATATGATAATACTTACCAGGCGAGAACTATCTATTTTTCAGGCGGATATTCAGGGTTTGATGAGATGTATGAATCTCATTATGTTCGAGCAGTCCGATCATTTTAATAACAGGAGAATCCAATGCTGAATAAAAAAATATCATTTCTTGTAATCATTGTTAGTATATTAGAGGTCTTCTTTTTTTCATCATGTGATTCATCTATCACATTAGGTGATATGGATATAGATGATTCCCGGACAGCAAATTTATCTGTTAGTTTATCAACAGATTTATCACGTACTATTACCCCATCAATAGATTTGACCATTATTTCCTTTAACATCGCTGGCAGTGGTCCTGGAGGGGTAACCTTTTCCTCAGAAGATGTTTCAGGAACCTCCTTCACTGCAGAAAATATTATTACTGGAACCTGGACTATTATGATAACTGCAAAGAATATCGATGGAACAGATATTATGACTGGTTTTGTTGTTACAGAGATTGTAAGTGGAGAAAATTCTGTTAATGTGGATGTGTATCTATTAACGGATGTTGGAAATTTCGATTTAAGTTTACAGTGGCCGTTGGGAATTTTGAATGAAGCAAATTTGTCGGTTGTGTCGAGTTTTACTAAAGTTGGTGATAATCCAATCGTATTGACTGTTACAGAGACTGATGGTAGCGCTTCCTGTATACAGGACTTTCCTGCGGGTTATTATCTCTGGAATCTTCAGATTGAAGAATCAGGTGATTTGCGTTATAGAATTCCTCCGGAAGTTGTTCGGATTGTTACGGGTGAAACAACGGAGCATGTTATTGATCTGAATTCAATACTTGTGATTGAACCCGTAGATGATATTGTAACTGGAGATTCAACTCCATTATTAAATTGGTTCGACTTTCCTGATGCGGTGAGTTACAGGATCCAAATATCAGAGATAGAAAATGATTTTTCATCCAGTCCCGAAATTTCTGTTACCAATTCAGAATTCCAGATAATAGATGAGTTATCTATTGGTTTGAAATACTGGAGAGTCCGTCCTGTTTATGAAAGTTCTGTGGAAGGAGAATGGGGAAGCACCTGGAGTTTTAATTATGATTATTCTATTCCGACAGACGGCCTGGTTGCTGAATATCTCTTTGATGTAGGAGATGCATCCGATACCTCGGGGAACAGTAAAAATGGTACGATTTCCGGGGCGGTTTCATGTGAAGATCATTCGGGAAATGCAGGTAAGGCTATGCAGCTGGATGGTATAAATGATGTTATTACAACACCATTAATCTATTCCGGGGATCAGGATCCTATTAGCCTGGCAGGTTGGGTTAACCTTGAATCCGATTCAGTAGGATATCTATATGGAGAGTACACAACTGCTTCCGATACAAGAAATTTATTCATGATAATAATGAGCAGCCAGGTATTAGGGTTTGATCAATACACTCCATCGGGAGGGAATGCATTATCAGCTGCCAATACGAATATACTTCCCTCAACATGGCTGTTTTTTACGATTACGAAGGAAGCAAATGTTGTGAAGTTTTACTTGAATGGTCAGCTTTATGATCAGAAAACTCACACTGAAACCTATTCAGGATCTGCATCTGCAGTAGCAGGAATTGGTGATAGATACGGAAGCGGTGGTTGGGAGTTTAACAGCAGCACTTATAATCTTAATGGTAAGGTTGATGACTTCCGTTTTTACAATAGAGCCCTGACAGCGGAAGAGATTACGAATCTCTATAATAATTAATGTAAGTTTTCAATAATACTATCATTTTGGGCACTGATATGTATTGACCTGTCAACTATTTTCTTTACTCAATAACTATCCTCCTGAATGCGAGCACTTGAACAGGAGTATGAAGGCATGAAACGACGGTCGATCACTCTGATATACGCGGGTTGGTTACCGCCTGACTTATCTTCGTCGTGGAGCTGCCTCTCTCTATTATCGAGGGTCATCCAAAGATTTGGCGCCTCATAGTGCCCCTGAGGATTCTCCTGACCTGCCCTCTCTACTCCCATTCCAATGCTCGCAAACAATTCTCTTATTCTTCCACTCTACTTAATCTAAACGCACTGTTTGCGGCTGCCCAATAACTTCTTGTGCAATGGCCCAGATGAACCCGGCGAGCTCTCGGGCTATAGCCGTACAAACCTGGACTTTAATCTTCCCCTTTCCCAAAAGATACAAATATCGGTGACAAAGTCGTTTTTGTCCCTTCCAGGCAATTGCTTGAACAACCTCTGAGGTTTTTTCGGCTCGCCGCTGGATACATGCTGACTTTCTCGCATTAAACCGGTAACTCCATGCCGCTTCAACCAGAACTCGCCGAACATGCCCATTGCCTGTCTTTGTTATCCCTCCTCTCCGTTGAGTCAAGCCACTGGAGTGTTCACTGGGAACAAGTCCCAGATTGTTTGTTGCATAATGAAATTGGGCAAAGTTGCAAAGTGAATTCCCCATAGTTGCAACCAAGAATTCCCCACTTTTG
>JAEINK010000023.1 GCA_016342585.1 Spirochaetales bacterium
CTGGCTGTCCTATTTCTTTTTAGAACAGGTTTTCAATTCACACAAGCTCATGAAGACTTTTTATCATTCCTCCTTAAAAAAGAATACAAGTTTCATTATTATATGAAAATCTAAAAAATACAAGGTTTTTTCGGCCGGTCGGCCGACTTCAGGTTTTTCCAGGTGTCAGGTTGATAGAAGCGCTCGTCTTTGGAGTGAAAAAAAGCCCGGCGGGTGCCGGGCTGGGTAGTTAAAATTTAATAGGTTTAATTTTCTGTTACGGAGACTGTGTAATCAGTGACAGCGTCGCCATAATAGACCGCAATCTTATATATACCCGTCTCCGCTATGAAGGTATATGGCGTACCACTTCTTTGAACCGGAGAGGTTATAATGCTGGAGGAGCCTTCTCCTATCATATACCGGACTTCGTCTCCCTCTGTGGTGGAGATATCGACTGTATAAGAGGAGTCTTTTGTTGTATTGATCTGAAAAAAATCAGCATCGGAGAAATCACCAATATTCGATAATACAGATCCGATGCCATCGGATAAAGTGATGGCTTGCCCAGGATTCTGAACCAGATTGTCATCGTCGAAAGCTGTATTAACAGAGATGTTGTAATCTACCGGATCTCCACTGAGGCGATAAACTTTCAGATACATATCATTGTCACCTCCCTCAACGAAAATTGTAGGAAAGGTGCCATACTGGAGGGTTTCGGTTTCTATTCCGCCTGAGTTACAGGCCCGGATTATAACAGCTTCGTCATCAGCAGGTTCTACTGTTATGGAATAGATATCACCTGAAACAGGGGTGAACCTGAAGAAATCATAATCAGAGTTATTGATTAAAGAGTCGGATACCGGAGAAAGGTCAACACCCAGTTCAACTGCCTCTCCGGGGAGTGTGTTGGAATCTTCCTGTGTAGTTATTACCCTGATGGTGTAGTCTGTATCCCAACCGTTGTGTTTTACACTGATAGTGTGAGACGTATCCGCAGCAGTAAATGTTATGAACTTATAGGATGTACTCCATTTGATGGAGGATTCAGAGGAGTCATAGACATTACAATAAACTGTTTCATTGCCCGTACCGCAGTCAACAATGACCGAATATTCAGTATCCAATGTGGTCGTAAGGGTATAGTAATCATAATCTCCGGCATTGCTCATTGACCTTGCCAGTATTTCATTATCGGCAGTCAGTGTTTCCGCTTCCGACAGCTTTGTATTTCCATCCGGGTAGGGAGAGAGGATCTGAAAAGTATAGGCGGTCGAAGAGTAGTCGTAAGAGGAGAGCCTGAAGACATAGGTTCCACCGATACCGGTGAATTCGATTGGGTAGTAGGACTCCTCCTCCTCAACAATATCTCCATTGGAATCATAGAGGGTATAGTAAACAGACTCATCTTCCCCATAAATAGGGATAGTGTAGTCAACATCCGCTGTGGTTTCGAAGGTATAATAATCATAATCAAGATAACTGCTGATTTCGGATCGTATTGGTGTGTCATTTACTGTTATTGAAACGGCTTCCGCGAGCGAATTATTATTATCAATGGGTTCTGCCGGGAAATAACGGAGCATGAAATCGCCCGTCTGACTTATTGGCTCTGTGCCATTGTAGTATTCGATATCCACTGCTCCTATGTAATATGTCTTGCCGGGAGTTGTTATGAAGGTAGCACTGGAGCCGTAATAGGATTGAACGCTGATTGGAATGATTTTTGTGGCAGACAGAGCTTTCGCACTCATTTTAATCAGCCCAATATTGGAAATCGTATCTATGAGATGCCCTTCTTCATCATAGATTCCAATAAATTGAGAAATTTCCAGTGTTTCTGCTTGAATAAGCTCCACTACTGTCAAATTGGAGGTGGGGACAATGCTGAACCACCTTTCACTGCCCCATTGTGTAGCTGATCTGTCGCTTGTATCAATATGGGAGGGGAGAAGATCGATAACAGGGGAATCAACAGACTCCTCTAATGGTGAAGGTTCTGCTGGAATACAGGCAATCTCAAGCGAGAGACTTGTTCCGGCTACAACATCAAAGGACGATGAGGTCCCGGTGACAACCGGCTCGGTATCACTTACTGCCAGATTAAAAATATCTACCGACATAGAGTAGCCCGTTCCCACTGGAACCAGGAACCCAGCATTATATTCTGTTTCAATTCCCATAGAGGCTCTACTGCTTGCTGATAGCTCTATATTCCATGTCTCCAGGAGGGTGCCGTCGGAGCTGTACAATTTTACGGTTGATTTATTGTTTATAAGCAGGGCCCTGGAGGTTAAAGTGCGTGATCCTTCAGATTCTGCATATCCTTCCACGGTTTCCAGAACCTGAGACGATATTGTTGGGATCTTCAGGAATACATTTGCTCCGTTGGTCGAAAGGGTCTCTATTTCCGAAACAGATACCATTCCAGGCCCCTGACATCCGGTTAAAAATATAAATAATATTATCAATACTGATATAAGCAGCTTTTTCTGGTTATGATTACTGAACATTAACTTCTACCTCCACATTTGTATCATCATATACTTCAACAGATATCTCTTCTGTTGTACTCAAGTCACCATCGGATACAGTAATTTTCAGTTGGTAACTCCCCGTCACATCCGGCTCAAAATAGGGTTCAGTGGTTGTGGGATCAGATAATGCGGATGATGAACCTGATGGTTTTGATAGAAATTCACAATTATAAATTATTGTATCATTGTTGCTGTCGGATGCCGTAATCTCGATATTTATGGTCGAACCTGTGTCCATATTAAAAGTCTCGGGGTAATCGATATCATCAATTTCAGGATCTGCGTTTATTATGGTAAAGCTGACAGTATCTTCCGATGTTGTTTCTCCGTCGGAAAGGGTCAGGCGAATTTCATAGGTTCCAATCTCTCCAAAGAAATAGTTGGAGATTTCTGAAGAGCGAATGTTATTTATGGGGCCTTCCGGTGATGTGATCACATCCCAATCGTAGAAGAGGCTGTTGCCATCAATATCATAACACTCTCTACCGTCGAGATTAATCCAGGCTGGTCCTGATGTGACATCCTCTCCTGCATAGGCATAAGGAGCATGGTTTTCACCATCTGGCGCAACTATGACCGTCCTTGTAAGTGTCTCTGCGAAATTGCCGGCACTATCTCTTGCATCATAGGTAAAATAGTATGTTCCGGCAATCGATGTATCCACTTCTCCCCGAATAATGGGAATTACCCTGAAATCGATATCGTCCTGGGCCCGGGCACCTTCCTCTTCATAGTTACCGTTTAGAGGAAGATAAATAGTTGAATCGCCGTATAAATCGAGTTCCGGCGGTGTGGTATCAACAAGCTGAACAATTACAGTTCTAGTGACTGTTGCTGCAATGTTGCCTGCTAGATCCGACAAATTGTAGGTAATAATAGTAGAACCAATTATGTTGGTGTCTACCTCGCCGGTAATAATAATGTTTGCAGAGATATCGCCATCCAGGTTATCAATTGCCATGGCACCAGGTTCATTGTAGAGGGAGAACTGGGGGATCCTGGTAATATAGTCTCCTTCCAAAGAGATTTCCGGTGGGGTTGAATCTGAACCTATGACATTGACAGTTCTTGTAATGGTTTCTGCCGTATTCCCGGCTGCGTCACTGACATTGTAGGTTATGGCGTAAGTGCCGATTGTATCAGATGATACTAATCCGGAAGAGACTATATTGTCTGTAATAATGCCGTCAATATTATCGGTTGCGGTGGCACCGGGATCGGTAAATACTGGTCCAGCGATAATACTCATCGTCTCTTCACCATTAAGAATTATTTCCGGAGCTGTATCGTCTTCAGAGATAACATGAACCTCTCTGTAGGCAACTGATTCATTCCCTTTGGAGTCGCTTGCCGTGTAGGTTATGTCAAAATAATTTTCCGCAGTGGTTGTAACAATGTCTCCACCAATAATAATTGACGAAGTCACATCGCCCTCAAAATCATCCCATGCTGTCGCCTCAAGCTCTGTATAGGTCGAACCCACTGCAATATCGATGTATGCGGGACCATTAAGTGTTATTACAGGCGCTACTCCATCCATAGGAAGAACAACAACGGTTCGTGTTTTCTGTCGTGCAGTATTTCCAGCCGAATCTATGACATTGTAATTAATCAGGTAGCGCCCGGGTACATTTGTATCAACCTCGCCTGTCTTTATGATCTGTGAGGTGATTTCACCATCAATAAGATCTAATGCCGTCGCTCCCAAATCTGAATAACTTGTACCTTTCAGAAGTTCGATGTAGGACTCTCCTATAAGGGATAGAACCGGCTGTTCGGTGTCCAGGGCCTCTGTGGTGTGTGAGAAAAGTTCATATACATCCATATTACCGTTTGAATCTCGAATTATAATTCGGAAATAGTACTCTGTATCAGCTGTAAGCCCTGAGACCAGCAATGTAGAAATGTTTTTTTGCCAGTCGTTTGCTGCTGTTCCATTATTTATAGCTTCTGTTAGACTGGAAATATCGGTAGAATCTGTTGAATAGTAAATCCTGTACTCCAGATCGGAGCTTTCTGTTTCATTGTCATTGGCTGGTGTCCAGTTTAATGTAATGCTATCTGTCTCGACGACCGAGACTGTGATTACACCGGAGCCTCCTGGAATCGGCAGGGTAGTGTCAATCAGGGGTATTGGTGAACCTGGAACACATCCGAAGAGCATAAAAAGTGATAAAGAAGTTATTATCAGAACAGATAATAGATCTATCTTTCTTCTTTGTTGAGTGTGGACTTTCATTTTTTTCTCCTGAATTTTATCTTTTTTTAAAAGAAATTTTTCTTCTCATGATTAATATATAACAGGATATCGATAAAAACCTGTCGAGTTAAATGTTTTTTTTATGAACCACCTGATATTATCTCTCGGTATATTTTAAATAATTGATTCCCCCTCATGCAGAGGCTATAATTTATAAATGAGAGGTGGGAGATGAGAAAAACAAAGATAATCTGTACTGTAGGGCCGGCTACCGACGATGAGAAAATTCTCAGGAAGCTGATCGAAAACGGGATGAATGTGGCAAGGCATAACTTCAGCCATGGTGATCATGAAGAACATAAAGTCCGAATGGATACCATCAAAAAGCTTCGAAAGGAGCTCAACCAGCCTGTTGCCATTCTTCTGGATACAAAAGGTCCGGAGATCCGGACCCGGGAGATACCGGGAGGCAGAGTTGTTAAACTCGGTGAAGAGATTACCCTGACAACCGAGGAAGCCGATATCACGGATGACAGAATTCCCCTGAGTTATCCGGATCTCACCCGGGATATGGCCGGTGTTAAGAGTATTCTCATTGATGATGGTAATATTGAACTTGAGGTTCTGGCCGTCGGGGATAAGGATATCCGGTGCCGGGTTATGAATAATGGATTGATCGAATCCAGGAAGGGTGTCAATGTTCCCGGAGCTATACTGAAGATGCCGATCCTCTCCGAGAAAGATAAGGCTGACATCCTTTTCGGAATAGAAAATGATGTTGATTATATCGCCGCTTCGTTTGTGAGATCCGAGAAGGATGTACTTTCCATTCGACACCTCCTGGATAAAAATGGCGGAAAAGATATTATGATAATTGCCAAAATTGAAAATGGTGAGGGTGTGGATAATATTGATGAGATCCTTGCCCTTGCCGATGGCGTTATGGTTGCCCGTGGAGATTTGGGTGTGGAAGTCAGTTATGATCAGGTTCCCTTTATTCAGAAGGAGATAATCAGAAAGTCGCAGGGTAAATCAAAACCCGCAATTATTGCCACCCAGATGCTCGATTCCATGATCCATAATCCGCGACCCACCCGGGCGGAGGTCAGTGATGTATATAATGCGATTTTCGAGGCTGCCAGTTCGATCATGCTCTCCGGGGAGACAGCCAAGGGGGATTATCCTCTTGAATGTTTTAAGGTTATGGATAAAACAGCCCTCAGCTCCGAGGCAAAGGTCGACTATGAGCACAGGTTCTTTGCCTCCCAGGCCACCCATGTAAACTCAGTGACCGGTGCCATTACAAATGCAGCTGTTACGACGGCCTATAATCTTGCTGCTGATGCGATTATTGTGTTGACCACCTCCGGAAAGACGGCCTTCTCGATTTCAAGGCTTCGCCCTGCTATTCCAATCATAACTATTACCCCGCGAAGAAAGGTTTATAATCAGTTGGCCTTGAACTGGGGAATAATTCCATACGTGATCGACATGAAGGAAGATTTCGAAGCCATGGTCAAGGAGGCAATGGATACTGCCAGGGATTCAGGGATTGTCAAGGATGGAGATTTAGTTGTGATTGTTGCCGGAATGCCCGTGGGTATTGCCGGCAGGACGAACTCAATTCGGATCGAAACGGTGGGAGATGTGATCGGTCGTGGAAGGGGAATCGTTAAGGGAAAGGCCAGTGGGCGAACATGTATCTGCCGGACCGCATCCGAGGGAATTCAGGAGTTTCAGGATGGGGATATTCTGGTAGCCAGCAGTACGGATAAAGAGTATCTTCCTCTGATGAAAAGGGCCGGAGGAATCATCCTCGAGAACTCTGACACCCATGAACATGCTGAAACCGTAGGGGTCACCCTGGATATTCCTGTTATATCCGATGTGACCAACGCATTGGATTTTCTGAAGCACGGCCGAATTATTTCGCTGGATGGCGATAACGGTCTAATCTATACAGGGGAGATCTGATCTTCCCTTGTTCGTTAATGTATATCACTTTTAAAAAAAAGGGGCAGTTCAATTTTGAATGCCCCCTTTTTTTAGTAAGATAGACAGTGTCTCTATTTCTGTAGTTTCTTTATGAGGTTTCCCGCTGCCATAAGGATGGGATCCCAAACCGGGCTGAAGGGAGGAGCATAGGCCAGATCACAGGCGTAGAACTCTTCGGCTGTCATCCCTGCCTGAAGAGCAACTGCCGCTGCATTAATCCTGCGGGCGACCCCCTCTTTTCCTACCATCTGGGCTCCCAGAATCCTTCCTGTTTTTTTGTCGCCAATGAGGGCCGCATGAACCCTCTCCGCATCGGCAAAGGTGTGAGCCTTGGACTTTGAAATTATGTCCGCATAGACTGGATCAAAGCCTGCTGCCTCGGCCTCTTCCATGGAGAGTCCCGTCCGGGCAACTTCCAGATCGAAAACCTTGAAAACCGAAGTGCCCGCAATTCCCTTGAACTCGGCTGCATCCCCAAGGATGTTATCGGCGGCAATTCTACCCCCCCTATTGGCCGTCAGGGCCAGAGGAATCCAGGTATCCTTGCCGGATACGATATCCCGGGCATCCGCACAGTCTCCCGCAGACCAGATTGACGGATCGGAGGTTTTCATGAAGTTATCCACATGGATTGAGCCGCCTGGACCGAGTTTCAGGCCTGCATCCCCGGCTATTTTTGCGGCAGGAATGACACCCATGGCAACAAGGACCATTTCACCCGTCAGTTCCGCCGAATTCCCCTTTACCTTCAGTCCCCCCGGAGCATGGCTGGACTCCTCTATTACCAAAATCTCCTGACCAGTAACAAGTTCAACACCTTTCTCTTCAAGGTGGTCCTTCACAACGGATGACTGTTCGGGGATCATCCAGGGGAGGAGGTCCGGCCGTTTCTTGACCATCCTTATACCAATCCCTCTTTTCTCAAGGGCTTCGGCCATTTCCAGGGCAATGTACCCCATGCCGATGATCACACAGTTTTTTACCGTACTTCCGGCCAGAAAATCCTTGATTTTCCTTCCATCTTCCAGCGTCTTAAGGGTGAAGACTCCCGGGAGATCTGTTCCGGGAATGGAGGGGACTACGGCCTGTGTTCCTGTCGCAATCAGAAGTTCATCGTAATTCAGGCTGAAGTCGGAACCATCATGTTTTTTCCCCGATACGATTTTCTTTTCCCTGTCGATTCCGGTAACCTCATGGCCCGTCCGGAGGTCTATCCCCTGTTTCTCCCGGAAAACTTCGGCTTTCCGGACTATCAGGCTGTCCATGAGTGAATCGGCATCCCCTATATTGTAGGGCATGGAACAGGCACTGTAGGAAACATCCATGGTTTTTTCCAGGACTATCATCTCGCCATCCGGATTCCTTCTCTTATATCTGCTTGCAGCACTCATCCCCGCCGCATCGCCACCAATAATAATTAACATTTAATTCTCCTCCTTCATATAAACTTTTATGTCTTCAAGGGCATTTTCAAGATGCCGACTCATAGCTTTTTCGGCTGCATTTTTATCTCTTTTCACTATAGCGTTCAAAATCTCACCATGTTCCACGATTGTTTTTTCGATCCTCCCGGGGGTGTGCAGGCTTGAGATCCAACCCTCATTGAGGTTTTCCCCCATGGTCTTCATAAGACTGAAGAGGGTTTTATTTTTTGTCGATTTTGCTATGGCGATATGGAATTTCGTATCAGCATGGATGAGCCCCTGGGTATTCTTTTGCTCAAACTCCTCTTTAAAGGCAGTGCAGGCCCTGGTAATTTTTTGGATATCTTTTTCGGTAGCCTTTTCTGCTGCCTTGGCCGCCGCCTTTGGATCTATGATCATCCTGAGTTCAAAATGATCAAAAAGATCCTCCCTGTTATTTTTCAGCCAGATAGAAAAGGCTTCGAAACCGGGAGTATTTGTATCGGTAATGAATATTCCTTTACCCTGTTTAACATTAACCTGCCCGGTAATTTCGAGAATCCTGATGGCCTCGCGGACCGAAGCCCGGCTTACCTGAAGTCTCCTCGTAAGCTCATGTTCTGAGTAAAATTTTTCACCCGGCATAAAATTTTCTTCTTTGATCATGGTTTTGACAGCTTCCATGACTTTTTCGGAGAGACGGATAGTTTTTATGGGTTCCATTAGACCCTCCTGATAGATATGCAAATATAATACAACTTGTCTGACAAGTAAAAAATGTAGTGAGAACTTATATATAAGTCAAGTGTAATGTAAAGGATGTTTTCCTTATCAATTTTTTTCTATTTTCCATAAATATTTATGTTACTGTGGTAAACTTTGAACGTAATATAAAAAAAGGAAGGAACGACAATGAAACCAAAATTATTTTCCCGTTTATTCATATTTACAACTCTACTCAGTCTGCTGATATTTTCCTGTGCTTCATCAGAGGGAATTGGGTCTGCAGCAAATGGAAATGAACTTGTCCGTGGCGATGTCCCGGATGGGGATGTTGATTCAGGAACAGACAGGGTGATAGACGCGCCGGCCGAGGAGAAGGACTCCGGAGGAAGTGATGATTTTGCCGCTCCAGGGGATAGTCCGGCGGAAAACTCTTCTGTTGTACCGGAAAAACGGAAAGAGGCCATAGAAAAGGAGGCGGAGAGTGAACCCTTCTTTGGAATAAGAGCCGAAGAAGCCATGGAGTCTCCCATGCCTATGATGATGGAAGAGTCGGAAGGTGACTATTCTTACTCCACCAGTGGCTCCTCAAGGGAGGCGGCTCCCTCGGCTTCCGGCCTGAAGGCTGGTTATTCGGATGATAATCGGCAATATGGTTATTTTATCCGGTTTCTGGAAGAGTTTGGTCAGGATGTTGTTCCCTTAAAGCTTGATATTGCTGAGCGTATTGTTCTCTCTGTAACCGATTCGAATGGTAAACCAATTCATGGGGCCGAGATTTCCATTTCCGGTAAGGGTGTTGAAACCACCGGTAGGACCCATGCCGACGGCAGCTGGCAGTTTAACCCGCCCTCTCGGAGTTCGGGTGAATCCTATTTCGCAACCATTACCCCCGGCGAAGCCTACCCCGGAATAAGTCAAACCTTTGAAATCGAAAGGGATGGTCCCAGAAACCTGGATATATCCATCGACACAGAGAGGGTTATTCCGGATCCCATTCCCCTGGACATCGTCTTTGTCATGGATACCACCGGGAGTATGGGGGAGGAGATTGAACGCCTTAAGAATACCATTCAGATTATCCATATGAACCTTACAGCCCTTTCGATACCCGCTGAAGTTCGATTCGGCATGGTTCTCTATAAGGATGTGGATGATGCCTATCGAACGAGGGTGATCCCTCTTACCTCGGATCTTGATATTTTTCAGCAGGCTCTTAATACGGTTTCTGCCATGGGAGGCGGGGATACCCCCGAGGACCTTGAAGCCGCCCTTGATGTTCTCATCCACTCCATGGAGTGGAACCCCGAGGCGATTCAGCTTGCCTATATCATTACCGACGCGCCGCCCCACCTTGATTACAACTCCGACTACACCTGCAGTGATGCGGCGATTGATGCCCGGAAACAGGGGCTTAAAATTTACGGAATCGGGACCGGCGGTCTGGATCTTCAGGGGGAGTACATCCTTCGGCAGATAGCCCAGTATACATCGGCGAGATATATCTTTCTTACCTATGGATCGGAAACCGGCGAATCGAGTGGGGGAGAAGCCGGGAGTGTAAGCCATCATACGGGTTCCAACTGGAATGCCGACAAACTTGAGTCGATCATTATCCGTTTTGCGAAAGAGGAGATTTCCTACCTTTCGGACCATCCACTCGAGGATGATGACCCCTGGTTTGAGGCCGGGTTGATCGAAACCGAAGAGGCCGAAGAGACCCTGGGCTCCCTCTTTGATCAGGCTCTGGAGCAGCTCCTTGATTATTCCACCTTTCCCGTGACCGAGCGAACACCTCTGGCCGTTCTGCCCTTTAATTTTGATGGAGATTCAGGAGCCACAGCCGAGTATTTTAATGAACATTTCATACTCAGTGCCGGAAGAAGTGACCGACTCTCCCTGGCAGAGAGGAAGGATATAAGTCAGATCCTTACCGAGCTGGAGTTTCAGAATCTTGGTCTGACCGAAGAGGGGAGTGTTGGTAAAATAGGAGAGTTTCTGAATGCGGAAATCCTTGTTACCGGGAATCTCTTTATTAAGTCAGAAAAATATGAGCTCTTCCTGAAGCTCCTTCGGACAGAAACAGGCGAGGTTCTCTCGGTAACCCGGGCGGTAATCGAATCAGGGCTTGGACTTTAATGAAAACAGGTTGCCCGGGATTGTTTTCGGGCAACCTCAAGCCTCATGTAACAATAGATTCACTTTGGATGCTGATTTACTCAGCCTCCTGACCTGTAAGCTCCTTCTCTTTCTCTAATCGGAATGAGTATACAATACCTGCCATCCCGAAAAGTGCCGCCATGGAGAACAGTGTTTCGATCCCAAGTTTTTCCCAAATTAATCCGCCTATCAGGGCGATTACAACAGAGATAAGGTGGTTTATCGATATCCCCGAGGATAGGGTTGCCGTTGTTTCGGCCTGATCATCGCTTAATTTCTGAACGTAGACGGTCCTCGCTATCCCCGCGGAGAAGAGCATGGCATCCAGAATGAAGACAACACAGACCACAACGAAGGCCGCCTGAAATGGGAGAATCCTGTGGGCAAATCCGTATAGAAAACAGAGTAGAACGAGGATGATATAATCCAGAATCAATACAAATTTGTATCCGAGTCTGTCAACAAGTTTGCCCATGATCGGGTTCATAAAGATATTTGCCATGGAGTATATTCCATAGAGGATGGCAATCAGTTCTGTTGGGGCTCCATAATTCACTATGAGAACATAGGGCGCGAATGTGAAAAATACCTGTTTCCTCGCTCCTGCGAAGATCTCCAGAATATAGTATTTTGAAAATTTCTTTTTGATGAGGAACTTCGGTCTTTTAATATACTCATCTTTCTCTTTGAGCCGTGATGTAAATAGTATACCAAGCAGGCATGTGACTGCGGCTGAAATAAAGACAATTCTGTATCTGCCAATTGGATTTTCGATCTGAAATACCGTTTTGGAAAGATAGAAAATGATGGAAACCATGTAGAAGCCCGCGACCATGCCCACATTTCCGAAGCTCCTGGCTATCCCCATTCCCAGGCCTGATTGTCCCGGTTTTGATGAGTGGACCGAGATGGATTGTCTGACCGGCATGATCAAATGCTCACCTGTGCTGAAGAGGACAACCATTACTACCGCAGTGATCTTGGTTCCCCCCGTCCAGACCGCCAGTCCTGCCATTCCGAGCATGCTGATTAAGAGGGCGAGTCTTATCAGCCTTCTTTCGCTCATCCTGTGGAGGATGGCCAGAATGACTAATAGAAGGAGACCGGGGAGTTCCCTGGCGAATTCAACGACCCCCCTCCCAAAGGGTGAGATATTCTGCACCTCAGCCATATAGTTGTTGAAGGCTCCCAGGTTAAATCCGGAGGCAATACCGAAAATCAGCATGGCAAATAAAAACCCCATGATCTTTTCATCCTGGAAAACTTCCTTAATTCTTTTCATTTTTTCTCCAAAAACTCTAACATCAGATTTATCTCCAATTATATTACCTCCTATCGCTTCTGTTCAACTCTCGAAACAGTTTCTATGGAATATTTCTAAATGTTCAACCTTTCAGGCATAGAATCTTCCTTGAACCGGGGATTGTGAAGTGGCAGGATCCAGAGGCTGATGGTATAATTATGTTGTAGTAGTAATTTGATAAAGGAGATTAAGATGAAGAAAATTCTTTTAATCTTCCTGGTATTTATATTTATTTTACTAGTCAGTTGTGAGCTTGGTGGAGCCGGGGAGAGTTTTGGTTCGATCGAAGGTCAGGTAGAGGTTGAATTATCCGATACCTTCTTTAATACCATCATGGTTTATATTGATGGTGAGAGTGTGTTTTTCCGGATGGAAGGGGATGTTATGACCATTCCCATGGTCCCCCCAGGTTCCCATATTGTTTCTATATATGCCTATCAAAAGATTCCTTTTATCGCGGATATTACCGTTGTAGGAACAGAGTCTGCGGATCTTGGGCCAATCAGGCTTGAATCATCCCACGTTATCTATGTGGCAACCGAAGCCGATGGTGGTAGTGATGACAATTCAGGATTGACGGGTGATGAACCATTAGCATCCCCTGTTAAAGCACACCGGTTGGCTAAAGATATCGGAGCAGGTCAGGTGAAAATTGCCGAAGGATCCTATGATTTTGGCGGTGAGTTTCTCGATGTGAATTTTAGCCTTGGTATCTCTGGGGGGTATGATGTCTCAGATTGGGAAACCTCAGATCCTGATAATCATGAAACAGTCTTTACCGGTTCCGATAATGTTATTTGGTTTTTTGGAACCCCATTTGCCTGGATAAGCAACCTGACTATAAGACCTGCTGTGAATAACGATGATGATGGTGATGATGATTATAGTCGCGGAATAAATATTGCAGCATCTAACGTATGGGTAATAAATGTGAACGTGGAACCTCTAGAGGAATCCTACCGTAATTTCGAAGCGGTAAAAATCTCTGCCGGGGCTTTTGCTGTTATAAATAATTCTGCTTTTCTAACAGGATCGGCAGAGGAGCATATTAATGGAATAAGAGTAATGGAGGGGGGGTATCTGCAATCGAATAATTGTTCCATAACCACAGGAAATGCCGGTACACTCGATAGCTATGATGATGTTGTTGCCGGAACTGATGATTCAAGCATATATGGTCTTTATCTTGACTCTGATTCCCGAGCGGATATATCGGCGTATTCGATTAATCTAGGAGACTCTTATGAAGGTAACTTTGGAGTGCACTCGACTGAATCATCTTCTGTTAAAATTGTTGATAGTAATATTATTTCCGGAGGATCTTCGATCAGCACGTCTGCCGGTATTATTGCATCTCATGGTTCAGAAGTCCAGATTTCCAGCTCTGATATTACTGCCGGCGCTGGATTTGATAATTCACAGGGAATAGTCATGCTTAATGAATCCTATTTAATCATTGATAATTCGTATGTTCATGGGGGATATACGGAGCATTCATATAATTCCAGTGTGGGTATAGCTATTTACGAACAATCATCTGCATTTATTACTGATAATGTTCTGATTGAACCGGGTGTTGCTCCAAACAGTATGCAGATTGGAATAAGCCTGGGTACATCCGGCAGTGTGGAGATATTAGATAATATTGAGATTACTGGAGGGGGCAGTGGATTACGAAATGTTGGGATTGATATTTATGAAAATTCGGGAGAGGTTTTGATTTCCGGTAATCAGAATATTTCAGGAGGAGATGCTGAGTTAAGTGCCTGTGATCTTGCTGCCAATAATTTTACCTTCCTCGACATTAACGAGAATAATTTTACAGGGGGATCTGCCTATGAGGTCAAAAATATTGACGCTGGTTCCTACTGGTCGGATGTGACTTTCCAGATTACGAACAACACCCTTACCGGGGGGGCTTCTGTAAGGGGCGGAGGTTTGGAGAATGTCGATGATTTCTATTATGATTCTACAAATATTCGAGTATTTGGTTTTATTTTAGCAATTATTTCCGGTAACGATATATCCAGCGGGACTTTAGATAATAAGGTCGCAGATGGCTGGTCCGGGGGGGTAACCGTTCTCAATCCCGGAGCCTACGAAGTTATATTCGGCAGTAATGTTATCCACCCCGTTGATCCTTCAAGTACCGAGGTCGTATACCTCCGGGGAGTTCATGGAGGTATGGATATTTCCACGATTCATATTACCAATAATCTTTTTAGTCTGTATCAGTCCAATGGTTCTTTACATATCCTTGAAGCTGAGAATTATGCGGATTATGTGGTGGGAAATAATACTTTTATCTGTGAAAACGCGGATCCTGTCGAAAGTGAAATCCTCATCTCTTCACACTGGTTTGCTCAATATGAAATTATGAACAATATCTTCTATTTCCCTGTTGATTCAGGAGAAACGTTTGAGGTTAGTCAGAATGTTTCTGCAGATTTGGATTCCAATATTTTTATCAATTTTGAGGGCATTCTGGATGCAAGTCTTAACGCCACCCGCTCCTGGGCGATTCTTTATACTGACACCGCTACTTATCTGACCGATACTTTTCAAAGTGCTGATACAGACCTTTCCGATGGAAATTCCGGAGACTGGCATCTGAGGGACCTTTCTCAACCGATCAACTATGGGGAAGGTCTTTTCTCACTGGTTGATTATCCGATACTGCTCTATGATATTGATGGTAACACTCGCTCGTGGGCACCCTGGGAAACAATTGCCGATAATGCGGTTGATGCCGGGGCATACGAGTATACTGAATAGAACTATAATTAGTAAAAAATATTGAATAGGGCTGTCCAGAGTAATACCGGACAGCCCCTAATTATGAATACCTGTTATAAAATAAAATCCTTAATCCAGCAGACCTATTGTTGCTGTCCTCTCTTTCCTGAACTGGCTGGTATAGAGTCCATAATAATGGCCCTTCTCCTTGAGAAGCCCTGCGTGGGTACCAGACTCTGTGATCTTCCCGTCCTGAACGACCAGGATCCTGTCGGCATCCTTTATTGTGGATAGTCTGTGGGCGATGATTATACTCGTTCTGCCCGCAAGGAGGGCGGCAATCCCCTGCTGAATATTTTTCTCAGTCAAGGTATCTATGGAACTTGTCGCCTCGTCCATTATCAGGATGTCCGGCGAGGCCAGGATTGCCCTGGTCAGGGATATCAGCTGTTTCTGTCCCTGGGAGAGGAGGGTACCCTCTTCTCCGACGAGCTCATCCCATCCATTGGGAAGACCGGTAATCATCCCATAGGAGTGGGCGGTCTTTGCCGCATAGACTATCTCATCCTCAGTCGCTCCCGGTTTTCCATATTCGATGTTTTCCCTTATGGTTCCGGAGAAAAGGTGAGGTTTCTGCAGCACTACCCCGATTCGTCCCTGAAGAGCCTTCTGGGTATAATCTCTATAGTCCCTTCCGTCGATGAGGATCCTGCCGGAAACCGGTTCATAATACCGGGAAATAAGACTGGCGATGGTTGTTTTTCCACCTCCTGTCGGCCCGACTATGGCAATGGTCTCTCCCGGGTTTATCTGCAGGTTGAATTCTGAAAGGATGGGGTTATCCTCTTTATAATGGAAAACAACATCCTTAAACTCTATCTCCCCCTGGAAAGAGGCCTCATCCTCGGCCCCTTTTTTATCCTGAATCTCCGACTCGGTATCTAAAAGGCCGAATACTCTCTCGGCCCCGGCGATGGACTGCTGCATTTCGCTGAAGACTCTTGCCAGTTCCTGGATGGGCCAAAGCATAAAGGTTATATACCCTATGAAGGCCCGCAAGCCTCCTATGGTCATCTCTCCCAGCTGGATCTGAAATCCACCGAACCAGAGTATAGCTCCCAGGGCAAAGGTTATGATCAACTGAACCGCCGGCAGAAAGAGGGCCGACAGCCAGGCTGCCCGGAAGGATGTGTTATACATATCTCCTGTTAAGCCCCCAAAGTTTCGCAGGTTCTGTTTTTCCCTTGTCAGGGCCTTTACGATCTTCACCCCGGTGAAATTTTCGTTGTAGGCTGCTGTAATTTTCGAGTTGATTGACCGCACCTTTCGATACTCCCCCAGGATATGCGTCTTGAATTTGAAGGCTGTAAATACCAGTGCCGGAAGTATGAGTGCCATTATCCCTGCCAGCTTCAAATTAATCTTTGCCATGAAAATCAGGGATATGGTGATATTAAAAAACCCCCATACCGAATCCAGGAGCATCCAGCTTACCAGGTCGGCTATCTTTGTCGTGTCACTGGTTATCCTTGATAAAAGCCAACCGCTGGACGATTTGTCAAAGAAGGAGAACGATAGCTCCTGTATGTGGTTGAACAGTTTTTCCCGAAGGTCATACTGGATCTGTTCGGCGAGTCTTCCTGCACAGTAAATGAACCCAAAAAAGCTGAGACTATTGATCAGATAGGTGAGTCCATAGAGTTTGCAGAAATATATAACCTGCTCGAGGCTCCCCGCGAGGATCCCTTCATCTATTATGCTTTTCGTGATGTAGGTGCCCAGACTGTCCAGGAATGCTGTGAAAATTATACATAGTATAAACCCCGTAAAAAGAACCTTATGGGGTTTTGCCAGTTTGAGTATTCTGAATATTGTCTTGTTTCTTGAATCTTTTATCATGCTTTTATCTCCGCTTCGGAAAGCTCCTTCTGCAATTCTGCTTCAATCTCTGTCTGCAGTGTGAAGACCTTGCGATAGAATCCTTCCACCGCTGTCAGTTCTTCATGGGTTCCTTCCTGGACAATACTGCCCTCCTTCAGGACGAGTATCCGGTCTGCCATCTTCAGGGTTTGTATCCTGTGGGCAATAATGAAATTGGTTCTTCCCTTCATCAACTCTGCCAGGGCCTGCTTTATCTTCTCTTCCGTGGCGGCATCTACAGCCGAGGTGGAATCGTCCAGTATGAGGATGGCCGGATCCTTGAGGATCGTCCTGGCGATGGTGATCCTTTGCTTCTGTCCCCCCGAGAGGCTGACACCCTTTTCACCAACCATGGTTTCATATCCATCGGGCAGGCTCATAATGGAGTCATGGATGGCCGCCGCTTTCGCTGCTGTCTTTATCTCATCAAGGGTGATTTTTCTGTCCAGACCATACCCTATGTTTTCCCGGATCGTTGTTGAAAATAGAAACGGTTCCTGTTCTACTATCCCGATATTCCGGCGGAGGTAGTGCCGGCTGTAGTGGTCTATAGGACGGTTGTCCAGGAGTATCTCTCCCTCCTGAAACTCATAGTTTCTGGGCAGCAGGTTTACAAGGGTGGACTTGCCTGATCCTGTGGCACCCACAAGGGCAATCTTTGCCCCCGGTTTACAGGAAAAGTTTATCCCGTTCAGTACGGGAACTTCGTTATCATAGGCAAAGTTCAGGTTGTTTATCTCAAGCTGTCCCTGAATTCTATGACTGTCCGGAACTTTCCCTGAATGAAGATCCTCCTTCTCTGTCTCCAGGACCTCAACAATCCTGTTGAAGGATACAAAGCTTTTGGAGAGTTCTGTGATCATCCTGCCTAATTCCTGGAGTGGCCAGATAAGGGCATTTACCATTGAAGAAAAGGCGATGAATGTGCCCGGGGTCATGGTCCCATTCAGGACCATAACAGCGCCAACCAGCAGGGTTGTGACAAATTGAAGTCCACAGATGGAGTGGGCCAGGGGCCAGTACAGGGAGTGACGCATAAGCAGGACAAAGCCCTTCTTTCTCTGGCGACTGTTTATCTTCTCAAATCTTTCCTTCTCCCAATCCTGCCGTGCGAATGATCGAACCACCCGGATCCCCGAAAGGTTCTCCTGAATAGCGGCGGTCATCTTTCCCTGGTGATCCTGAAAATCATCGTAGGCCTTGAAGATCAACTTGAAAAAGATTGTAGAGAGAAAAGCGATTAATGGAACCGCAATAATCGATATCAATGCAAGCCTATAGTCCAGAAACAGGAGGATAACAAAGTTAATAAGGAAAAGAAGAATGATCTTAGTAAACATGGGTATCTGTTCAGCAAAGAATCTCCTTACGGCATCAACATCCGAAGTCGCCCTCTGTACCAGCTCTCCGGTCTGGGCATTATCATGGTATTTAAAAGAGAGGTTCTGAATATGATCAAAAATGTTATTCCGGATATCCCGGGTAACAGATTCCGAAACCTTTGCCTTTCCTCTTCCCTCCAGAAAGCTGAAGAGGCCGCGAAAGAGTGAAATGCCAATGAAGAGAAGACTCCCCATGATTATCATGGCCATCCCTCTCTTTTCAATTATTATCTTATCTATGATGTGACGAATGACAAGATTTCCGGTCGCTTCGGCTGCTACTTCGCCGGCAATGGCAGCAAGTGCCCCAAGATAGATCCATTTGGATTTTCCAATAAGTTGAATGAGTTGTTGTAATTTTTCTTTATAATTGTTCAAAGCTTCCGGCCTCCTTCGTGTCCGGCTGGCTTAAATGAAGGCCTTTTAATAAAGGCCCCGGGAATGTGTTCCGCGGCGGTGGGTTATCCTGCTGTTAAATCTAATCGATTTAATGAAAGGATAAAAAAAAACCGCGGAACCTCTCGGTGTCCGCGGTGGAATAGACTTGATCTACTTCAAAAGCGTACGGACACAGAAATACCATTGACAGGTGCAAAGGCTGCATAGCTACTGATATTTATTCGCATGTACGTTTCTCCTTATATTGAAGTTGTATTTTACTATAGTTCAGGTAGTTTTTATTGTCAAGGAGGGAGTTTAGAAATATTATTGAAACACATTATTGGATCAACAGCTGTTCCGGGGAGTAGGTATTCTTATGATAAATCCGATTAAACATTTTCTTTGGTCACTATATTACAAAAACGATGAATGGTTCGATATCCTTGACCCTGACGGAAAGGTGATTGGTGAAGCCCCCCGGACGGTCTGTCACCGGGCCCCCGGACTTCTTCACCCCGTGGTGCATCTCCAGCTTACCGGCCCGGGGAATACCCTCTATCTGCAGAAACGATCTATGAGGAAGAAGATTCAGCCGGGGAAGTGGGATACTGCCGTGGGAGGCCATCTTGACCGGGGCGAGATGGTGGAAACCGGTTTACGGCGAGAGGCCCTCGAAGAGCTTGGGATTTCAGGATTTATGCCGACGTTTCTATCAACCTATATATGGGAGTGTCCTGCCGAGAGTGAAATGGTGAACTCTTTTTCGACCTTCTGGGATGGGCCGATAAATACGGATCCTGCAGAGATTGAAGAGGGCCGGTTCTGGCATTTTGAGGAGATCGATGAAAATCTTGGTAAGGGTATTTTTACTCCGAACTTCGAATATGAGTACAGGATGCTTTCTTCTGAACTTAAACACCTTATTATCCGATAATAAAATTATAGATACTTCGGGAATTTGCGATTTGTCCGGAGATTGATTATCCTGATTCAAGGGAGAGAATACTATGGCTGAGAACTCATTTGAAAAGAGGTCACCTCGTTTGTCACTCGATGTTGAGGTAAATTGTGTGGGCAGGGGAATCGCGCATACAAAAAATATCAGTAAGACCGGTATTCTCCTTATAACAGATACCCCAATGGTAGAGGGAAACTATATTCAGATGAAGTTTTTTCTGCCCGAGATAGATCGGGAGATAAATGCTCACGGTAAGATTGTCCGAACCGGTATGATTACCGATAATTATTATGAAAGCGGTATTAACTTCTGGAATATTGAGCCGGAGGATAAGGAAATTCTGGATCATTTTTTTGAAAGTAAATAGGAGTTTTTCTCGAAGTTCATATCAGAATCGTCGGAAGGGGTCTGGCTTACGGGCTTCCGCTTGACCTGCCGACCGCCTTGCAATATCATGGCTCCATGAAAACAAACCTCTGCGGATATATCGAAAACAATCTTCATTACCTCCCTGTTCGTGTCTATTTCAGTGATACCGATGCCGGCGGGGTTATTTATCATGCCAAATACCTTGATATGGCAGAACATGCCCGAACCGAGCTTTTAATGCTGCTCGGGATAGATCACTCGGGGCACCTGAAGGCTAAAAATGAATGTTTTGTTGTTCGAACCGTCAAAATTGATTACATTACACCGGGATTTCTGGAAGAGGAGCTTGTAATCCGCACCAAAATGGTCAAGCAGGGTAAATTCAGCCTTGAGATGGTTCAGGAAGTCGTCCGTGAGGATACTGTTCTTGCCAGGCTTGATCTTAAGCTGGGATTCATCTCCCTTTCCACGGGGCGTCCTTCTCCCATCCCCTCTGAATGGGCCGCGGAACTGCACGATATTTATGTTTCCATTTGAAAAAGGTTCTTCCGAATTTGACCTGCTTTCTCCCAAGGTTGTCCTGAAAGGGATCGAATACAATCATAATATAGAGCTGACCGAACAGATGATGCCGTACCCCTCCTATGTTAACCGGGTTTACGGGGTTAAGAGTCAGGAGGGCACGGATTATATCGCCAAATTTTATCGTCCCGGCAGGTGGACATTTGAAGGGATTGAAGATGAACATGCCTTTCTGGCGGACTGTGATGAGGCGGAGATTCCATTGGCTGTTCCCATCGCTGATGAGTATGGTGAGACCATAGGTGAAGTCGCTGCCGTAGGGCCGGATGGTGAAGAGACTGTCTACTATTTTGCACTCTTTCCCAAGAAGGGGGGGCGTCAATTCGATGCGGAAGGGGATGATGAGTGGCTCCGGATGGGCTCTCTTCTTGGCAGGCTCCATCAGGTTGGTATGAAGAGGCCCGCCCTGAATCGGCCGGTCTGCTCTCCCGATAAGACTACCCGGCTTTTTGTGGAAGAGCTCCTTGTCAGTGGTCTTGTTCCCTCCGAGGTTGAGGCCGAATTCGAAATAGTTACTTCTAAAGTTATTAATGAAATTATTCCCCTCTTTCGTGAAGACTCGTTTATCAGAATTCATGGGGATTGTCATCGGGGAAATATCCTCGATCGTCAGAAGGAGGGGCTTCTCCTCATTGATTTTGATGACATGATGACCGGTCCGGCTGTTCAGGATATGTGGCTTCTACTCCCTGACTATGCCGAAGACAGCCGCAGGGAACTTTTTCTACTACTGGAAGGGTATGAAGAGTTCCTCCCCTTTAATTACGGTCAGATGAAACTCCTTGAACCTCTGCGGTTTATGAGGATCGTCCATTACATCCTCTGGTGTGCCAGGCAGCGGCATGATTCAACTTTTCTTAAACATTTTCCTGATTGGGGCTCCCGAACCTACTGGATAAAAGAGGTTGAAGACTTGAAGCTTGAGGCGGACAGGGTTTTTCGCTGGATCAGCCGGGATGAGGGGATGCCCCTGTAATTATAGAAAAGCTGGTCTGAATCAGCCCTGAATCTGTATGTATCCCTCATCCGGATGGATCTTTATCAGCTGATAGGTGAAATAGACGGCGGCCAGGGTTTCATCATACCCCGCTTTGGAGAGGGGGAACCCTCTGAGCGACTCCTTCATGTTTTCATAGTAGGCTGAGTGTTTTTTTTTCGACAGGATATTTCTGCACCTTTCCCATATTCTCCCATACTCCGCACCTTTAAACCATCCCATCAATTCGGAATGGCTGGCAAGGAATCCTTCATCATCCCTCGCTTCATCAAGGAAGTCCTGAAGCCCCTGACCCTGGGCCATGTTCCGGGAATGGAATATTTCCGAGAGGGAGGGGGTAAACCCTAAGAGTCTTGCATGAAGGCTGTAGTGAGATTGGGTGTAGGATTTACCCCTTGCGGTGACTTTTTCATTGAAGAGCTCCTTTAGGTATACTCCCTCTGTATCCATATGCTTCAGGGCAATTATGTAATTCAGGTGCTCGAGTATTTCTGTCTCTTTTTCTGCAAGGTTTCGGACAGTCTCAAGGCTTGAACAGGCCCCGATTCTACCTAACGACTTGGCAGCGTTGGAACGGATTGAGGGGTTTGGATCATTCAGAAGCTTTGTAAGTAATTCCTCATTCTTTCTATCAGGATAGGCACCCAAAGCGAATACGGCACGGACACGATGGTAGGACCCCGGATCCGAGGCCTCTTTCAGCAGGTCGGGGAGCAGCCGGGGTCTTGGATTTGAGTACAGGGATAGAATCGCCTCCTCTTTTTCAATTGCCAGAGGATTGTGAAGAAAGCTTTTTATCTCTTCTTCTGCCATTATCGTTTTATCATTTCCCAATCTGAGGATGAGGGCTTTCTTCTCCGTGGGATCTATGGTTTTTCGCAGTTGACCGATACGCTGGTAGGTTGCCAGGTTGGTCAGGGAGAACATTATGGAGGCTGCTTTTCGTGGAGAAAGGCTTCCGGCATCTTTTATTTTCCAGGTAAGAAAAAATGTGAGGAGTGTGAGGAGGAAGGCAAGAAAGAAGGGCAGGCTGTAGCCGTTTGGAAGAATGTCTCCTACTTTGTTGGAAAAGTCGGCCAGTATTCCTGCTCCTATACCAATGAGGAAGGCGATGATACCGGAGAAAAAATTCAACATGGTAGAGTAGCCTACCGTATCATTTTCGGGCATTGAACGAACAACGAGCCTGTTGGTCATTACCATATTGATAAAAAGTGAAAAGGTTGTCAGAAATCCGAAAATAAAATAAAAGGCAATTCCAATATCTGCCGGGGTAAGGAGCCAGAGGAGCGTGCAGAGGGATAAGAGGAGGGAACTACCCAGAATTATGGGCCTGCTGCCGATTCTGTCGGCGAATCCCTGTGAGTAAAGTCCTGCGGATACGCTTGCCAGACCCACTGCCAGGGTATACAGGAAAATCAGGTTTGTGTTTATTCCCACCTCCCTGCGGAGGAAAGGAATTATAAATCCAAAGACGACCATGAGAGAGGTATTTGTCCAGTTTAATAACATGCAGTATCTGAACTCTCTGTTTTTAAGAGCTTCGGAAAGTATGTTGAAAACGTTTCGTCCGGGAGTATACTCAATATTCTGCCGGCAGGGTATCTTCCGCATCTGGAATGCTGACAAGGTATTGAAGAGTATCCCCACCCACTGGAGCATAATTATACCAACCGGTCCTGCCAACTGTTTAATTGACGTTACCACAAAGCTCACAACCCTTGAAATTGAAAGGATCATATGAAAACTCACGGTGGATTTGGAGAGGACTGTCCCCCTGTTTCTATTGGTGGTAAGCATTTTCATAAGGGGTTGATAGACAACAACACCGATAACCCGGAAACTGCAGAAAAGGGTGTAAATTGTAAGGATCAGGACAACCGCAGACTGTCCTTCTATGAAGAAAAGGGCAGAGTACCCAAGGCAGACCAACCCTCGAAACAACCAGGCCCAGAACTGAAGTTTTACCATATTTTTTCCGGAAAAAAGGCGGGGGATAACAGACAAGAGCATTCCTGTAATAAAAATGGTAGATGAAATATATCCCAGCTGGGTATTGGTTGCTCCATAATGTATGGCAAGAAGGTATACCGGGGTATCTCCCAGAAAGTTAAAACCTGCTCCGTTAAAGTTCTGATGGAGGTAGTGGTGCTTAACTCCCCTGGCTTTTTCTTCGGTTGTAAGAAATTGGGTACTCATTTCTGAATTGTATTCCTCGCTTGGAAAAATTAAAAGGGTGTTCTAAGGATTCTCTCGATTACTTCATCCCTTTTTTCTTCCGGGATGTATCCCGGCTGGGCAATAAGAAGACTGGCCAGGCCATGGACCTTGCCCCAATACCCGAGCATTACTTCTCTTTCGGTCAATCCGGGAAACTGATCAAATATCCCGCTTGCCACTCCCCTGAAAATTCCATAGGAGGAGGATTCGGGAAGCTCTTCATATTCTGTACAGTTTATATGAGCCTCTATCTCTTTTTTGTGGTGGTCGTCTGATTCTGTGGCCGGATTACCATGGATTGGAAAAAGGGCTTCCAGGATTTCGGCCTGATCGGAAATCACAAAGAAGAACTTCAGAAACTCCGGATTTTCAACAAAGAATTTCACATACCCTATACCCAGCTGGATCAGTTTTTCCAAACCTTCTGTCTCCGGGCAATCCGGTGATATTCCCGTTGTGGAATTTTTAAGGGCTTCGGCGAAGGCATTGGAGCTTTCCAACAGTATGGTTTTAATCGCCTCAGTCTTATTCTTGAAGTGGCGGTAGGGGGCTGTATGGCTCACCCCTAATTCCGCGGCAAGTTTTCGCATGGAAAAGTTTTCAATGCCATCCCTGCTGAGCATCTCCATTCCTTTTTTGAGCATCGCCTTGCGCAGGTCTCCATGGTGATATGTATCGGTCATGAAAAAATAATATCATAAAATGTTGACAGCGTAAACATTATGCGCTATTCTTTTTATGTTGACAGTGTAAACATGGAGGAGTAAATGATAATCACAATGCTTTATGATTCTGAAGAGGTGAATAGCCGGAATCTTGCTCGTGAAGCGACCAGCTGGGCAGAATCTAACGGTCATGAGATAATTGTTTTTGATGCGAATGAAGATCCGATTGCCCACTGCCTGGGCTGTTTCGGGTGTTGGATAAAGACACCCGGGATTTGTGTTCATACGAAGGATAGGGGAGGCGACTTCCTTAAGTCCGCTATTCGGGGGGATTATATCTTAAGAATAACAAAAATCACCTTTGGCGGTTATTCTTCTTCATTGAAGAATTATACGGACAGGCTGATCCCCCTTCTTCACCCCTATTTTATGAGGCTGGCGGGAGAGATGCACCATCGGCCCAGGTACAGCAGATATCCGGAACTCCTGACAATAGGCTGGGGAGCCGCCTGCCCGGAGGAGGAGGCCACCTTCAAAAAACTCTATAAGGCAAATCTCCTTAACTTCTTTGAAAGGGGAGCCGGGCAACCTTTAATTTTACCGGGGAATGAGGCTGCTTGGGAGAATAAAAGCGGAGGCGAAATCGAGAGCAAAACAGGCCGGACGGCAGAGTGGTTATCTGAAAAGATTGGAACCGGGAATATTAAGCAGGAGGCAGCCGTATGAAAAAGGTACTTATGATAAATGGAAGTCCCAAGAGAAGCAAAAGCAGCACCGGGGAGTATATCCACCTTATACAGAAATTGCTGCCTTCGGACTGGGTGTATGAAACGATCGAAATCGGCCGGTATAAAAAGGGTGATCTTCTCCCTGCTTTCAATGAGTATTCGATCATGGTTTTTGCGTTTCCCCTCTATGTGGATGCGGCTCCCGGTATTCTGACTGCCTGGATGGAGGCGGTAGAAAAAAAGGCCCGGGTGAGTAATCCAGACCTCAACGTGTGGGGCCTGCTGCAATGCGGCTTCTACGAGGGAACCCAGAATGGACCGGCCCTGGATATTATCGGGAATTTCTGCCGAAGAATGGGATTTATCTGGCAGGGTGGGGCGGGGATCGGTACCGGGGCTATGATACAGGCCGTTAAGGATGCTCCCCTGGAAGCTGGCATCAGAAAGTCAGTTACATCTCTTCTTAAGAATATGGTTCATGAGATGGTCGGGGTGATGGCCGATAGTATGTCGCTGGAGAAAGAAGCACCGGCTATCGGTTTTACCCAGTACAGCTTTCCCTGGTTCCTCTACCGGATGGGAGGACAAATGGGGTGGAATAAGGAGGCCCGGAAGAATGGTCTGAAGCGCCGAGAGCTTTATGCCCGGCCATACCTCGTTTAGTTTATACAAATTATAAAAAAAGCCCCGGCGTTTAAACCGGGGCTGAATATTATCGCTGTTTTGGTGCAATTTACTTTGTTTTTTTATTACTGCTGCCATTGGTGGTATAGATAACCTGGACATATGTTGGTCCAATAATGACATCAGCAGCTTTACCGGAGTTAATTAAGCCATTAATCCTGCCGCTTGTAAGTATGCCGTCTATCGTTCCACCATCGGGGATATCAACAGTGATCAACTGTTCTCCTTCTTCCAGAGCCACAGGGATGTATCCTTCCTCTACTACTGGATTTCCCGAAGCATCGTCTGTCAGAGTCAGTCCGCCGGTTGTTGAAAGCGCTGTTGTATAGGTTGTTTCTGTTGATCCGGTGGTCACAGAAACTGTACCGGAATAAGTCCCCGTACTGGCTCCGACAGGTGTTGTTAATTCTGTGACGGTGGTCGTTGTTGTGGGAGTTCCTCCATCAATCACTTTCTCAAGGCTTACGGTGGAATCGTAGGTTCCGTTGGCAAGATCTATATCAACGGATTCGATGGTTGTTTTAACGATATCAAGTGAACCAATTGTCATTGTCGTTACCGTTTTGGATCTGATTTTTTTTGTTTCAGCATCTACATCGTAATATGATCTACGGACTGTTTTTTCAGAACCATCAATAGAGTCACTGCTTAAATCGGTAAAGAGATAGGAAACAGAACGACGATCCTTGTAAGAAGAGCCGCCTACTGGATATTCACCGTAATACTCATAGAAATTTGTGTTGGTTGCGGGGATTGTTCCGGATACAAGAATTGAAAAATCTCCTGTACTTTCTGTTGGTTTATTTTCTGTTGCGGGATCTACCGGGTAATCATAATCTGCGGCTGCATCAGCAGGAGCGTCGTCATCCGTTATATCAAAGAGGTCACTTGCGGCATAATAGTTTGTGGTAATATTGCTGGACCAGACAAAATTTCTGTAATCAATAGTGCCGTCATAATAGTGGGTTTCATAACGGATAAATGAAATGGGTGAGTATTCTCCTGCAGTGTCCACGATACCCCAGGTGTCCGAATCACTTACAAGATACTCTTCTCGAATATAATGAACACTGGGGGATGTTGTCGGATAGACATAGAGTTCTACTTTATATAAATTTCCATCACCTGGCTTATAGGCGGCGGGGTTGGCTCCGTAAAGGCTGAGTTTAAAATAATAATCATCACCCGTGGAGCCGTTAAGATCTGTAAGCAAATTTTCTTCCTCACCTACTAATTCAACTCCTGTGGATGTTCTCATCACTTCTGAGGGTGTTTGATCCGTCCAGGTTGCATCAGCGCTTGTTGTTGTCGATGTGTTTAAGGTTCTCGATATTGAAGCCGAAGGAGACGTCGCCTCGGGTACATACAGGTTCTGTGCGGCTGTAAAAACAGGCAGAAGCGGTTGGATAGACTCGGCCTCTTCCAGTAATTGATTTACAATTTCATCTGTAATTTCATCTTCGTTCGAAAATAGATCACATCCCGATATCAAGGTTATCAGTGCTATTCCGAGAATTAATAACATACTTATTCTTTTCATCTTCATATTTACCCTCCAAATTCAGGTTAAAACAATATTTGAACATTTTCATGGATTTCCTGTATATTCATAAACAAATATACATCTAAAAAGATTATAAAACAAAACAATTATTGCAACTTCGAAATTTCCGGTTAATATCGTATTCCTGCAAGGATATACCTGTCAATTTTCCTTATGGAATGGCTGTAGGCTATGAAAGCGACCACCGTACCTGCGATTCCTCCGGCTAAATACCCGATGCCGGACAGCTTTTCAACCGAAATAAGGGCGGCGATGTAACTCACGGATAAATTTACTATGAAATATGTAAACGCAGCATAAAAAGCTCTTCGGTACATTTCCAGGTAAAAAAGAAAATTCAGGAAGGTAAGGTAAAGAAGTTGAAAGAATATGGCACACAAGGTTGTAATTATCACCACCGGCTCCGTCTTGCCGTGGGAAATGAAGGAAGAGATTGAAGGGGCAATAAGGACAAATAGAAGGGTAATCAAGCCCTGAAAAATACTCTGCTCCCTTATACTTTTCATGGTACTGCTGATAAGCCGATATTTATGTCGTTGAATTTCGGAAAATCTGGTTCTACCCAATGAAATCAGGAATTTCTTGAAGAGGATATAAAACTTTGTCTCTGATGATACCACAAAAAATACAAGGCCGGGTATCATGCTCAGGTTGGCAAAGTAGACGGTAACATCGTAGGGTTCATAGATTGATAGAAAAGTGCCTGCAATTGCAGTACCCGCGACGAACCAATTAATCACCTTATCCACCCAAATTCCGAGATAATAAAAGGCGCCGGTCAAAAAAAGGAATTTGTATTTTATGAAGTACCTCAGGTAACGGCCTTTCATCCCTTCCCGTTTTTTGGGCCGGTACGATAGGAAACTTATGAAAATCAGAATGGCACAGATTATTAAATGACCAAGTGCAAATCCCATTATTGCCCCGCCGGTGCCGTACAAATTCCCCAGTATAATAAGGAGAAGAACAGAGGCTCCCATCCCCAGGGAAAAGGAGATCATAATCTGCATATACCATTTAAGAACGGAGATGAAGAGCATGACAACCCAGAGGATGTTGATCGAGATAAAGAGAAGCAGGGTCCCCATACTGAACAGGAACGGATGGGATATTGTCATCGAAAAGGTCAGAACCGCCGGCAGTCCAATAAGAGTTGAAATAATTGTTGTTGGTATCAGGAATTTCAGAAGGTAATAAAATGCACCGGCTTCATCTTTTTCATAGAGGAGGTCCGATATTACCCTCGTAAAAATATAGTGAAATCCTCCGCCAAGGATCAGTGAAAAGGCGTAGCAATAGATAACTGAGGCCATGAATGCCCCGGGGAGTTCCTGAAAACTCTCTACCGTCATCGTCTGAATGATAGTGATCCCGGCAATAGAAATCAGCCAGGGACCCGCCACGATTATTGTGCCGGAAAGAGAGGCTTTTATAAATCCTGTCAGACCCTTCTGGCCGACGACTTTTCGAAGTTCAAATCCGATTCCCGCCATTATCCTCTTTCCTTGATCTCTGTATAGAGTTTGTTGAACCGGGCGTGTAATTGGTTAATATCATATAGGCTTCGGACTTTATTCCTATACCCCTGGCATAGCTGCTTCATGATATCCGGGTTTTCGTGGATGAATATGACCCCACTGGCCAGTTTTTCCGCATCTTTGGATGAGGCAATGAATCTATCATCATAATCAAGCATCTCCGCCACATTTCCCACCCTGGTTGAAACAAAGGGAATCCCCGAAGTATAGGCTTCCAGGATGACCAGGGGCTGAGCCTCCCTGACACTTGTGAGCATCATTACGTTTAGAAACTTATAGTAATCCAGTACATTAGCCCTGCCTGTAAACTCGAACCGGTCTTCAATCCGCAGGCTTTTAACGAGGGTTACACAATCGTCGTAATAGGCTTCATCCTCATCGGTAGGGCCAATACAATAAAAACGGGCTTCAGGGATGGCATCAAGTACGATTTTGGCTGTCAGAATGAAAGTTTTAATATCCTTGATGGGGACAACCCGCCCTACAAGCCCAACATGAAACCCTTCCTTGAGTTCCCTCTCTACATCGTATCTCGTAATATCGATTCCATTGGGTATAACCTCTGTTTTATCTTCAGGAGCTCCCTGCTCCAGCTGCTTTTGTCTGTTTTCTTCAAAGAGGGCCGTGATATAATCGGCATTTCGATAACCTATCCGACTGAGATTGTTATAGATTCCAATCCACATATCCCTCTGGTGACCTTTGATCATGTCGGATTTACGAATCTCCATTTCCCGTTCCTTGTGATAAAGGCCGTGTTCTGTTAAAAGGAAGGGTTTCCTTTTCCGCTTTTTAGCCGCCAGGGCGGCAAGACCTGCAAATCCTGTTGATACCGAATGGTATATGTCTGCTTCAGGGGCTTTTGCTCCCAATATTGTAAACATCATGTCGTGGGCGGACTTCCATGCCCAGAAATAATCTACAAATGGATATAGGGGGTTTTTCCGCTGATTGGCACTGCTGAGGAGTTCCCAGCCTGTATTACTGGTAACCGCATCATGATAAAGGTAATACCCTTCTGGGATATGGTTGATGACCGACTCAAAATTCGGGGTATTCCCTAAGGCGATGGATTGGTGAAATGTTTTAAGCTGTTTGAACAGACTCTTTTTTGTTCGGGGGCCTTTTCCTGGCTTCCGGGCATCGGAAAGGGCAATGTCGACATGTTCTCTGACATTTTCTGGAAGGGTGTACCGTAGTGGCATATCCTTTTCCGGTGAAATTGTATACAGGACAAAATCTATTTCTGTTAAATTGGATATGAGATCGTGGACCCAGGCCGATACCCCGCCGGTAATAAACGGATAAGAGCCTTCCAGAACGATGCATATTCGAAGAGGTTTTGCCATCAGATGCCCGCCCAGAATTTTAATTTTTCAAGCTCTTCGGTATCCAGAGATTTTTTAATGCTTCCAAGTTTTATATAGATCTTTATTACATTTAAAAAATTACCCTGAGAGTATTCAATCATGGCCTCTGTTTCAAGCAATTCGGAATCATTTTCTCCGAACTCTTTTTTCATTTTACTTACAATTTGTTTTGATTGTCCAAACATGCTTAATTCATTCAGAAGAGAAATTGTGAAAAGCCCGTCATCTTTTGAGTAGCCGGCCAAACCCTCTAATTTTCGCATTAATAAAAAAGACTCTTTTAAATAGAATTTTTTAATGACTTCCTGGGAACTTAAGACAGCCATCTCATAGAATTCGTTGGCACACTCTCTTACGAGTTCTAAACTTATATTCTCTTCAATTTCCTTTTTCAGCTTTTCAATCTTATTGTTGTATCTACTTTCAATCGCATTCATACTTTCGGCTGCAAAAAGTGCAATCTCGGGATCTTCATGATAGGAGAGCTTTTTAAGTATTTTCATAAGAAGAATTTTTGTTTCAAGATCGGTATCCTGCATGGAGAGGATCCTCTGGATTTCCTCGAGATCAAAAGGTTCTTCATAGAGAGGTGTAACAGAGGTTATCTTGTAAATATAGGATTGTACCGGAAGTATACCTTTTTCGACGGCTAATAGAGCTGCATTCGGTGTTTTCGGTTTAAAAAGAACCCTGGATGATTCTATAAAATCCTTGATTGTCATACTAAACCTTCTGAATTTCCAGTAAATGCTCAGCTTCTTCCAGGAGTTCGTCGACGTTGCTGGTCTTTTCAAAGGCAACGGAATATCCAAGTATTACCTCTACCGCGGTCTGTTTTCCTGAAACTGTAAATCCCTCCTCGCTGATTGACCCCAGGACATCCAGGCAGAACATACTTACACCATCACTGTCGAGATCTGTGAATGTGTAGGCAAACTGGTTAGATTCCTTATATCTGAAACATTTTGCCCGGCCTTCAGTCAACTTTTTCATTCGAGTTAACAGTTCTTCAAGGATTGTGCCTGCGGCATCGGGACCGTGTTCGGCAATTATCTTATCCTGGTTGGCAAACTCCAGAATTATCAGGCTGAGATACCCCCGGAAACCTTCGGGTCCCTTGATCTTTTCTTCAAGAAAACCATACAGCTGGCTGAATAACGGCAGGCCCGTGTCTGTATCCGTCTCTTCCTTTTTAAGGAGGCTCTCATATTCAATTGCATCTTCTATGGCTGAATGGGAGAGGTTTACAATAATCGACAGGAGCTGTTCTGTATAAAGGTTGTATTTTTGGAAGGGCATATTCTCAATATTCAAAATCCCCCATACCCTGTTATTAATCGAAATGGGAATGGTTATAAGATTTCTGTCCTCACAGATTTTAGACAAATTATCATGTTGAAGCAGCATCCTCACGGAGAACATTCTTTTGTTCCTGAACACCCAACCTTCAATGGTGTTTTGTATCGGTATTGTATCATACTGCCTGTCGTCTTCACTCCAGCCCATCGTCACTTCAAGATTCAGTATGTCCGGGGTCGATTCATCGAAGGTCCATATGGAGGCCTTATTGGTACGTGTAAAAGATTTCACGGTTTCAAGGAGGACTTGGAGAATCTTCCGGTGGTCAAGGGTATTCATCTCCTCTACTTTTGAATAGAGGTTGGTGATTGAGTTCTCCTGCTTTGAAACCCGTTCTTCCAGCTCCTGTATTACCGATGTTTGTGCTTCTTTTATGTTATTCAGCTGGTATGTCTTTTTTGTTAATTCATCAAGTCTTTTTCTGTATTTTACTATAGAATTATTGTATCCGGTTTTCATTGTACCGAAAAGATAAATCAGGGCGAGGGTTATCGGTATTGGGATATAAGAGCCGTTAAGGATTGTTTTCCAATAGGCCAGGATAGTGATCTGATGATAAAATTGATCAAAAATGAAAGGCATGGGAAGAAGAATAAAGAGTAATGAGGTTGAGACACTCAAAATGCCATATCGTCTGCCGTAATAGCCTGATAAAAAGACGGCAGAAACAGCATAAGGCAGGAGATATATTGATAGAAAACCCGGATCATTCGGGAATACAAGATTAATAGCGGCTATCAGGAGACTGAGTGAGGCTGTTTCAATGATTTTTCTTACCCAAATCTTGATTTTTATCATTATTCTGATTTTATTATATATAATATGTGCAAGGAGATAAAGAAGATATGAGAATATTAGCAGTATATGAGAGAGTTGTTTTATCGCTTATTTTATTATTTTTCTCCGTTTTCTCGGTATTCTCACAGGAAATCGTTTCTCCTGCTCCTGAGGATCCTCGCCTCAATCCCATCTTCCCTGCGGAATCGGCCGGACTGGTATTTATTGAGGGTGAAGATGCCGTCTCTACAAACTTTTCCGGAAGTGCTGTATACAATTATGGATGTTCAGAGTTACAGACCCTTCAGCTTTCCAGGAGCACGGGCCTTCAGGGGGGCACCCCTTTCTTTGCCCAATATGTTTTCTATATTGAGGAGGCCGGGACCTACTCTTTCGGTTATGGCGGGACTCCTCCCGGTCCTTCAGATGATCTTTACCCCTCTTATGTCTCTCCATTCAGTTATACAATTGATGATGGACCAAACCAGAATATCTACCGTGAAGATGTCATCGTCACAGGTGTCTATTCACCATCCTACTACTGGATGAATATTGGGGAGCTTGAATTAACCGCAGGTGTTCATACAATCACCTTCAGAGTTTCGGAAAAACGGGAGTATGATAATACCTATTTCTTTTATCTGGATAATTTTTTCCTGCTTAATAATGAATATAAAGACGAGATTTATCTGAATAATAACCGGGCGTTGTTTCCTCCACAGGATGCAGACCCTGTTATGGATGAACAGTTTTTAACAATAGCCGATTATAATAAAAAAATACAATTGAAGCCGGAGGATCCTGAACCTTATATTGAGCTATCTCTTATTCACTCACTCCTGGGCGATTATCTCTCCGCACTTAAAATGCTGAACAAAGCCTCCGCACTGGATCCGGAAAACTCCTATCCTCTCCTGCTTTCGGCAAAGAACAAGATTTGGAAGGGAGACATCGCGGATGGAATCGCTATTTATCGGCGGGTTCTTGCCCTTGAACCGGATAATCTTTCCCTCTGGGCGGAAGCGGCCAAGGTTGCCGCCTGGACGAACCTTTACAGTGATGCGATTGCCATTTATACCGAGGCGATGAAGAACTTTCCTGATGATATTTCTCTTATGGTTAACCTCGCCCTGACCTACCTGTGGATGTCCAATAATGCCGATGCCGATAAATATCTTCGGAAGGCAAGGGAGACGGCTGAGTCAGATCCTTCACTTTTTTCGGAACTGGGCCGGGTTTTTATCAAGAGCGGTTATACCGAGAAAGCTGTGGAAGTCTACAGTGATGCGGTAAAGCGTTTTCCCGAATATCTGGGCCTCTACCTGAGGCTTGAATCCGCTTATGAACGGTTG
Source organism: Spirochaetales bacterium (assembly GCA_016342585.1). GTDB lineage: Bacteria > Spirochaetota > Spirochaetia > UBA9216 > UBA9216 > JAEINK01. The sequence goes on from JAEINK010000023.1 coordinate 33,886, forward strand.
GGCGATGAGGAGAATGCTGATGAGGTGTATCAGGTAATTGAAGATACCTTTAAACCTTCCCGGGAGCTTTCTGCCTTCATCGATCTGTTCAGGAAAAAGAGCGGATTGAAGGAGAGTGTAATCAGTCAGTATCAGGATGAGATAAAGGCGGATCCCGCCAATCTTGAGCTGCGGACCTTCCTGGTACAGACATACTTCTGGAATGGGCTGCGGAGAAGGGCTGTTGATGAGTCTTTGAATATACTGGCTGCCCATGCCTATAATAATTTTCTCCAGTTAGATAGTCGTTCCTCAGAACTCTATTCTATGATCGAAACCATGCAGCTCTTTAACAGCTGGTTGTCAGAAATCGGCGGAGAGGCTGGAAGACGGAGAATCGCCCTTCAGGAGAGGTTATCGGCTTATTCAAGAGGTTCCCAGGCCGCCATTAAGGAGTCGGGTACCGAAGGAGCAGGGACCACGGCTCAGGACCTTTTTCGTGAGGAAGAGGAGAGGATGTATACCTATCTCTCTGAAACAGCCAATTTTATTGAGACCTGGAGAAATAATCTTGAAACCATTGATTCAACAATTGATATTGATGAAATCGTCAAAAAAGAAAACGATGAGAGGATGGCCTTTGAGCAGATTAATAAGAGTCTGAACTGGAAATGGGACAGGAATTTTGCTGTGGATGAACTTGAGTTCATTCGCCAAAAAGATCCCCTCTTATCAGGATATGTGTTAAGCCGGATTTATCATTTTGAAGAAGAGTATGGATTTGCAAGGGAGATTCTGGATACCCTTAATCAGGATGATGAGGGACTTCCCGCCATACGATTTGCTGAATATCAATCGGCTTCCTGGGAACCTTTATTCGGAGGGACAGATACAGGTGATACTGGTGTTGAAGCGGATCCTGTTGATAGCGAATTGCTTTTAGAGTATGCCCCCTATTTATATGAGGTAGAGTCAATCTCTGCCCTCCTGTTGGAGTCTGTGGAAACAGCTTTTCTCTATCCTGAAGATGTTTCCGAAGAGGCTGAAAGGCTTCTCGGGATACTTTCGGAAATACGGTCTGAATCCATTCAGCAGACAAAAAATATTCAGTCGAAGTTAAGGACCTTGCGGAAGGTGGCCCTGAACAGGATGAGGAGGTCCTTCTATCAACTGGAGGAAAAAACCTATCTTCTCCGGTATGAACTGGGAGATTATTATCTTGCCCTGGACCTCCCCGAGCTGGCGGTGGAGCAGTATGAAAAGGTGCTCTCCATTGACCCCTGGAATATCTCTGCCACCTATAAACTGGGAACCGTTCAGCAGTTGTCTGGAAACTGGTCCAGTGCGATGGCGAGTTATACAAAGGTCTTCTGGAGTGATCCCGATTACGCCAATACTGTAACCTATCATAATCAGCTTGCCCGGGAGCATGCGGATTCATTTTCATTTAATACGACATCCTTTTACGATAACAGCAGGATAAATAATGAAAGCCGGATTGAATATAATCGCCCCATCAACTCTCTAATGGGTTGGAAATTGGGGTATATCTATAACAATGACAGGATATACAGGACTGACCCGGGGTATTACCCCCCCAGTTTTAATTTGCATTCCTTTGTCCTGGACCTCCCTTTAAGCCTGTATTTCTGGAATTTCACTTTGACTCCCCGGGGAGGGGTTACCATTTATAATGAACTTTCAAATAAAATTTCGAGTTTCGATGAGGATGATTCTCTGGAACCGGATATTGTAACCAGCCAGTTCCGACAGGATTTATTTTACGGGGTAACTGGAAAGATTCAGATAGAACAGGTCGAACTAAGCGGCGGATGGGAGTATAAAAGGAAGCGGGATACCTATTTAACCGGTAGAGATGCTGTTTTTTATAATTCCGGGGAGGTTACGGTCTCTTCCTACTTCCCATTTCCGGAGAAGAAGTTGATCAACGCACTGAGTACAAGAACTTACGGCAGAATTGAATTCCTTGATGATAATAATATGGTGGGTAGTATTGCCCAGGAGGTTCTCCTGAGTTTACATTTGCAGGATACCCCCTGGACCAATCTGGATATTATTTCTTCGGGAAGTTATGAGAACTCAAAAACCTCCGGTGTTTCAGATTATTATGCCCCTGATAATGCGGCTTCAATTAAGGGCGGGTTGCGAGGTTCCATTGTCTTGCCTGCCGGTTCAGGTGGAACCATTGGCACGAGTCTCTGGCTTTCGGCCGGAGCAACCGGTTCGGATCTGGATAGTGGCGGCGGGTTCGGTCTTCAGACTGAAGGTATTCTGGAGGTCGGGTATTACCGCGGGTATTCCGCTTTGAGTTTTTCCTTCTATGGAAACGGAGCTTTTACAGATGGTGAATTTCCTGAAACCGATTATTGGTCTTTTCAGGGCAGTCTCGGTTTTTCCACCAGGATGCCGACCCTCCTTACTCCCTGATGTTTTTTATAGCTGGAAAATAGAACGGCACTCTATAAACAGGGGGGCCTTCTCGAGGATCGACATATACTCCTCCTGATAATAACTTAGCTTTTCGAGGGTAAGAGTTGTATACTTCGGTATTGTTTCAAGTATTTGCTTCTGATAGTTGGAATTTTTTCCCGATAGAAGATAGGTTGATATAATATCTGCGGCTGTTATCAGAAGAATCATGGATTTATGTGGAGAAATTATATTCAAGGATCCATGTTCTCTGGCCGAATCCGAAAAAAATACCGGGAAATTCCAATAACTCAAAATTTCTCCACCGACCTCTTTGTGATCGGTTCCCAGGATTCGCCTCTCTATTTCAATTGTTCTTTCTTTGCCGGCATGGACCTGCTCATAGAGGTTTGAATAGGCTTCGGGATCACTGTGAAATAAGGCGACCTGTCCGATATCATGAAAGAGCCCGGCGAGAAAAAATTCATCTATCTGAGATTTCAATCCAACAGTCATGGCTATGTCTTTGGCGATAAAGGCTGTTAAGAGGGAATGCTGCCAGAAAAATCGGTAAAATCTTGTTTTTGATACCTCGCTAAACATATTCGAAGCACTAATAAGCATTACCATGCTTTTAATTGTTTTAAACCCAAGGAGGATGATGGCACTTTGAAGATTTGTGATCTCTTTCTGTCGGGCATACATAGCAGAATTGGCTACTTTCAGAATACGTGATGATAGAAGGGGATCCAGCATGATGATTTCTTCCAGATCTTTAAATGATACAAACTCATTATCCTCTGCCATGGAGATGATCTTTGCCGCCACATGCGGAATCACCGGTAATTTTTTCATATGGGATTCAAATTCAGAACTTGTCATCAGATCTCCTCTGCCTTGGTTCTTCCTATTATAATTAATAATCGAATAATTATGTAATTTTCTGAATTTTATCTTTTAAAATTGAGTGTTCCAGCCTTAAGCAGAAATTTTCTGTCTCTGGCGGTGATCTCCTTTTTTCTGGAGTAGAGGCGCTTTTCGGCTATCAGTCCCGTTCGTACCAGAATGGATTTCCTCCCGGAGATATTTCCCATGGCGAGACTCCACTCTCTCCAGCCTGTTTCCTCCGGGGAGGGGATCCCCCTTTTACGGCCGCTCTTAACAAGTCGTCTGAGGATTACCACACTTCTTCTATTGTTTATTCGCTGGAACAGTAGGCCAGAGAAGGTGAGTAGTATCAGAGTCAGGAAGAGCCATTCAGGAGCCGGGAGTTTGATTTTTCGGAGGGGTCCTTTTGTCTCCGAAGTTTGGGGAATTTCTCCCTTTTGACCCATGGCGATCAACCCCGCTTCCGTGTACCTGTCAGGGCTTTGATTGAAGTCGGAGGTGATCAGCGGCGGGGTAGCTTCCCACGTTTGCCACCCCACTTCCGGTACCCAGATTTCAGGCCAGACATGGGAGTTATAGCCTGTGACTCTTTTTTTTGTAAGGGGTATTGGATCGGGAAATCCCTGTCTGAGATTTTCCGGCCTGTACATCTCCGCAAGATAACCGGAAGCCAACCGGGCGGAAAAACCGCAGGCTCGAAAGAGGAGTATAAAACTTGTAGCAAAGTGGGTGCAGTAGCCTTCCCTTGAGTAGAATAGAAAATGGGCCGCAAGATCGCCCTCCGGCTCAGAGGTGTCCAGGCTGTAGGTATAGTTCCTGATAAGGTAGGAGGTGATTTTCTCTGCTGTTTCAAGGGGACCCGTACCCGGATTTTTGAACTGGCCGGCCAGATCCTCAACGCCGGGGAGTATTCCTTCTCCGGATGAAAAGATGACATTCGGGGGGGGCGGGGGCGGGGCGGATAATGAACTTTCGGCCTGCCTTTCTATCAACCTGTACATCTCTCCTCTGACAAGCGGAAGGTTTGCCCTCATCCCTCCGTCTTTATAAACAATTTCCCGCTCCTCCCCGGTTTCTGCTTCAATTGCCGATTCCAGGTCTATCCTCTCTGTATGCATGGTGGAGATAAGAGAGCCGCTGAAATCAGAAAGTACGGTGATTCTTATATTGCTCCCCTTCTCATTTTCGGTGGCGGTTTTGAACTCAGGAAGCTCATACTCTTCGAGCTCGTTTGACCAGACCCCGTCTTTATAGGTGGAATAAATATTTTCGCGGAGGTAGTACCTTTCAAAGGGTTCCCCTTCAACGAGGAAGAGTGCATTGGATGTAAGGATTGGTCTGTCTCCCTTTGAGAGGAATGTATAGCCGTATCCCGTTCCCGGGCTCAATTCGAAGAGGGGGATCTTTTCCAGCCTTTCAGCCACAAATCCCCTGAGATTCTTAAAGAGGTATTTGTCGATGAGGGGGCTGCCTGTTTTACCCTGGGGAATTGATAAAATAAGGGAGGCTGCCAGGATAATTCCCAATGGCAGCAGCGAGAAGGCGGGTGGAGAGCCTCCTGATGGCATATTCCTGCTTTTTCTGAACAGGGGGTAAAGGATTATTATTCCAAAAAAGGAGGCCATCCCTATAAGGGAAATCTTCAGAAAAATACTCCTGTAAATAATTGTCAGGATGAAAAAAGTGGAGAGTGCACCTCCGGTGGCGCCTTTTAGGGGTTTACCACCAATAATAGTGAGGGTGGATACAGTGAGAAAAAAGAGGGTCAGTCCCGTAAAAAGGGTGGAAATCCCCCCTTCTGCCCGCCCGGCTTCAGCAAGTGAGAACCAGAGCAGGTATGAGTTGAAGGGGATTATCAGGATTCGCAAAAGAATATAGAGAAACCAGGCAATGAAGAGGAGTGTTCTCGCCAGGAGAACTCCCCGTCTTAATCGCGGATGGTTTCGTAATTTGGAAACAATCCCAAGGGTGATGATGAAAAGGGCAAGGCCTGAATGGATGATAATCTCTCTGCCCGGGGTAATAAGTTTTGTCAGTATGAGGATGGGGAGAACCAGAGTAAAGGCGGCTGTGATGATGCTGATGATTGTCCTGATCCTTTCCTGTTTCATCCTGCCTCAATTTATCCCGGAAGGAAGGTGTAGTCTCGATAGAATTTCTTCGATTACCTTTAGGGTAGTCATATTCCTATAGGCGGCACCGGGGGATAGAAGGAGACGGTGGCGGCATACCGGATAGACTGTATTCATTACGTCTTCCGGGATCAGGTAATCCCTTCCCTCCAGAAAGGCCGAAGCTCCTGCAGCACGGAAGAGGTGCTGGGCTCCCCGAGGACTCAAACCGAGTCTGAGGTTTTCATCGTTTCTCGTAGCCTCCGCAATATTTATAATATAATCCTTTATCGATGGTTCTGCGTGGATCTTTCTGATCTCTTCCTGTATCGCTTTGATTTCACCGGGTGTTGTAACCGCCTCAATTTCGCTGGCGGGGTTGGTTTTTCTGCTAAGGTCCAGTATCCGTTTTTCCACCTCTCTTTCGGGGTAGCCCAGTGAAAAAGAAATTCCGAATCGATCCAACTGAGCTTCCGGCAGGGTAAAGGTCCCGGTGAATTCGGTCGGATTCTGGGTGGCAATCACCATGAAGTTCGGTGGTAATGGAATTGTCCTGCCATCGATGGTGACTCCCTCCTCCTCCATAGCTTCAAGGAGGGCGGCCTGGGTCCTGGCGGTGGCTCTGTTAATTTCGTCGGCAAGGATCACCTGATGCATGATCCCTCCCTCTTTAAAGATGAACTCTCGTTTTACCGGATCCCAGATATTCATTCCGGTGATATCTCCAGGGAGGAGATCCGGGGTAAACTGTATCCTTCCAAACTCCATACCGCAGCAGGCCGCCAAACATTTTGCCAGGGTTGTTTTGCCCACGCCGGGAATGTCTTCTATCAACACATGAAGTTCTCCAAAGAGGGCAAGAAGAAGTAACCTTATGCTTTCTGTTTTCCCTGCGAATGCTTTTGAGATTTCAAGGTTTAATTTGTCCGTAAGTATTTTACCATGATGTTCTTCAGCCATTACTCCTCCGGGGTGTCGTTTTAATTGCTTCCCGCTATTAAAGCAACACAGATGAATATTCTCTCTATTTTACCATGAAAACCTCCTCATCGGAAAAGCAAAAAAGTTTTGAGCATTTGCTCATAATTCGCTTGACTCCAGAGGGATGCCGAAGTATATTAGTTATGAGCATATGCTAATAACGTTATGGAGGATTTCATGCCCAGACCAATGAAACCCCGCTGGATTGATGGAAGACCAGGTACTGTCTTTTTTGTACCTCATCCCTTCCCGGATCCCCGGATTGAACATGTGGCCTTAAGTCTTGATGAGCTGGAAGCTCTGAAACTTGCTGACCATGAGGATTTGAGTCAGGAGGAAGCCGCAGCGGAAATGAATATTTCCCGGGCAACTTTCGGGAGGATTGTTCGGCAGGCGAGAAAGAGGGTGGCCGAGGCCCTGGTTACAGGGAAGGCTATTCTTGTCGAGGGTGGCGAAATCGAATATAGACCTTCGGGCCGTGGTCCGGGGCGTGGATTTCATGGAGGCGGTCAAGGCCGGGGACGGCAGGGCGGCCGCGGAAGGGGTCCATATATACCAGGAGATGAAGATGCCAGGTTTTGATAGAAAAGGTCCCAATGGAATGGGATCACGAACAGGAAGAGGAATGGGCTACTGCAGTCCTGCAGATAGCAGTGTTGGTTTTGGATTTGGATTTGGCCGAGGATTTGGCCGAGGCGGTGCCGGACGTGGTCTGGGCCGCGGTATGGGGCGTGGTATGGGGTATGGATTGGGTGGCAGTCGCAACCTCAATAACCTCTCTCCCATTGGGTATTTCGGTGCCGCCAGATATGAAGATGTATATCCCCGACAGGATGAGTTACAGATGCTGAAAGACGAGGCCTCCTATATGGAGGAGAGAGTTAACGGCATAAAAGAACGAATTGCCGAGCTTGAAGCACCCGAAGGTGATAAAAATTAATTAGATCCGGATAGGTTTGAGTTACTCATCGGGTAGTATTAAAAATAAAGAAACCAGAGTCAAGCGTCAGGCTTTTCTCTGGTTTTATGCTTAAAGGAAAATGCAGTTTTTATCGGGAGGCTTTTCTTCTATCCTGCCTCCGCCATTTTCTTTTCAAGAGCATTGATGGCAGGAATGATAAAAACAAACTTGATCGTTACGGCGTAGACTATGATGATCAACGCCAGGGCCAGACCTTTTGTAAGATAGGCCTCGTTATTAAGATTGCCAAACATTGCGGTGACCCCTATCAGAAAACCTAAGGCGCCGGTATAGTCAAAATTTCTGGCGGTGGCTTTTTGAATAACCAGTGCTTTTTTAACAGCGTTTGGCTCATAATTTTCTGGTTTTATGGCTACCTTTACAGCTTGAATCATCTCTCCTGATGAGAAGCACACCAGGCTGGCTATGGTTGGCAGAAGAATAACAATTACAAGACTTGGAATATTCAGGAAGACTCTCCATCCTGCGGACATGGTTATTATCCCGGCTATTAACAAAAGCATGAATAGTGGAAACACCTTTTTCATTTCATTTTCTCCTATAAATTGGTACGGTTAAGATCTTTATACATGGACTCTCCAACTCTCTTGAAAAAATGGCCGGCCGAATTTTTGAGTTCCATGATGGTTTCAACATGAATATTATCTTCCTGTTCAATTTTAAATACCTCTGGTGCCAGGGAACAAATCGAAAGGTAGAGGAAGCCTATCAATATAGCGGCTGCTGCTGTTGCTCTTACAGGAAGAGACAAGGGGGTGGTTTTCCCGAGAGGGAGCGGTTCCTCTGCGGTGTTGATGATTTCATTCAATTCACCCTCGGGGATCTCGATCTGCTCAATACTCTGCTTAATAAAACCGGAGAACGTTCTATCTGCTCTCTCATAATCCCTTTTTGATAATTTACTCATAACAGATTTTCCTCCTCTTTCAGCATGGTGGCTATTTTCTTTCTAATCCGGTGGAGTCTATATTTTACGGTGCCCGATGGAATCAAAAGGATATTCGATATTTCTTTAATCTTCAGGTTTTCATAGTAGTGTAGATGCACAATCCTTCTGTCAGCAGGTTTCAGGGTCGATACTATTCTTTTTAATAAGAAGTTTTCTTCATTTTTTATGAGAGTCAGTGCTGGATCTGGATATTTTTCAGACCATGTTTCGAAAAACTCCGTTTCTGTGGTTCCATCCCTTTTTTCTCTGCTTCTATACCAGTCTATTCCTGTATTTCCGGCAATCCGATACAGGTAGGGTTTGATCGGTCTCTCCATGTTTAGGTTTTGGAGGTTTTTATACAGTTTGATAAAAACTTCCTGGATCAGCTCTTTTCGGGTTTCTTTATTCGGGCAGTAGCTCTGAAGGTAGAAATCAAGAGGCCGGCGGAATTCTTTATATATTTGGGTAAAGAACGTATTATAATCTGTTTCCGCAAGGTATGGCGGTCTTTCACTTTTCATCTCGTTACTTTTTACGGTATTTTCCATTAATTCCGTCCTCTATATTATAATACGGTTTTGATTGAAAATGGTTGGGGTAGGGGGCTTTTTTCTCTATGGTCTATTATTTATAAGCATGCTATCTTTCCCCCATGACATACATTGGTGAAATCGCAGCCCTTATTACTGCCGCGTGCTGGGCATTCGGCTCGCTGAGTTTTGAAGCTTCGGCAAAACGGATAGGTTCTCTCTCTCTCAACCTGATCCGTCTGTTCATGACCTTTTTCATGATCTGCATTTACTCTCTCATAAGGTTTGGAAATCCTTTCCCTGTCGGAGTCTCCGGGGAACAGTGGCTCTGGCTTTCTCTTTCTGGTTTTGTTGGTTTTTACCTGGGGGATATTACCTTCTTCAAGGCTTTTGAGGTGATAGGGGCCAGAACCTCTATGGCCATCTATTCAACAGTCCCTGTATTTACGGCCATCATGGGATATTTTCTCCTGGGGGAGACCATGAGTATGCTTCATCTGGGTGGAATGTTCATTGCCATCTCCGGGGTTATCCTGGTAGTTGTTTCCAGGGAACCTGAATCCGGAATGGGCCGGGATAAACTGAAATTCGGTGTTCTCATGGCCTTTCTGGGAACCCTGGGACAGGCTGGCGGATTAATCCTGAGTAAAAAAGGGATGACCTATGACCCCTTTATTGCTACCCAGGTCAGAACCATTACGGCCATTGTGCTGTTCAGTTTGACCTTCACAATTATAAAACGGTGGGGAAGTTTTGCCTCCGGACTCCGGGATAGTGATGGGATGAAGTTTGCCGGCCTCGGGGCCTTCTTTGGACCATTTTTAGGTGTTTCTTTGGCTCTCCTTGCGATTCAATACACCTCCACCGGTATTGCCTCTACCCTGATAGGCCTTACTCCCATCATCCTTATCCCATTAAGTGTTTTTCTTAAAAAAGAGAGGGTAAATTTCAGGGAGATCCTGGGTACTGTGATTGCCATCGGCGGCTCTTCCATCCTTTTCATTAAGGGGTAGCGAGCCGGGTATCCATGTCTTCGATTGAATCGACAATTCTAATCCTGTTTCCGCGCTGATTAAGTCCCGAAATATAAGCCTGCCAGACATCCCTTTCCTCCAGGCTGAAACCGGTTGTACAGGATACGGCCGAGATATGGATCCCTCGCTTCCGGGCCTGATCAATCCGATCCATGGTTTCGGGGGCTGTTCGATGAGTAATTATCAGGGACGGACCGGGTGACTGGCAGGTTTTCACCCTTTTCAGGCAGATTGCGGCGGGATCCGCCTTACCGGCAAACTGGAGCTCCATGGTTTTCCGATAGAATCTGTCAAAGTCAACGGGCAGGAAGCCCTTAAAGAAAGATTCTGAATCAAGGAATATTTCCAACGGGATTTTTTGATCAAGGAGATATTTAACACAGGCCAGGAGTAGCTCTACGGCGCAATCCTCCTCGGTCAACCGCTCGGTTTTTTCCCTGGCTGACTGCTGTTGATCAAAATAGATTGTGATTCCATTCCGGGATGAACCTTCAGAATCCTTGAGCACAGGAACACCTGTTGCTGCATATTTTTTCCAGGCAATCTTTTCTACGGATTCTCCCGGGCGGTAGGATTTATACCCCGCAAAGAGGGTGACATCACTCCGGGCTCCCACACCTTCTCCGTGAAAGGAGGAGGCCCCCTCCGCGAGGAAGAAGGGGGGGCTTTTCAGGGAAATTATTCGAGGCGGGACGGTGAACACCTTGTTCCCCGGGTTCATCTCCATGGTGAAAAATCCCAGTGTATCGTTCATACGGAAGAGGGGCATCCCGATGGCATAGTTTCCTCTGTACCGGCATACAACGGTTCTCTCTTCTCTGCTTGTTCTGCCGGGCAAAAGGGAGAACTTCTTTGTTTGCTCTTCCCTGTTGACTGTCAGATGTTCGAACCTGAACCTCGTCATAAGGAGGGGGGTCGGCAGGAAAGCGTTGTTTTTGATTTTGAACCTGAAAAGGATCTCTTCTCCTTTTACCGGGTAATAGGTTGAAAACTCCTGGTTGAATGTCAGTGTTTTTAATGCAATCAGAAGATGAAGAGGTGAAAAAAACAGGAGGAAAATCAGAAATATAAAGATAAATCTGAATAGCCCGCCCAGATAGGCCGAGCTTAGGTAGCTGATTATCAAAAGGGCTGAATAGATGAGGAGGGCTGGCCTGTTTGTTTTCAGCTCAGGTTTCAAAAACATCCTCCTGACTTTTCGCGCATACATTAAATGAGAGTTCTATTTTCTGTCCATCCGTATCTGTTGTCAAGAAAAACTTCTCCTACTATAATTACACTTGTAAATAGTAATCAGTTTTACTCACCAGAGAGGCAATAATGAAATTTCTTGAACTTGCAAATAAAAGGGGTTCGGTTCGTTCCTATTCAGATAAAAAGGTAGAAGAGGAGAAAATACAGAGGTGTCTTGAAGCCGCCCGTTTAACACCCTCCGCCTGTAATTCGCAACCCTGGGAATTTATCGTTGTCTCTGAATCTGAAAAGAGGGCCGGACTGGCGGGGTTTACCGGCCTTGCGCTTTCAAAGCTGAACAGCTGGACGCATCAGGCTCCGGTTTTAGTTGTCGTGGTGGCAAAGAAACCCAACCTTTCTGCCGGTCTTGGAGCCGCTGTGAAGAACAGACCTTATTGGCTTATGGATGTTGGCATGGCCGCTGAGCATTTTTGTCTGCAGGCCGCAGAAGATGGTCTGGGAACATGTATGCTCGGCTGGTTTAATGAAAAGGGAGTGAAAAAACTTCTCTCCTTAAAGAGAACCGATAAAGTTGTTCTTCTTATTACCCTGGGGTATCCCGCCAGAGATGTGGTTAAGATCAAGAAACGAAAAAGCCTTGATGAGATGAGCAGGATCGAAGGCTGATATCTTCTGTCATCTGTTCTTTTATCCAAAGTAATGAGCAGGTAAAGATATTCCCCGAAAAACCGTTTTTCCACAGTTGATGCGGAAAAAATATAGATAGACGTGCATATCTCCCCATGATAGCCTTCTATGATGGAGGGGCAGATGAACTTCGATCAGAGAAAAAGATTGATTCTTAATGCTCTTCTCAAGGGCAGGGGCTATTTAACCAGTGGGCAGCTCTCGGAATTATCAGGAGTTACCTCGCGAACTGTCCGAAATGATATCAAAGCAATAACTGATGAACTCAACCGGATAGAACTTCCCATCGAAGCCTCTCCCGGAAGGGGCTACCGGATCCCGGAGGATGCCAGGCCAGAGATTCATAGGCGTCTTGATGTGCGTGGAGAGATCCCGCCGGTCAGTCCGGACGAGAGAATGTTTTATATTATAAACTGTCTGATATTTTCTCCTTCTGTACGGATCGCTGACATCCTGACTCGAATTCATATCAGTGAATCAACCTGGGAAAAGGATCTGGAAAGATGTTCCACCTGGTTCTATGGCTTTAATATAGATATGATGCGTAACGGGGATGACCTCTGGTTGGAAGGGACTGAAGAACAGCTGAGACAGATTCATATTCCCTACTATAATGAGCTTTCCCATTTAGGCGGGGTTGGTATTGATGTTCTCCTCAAAAATGATTTTTCCGAATATGAACGAACAAAAAAGAGAATCGACAGATATCTTTTAGATATTGAATTGACTTTATCCGATAATGATTATACCGGAGTGCTTATTTATCTTCTCGCATCCAATGTCGGAATTGAAGAAGGGGGACTTTGTCCTGCCTTTGAAGAGCGATTAAATGCCATTCTTCAGAATGCCCTCAAAAATGAAGAACGGATTATCAGAATCAAAGAGCTTGCAGCCATAGTTTTGAAACGACTGAATCAGCCTCCCGCTGATGAAGAGCTAATAGAATGTATTAGCCGTGTTCTCTCTCCCGTTTTCCATTCCACAATGTTTTCCTATTCAGAGGTCAGCCTTCAGGAACTCGAAAAACAGTATCCAGAGGCATTGAGTTTGGCAATCTGCTTCATAGAGGATTTCGGGGAGGATGCGGAGCCTGTTAAAATAGGCATGTGTTTTGCCGCCTTTCTGGAACGGAGTATATTCCTGAGACGCAAACGTGTTGTTGTAATTTGTTCAACTGGATTTGGTTCAGTTCAGCTTCTTTCTGCAAAACTATCCCGGATGTTTCCAAACCTGGTAATTCTCGGTGTATATACCGCTTATCGTCTTCGGGAAGCTGAGGCTGTAAGGCCTGATTTTATCATCAGTACAGTCGACCTGGATACTGACTGTGATGTTGTGAAAATCAGCAGCTTTCTAAACCATAATGATTTTGACAGAATAATGCCGCTATTAAGGAAAAATGTACGTGGCCGGTCACTTTTTCTGAATATTCTATCGAAGGATCTGTTCTTTACAGATATTGAGTTAAAAACACCTGATGAGGTTATTCGTCACCTCTGCAGATCGGCTTTCCGTTCTGAAGGTGATGAGTTTGAACATAGGGTAATGGAGAGGGAGGCATTGGGATCTACTGCAATCGGAAATCTCACTGCGATTCCACATGCTGTTCTCGGAAAGATGGCTGAGAATAGAATTTGTATCGGAATACTTAAAAAACCAATCCGATGGGGAAAAGAGAATGTACAGATAATATTTCTATTAAGACTTGATGACCCGGATATCGATATGGCAGCAGTTTTTGAATACATCTACAGTCTCGTCAGCAACAGGCAGCATATGAGAAGGATAATAGCGGAGCAGGATTTTTCTCTGCTTTCAGGAATATGTGAGGGATTAAAATGAACGAACTTAAAATTATAAATACCCGGCTGATCAGTTTCAGCCCCCGGAGCCGTGACAGGGATGGGGTTATCTTGGAAATGACGGAAATGCTGAAAGCAGAAGGGCGGATCAGCGACTCCGGTGCCTTCATCGACAATGTCCTGGAACGGGAGAAAATCTCGTCTACGGATACTGGCATTGGTGTGGCAATACCTCATGGAAAGGGAGGTTTCGTACTTCGCTCCTCGATTGCCATCTGCCGCTTTGAAGAGGGACTCATCTGGGACAGTACACCTGTTAAGGCTGTTTTTCTTCTTGCCGTAGATGATGATGAGGCGGGGTTGGCTCATCTGGAACTTATAGCGAAGGTTTCAACAATGCTAATGGATGATGAATTTCTCAATCTGCTTTTTACCGCGGGTAAGGAAATAGACTTATTTAATGAAATATTTAATAGATTGGAGGATAAAAAATGAAAATAATCGCAGTGACATCATGTCCTGTTGGAGCCGCTCATACCTATATGGCCGCAGCAGCTCTTGAGAAGGGTGCAAAAAAGGCGGGACATGAGATTCAGGTGGAAACTCAGGGCAGTCTTGGGTTTAAAAACAAGCATGGCAGAGAAGAAATTACAGCTGCCGATGTATTGGTTTTAGCTTGTGACGTTGCCTGTCTTGAAAGGGAAAGATTTGATGGCCTCCCGGTTTTGGAAACGTCGACAAAGAAGTGCATTAAGGATCCAGGAGCAGTTATAGAGCAGGCTTTGGAAAAGGTAAAATAAGGAGAATGATAAAATGAGTAAAAATGAGGGTGTAAAGGATTTTTTTGGTAATATTCAGCGTCATTTAATGACCGGTGTTTCATTTATGCTGCCGACTATAGTTGTCTATGCATTTTTCATGGTTATCAGTCAGGTTGGGGGGCCGTTTGGTGAGTTTGCCGGAAAGCTGAGTGAATACGCTCATATGCTTATTGTACCGGTTCTTTCGGCCTATATTGCTTTTTCTATTGCAGGCAAACTTTCACTTATTCCGGCTTTTATTATCGGTGTTATGGCGGATCAGCTTGGAATGGGGTTTCTCGGTGGACTTATTGTTGGAATTCTGACCGGATACATGATAAAACTTCTGCTTCTCGGAATGGCAAAGAGTAAGGAGAGTCAGACCCTCGATATTTTAACAAGCTTCATCCTCGGCCCTATTATAGGAACCATGCTGATAGGAATGCTTGTTTTCTTTCTGATTGCAGCCCCTATTTCCTCTTTTACTACCATGATAGAATATTGGCTGGCAGGCTTAAGCGGTGGAAGTGTTATTATAATGTCTATAGTGATGGCTGGTTTGCTTGCCTTTGATATGGGGGGACCGCTTAATAAAGCGGCATACTCGTTTATGATTCTCGCAAGCTCCGAAGGTGCCTTTCACATCGTGGGACCTGCCTTGATTGCCATTACAATTCCACCCCTGGCTCTTGGTTTGTCAACGATAATCTCAAAGCGTAAGTATACCGCCGATGAACTTCCTGCAGGGAAGACTGCATTAGTGCTCTCCATTTTCGGGCTTACCGAAGGCGCAATTCCTTTTGCTGCAACCGATCCGCTTAGAGTCATACCTTCAATAATGGCAGGCTCGATGGTCGGAGCTGTATGCGGTGCGCTGTTTGGCGTTGCGAACACATCGGTTGTCCCCTCTATTTTGGGTATAGTATTCGGGATGGCCGGCACCTATGGCATGGCACATATTTTTTTCTATCTGCTTTCACACATAGTTGGAGCAGCCGTGACTATCCTGATTCTTCATTTATGGAAGAAAGATGCTCCAATTGAAGAATAAGATGAAATTATGAAGAAAATTTATCTGATTTCACATACTCATTGGGACCGGGAATGGTATAAACCATTTCAGTATTTCCGAACAAAACTCATCTATATGATAGACCGACTCCTTGCAATGCTGGAAAATAATGATGATTTCAGCTGCTTCCACCTGGATGGTCAGACAATATTACTCGAAGATTATCTGCATATCCGTCCAGAAAATGAAGAGAGAATCAGGGACTTGATCGCATCAGGCCGTATTATTGTAGGACCCTGGTATATTCAGCCTGACGAGTTTGCTCCAGATGGTGAATCTCTTATTCGGAACCTCCAGATCGGCTTTCGGCAGGCCCGGCGATTCGGCAGACCGATGATGACTGGATATCTGCCGGATTCATTCGGTCATTCTTCCCAGATGCCTCAGATTCTGCGCGGTTTCGGTATTGATTCCGCGGTTGTTATGCGAGGAGTGGATTTCGACAGTATAGAATCAACCGAATTCACCTGGAAGGCTTTAAATGGGGAGGAAGTCCTTGGAATATACCTGAGAAAGGGTTACATAAATGCAATGTTTCTTTCACAGAACAATTCGATCAACAAGATTCGTCTGAAGAAGCTTGCAAAAGAGCTTGGCCCAATGACATCGGCCGGGCATGTTCTTGTAATGAATGGTGTTGACCATGCCTTTGCCCAGGAGCAGGTGGCCGATCTCTGCAGGGATAATTCCGGATGGAAGCAGGGGAGCCTGGAAGATTATATCAAACAGGTAAAAGAAGAGGTTCCTGAGCTTAAATATCTGGAGGGAGAACTAATAACTCCGCGGCATCACAGGGTTCATACTAGCATAGCTTCAACCCGGATTAATCAGAAAATAGAGAACCGAAAGCTTTCAATTTCGCTGGAGAGGGAACTTGAGCCGCTATGTCTTATTACCTCTCTCTTTGGGGCTGAATATCCTGCGGGACTAATAAATGAAGCCTGGAAAACCCTGATTCAGAATCAGACACATGATGGAATCTGCGGCTGCTGTACCGATGAGGTTCACCGCGAGATGGATCAACGTTTTACAAGTGTACGACAGATAAGTGAAACCCTTATTAAGAATCACAGCCGGGCATTGACCTCTTTGATTGATATTGATGGTCTTGGTTTGACAGTTTTCAATACAGCACTGACACCAGGGCTTCAGTATATTGAAGCCGAGATAATTGTTGATGAAGGATTTATTCTCCTTGATGATACGGGCAATGAAATTGAAACTCAAATTGTAAAGGTTGAGGATACTGATGTTTCAAAAAATTCTATCTGGACCCTTTATCTTGGGACTCCTCAGCCTGCCAGGAAGATAAGCTTTATCTTTCCCTGTGAATTCGACGAAGTGCTCGGTTACAGATACCTTCGGATTATACCGGCGATACTCAAGACTCCCGTGACACCGGGAGCGTTGCTGCCGGAGTTTGAAAATGAGTTTTACCGGATGAGTATTCTCAGCGACGGCAGTTTGTCTGTTTATGACAAGGAAAGCGGCAGGTCCTATGATGGCCTCAATACCTTTGAAGATATAGGCGAAGGGGGAGATACATATAATCATTCTCCTCTCGAAGGGGATGTTCCTATACTGAGCCGCGGAAATACAGCAGTAATCGGTATTCTTGAAGACGGCCCCTATCGAAAAGTTTTTAATATAAGTCAGACCCTCCCAACCTCCGGGGAACCTATTCGAATTGAAACGCAGATAAAGACTTACACCGGGAGCCGCCGAATAGATATCGTGGTGGAGATTGATAACAGAACCCTTTCCCACCGGCTCCGGGCTCTATTTCCATTTGGTGAATTAATCCCTGCCTCGTTTGCTGAAACCCAGTTCGGAGTTATAGAGCGGAGTACCGCCACCCCTTCATGTGGGGAGGGGTGGCCTGAGACACCCCTTCCTATTTATGCGATGCAGAGATTTGCGGGACTCAGGTCTGAAGATAGCCGCCTGTTTGTACTCAATCGAGGACTGACCGAGTACGAGGTGTATCAGAATGGGGAATCGGTACTTGCTATAACTCTGCACAGGGGTGTCGGTATGATGGGGAAGGCCGATCTAATCATCCGCCCGGGCAGACCTTCCGGGATCGAAGTACCTACACCGGATGCTGAATCGCTCGGGATCCTCCGAAGAGAATATGCGCTGATCACCGGTGGAAATCTGACATTTAGTGATATCGTCTCTGAGGCTGACCGCTACTCGACCCCGTCTCTTGCTGTTCAGAACAGACTGAATATAGATAGAATAACATCCGATAATGAATATTTCTTCAGGTATATATCCATCGACAATCTGAAGTCGGTGATAGTTGAAAGTCTCGGCGATGTCCGGCCCGGCAGTCGGAAATTTATCGAACTCGGCAGCAGCCGCTTGTCGGTATCGGCTCTTAGAAAGGGACTGGATGATAATTCTGTAGTACTGCGGCTCTTTAACCCCGGAGAAACTGCTGTTAAGGATGAAACCTTAAGCATATTTTTCCCTCATAACAGGCTGACTCTTGTTAATCTCCTTGAAGACGAGCTTTGTGAAATCAGCGGAGATGGAGAATATATCATTCCTGAAATTAAACCAAATACTCAAATCACTATCAAAATTGCCAGAGAGGAAATAGTTATATGACAAAAGAGATCCTTGTCGTAAACAGTAAAGGTCTTCATGCAAGACCTGCAACAGTCTTTGCCGAAACAGCATCCAGACATGATGGGGATGTTAAAATATCATATGGAGGGAAGGCTGTGAACGGTAAATCACTCATTGCTCTTATGTCGCTGGCAGTTCCCCGTGACGGAAAAGTGACAGTCTCGGTGGAGGGACCGGCCGCAGATTCGATCCTGAGCGAGTTTGCCAGTGTACTTGGTAAAAATTATGACTGATTCATCCGTATTCAGCGGAATAGCAGCATCACCCGGGATCGGGATTGCTCCTGCTTATATTCTGCGGAGCATTGACCTTAACCTTGACGGCGGAACCGGACATGAGGTCGGGGCTCAGCTCAGACGTTTTAAAGATTCACAGGTAATTGTACGGGAGCAAATTTCCGGATTGAAGGAAGCTGGCAGGGAGCAAGCCGATGAATGGACAACTAAAATTTTTGACAGCCATCTTTTTTTGATAGGGGATCCCGAACTGCAAAGCCGCCTGGAGCTCACGCTTAAAGAAAACGGGGTAACAGCGGAGTATGCTCTCCTTCAGGTCAGAGAGGAACTTGCTGCTCTACTTGAGGCCAGCGGTTCTGAACTGATGGTGGAGCGAGCCAATGATATCCGAGATGTTACTGATAGGATGATTGCGGTCCTCACCGGGCAGCAGTTTATGAGTCTTGGCGGGCTTACCGGAACAGCCATCCTCGTATCCCATGATCTCTCTCCTCTCGATACCGCCCGGATGAATAAGGACCGAGTGAAGGGAATTATTACCGAAACCGGCGGATACACCAGCCATACAGCAATTATTGCCAGGAGCCGGGGTATTCCTGCTGTGACCGGAGTCCGTGGTGCCGCAGAACAACTTGAGAACGGCTCTCCGCTTATTATTGACGGAGGGGAAGGCCGTGTCGTAAGTAATCCCAGCCTGTCGGAAATTGAAATAGCAGGAAAAATTATGGAAAAACAGGTCGACGAAATAAAACGGCTTAACTTTTTCATTAATAAAAAAACTCTCACCCTGGACGGAAACAGAATAATCCTTGGGGCGCAGATTGGACAACCCGGAGATATTGAAGAAGCTCTGACTAATGGTGCCGAGGGAATTGGGCTCTATCGCACGGAATTTCTTTTTATGCAGAGGACAGGTTTTCCAGATGAGGAAACACAGTATCAGGTTTACAGGGACGTTCTCGAAAGGATGAATCCACAGCCCGTAATTATTAGGACAATGGATGTAGGGGGAGATAAAAAACTGCCGTATGCCAATTTTCCCTCTGAAGCCAATCCCTTTCTCGGTCTGAGAGGTATCCGGTACAGTCTTAAGAATCCTGAGATATTCCGGGTACAGCTAAGGGCTCTCCTCCGGGCGTCACAATATGGAAATTTGAAGATTATGTTCCCGATGGTTGCGACAACCGAAGAAGTCGTATCCGCTCGTGGTTTTATTAAAGAGGAAACTGAAAAGATCATATCCCGCGGTGGTCTTGTCTCAGAGGATCTTGAAATCGGAGTGATGATAGAGGTCCCGGCAGCAGCTCTGATTGCAGATGAGCTTGCCTCTTTTGTTGATTTTTTCAGTATCGGGACTAATGATCTCATCCAGTATACGATGGCTGCGGACCGCATGAATGATGAAGTCTCCCACCTTTACCAGCCTCTTAATCCGGCAGTATTGCACCTGATAAAGATGGTTACTGAGGCTGCCCGCCGCCACGGGATATGGACCGGCATCTGTGGTGAAATGGCTGGGGATTTTGAGGCAATTCCCGTCCTCCTTGAACTGGGTGTTACTGAATTCAGTCTGAGTGCACCGCGTATACCGGCAGTCCGTGAGCTGATATCCCTTTTGGACCTTTCAAGTCCTGCTGATTCTCCCGCTAAAGATTTTATCAATATCAAGAAACGAAAGAGCCTGGATGAGATGAGCAGGATTGAAGACTAAATTCTTTAGGTCTTTATTTTTCAAGCCTCGAATACAGGGAAACTCTTCTTATGCGGCTCAAGGGTTTTTCCCAACCAGGCAATACTTCTTCCCAGGTCCTTCATATTTGAAATCCCTTCGGAATCTTCGGCAACATCACCTTTCTCCATACCATAGGCCATGTTCCAGTAGGTAGACCCCTGAATGATCATCCTTGAGATCTGGAAAAGATGATTCATGGTATCGAAGGCATGGATCGATCCCCCCCTTCGAACAGCCATCACCGCTGTCCCTATTTTTCCGGAAAGGGCCTTGCCATTGGCAGCGGCTACATATCCTGTTCTGTCGATGAAGGCCTTCATTTCGGCGGTGACATCGGTATA
This sequence comes from Spirochaetales bacterium, assembly GCA_016342585.1. Classification (GTDB taxonomy): domain Bacteria; phylum Spirochaetota; class Spirochaetia; order UBA9216; family UBA9216; genus JAEINK01. Next base: position 54,253 of record JAEINK010000023.1, read on the forward strand.
GAAGGTGGGGCTTCCAAGAATGATAGCATCGGCTCTAAGAACTTTTTCGAAGATTTTGTTGAAATCATCATTTTTCATTATGCATTGATTGTCTTTCTTCTCGAAACATTTCCTGCAGGCCAGACATCCTCTTAACGGGGTTCCACCAATTTTTATTATTTCTGTATTCCATCCCTCTTTTTCCAGGGGAGCGAGTACTTCCTTTAACAGGTACTCCGTATTCCCCCCTGCTCTGGGACTTCCATTAATGGCCAGTGCGTACATATAAACCTCCTTGCTTATCTTCCGGGAAATGATAACTATCTTATGGGATTTGGGCAATGATAAATTATAAAAGTTCCTGTCATTTCTCTTCCTTCAGTACTATAGTTTGGGAATGGACATTATCATTCGTATTTCACTTTTTTCAGGCTTTCTTTTTCTATTCATACTGGCGGAAATATGGCGTCCCCGGAGGCCGAGGGTTTATACCCGTCTCAAGAGGTGGCCTTCGAATTTTGGTATCGTCATTCTGAACAACCTTATGGTAAGGCTTCTTCCCTGGATCCTACCCTTGAGAATCTCTGTTCTTGCGGCCGAAAAGGGGTGGGGCGTTCTTAACTGGATCTCCATTCCCATATGGCTTGAGTTTTTCATTGCTATTCTATTTATGGATCTTATTATCTACGGACAGCATCGCCTGTTTCATGAGTTTCCCTTCCTTTTACGTATACACCGAATGCACCACACAGAGCGCGATCTTGATGTAACTTCCGCCTTGAAGTTTCATCCTTTGGAAATTCTCATATCACTGCTGATAAAATCTACTGCTGTACTGATTCTTGGTCTCTCCATGTCTCAGATCATTGTATTTGAAGTCATTCTGAATACCATGGCTATGTTTAATCATGCCAATTTCTTTATTCCTGTTCCCCTCGATCAAAAATTACGCTTTCTGTTTGTGACACCGGATATGCATAGAATCCATCACTCTATCGATCCCTGGGAATCCTCTAAAAATTACGGATTTAACCTTTCGGTATGGGATTATATTTTTAAAAGCTATCTCCATGAAGCAAAATTGGGGCAGGAGGAACTTGTCTTAGGGCATAATGCCTTTAAGAAGGAAAAATATACTCATATTTTATGGCAGCTCCGTATTCCCTTTCTCTAATTCATCGAGTGGATCAATAAGAATTGAGTTGACCGGTATAGACAGGATAGTTATTTTCTAATATAGGAGTTTTGCATGGAGATTACTATAAAAGATGTTTCTAAGAATTACGGTCAACTCATTGCGCTTTCATCGGTCTCATTCTCTGTGCGTCAAAATGAACTGCTTTCCATTATTGGTCCTTCCGGGAGTGGGAAAACGACACTTCTAAAAGTTCTTGCAGAGATAGAGAAACCATCAAACGGAATCGTCTATTATCCTGAGAACCTATCGGGAAGAAAAATTCTGGTTTTTCAGGAGTATCTGCTTTTTCCGCATATGACAATTTATGAGAATGTTGTTTTTGGGCTAAAAGCAGCAAAAATGGATAAGCAATACATCAAAAGGCAGGTTCTTGAATATTTAGACATTTTTAAAATTGGTGATAAAAGGAACTCCTATCCTGGAGAGCTCTCCGGAGGGCAGAAACAAAGGGCTGTGATTGCCAGGGCCATGGTGCTCGAACCATCACTGTTGCTGCTTGATGAACCTTTCGCTAATCTGGATAAGCGACTGAAGATGGAAACCGCGGTCTTTATTAAAGATATTCAGCAAAAACTTAAAACCACAATTGTCTGTGTTACCCATGATCTGGACGAGGCTTATACTATCTCGGATCGCTTAGGCATCCTCATCGATGGAAAATTATTACAGATATCAAAACCAGAGGATCTTTTTATTAATCCAGTATCGGAAGCTACCGCAGAGTTTTTTGGGAGCATAAATCAAATTCCAGCAAACCTCTTCCCCGCTTTAAATTTATCCGTGGAGGATGATCCCTCCGATATTTTTATCAGGCCTGAGGCATTTAGGATGGAAAGGGTTAAAGGCGGGGAAGGGGTGGTTTTGGATTATAGTTATACCCTGGGTGCCGTGGAATATCTCATCGATTATAAAGGTACACCGATAAGGGTAAAAACTCTTGATGCCGATTTTGAGAAAGGTGAGTTGGTTGAACTGAACCTCTCATCCCGGTTTTTATCTTCCCGCAAGGGATGGAAAGAAGAAAAGGAGGCCTTATGAATTTCACTAAACTAATGGTAGCACTGGTATTGGTTATACTCCTTTTCAGTTGTACCGGAGAAGATAAAGGCGAATTCAGTTTTACTAATTATTCTGAGCTGGAGAAAACCGCCATGGGGTCGACTGTCTCTTTTTATATGTGGGGTGGAAGTCCTCAGATTAATACCTGGGTCGGCGATCATCTTGGGCGGGTTTTGCAGGAAAAATATGAAATTACCCTTAAAATGGTTCCCCTTAATGATGCCTCCGAGTTTATCAATAAGCTGGCAACAGAGAAACTGGCTAATCTTGAATCCGGCAGTGCAGATCTAATCTGGATTAATGGTGAGAACTTCAAAAATGCCAGGCAAGCCGATTTGCTTTATGGTCCTTATGTTGAAAACCTACCGAATTTTGATGCCTTCACCGATTCAACCGTTGGGGAGTATGATTTTGGTTTTCCTGTCCAGGGGTATGAGGCCCCTTATGGAAAAGCCCAGTTTGTTTTTGAATGGGATTCAGCCTCTTTTGATACCCCCCCCGCATCCTTCAGTGAATTAAAGGATTGGATAAAAGCAAATCCCGGACGTTTTACCTATCCCCAACCTCCTGATTTTACAGGTTCTGCCTTTCTAAGACAGCTTTTCTATGAGACTTCCGGGGGGTGGGAACAGTTTTTCGAGGGGTTTGACGGGGAGAATATTGATTTGGAACTCTTCCAAAAGCATGAACAAAAGCTCTGGGATTACCTCAATGAGATTGAACCCTTCCTCTGGCAGGAGGGGCGTTCCTATCCCAAGACAATAACTGTTCTTGAGACACTCTTTTCAAGTGGAGAGGTCGATTTCGCCATGTATTATAGCCCCAGCCATGCTTCGGGAAAGATCCTGGAAGGAGAATACAGGGAGAGTGTCCGCACTTTTGTTATGGATGGGAACAGCATCTCCAATACACATTTTACTGCCATTCCTTTTAATGCCCCCAATAAGGCCGGGGCACTGGTTGTTTCCAACCTTCTCCTTTCACCGGAGGTTCAGCTCTCCAAGGCTGACCCTGTGAATTGGGGCGACCTGCCGGTCGTCAGTTATCAAAAGCTGAGTGAGGCACAAAAAGGGGAATTCGATGAGCTCGACTTTGGTGTTGCTACTCTTCCTGTTTCAGTATTGAGTTCAAATTCAGTCCCTGAAATTCCTTCCGGGTATGTCGAATTGATTGAGAATGGATGGGAAGCGAATGTACTCAACAAATAAAAAAAAGCTGTACTATTTATTGCCGCTATTAATCCCCTGGTTATTCATTACCGGGGGGATCCTTTTTACACTCCTGCAGTCTTTCAATTTTCTAAACCCGGTTGCCGGAAAGGTTGGTTTTTCTGGCTATATCCGTATTTATTCAAATCTTTTTTTCTGGAAATCCATGGGTTTCTCAATTTATATAGCCCTCATTTCTTCTTTTTTCTCTGTCGTGGCAGGCTTTTTTATTGCCGTATTATTCTGGAGGCTTCCGGCTTCATGGCGCAACAAGGTTGTTTTTTACAAAATATTTCTCATTCTCCCTCATATTTCTGTAGCCTATTTAGTTATACTCATGTTTTCCCGGACGGGCCTTCTTTCTTCTATATTTACCGGCCTTGGCTTGATTTCAGGGTATGAAGAGTTTCCTGTCATGATTTTTGATAATGGAGGAAGAGGAATAATCCTGGGATACCTTTTGAAGGAAATTCCTTTCGCCATCCTTATGGTCTCCGCCCTCCTGTACCGGATCCCCGAGAATCAGATACTGTCTGCCAGGATGCTTGGCGCTTCCCGTCTTTATACTTTAAAAAGGGTTGTTCTTCCTGAAGCCCTGCCGGCGATCACATCGACCTTTTTCATTCTTTTTTTATACTCCTTTGGTGGCTTTGAGATGCCGTTTATTCTGGGGGGATCAAAACCTGTCATGATCAGTATCCGGGTGTATGACCTCCTTTTCCGGAAAGGTTTTGAATACCGGGCCGAGGCGATGGCCGCGCTTATTTCAATTTTTGTAATTAATCTACTTTGTATTTTATTTTTTATGGGAGTTTCAAAAAAAATAAAGATAAGGAGAGCGCTGCTGTGAAAAGGGTTTTTACTCTCATCCTGCTCATCCTTTTTATTCTTCCCGTTGCGGTTCTCCTCCTTTCGGTATCAGGTTCTGAATGGACATACCCCGCTATACTCCCCGGGCAGTTTGGATTAAATACCCTGGGGGGATCCTCCTTGATGGCCATACTTCCCCATGTCTTCTCTTCAGTTCTTTATTCTGTGGTAACTGTTTTGACCACAATTTTGATATCAATTCTCCCTGCCAAATATCTGGCCTACTCATCCTTTAAAAATAAAAACTTGTTCGAGATAATTCTACTCCTACCGGCTGTCGTTTCTCCCTTTACTTTTTTAATGGGGGTCCAGTTTATTTCACTGAAACTTGGTATCGGGAATTCCTCTTTTAGCGTGATCCTTATCCTTTCGATTGTTTCCTACCCTTATATGCTTCGGGCATTCATCGGGGGATATTCACAGCTTGATAGAAACATTATGGTCTGTGCGCGGAATCTGGGAGGTTCTCGTTTGACGGCACTTTTCAAGGTGGAGTTCCCCCTGATCCTCCCCTCAATTGTGGCGGGGGCAAACATAGTCTTCCTGATCGCTTTCGCCGATTATTTTCTGGTGTTTGTCATGGGCAGCTCGGGGGTTAAATCTTTGGCATTAATGATTTTTCCATTGCTGACATCTTCTTCCAGGCAGATAACCTCTTTTTATAACCTCTTCTTTCTTATCATTCCTTTAATTTTATTTGCTTTGATGGATGGATTTCTTCTGAACTTTTATCGCAGACGTAAGATGCAGCTTTAAGGAGGCCTTATGAGGCTTAGAAAAAAAATAATTATAATCGTTCTCGTTCTGATAGTATTAGCAGGCTTGTACATTTTTACACCCCTTGGTGAGCTTCTGGATTTGAAACGGCTCCTCGATTACCGGGATACCCTTCTCTCCTGGGTTGGGAGTGCTCTGATTCCCGCCTCTCTGGCCTATATTCTGGTCTATACACTGGTTACGGGATTGAGCATCCCCGGTGCTACGGTGATGACTCTTCTGGGTGGGTTTCTATTTGGGCCATGGTTGGGCACTTTTCTTGTAAATATCGGAGCGACTGCCGGGGCTGTTCTGATTTTTCTTGCTGCCAGGTATTTTCTTGGAAATGATGTCCAGGCAAAGTATGAGGAAAAGCTGAAGCAGTTGAATATGGAGATCGAAAAGAATGGTAAAAACTATATGCTTACCTTGAGGTTGATCCCGGTATTCCCCTTTTTCTTAATCAATCTGCTTTCCGGTTTTACAACACTGCCTTTGAGGACATTCATATGGACAACCTCTTTGGGAATAATTCCAGGCTCCTTTGTTTATGCCTATCTTGGTTCAACCGGTGCGAGTGCCGGGGCCTCCGGAAGTTTCAGGATACAGATAACAGTGGCCCTCGTGCTTCTGGGATTGTTAAGCCTTCTTCCTCCATTGGTCAAAAAAATAAAGGAGCGCAAGTTCAATGAAAACAACTCATGATTTGATAATCATCGGCGGTGGTGCCGGAGGCCTTACCGTCGCTTCCGGTGCTGCTCAACTGGGAATGAAAGTTCTTCTGGTCGAACGGGAACATATGGGTGGGGATTGCCTGTATAATGGCTGTGTCCCAAGTAAAACCCTCCTTAAAAGTTCTCTGATCTACTCACAGGCTCTCCATTCCCCCTCTTATGGACTCCCGCAGATCGATCCTCCCCGAGTGGATCTCTCCCGTGTTATGGAGCGGGTAGGCCATGTGATCGAAGGGATAAGTCATCATGATTCTGTGGAGCGTTTTGAATCATTAGGTGCTGAAGTTGTGTTGGCATCTGCGAATTTTTTATCACCCCATGAAATCGAGGTCGGTGGTAATGTTTATACCTCAAAGAAAATAGTTGTTGCAACAGGCTCATCTCCTGCCGTTCCTCCCATTCCCGGTCTTGAGGGTTCCGGGTATATCACTAATAAGGATATTTTTACCCTGAACGAACTTCCTGAACATATGATTACACTCGGAGGGGGACCTATAGGTGTGGAGTTAAGTCAGGCACTTGGAAGACTGGGGGCCCGTGTCTCGATTCTTAATAAGGAGAGTCATCTCCTTCCTCGTGAAGATGAAGATGTGGCATCGGTAGTGGAGGCTCAACTTACAGCTGAAGGGGTTTCTGTTTTTAATGATGTTCATATAAACCGGATTAGTCGAATTGGAGATACGGTCTCCATCGAGTATGGATCCGGTGGTGAGAAAAAGAGTATCTCCGGAGATAAGCTTCTGATTGCGGCAGGGCGTAAAGGAAATACCAGCGGTATGAATCTTGAAGAGATTGGTATAGAGCTGAATCACTCCTTTATCAAGGTTGATAGCAGACTTCAGACTTCCATAAAGCACATCCATGCGATTGGCGATGTGAACGGTCAATTTTTATTTACCCACGTGGCCGGTGCTGAAGGTTCATTCATGGTCCGGAAATTAGTCCTTGGATTACCTGGGAGGTTCAGCTATAAAAATGTTCCCTGGTGTACCTTCTCCGATCCGGAGTTGGCTTCGATAGGATACAACGAGGGGCGGGCAATGGCGGCCGGGATTAAATATCAAACGGTTATTACACCTCTTAGCGATATTGACAGGGCTCAGGCGGAAAACCGACCGGAAGGCAGGATTAAAATTCTGATTGATAAAAAAGAGAGGATTATCGGGACTCAGATTGTTGGTGTGCATGCCGGGGATCTCATATTACCGTCACTTTACGCCGTCACAAAGAAATACAAGCTTATGGATCTCATGTCACCCATGATCCCTTATCCAACTCTGGGCGAGATTCAGAAGCGGGCAGCAGGTTCCTATTATGGCCCTAAACTTTTCAACCCCAGAACCAGAGGGATTTTGAAAAAGTTTTATGGCTACAGGGGGTAGTCATGAAAATGGTATTGGCAATTATTCTTAGTTTGTGTTTTATGTTTACCATATCCGCTTCTGAATGGTTTATCAGTGAAGAGTTTGAAAATCTTGAAAATTGGGAGCCTCTTCTTTTTCCAAAAATCGAAGAGCACAGCCATTATTCTATATCGGTTTTGGATGGGGAATCTATCCTTAAGGCGGAATCGGATTCCTCCGCCTCAGGCCTTATTTTCAAGGAAGAATTTGATGTTTATGAATGGCCTCTCCTCGATTGGCGGTGGCGTGTTGATGAATTGATTGAAGGTGGAGATGGTCGGAAAAAATCAGGTGATGATTATGCCATCAGGATATATGTGGTTTTTGAATATAACCCTGCCGAAGCTTCAGGTTTCCGGAAAGTCCAGTATAATCTGGCCAGGGTGTTTTATGGAGAGTTTCCTCCTGATTCGGGTTTGAATTATGTGTGGGCTAATCGAGACTGGGGGGAGGAGTATATAGCAAATCCCTTTACGGATCAGGCCCTGATGGTTGCCTCCGATTCAGGCAGGGCCGATCTTGGAACCTGGCGGGAGCACCGAATTAATATTCTTGAAGACTACCGGGAACTCTTTGGAGACTCCCCTCCTGCAAAAGCATCTATCGCCATAATGTCGGATTCTGACAATACGGGTAGTACCGGCTATGGATATATCGACTACATCAGGATAGGACGATAGACCGTGTTTGATGATAAACTGAGGAGGCTTAAAGATCGGCTCCTGGGGATTCTGGACAGGGGGTGGATTAAATATCTGACGCCAAACCAGGTGACCTCTGCTGCCTTCGGGGTGGGGCTGGGAATACCTGTCTTTTTATATCTGGGATACAACAGGACAGCCTTTGGCCTGTGGATTGTAAATCGAATCCTTGATGGTCTTGATGGCCTTGTGGCCAGAAAAAGGGAGATGGTCTCTGACTTTGGCGGGTACTATGATATCCTTACGGATTTCATTATTTACGGTTCTGTTCCTCTGGCTATTGCCCTCAGAGAGGACAGCCTGTCTGTTTACATTGCGGCCCTCCTCCTGATTACTGTCTTTTATATTAATGGTGCCTCCTGGATGTTCCTTTCGGGAATTATGGAGAAGCGGAAGAGGCGGGGGGTGGATGAATCCCTCCCTATTACAACCCTGGAAATGCCACGGGGGCTTATCGAAGGGGGAGAAACCATCCTTTTCTATTCCCTTTTTATGCTGATTCCGGATGCTGTCGTTTATCTTATGCTGGGAATGGCGGCTCTTACCGCTGCTGGTATTATCATCCGGTTTCTCTATGCTCGAAAATCAATATAAATTAAATGATGAAAGGTGCGGGAATAGTCCAAAAGTGATGGATGTTTATATTCCCATGAAGAAAAAAGATTAGATATGCTGTTTGTTATTTTATATGAATCTTTTATACTGAATGCCGGATGCTTTTAAAAAATCTTATACTGCATACGGTGTCTGGAGGATGAAATGAGTAAAAAGAGAATAAATCTGATTCCTGTATTGGTTTTGGGTGTCATCTCGTTATTAATGGTATCAGGATGTAAAACCCTGTTTACTACGGAAGGTAATCTTTACGCTGCTGCAAAGGATAATGTTCGTCAGAACCATTTTGATATGGCTGTGGATAAGCTGGTTCAAGCTGTAAATATCGATCCGGAATATAAAAGAGCCATTCTTTTTCTTGAGAAGAGTTATCCCGAAGGTTTGGACTACTACCGGGTTGAATTGAACAGGATTCAGGGGGAAGATGATCTTTCTGCTCTGGATTACAGGGCCTCTCTTTATAACTCTCTTGTGGATATGTCCGATTCAATAAAAAAACTACCTGATCCTCTGATCCACCCGAAGACGGATCTTGTTATGATATTCGAGATTAACGATTATTCTGAAGAACTTAAAGCGGCCGTAACCATGGCGGCCGAAGGTTATTATCTGGAGGGGATGCGTCTTGCCGGCCTGGGAAGCCGTGAAGCAAAAAAGGAGGCATCCAAAGCCTTTCTGAAAACGTTGGCATACATTCCCGGATACAAGGATGCCGAATCGAGGGAGAGCGCCGCCCGTGAGGGGGCCATTCAGCAGGTTGTTTTTCTACCTTTTCGGGGGGATAATTATACCTTCAACGGGCTGGATGCCAATGAGCTCCTCTTTGATAAAATACTGTCCCTGATAGTCTCTGATTCGGAGGTTAAAAAGTACACAAGGATAGTGGACCGATCTATCCTGGATGAGGTCCTGAAGGAACAGAAATTATATGCTTCCGGATTATTTGATGAATCGACAAGTATTGAAATCGGGGAACTGGTCAGTGCCAATATGGCTGTTTCCGGAAGGACCAGTCAGCTTACCTATAAAAAACCGGAGACAGAGGTCGTGAGAGAGTTTCGGGAAGTTGAGGTAACACCTACGGCGGAAGAGCTGGGACGGGAACCCCTGGAGGGGGAACTCATCACTGTTTCTGCTGATTGTTTTTTTCATGAAAAGAGCTCTTCTGCAAGGTTGATTGTGAGTTATAACCTGATAGATATAGAATCCGGGACGGTGCTTCAGTCCGACACCTTACGTTCGGATGTTTCCGATTCGGCAGAGTGGATTACCGTCGAGGGAGATAAGCGAGTCCTTTCTTATAGCGAAATGGGGCTTGTCTCAACTCGTGATCGGGATGTGAAAGATTCAGAAGAGCTGATTCTTGAGTGTATCGATGATATGGGAAAGAATATCGCTGAACAGCTGGCATCCTATCTCAGATAGATTGATAGAATCAATCCTCCTGTTCAGGATATTTATTCTGAATATTCTTAATACTGTTTAAACGTTCGAAGAAAATTTCTACAAGTTCGGGATCAAACTTGGTCCCGGACATAGCCTCCATCTCTTCCAGAACCTTCTCTTCCGTCCAGGCCTTCTTGTATACTCTTCTGGAACAGAGGGCATCATAGACATCTGCCACCGAGACAATCCTTCCAAAAATCGGGATCTCTTCCCCCGCAAGTGCTGTAGGCGGGGTGTTTAGTGATTCCCCGTTTGTAATATCGATGTGTCCCGGATATCCCGTTCCATCCCAATTTTCGTGATGGGTGAGTGCAACAATTGAAGCCATCTCATCGAACTCGGACTGCTTGTCATTAAAGAGTCTTGCACCGATAAAGGTGTGGGATTTCATTATCTTGTATTCGTCATCACTGAATCCCCCGGGCTTTTTCAGGATGAGATCCGAAATTCCGACTTTGCCTACATCATGAAGCATGGCTGCCATCCTCAGGAGATCCCTGTTTCTTTCGATGGTGTGTTCAGCCAGATTGTGCCGTGCGGCCCAGGCTTCGTACAGTTCAACCGAATAACTGGCAACCCTGTTTACATGCGGTCCGGTCTCTTTGGGATCCCGCAATTCTGCCATGGATATCATCCGCAGGATAATCTGCCTGGTTAGCTTCGCCCTTTCCAGGGCCACACTGGCGGAATTGGCGAAATGCTCAACATAGAGTTCTTTTTCCTTGTTGAACCCCACGAGATTTCCCTTTGGACTTTTGGAATTGATTATCTGTAACACACCTAAAACCTCCTCCTGATTATCAAGAAGAGGAATCGTTAACATGGATCGGGTTTTGTACTTTGTCTGTTTGTCGTAAGAGGAGTTGAAAGAGTAGGGCATGTCAGGATCTATCTTATAGACATTCGGAATATTCAGGATTTTTTTAGTATCCGCCACATAGCCGCTAATGGAGTTTCTATTTATTTCAACCTTGAAAACTGAGTAAAGGAGTTTTTTTCTGGGGCCTAACTCTTTTTGCTTCGTATCATTCTGAGCAAATCTGAAAGAAAGCATTTTGCCTTCCCTGAGATATATTGTTCCTGCATCGGCATCTGTGAATTTCCTGGCGTTATAAAGTATCTTCTCCAGAAGAATATCTAAATCCTGTATACCCTGCAGATCCTTATCCAGCTGTACAAGCTGTTTAAGTTTCTCAACTTGAGTTGCCAATATATACTCCTTACTATAAGTATACATAATTATAGATTGGATGACCTCTTCGTTCCAACCTTTTTTATCACTTATTTGTTATTAAAATCTACCAAAATTATGGTATGCTGTAACTTTAAAGGTGTTATCGAAGCAGGGGAGATAATTATGGAAAAAAAATTTCAAGCAGTACCTTACGAGGGTGTCACAAAGGAGCTTGCTGCCGTTGCCATGGGAACATTAGCTGCGGATTTGGTAATAGAAGACGGGACACTGATAGAAGTCTGTACGGGAAGAGTTCTTCCCCACATAGATGTGGCTGTTAAATATGGATATATTGCTCTTGTGGGGGATGCTTCCGGTGTGAAGCGGGATGCTGGTACCTCCATTATTTCGGCTGAAGGGAAATACATCATGCCTGGACTGATCGATTCGCATATGCATGTGGAGAGCACCATGGTGGATCTCCCCTCCTTTGCTGCGGGGATCCTTCCCCATGGGACAACCACTATTTGTCCTGATAATCATGAAATGACCAATGTTCTTGGACTTAAGGCCATGCAGCTTTTTTTCGAATCGGCGAAAAATCTTCCCCTGAAGGTACTTACAGCCCTTCCTGTCTGCGTTCCCTCCATTCCCGGCATGGAGGATGCTGGTGCCGTGATCGGCCCTTCCGAAGCGGCGGAGGCCTATGATAAAGGGTGGGCTGAACTCCAGGGAGAGCAGATGAATTTTCCCGGGGTGATATTTGGTGACGAAACAGTTCACGCCATAACGGCTGAGGGCATCAAGAAGAATAAAATCCTCACCGGCCACTATGCCGGCTCGGATTTAAATAGTGGGTTGAATAGTTTTATTGCCTCCGGAATGACAGCCTGCCATGAGACAACGACGGCCGAGGGTGCCCTTAAACGGGCTGAACTGGGGATGTATGTTCAGCAGCGGTACGGATCGGCCTGGCTGGATCTTCCTAATCTGGTCGCCGCCTATCTTGAGAAACCGGAAATGGATACCCGGTTTTTCACCCTTGTAACCGATGATGTTACTCCTTTTACCGTTGCCCATGATGGTCATCTTATCCGGGTTCTTCGGAAGGCGGTTCAGCTGGGTGTGGATCCTGTCAGAGCGATTCAGATGGTCACCATAAATGCCGCCCAGCTCCTTGAAAAGGCCAGGTGGATTGGTTCTGTAACGCCGGGCCGGGCCGGTGATATTCTCATTATTGATAATCTTACCGATTTTAAAGTGGAAAAGGTCTTCTCCGATGGGCGGCTTGTCGCCGAAAATGAAAAGCTTATAGTAGATATCGATTCATATGATTACCCCGAATGGGCAACAAATACTATGCATTTAGCTCCTCTTGCCGCTTCAGACTTTAAAATCACCCTTCCGGGTAATGATACTGCCTCTGACGAAGCTGTTTCTGTTCGTGTTATCGGCCTTGTGCCGGGTATGGTCTTTACTAAAGGGGAGATAAGGAAGGTCACACCCTCTAATGGAATCCTGGAAGCGGATCCTGCCACGGACTTAGCAAAAATTGGTGTTTTCTATCGGCATGGGGCAAGCCTGACCGGTAATAACTATAGTAAAATTGAGGGTGCTGAAAAGGGCGACTGGAATCCCGTCGGTTCCAGGGCTTTGGGCTTTGCCTCCGGAACAGGTTTTCTTCCCGGAACCGCTTATGCCTCCACCGTCTCTCATGATTGTCACAATCTGATGGTCATCGGGAATGATGATCAGGCCATGATGTTGGCCGCGAACACTCTCATCGAATCGGGCGGGGGGCTTGCTGTGGTTCACGAAGGCCGGGTTGCCGCCCATATGCCGCTTCCACTGGCTGGTCTCATGAGTCTTGAATCGGTGGCTACGGCCTCTGACCAGCTTGAAGCCATCGAGAGTGCTTTAAAAAAAGCCGGGGGGATTCACGAATCTTTTGAGATGACCTTGAGCCTCCTTGCCCTCATTGTGCTTGGTGAGCTGCACATCTCAAACCGGGGACTTGTGGAGCTTAAAGATGGAAAGCCTCCCCAATTTGTCAGTCTTTTTGTCTGAGATGGGCGCTTCATGACATCATTTCGGCGCTTTCTCATCGCCCTTTTTCTTATTGTTTTCCTGATTCTCGGTGGTACCCTTGGTTTCTATCTGATTGAAGATTGGAGTCTGATCGACAGCCTCTATATGACCTTTGTTACGGTCTCCACCGTGGGGTTTGGCGAAATTCATCCTCTCTCCCCGGCCGGGAAACAGTTCATGATGCTCTTTATCATGGTGAGTCTCTTAACCATTGGATTTACCCTGACAACCCTGATCTCATTTATTTTTGAGGGACAGTTTCTACATACAGTAAAGGAGAGGCGTATGAAGCGATTTCTATCTTCGGTGAAGGACCACCATATAATCTGCGGTTTCGGGAATGTCGGAAAGGAGACTGCTGCTGAGTTTACCAGGAAGAGTGTTCGCTTTATAGTGATAGAAAAAGAGCTGGAGGATAGCGATCTTTCCAGATTCCCTGATATAAATTTCATCCATGGCGATGCCACCGAAGAGGAGGTCCTGCAGGAGGCCCGGATAGATCGGGCAAAATGCCTCATCTCCTGCCTGCCCGAGGATCAGCAGAATGTCTATGTTGTACTAACAGCCAGGCAGCTTAATCCTTCCCTTCACATTGTTTCCAAATCCTCCGATGCCGGGGCATCAAAGAAAATTATGGCTGCCGGGGCTGATAGGGTTATCTCTCCCAAGCTTATTGCAGGAAGGCGACTTGCCTCCTTAAGTCTTCATCCCTCGATTGTTAATTTTCTGGATATCCTCTCCTCGGGAGCTGACGGTGCCATGCGGATTGAATCCATCAGGATCGAAATCGGTTCTCCACTGATCGATAAATCCATGAAGGATAGCGGTATAGGACAACACACAGGGGCTATTATTATCGGGGTTCTCGATCCTGATGGGAAGGCTCGGATGAATCAATCCTCCCTGGCCACCCTCTCTTCCATCAATCTTCGTGAAGGGGATGAACTGATTGCCCTTGGAAATGAAGAGCAGATTATTAGTCTTGAAGCCTTTGCTACGGGGAAAGAACGTCGAAGATTGGCCCTTAAGCGAAAGCAAATCTAACCTTACCGCTCCCGACCTGTCAAATTAAATGTCACCTGTCCTCTGAAATTCTGTACCTGTCTTAGTGTCATATCATCATCCCTTC
>JAEINK010000111.1 GCA_016342585.1 Spirochaetales bacterium
CCATCGGCAGTCATGTTTTCTGTACAGGGAAGGTGTTTTTCAAGAGCCGCCTCAATCGCCAGACCGACACGGGCAACTCGTTCCAACCTGTTTTCGAGTGTTTCCACCCGCAGATTGAAGAAGCGGCTTATATCGCCCAGGCCTGAAGCTGAATTGAGATGCTGCAGAAGCCGAACATAACTGATTCTCTTTTTTGCATAATAATCGATTGAGAAGGTCTGGGAAGAAAAAGTCATGCCACAGGCTTTGCAGCGGTAACGATGAACTGTACCGAAGGCTCTTGAACGGTAGGTTCCATACTTAACATACCAGGAATCCTTATCAGGATTGTGAAATTGTGTGCATTTTGGGTTAGGACAACAGGGAATTTCCATACGATACTCCTTACTAATTTGTTTCTTAATAAGGAATACCGGGGAATTTGTGCTGCTACTTCAGATCAACAGGCTTTTGGGCACTATATATTGACTAAATGGTTAAAATAGATCTAATTTAACTAAGCAGTTAAATTAGGTGGGGAAATATGAATAAAGCAAAGATCGATCTAGATGCACTTATTGAAGCAGCGGTTGCCGAGTTTGGCCGCGATGGTTATTCCGGTGCCAGGATGGATGGAATAGCTCTGGCGGCCGGGGTGAATAAAGCACTGATTTATTACCATGTGGGCGATAAACAGAAACTCTTTGAAGTGGTTCTTGAAAGGGTTCTGAATGTGGCGGCCGCAGAGATCAACAATAAAGAAAATTTGAAAGCAGATTTTACACCTCTGGAATACCTTGAAAACTATATAAATGGTTTTTATAGATTCTTCATAAAAAACCCGGGTTATCCTCCTGTGTTGATCAGAGAACTCCTGGCAGGTGGTGTTCATATAAACCGGGAGTTGTCCAAACCTCTAATGGGTCTCCTCTCCCCGCTTATAGAGCAGGTAGAGAAAGGGATACAGCAAGGGATCTTTCGTCCTGTCTCTCCCTTCATGATACACATGTTAGTTGTAAGCGGATTGAATGCCCTGATTATCGGAAGCCCTCTTTTTCGAGCTTTTCAGCCCGAGATTGACGGAGATTCTTTTAAACAGATGTTTATCGAGATACTGATGAATGGAATAAGGAAGAATGATGAATAAACATTTCAGATTTAGAGCCGAAATAGAGGATGGTTTTACACGCCTGGGCTATGGGCTTTACAGGTACGGCAAGCCTGTTCTGGCGGTTTTAGTTATAATCCAGCTCTTCCTTATTTTCCAAATACCCAATCTTAATATTGATACCTCAACCGAAGGAATGCTTCATGATAATGATCCGGAGCTTCTAAGGTATAACACATTCCGGGAAGAGTTCGGTCGGGATGATCTTCTTATGGTGACGGTTAAGTCAGAAGAAAGTCTTATCAATCCCGAAAGGATCCATATGCTGGATGCACTTCACTCAAAACTTTCAGTGGAAGTTCCTTTTCTTGATGAGGTGAACAGCCTGATAAATGCACGGGATATCCAGGGCTCCGGGGGGTATCTAACCGTGGATGATCTTTTTGCTTCATATCCCGAAACGGAGACCCAATGGAAGGAGATGGAAGACAAGATTTTAAAAAATCCCATGTATGGTGATTTCATTATTTCTCATGACGGTAAACTCGGCGTTGTCCTCCTGCGTACTCAGGCTCTTATTCCCGATAAGGAGGAAGATGTTTTGATTTTAGAAGAAGAGACGACAGATCTTTCGGGATTACCGGATGAACCTGGAAATATGGGTGATCTTCTTGGTGGTTTTGATCTGGAAGCTGAAGAGGATTCGTCAAATGGGAACTTTCATTATATAAGTGATGCGGAAAACTCCCAGATGGTTAAAAAGGTTGAGGAGGTTCTCGCTGTATTTAAAGCGGAGTATGGAGGGGCAGGGAGCGTGGAGTTTTCCTATGTGGGAACACCTGCCATGACCGAGATCCTTAAGCGGAAATTGATCAGCAGCATTATAGTATTTATGATTTTTGTAGTACTCGTAATTATAATTCTTCTGGCTATTCTCTTCAGACAGCCCGCCGGAGTTATTCTTCCCCTCATGGTGGCCGGATTTTCCATAAGCGGTACCCTGGGGATAATGGCCCTTACTGGAGTCTCCTTGAAGATCCCCACTCAGATCCTGCCGTCCTTCCTTGTCTCTGTCAGTATCGGTGCTTCGATCCATATCCTTTCAATCTTCTTCGGTTACATTGCCCGGGGGACAGAGCGGAAGGAGAGTATCGCCCGTGCTATGGGACACTCCGGTTTGGCTATAACTATGACCAGCCTTACAACTATGGGGGGGCTTCTCTCTTTCGCGGGGGCAAAGGTTGCTCCCATCTCGGACCTCGGTGTTTTTGGGGCTCTCGGGGTTCTTCTCTCCCTCATTTTCACAACCTTTCTCCTTCCGTCAGTTTTATCTTTTATTCCTTTGAAAAAGCCTGTCGTTTCCAGGGGCGGAGTCGGGCGATCCGATCGTGTGGATTTAATCCTGAAGAAAATTGCGGGCTTTGCCTGTCGAAGAGCAGGAGTCGTGACTGGTGTCTCAATCCTCATCCTCCTCGTTTTCCTGGGTTTATCCACCAGGATAGTTTTCGGTCATGATGTTCTTTCCTGGTTGCCGGAAAAAATGGAGTATCTGGAGACCACAGACCTGGTGGATGAAAGGATGCGGGGTTCCGCCAGTTTTGAAATAGTTGTCGATACCGGTGTTGAAAATGGAATCTATGATACGGATTTCCTGAACCTCCTGGATAGTATTGGTGAGCCCCTGGGCCGTGCTGCTGTAAAGGGGGGCATGTTTATCGGTAAAACCATGGCTGTTTCTGATCTGCTTAAGGAGACTCATCAGGCACTTAATGGGGATGACCCCGACTATTATAGAATTCCTGATTCCCGGGAAGCCGTTGCTCAGGAGCTTCTTCTTTTTGAGAATTCAGGTTCCGATGATCTGAAAAGGCTTACCGATACGATTTTTTCTAAAGCAAGAGTTACAGTAAAGGTTCCCTGGGCGGATGCCCTTATTTATGGAAAATTTCTTGTCCAGGCGGAAAAAAATCTTGATTCTCATTTTGCCGGGTATGATGTAACAATTACCGGTCTCGTTCCTCTTCTTGGCCGGACCCTCTCGGTGGTGATTGCCAGCACAAAGCAGAGCTACATTCTGGCATATGTTATCATCGCCTTCCTTATGCTACTTTTTATAGGAAATTTTCGTCTTGGAATTATCTCCATGCTTCCCAATATTTTTCCAATTATTATTACTCTTGGTGTTATGGGGGCTTTCGGGATAGTCCTGGATATGTTTACCATGCTGATCGGAAGTATCGCCATGGGGCTTGCGGTGGATGACACCATACACTTTATGCATAACTACAATCGGATTTATCGTAAAACTGGAGATTCGGATGGTGCTGTATTGGAAACCTTTCTTGGAACCGGCCGGGCCATGCTCTCCACTACGGCAGCACTGTCCGCAGGATTTCTGGTTTTCACCTTTGCGGAAATGCGAAACCTCCATTACTTCGGTCTTCTGACTGGATTTACCTTAATTATGGCTCTCGCGGCGGATTTTCTTCTGGCTCCGGCGTTGGTTACCCTTCTGAACAGAAGAGATAGGAGAAAGAAAAAATGAAGAAAATTATTCTAATTTTAACAGTGATTTTTGTGATATTCCCTCTTTTCGGAGAATCCGATCCCCGGGAGATTATGGCGCTTGTTAACGCGAGGGATACCGGGGATAGTGCTGTGAGTGACATGGAAATGGTCCTTGTCGATCAGCAGGAGAGGCAAAGGAGTCGGAGCATAAAATCCTATATGCTCGATGATGGCGAAGTCTCCCGGACGGTTATGTTTTTTACGGCACCCGGGGATGTTCGGGGAACCGGGTTTTTAACCTGGGATTATGAGGAGGAATCAAAGGATGATGAGCAATGGCTGTATCTTCCTGCTCTTCGAAAGACAAACAGGATAGCTGGTTCCGATAAGAGTCAGAGCTTTATGGGGAGTGATTTTAATTATTCGGATATGAATGCCGCCGATCTGAATGAATTCAACTATACCCTGATTCAGGAGGGGAAAGTGGATGGTCAGGATGTCTGGGTGATTATGGCTGTACCGGTCAGCAGGGATATCGCCCGGGAGACAGGCTATGAGAAATCCGCTCTCTTTATCCGGAAGGATAACTATATGATCGTCCGGGCAAAGAAGTGGACTCTTCGATCCGGTGAAGAAAAATTCATGCAGGTGAAAGAGATGCGAATTATCGATGGGATATGGATTCCCACTCGAATGGAAATGACCACCCGGAGGAATGGAAGCTTCTATCATCAAACCCTGCTGAACAGATCGAATATTCGGATAAATATACCCATGGATGAAAATATGTTTACTGTTTCCGGTTTGGAGAGGGGGATTCAGTGAAGCGGTTAGTTGTACTTGGATTTTTACTCCTTTGTTCGGTTTCGACCATCCTTCTTGCTGCTGATGATTCCTCTGGGGATGAGATCACAGTCGAAGAGGGGGTATTCGGGGACCTTGATGACCTCTTGGGGGGATTCGAAACCGATGACCCGATAACCCTTATTGTAGATGAACCTTCTACCTTACTACCAGTTGTTGCCTCGAGCAGTGCGGTCATGGTTTCGACAGAATCACCCTTTACTATGGACGGTCGTCTCTGGCTGAAATCCGGATGGGCCTATGCCTTTGAGGAGGATGCGGTTGTTCCATTTGATCGTGCTGGTCTCTCTCTGCTAAGGGGAGGCATTTCCCTTCACAGCAGGATCCGGTTTGGCGATGACTGGTTTGGGGAGGTTTCGGGGAAGGCCGTTTCAGATCTTGCCTATATGATTAAGGGCTGGGATGCGTACAGCCCTGAGCAGCTTGAATCGGCCAGACAGGAGGCTGTACTTTATGAAGCTTTTATAGATGGCTCCGTTCTTCCTGACTGGCAGATCCGGGTCGGACGGCAGATCTTTTCTCTGGGAAAAGCCGATCAACTCCAGGTCTTGGACCGCTTGAATCCTCTCGACCTTCGGACACCCGGTTTACAGGAAATTCAGGATATCAAACTCCCTGTCGGTGCTGTGAAACTCTCCTGGAGCCCCCTTGGGGTTCTTACTGTTTCAGGAGCGCTTGTATCAGAGCTTCGGCAGGCAGAAATGCCTGTCTATGGAAGTGAGTTTTATCAGGCCGGCAGTATGGCTTTTACGGATCTCTGGCCGGAATCCGGGGAGGATGAGAACGAATACTTCCTCTCTGCTGATCTTAATATCGGTGGATGGGACTTATCACTTGTCTATGGTTATTATCTCTGGGATATTCCAAGGCTGGAGAATCGTGATGGTCAAATGACTCGTGTCTACGACAGGGTCCATACCGCCGGTGGTGCTGCCGAGACAGCCCTGGGGCCTCTAATCCTGACCCTGGAAGGTGGTTATATTCACGGATTCGGTTTTCAGGCCGATCCTGACACGGAATACTCACGGATCGATTTGCTTGGGGGGGTAAGCTGGAAAGCCCCTTTGGGTATTTCGATTGCCATGGAGATTTGCCTACGTCATTTTCCCGATCTTGATGAGACCATTCTAATGCCTTTTGAAAATGCGGAACAATCTTCCTGGGAGTCGAGTCTACGGTTAAGCCGTAGTTTTTTTCATGAGAGGCTTAAATTCAATGTTGCGGCCATGCTTATGGGGCTGGAAATGGAAAACGGTGGTATTATCAGGGCCGATGCCGAATGGGAGCTATCAGATGGATTCAAAGCTAAAATCACCTGGGCCGATTATCTTGATGGAAAGTCCGGGATGCTGAAAGGAGCAGGGGACAACGACAGAATCCTGTTTTCAGTTACACGATCATTCTAATCATTTTGGTATAAAATAACCTCCATATATTCATCCTAAATATGGAGGTTGTAATTGATTTTAATGGGATTGCCTAAAGATCTGTCCAGAAGTCATAGAGGAACCCTCCAAGGACTACCCCTGTTTCAATTTCAATTATCTGGGCATTCAGGTGACAGGTTTCATCATCTATCCATGAAAGCTGTCCCGCCATTATCAGATCAGCCCCGAGTATTTTTCCTACTTCGGTCTGGGTTGTCTCATCGACAAGATCTGAAAGCTGGAATGACTGTTCTGCCATGATTTGGTCGAGCATTTGTCGGCTGATGATTTTGATGTCCAGTTCTTCTTCAGCGATTGTATTTGCGATTTGGGTAGTTAATCCCTGGCTTATATATTTGCTTAATTCCGCATCATTCTCATCGGAAGATGTGAAATAATATACGGCAAGTGTCTTTCCCGGGTTTTTTTCCAGGGCGTCTACGGCGCTCCAGGCAGCATCTTCGATAATGTAATCTACATGCTGAGTTGTTGCACATGATACAATGATTAAAATCAAGATCAAAATCATTAATGTTGCTGTCTTTTTCATGTATTGTCCTCCTGTTTATATTCGAATAATAACATCTTTCAGTACTTTCTCATATACCACTACCGTCTTCGAATTTACAGTCGGTACACTCCTCTTCGTCAAGAATTTCAAGTTTAATAAGAATCCCGAAAATTTTACATCCGGCACAGAATTTCAGGAATGTCTCGAGAAAAGAAAAGAGTATCAGGATCGACATAAAAACAATAAAGATGAAAGTTATATCATAATAATGGAAGATTAGTGATGCCCCTGTCATAAATAAGCCGATACCAGCGGCGAACCGTTTGGGTTTGAACATGATCATTCTTCTTCGGAAGCCTGCGACAGGAACAATTAACTTTCTCGAAATAAACGCCAAAAGGCTGAAACGGGGAGTGAGAATGGCTCTTATAAAGAAATCAACCGCCAGGATGAA
>JAEINK010000024.1 GCA_016342585.1 Spirochaetales bacterium
AAAAAACTATGCAGGTCCTAGTCTTTGCAGTTTTCCTTATGGGAACCACGAGGAAAACTATGGGAAAAAAACTATGCCTGGTCATAGTTTTGCAGTTTTCCTTATATAATATTCACAGTATATAAAAACTGTCCTTGCCAAAAATGATAGAATCTGTATAATTATTCTCATGAGTAATGAACCTTGTTGTACAGACGAATTAATAAAGAAATACGCAGAAAAACTTAAAGTATGTGGCCACCCTCTTCGTTTAAAGCTTCTATGCATGATCGAAAAGGAAACAACCTGTGTAACCGACCTCTGGCAGTGTCTCAATCAGTCCCAGCCTGTAATCTCACAGCATCTTGCTGTCCTTAAAGATAAGGGAATTGTTGAATCCGAGGTTCAGGGGAATAAAAGGATCTATTCAGTCGTTGATCCGTTTGTAAAAAATATTATTGCAAACCTGGGTGTAGACGAGTAGGTCCTGGTGGATTATCCTCCCAACAAAAAGCCCCTTCATTTCAGGATAGGCGAATATTCAACGAAGGTTGAATTTCCCGCCTTTGAAGATCTGCTTGCTCCTCCGGAAGGCGTAAAAAGTTTATGGGTATTTGACCAAAATACTGCTCCTCTTTTTTCCTCTCGGGAGAAGGCTTCCATAATTTTGCCCCCCGGCGAGGAGGCAAAGACTATGGAATCAGTTGAAGATATTCTCACCGCTGGTATTGAAAATGGCCTGGCTCGGGATGGGCTTTTTATAGGTATTGGCGGGGGGGTCGTCTGTGATATGACAGCCTTTGCCGCTTCGATCTATATGAGGGGCTCCCGTGTTATTCTAATTCCCACAACCCTCCTGGCCATGACGGATGCCTCCCTTGGTGGTAAAACAGGGGTGGATTTTCGTGGCTATAAGAATATGGCCGGCACCTTTTTTCCTGCTGAAGAGTTACGGATCTGTCCGGATTTATTATCCTCGCTTCCTGAACGTGACTATATAAGTGGTCTTGCTGAAGTTATTAAACATGCTTTTTTAGTAAAATCTGATCTCTTCGAGTTTCTGGAGAGAGAGAGAGAGGCTGTCCTTTTACGTGAACCGCAGATCCTTGGCAGGATGATCCGGGAATCCATCAAGGTGAAAGGGGATTTTGTTGAGCGTGATTTCAGGGAGCAGGCTGAACGGGCCTTTTTGAACTTTGGCCATACCTTTGGCCATGCCCTGGAGTCTGTTTCCGGCTTTGCCGGATGGTCTCATGGGGAGGCTGTTGCCTGGGGAATGGATAAAGCCCTCAAGGCCGGGGTTTTGATGGGTGAAACCGATCCTGATTATGCCCGGAAAGTTTCAGCCTTCCTCGCTCTCTATGGATTTAGATTAGAGGCCCCGGGTATAGATCCTGAGGCTTTGATCAATGCTATGGGCAAGGATAAGAAAAAACGGGAAGGAAAGATAATGTTTGTTCTCCAGAAAGAGTACGGCAAAACCTTCCAGTCGGAGATCCCCCGGGATATCCTCCAGAAAGTTTTAGCCTGATTCTCTCCTATTCCTGATAAAAACTGGAACTAATCATCAAGAAGATCTGTTAACCTGCGATAGGTTGTGTTCATTTTATCGATACTCCCTTTTTTGACTCCATCTCCCCCATCAATGGCAATGCCGTCTATGAGCACCTCCAGGTTGGATAGGCTGTTTTCGAGAGCACTGCTCCAGGAGCGATTAATCCTGAACCAGAATTGTCCTCTGTCGTCGCCTTCAAGTCCTATAAACCCCAGTTGCTTACCCTCTCGCCCGTTTTTCCGCAAGGGACTCAATTTAAGAAGCTTGGGAAGATGTTCACAAAGTTCATCAAACTGTCCATCAGATCTGAATCCTGAAGAGGGAATTCCACTTTGGATTAAGTCTCTCTCGGGATCGGTATCTTCCATTATGGCGAGAATCATAGGGAGTCTTACTCCCCGCAGAAACTCATAATCTTTATAGGTGACAACACCCTTCATCCGGCTGTGCGATTCCGGTTGAAATGACGATAGATCTTTCAACGCCATCTTGAGTTTCGGCCAGGGCAGGATGGCAATTTTTTTCTTGTTTTTGAAGGGTTTTAATTCGAAACTGTGAACTCCCAGCTTAAATTGCCAGCTTGTATCCCTGGGCTCCTTGTTTTTACCTTTTTTTGAAGGGGCCGCAGCTGGTAGAAAACCTTCAGCCATTTCCGGAGATATTTTTTTCAGCCAGCTTTTTTCAAGGGGGGAGACGGATCTGGCGAACATTCTGCTGGTTTTTACGATCTCGCCTGCAACGATATATCGGGGATTCTCCCTGAACATAACAGAACCGGGGTGTATCCTGATCTGTTCAGCCGTAAGACTCCTGAAAACACCATTTCCTGAACGGACACAGACGAACTGAATTAAACCACGTGATACGGCACAGAGGTAATCCTCCATCCTGCCGCCGTTGCCTATGGGTACCCCCATAGAGCTGACAATCTCTTCCAGTTGTTCCTTTATGTTAACCAGCTCATTCATTACTTTTAAATCTAGATAGTGGCTTTCACAGAATTTCTGTTTCTTTGTCGAGCTCGTAAAGCTCTTGAAAAGCTTTAGGTAGGATACAAAATCTCCCAGCGGGTTCTGAAAATGGTGGTGTGCTTTTCTGGCGGCCATCTCCTCACCCTGTGGCAGGATGAAAGGGGTATGGGCCGAAAGAAAGGCTGTGGCAATGATAGTCTCTTCGATGACATCAGGATACTGAACTATGGCTTCCACAATCATCCTTGAGTGTCGGGGGAGCAGGGGGAACCGGGCCATCATAGTCCCGGTGGAAGATAACAGCCCTTCATCATTCAAAGCTCCCAGGAGGTGCAGGGTGGCTACTGCTCCATGAATTCCCTGTTTGCCGGGTGGAGATATGAAGTCGAAGGCTTCATACTCTTTAATTCCTATTTCGGCCATCCTCAGAACAACTTCAGAAAGGTCGGTTCGATATATCTCTTCGGTGGTAAAGAGGGCCCTGTTGTCATAATCTTTTCGTGTACAGAGTCTGTAACAGGTTCCCGGCTGGGTTCGTCCGGCTCTTCCTTTTCGCTGGTTTGCCGATGCCTTGGAAATGCCGGTTTCGATGAGGGAGGAGGTGAAGGTTCTGGGATTATAATGGTTTAATTTTACAAGCCCTGAATCAATGACTACCGTTACACCATTAATAGTTACTGATGTCTCCGCTATATTGGTTGAAATTACCACCTTAACCTGTCCGGGAGGGGTAGGGATGAAGACCTTCTCCTGCTCTTCCTTGCTCAAACGGCCGTAGAGGGGAACTATAAAGAGTTTTTTCTCTAAAGGGAGAAGTTCCAGCAGGCTGACACAGTCTTTTATATCTTTTTCTCCGGATAGAAAAATTAAGATGTCCCCTTCGTTTTCATTTTCTTCACACCTCTTTACGATCTGTGTTATTTTTGTCAGAAGAAGATTTCTGTCGGCTGATTCCGGGACAGGATCATAAATTATCTGCACAGGGAAGACCCTTGTTACAATGTGGACAACAGGACAGGAGTTAAAATATTCGGAGAAAATATCCGTGTTGATCGTTGCTGAAGAGATGATAACTTTGAAATCGCTTCGAACTTCAAGGATGTTTTTAAGGAGACCCAGGATGAAATCAATATTTAAGGACCGTTCATGGGCTTCGTCTACCAGAATCACAGAGTATTTTGATAGAAGCGTATCATTTTTTAATTCCTGTAAAAGGATACCGTCCGTCATGACCTTGATTTTTGTTTCCGGCAAGGTCATATCTTCAAATCGCATTTTGTACCCCGCAAGTCCGGGCACCTTTGTGTTCAGCTGGGCGGCAATATATTCACAGACCGAAAGGGTGGCTATCCGGCGCGGTTGGGTTATCCCTATGACACCGGTGGATGAATACCCAGCTTCATGGAGGATCAACGGGAGCTGGGTGGTCTTTCCTGATCCTGTGGGGCTCTCTACTACAACTACCTGATTTTCTTCAATCGCAGCTAAAATTCTTTCCTTCTCTCGGTATACAGGAAGTTCATTGGGATTTATGTTAAATTTCATTTCTCAGCAGTTAATCAGCTTCACTGAAGCCTTAACCTCTCCTTTTTTTCCACCTAAATCGATGACAACATGCCATGTGTCTGTTTTGTCTACTCTGAATTCGATGGTCGACGCAGGATAGGTTCCTCCCTGATAATCGGGAGTTCTCCCCTTTTTGTATTTGGTGAAGTTAAAGGTATCCATCAGTTTAACATCTGCTTCACTATCTATGGTTACCTGGATTATTTTGTCTATTCCGGCTTTTAATTCATAGTGTATAAATTGCATAATATACCTCTATTTATAGTATGACTCAGCAGGGTTTGTTTTTCAAGTATGCACCTGTCGTAAAATCGTCAATGATAATCCTTGAAATGGAGCCGTAGGGAGGGATTGTGGGCATCTCATCCTTTGAAAACCAGGCCGCTTTATCGATTTCTTCTTCATCGGGGATGATCTCTCCCGATTCCCACTCTGCGGTGAACCCGCACATAAGGCTGTTGGGGAATGGCCAGGATTGTGAGTGGAAGTATCGAATATTTTTAACCTCAAGTCCGACCTCTTCCCGTATTTCTCTTGCGACGGCGGACTCCAGATTTTCCCCGGCATCCACAAAACCGGCAATGAGGCTGTGCATCTCACCCGGGAAATTCATGTTATGAGCGAGGAGGATCTTGTCTCCCTTTGTTATGCGGGTGATAACCGCCGGGGATATTCGGGGGTATTGAACGAGTCCGCAGGATGGGCACAGTTTTGATGTCTCTTTTTCATGGAATTTTGTTCGCTTGCCGCAACGGGAACAAAATTTGCTCTCTTTATTCCACAGGCGGAGATGATTGGCTCTGAAACAGAGGGCAAGTTCCGGTTCGGACAGAAGGGGCAGGAGTCTGCGGATGGGGTACCATGCGGTGTTTTCCATTTCCCCCGGCTTTCTGAGCGCCTGCCATCCTGGGGTTTCATTGACAGGGGGGGCAATTTCCCTGACAAAGCAGGGATAGGAATCCATATACCCGATAAAAAGATCGTCTTTACCGTCATCAGAGAGGGATATTCTGTCAAAAAGGATAGAAGAGTTCGAAACTTCATCATCCATTTTACTTTTACCGGCTTCTTTGATCTCCATTTCGGCAAGGAGATCATTCCTCTGAAAAAGGATTAAAAGTTGTTTTTCCAATCCGGGACGCGGAATGGATGGGCCTGATGGTGTAAAGGTCATGATTATAGTTCTATCTCCTCGATCCACTCTTCCCTTATAATCTGATATGCGTATGTTTTCTCCTGGTATTGATCTTCAATGATGAAGGTAAGGGGAGATTCCCACTCCTGTTTTATATCCAGATCAACATCATTCCACCACAATTTATCGTTCCCGGGAACATAGGGTATATCTTCCAGACCACGTCTTCGGAAAAGTCTGGTGTCACCCTGAAAGAGGGAGTATCTGAACCACCTTGAGATGGCATTTTCAAGATCGGTCCTTCCCAGAGATATGAGGATTCGTCCCCCCGCAGGAACTTTTTCGGTTCTCTCTTCCCACTCTTCACTTGAAATTTCATGCATATCGAGTTGCAGCTTCAAAATGGATTCAATCGCCTCGGCGGGACGATAGACCACCTTGGTGAATTCGGAATCAAGGACATACTCTGCCTCGGGTACTACCTTGTAACTTCTTCTTATGAGCTGCTTGATGACCGGTTCCGGTTCTTTCTCCGGTTCCGGTGGGAGAGGAGGGGGTTCAACAACCGGAGGCGGCAGGGGAACCCAGACCGAAGCTGTCAGAAAGGTATCTTCCACCCACCCCAGGCTGTTTAGCAGCATAACCAGTGACAAGGGGTTCCAGCTTTCTACCTGAGTTTCAATCAGAATCTCGGCATCTTCTCCATATTTATCCCGGGCGGCCAGCAAAGCAGAGTGCTTCAGGTAGGTTGGATCAAGATTTTCTGCTTTCCTGAAAAACCAGTTCCACCCCTGTTCATTGATCTCGATCCGTCCTTTCTCTTCATATCCACCTTTAGCGAATTTCTTTGCTTCGGGGGACCCGTTTGTAATGGTGGTACATCCAGTAAGGAGTGCGATAATGATAAAAAATCCGGTAAAATATTTAAGTTTATTCATTATAGTCCAGTACCTCTTTTTTGATAGTTTTTCCATACTCATCCAGGGCCTTCAGTGTGACTTTCTGCCCGGGGGTCAGGGTTCTGCTTTCACTGCATGCGGCTATCACCTTATTGTATTTTCCCATATCAAGGCCCACCTCGATTGGGGGGAAGAGGATTCTGCCGGCACAGTAGCTTTTCCATTTATGCTCTTCTGTTTCATCCAGGGATTCAGGAAAATTGCGGCCCCTGAATCTCCAGATCATTTCGGGGATTCGCGGATCCTGAAAGGCAAGATTCAGGTCCCGCAGATGTTCGGGAGGTTCATTATTTATTATCTGGTGAACCCTCTGGAAACTCTCCCTGTCGTCATCATGAAAAAATCCGCCTGAATATATCTGGAGGTCCGGATCTGTTGAACCTTTCGGAATTTCAGATTCAAACACTTTTAAGATCTTCTGAATTATCCCTTTTGCATTTTGCAGAATTTTCCCGTTTGCCTGGCAGGATTGAATATTCAGTCCAAGGACTTCTGCTCGCTCTTCATCCAGGGTTGCAAGGGGGGCGATGAAAGGGGCCTGATTCAGGGCGATTCCGAAGATAGGAAGGCGTTTTCGGTCGGGATTGTCATCCTTGGGGGTAAATATCCTTTCCCGGATCTCCTCGACATTTAAATCGATGAGCGGGGTTGGATCTTCCCTTAAATCGAAGCAGAGAACCGAATTCCTGTTTTTGGGATCAATGGTAAGGGGAGATACTATGGTTGTACATCCTCTAGCGGAGGTATGGATCCCCGATGTGTGAAGAAAGGGTTCGTTGTTTACCAGATCTATCTGTTTTCTGGCCTCATCCTTCTTTCTGATCCGGTAACCGAATTTGAAGAGTTTCGGTTGCTTTTCATATATCAGTTTCGCAAGTGCAATTGTGGCCCGAACATCGACAAGTGCATCATGCGCCCCTTCATGCTCGATAGCGTTGGCAGCCGTTAGCTCCTCCAGTCTGAAGGAGGGTTTGCCTTCCGGAGAATTGGGCCAGTTTATCCCCTCCGGTCTTAAATCGTGGGCAGCCCTGGCCAGGTTTATAAGATCCCATCTGCTGCTTCCCCGGGAATATTCTCTCTTGTATGGATCAAAAAAGTTGCGGTAATAGAGGTTTCTTATGAACTCATCATCGAAACGTATAGAGTTATATCCTGCCACACATGTTCCCGGAACGGAGAACTCCCTGTTTATTTCGGATATAAACTGGAACTCCGAGATACCCTTCTCCAGGGTTTCCTGGGGCGTAATTCCGGTGACCATACAGGATCGGGGATCCGGTAGATAATCTTCGGGTATGCGGCAGTAGAGCAGGAAGGGATCTCCTATCTGATTAAACTCCTCATCTGTTCTGATTCCCGCGAACTGTGCTGTTTTATCCCAACCGGGATGTCTCCCGAATGTTTCCAGATCGTACCAATATAATGTTTGAGCCATCTCCCCCTCCCGAAGTTATTTTAGCTTATAAAGAGAGTTATGGGAATTATGGCTTATGAATAATCCCTCCTTTTCGTTTTTGTAAGAGAGATAGAAGAAATCTCAATGAGAACCGGGGTTAAATTCCCTCTTTACTTCACATTTGGGAAAACTTTTGATACTATAAACAAAACTTCAGTCAGGAGGCTGTGCACTTGGAAAATCTAATAACTATAAAAGACGGGAAACTTATTGTTCCCCATAATCCTGTCATTCCATATATTATAGGGGATGGTATTGGTCCTGATATATGGGCCGCTGCCCGGAGGGTTTTTGATGCTGCTGTTAAGCAGGCCTATGGCGGTAAACGCTCAATTGAGTGGAAAGAGGCCGCTGCTGGCGAGTCCTCTTTCAAGGCTACCGGTGAATGGCTTCCTGAAGAGACTCTCGATGCTTTCAGGAAATACCTGGTGGGAATCAAAGGCCCCCTCACAACACCCGTTGGAGGTGGATTCAGGAGCCTTAATGTAACCTTAAGACAGAAACTCGATCTATTTGTATGTTTAAGACCTGTAAAACATTATCCCGGAATTCCCAGTCCTGTTAAAAATCCGGATCTGGTAGACATGGTTGTCTTCCGGGAGAATACCGAGGATGTCTATGCTGGATTAGAGACCGCCCAGGGGGAGGCTAAGACGGCAAAACTGCTTCAATTTCTGAAAGATGAAATGGGCTGGGATGTAAAGGGTGATTCCGGAATCGGTATTAAACCCATCAGCAAGAGTGGTTCAAAACGACTTATCAAAGCGGCCATTGACTATGCTATTGAACAGAACCTTAAAACCGTAACCCTGGTTCACAAGGGGAACATCATGAAGTTCACAGAAGGTGCCTTCCGGGAATGGGGATATGAACTTGCCAAAGAGGAGTATGGAGATAAACTTGTAACCTGGGATGATATCGATGGTGAGATACCCGAGGGGAAAATCCTCATCAAGGATGTTATCGCCGATGCCTTTCTCCAGCAAATCCTTACCCGGCCTTCCGAGTATGATGTTATTGCCACCATGAACCTTAATGGGGATTATATCTCCGATGCGCTTGCCGCTCAGGTGGGTGGAATTGGAATTGCCCCCGGTGCCAATATTAACTATCAGACTGGTGTCGCCATTTTTGAGGCAACACATGGAACGGCTCCAAAATATGCCGGACTGAACAAAGTCAATCCCAGTTCCGAGATTCTCTCGGGCAAGATGATGTTTGATTACCTTGGTTGGAATGAGGCGGCAGATTTGATCGAAAAGGGGATAAACCGTGCTATAATTGAAAAGACGGTGACCTATGATTTTGCAAGGCTCATGGAAAATGCAGTGGAGGTTTCTACCTCTGAATTTGGAGATGCCATAATTGATGGCATGAAATAATGGAAAAAGATAATACAGTAAGTCAGACCAGCCTGGTTTTCGGCCTCCTCCTGATTCTATTCGGGGGGGGGATGCTGTTATGGACGGTGGGGAAGGTTCCTTTTCTGCCTGCCATCATTGCAGCTCTCTCCACCTGCCTGGGAATAATTTTCCTCTATTTTGTCTATTACCTTGAGTTCAATGAATTTTATCTGTTTGCAGGAATGTTTCTTATACAGGGAGCTGTTTTCGGTATCGTAAAACACAAGCTTCCGGAAGTATATATACTCTCCCTCTGGCCTGTTTTTCTGCTTATGTCGGGTTTGACATTAATGCCCTACTCGCTGAGAAAAAAACGAAAACGACGCACCATTTTCCTGGTTCCTGCCATTTCTTTCATAATCCTTTCGATCGTTTTTCTTCCATTCAGTCTTAATATTACTACTTTGAGTTTAGGCGAATTTGTAAGGATCTGGTGGCCCCTTTTCTTTTTAATCCTGGGATTGGTAATTTCAGTCGCCCATTTCATTAAGTCCCTCAAGGTAAAGCGGGAAGAGTCCGATAGCCGTTAATAGGGAGTACCCTGTTTATACCGGGATCAAATGATGTTTCGTGGGGCTTATGAAGATAAAAAGATTATTAATGATTTTAATCCCTATGCTTTTTTTATCTCTAACTACGTGTAAATCCACTCCCGATCCTTCTCTTCCTGACACAAATGTACCTTCAGTCACTCCCTTGCCGGACAGTGCCTCTGATCTTCTTGCTGAGACCCGGGGGATGATTTCCATCGCTTCTCCGGAAGCGTTAATAGGAGCCCTTGAGCTTTTAAATGAAAACTCTCAAGGGGAATCGGAAGCCGGCCGGGATCTGAAAGCCGTCAGCTGGTTTATCCTTGAAACCCTCTACCCTTTTTTGCTTCCGTCTACCGATCCTCCCGAGCAGCAGGCGGCGTCGGTTTATTCAGGTTTATTTGAATCTGTTAGATCCGGGCGCTTTCCCGAAATCCCTCAGGAAGATATCACATTCCTTACGACC
The DNA here is from genome assembly GCA_016342585.1 of Spirochaetales bacterium. Taxonomy (GTDB): domain Bacteria; phylum Spirochaetota; class Spirochaetia; order UBA9216; family UBA9216; genus JAEINK01. The sequence goes on from JAEINK010000024.1 coordinate 10,021, forward strand.
CTTATTTCTCCCATTGCTCTCCTGTATACTGATTCTCAAGTTGTCCGGGAACAGAGCCTGGAAGTATTGGAACAGTTAAATATGCTCAATAGTGCTTCAGTTCTTCCTGTCTATCTTCTTGGTGTTTTAGCGGAGAAGGGTGGGGATTTTCTTTCAGCCCTGGAGTATTACACCACGGCGGTAGAGATGGAACCTTCGGTTTATCCAGCCGAATTGGGTATTGCCAGGATACAGCTGGATGGTGGACAACCGGATAAGGCCATCATCAACCTTGACCGGCTGAATACAAGCTTTCCGGAGAGGCCGGAAATCCTGAAACTTCTTGGTGAGGCCTCTTATTTGCTTAAGGATTGGGATCGTGCCCTGGATCTTGTGGCCAACACTCTCCTTCTCATTCCTGATGACAACGAACTGCTCTTTCTGCGGGCCAAGATTCTCTATTCGGTCGACCGGTTCGATCAGTCACGGCGGATCCTCTCTATTGTTGAACGTGAAATGCCCGGTCGATGGGATGTTCTTCATCTGAAAGCTCTTTTAGAGGTCGAGCGGGGGGATTATCAGGAGGCTGCACAAATCCTTGAAAAAGCCCTGGAGCGTAATCCGAAGAATTCGACCCTTAAAAATACCTATGGCGAGGTTCTTATTGCGGCTGGTCGGCTCGAAGAGGGGCGGAAACTCCTTTCGGATCAGATCCTAACGGATGGGGACAACAGCGCCACGGAGAAAAGCCTGGATATTTTATTGAACGATGCTGTTTCCTCCGGGATATGGGAGGTTGCCGCTGGCTATTCCGATCAAATCCTCCAGTACCGTCGAGAAAAAACTGATCTTCTTCTAGCCAGGAGGATAAACCTTGCCTTGAATAAAGCCGATGCTGTTCAGGTTCTGGAAGAAGAACTTTATACTGCTTATCCTGATGATCCAGAGGTTGTGGATTTCTATGCACGTTCCCTGATTAATCGGGGAGAGAATGGTCGGGCAGAAACAATCCTGAAGGCGTCTCTGGAGAGTGAGAATGATTTTTCCAGACGAAGCAGGCTTTATTATCTGCTAAGCATCACCGCAGAAAATGAAGCCGATAAAATTGATAATTTAAGATCTGCTCTTTTGGAAGACCTTGAGAATACCGAGGCTCTGATGGCCCTGTCGGCCATCTATTTCACCAGAAGGGATTATAGAAATGCATATCGATATGTAAAACAGGCCTACCTCCTGGATCCTGAAAATGATGAGATAAGGGCCGAGGTAGATAAAATTGAGGAGCTTATACCGTGAAAAAAATAACTTCGGGACTCTTTTTGTTTCTCCTTCTTTCCTTTCTTCTATCGGCAACCGATGGGTTTTCTTCTGTGATGCCGGATAGATTGATAGGTATGAACCCTTTAAAATTTATGGAACTTCTGGGACCTCCCGATTCGGTTTATCCCCTCCGGGGCGAGGAGGAGTGGCAGGATGATGTGGTCTTCTTTTATGAAGGGGAGTACTACCTTTACCTTTATCAAAACAGGATCTGGCAGGTCCGGATGGATGAAAACTCCCGCCTTTCCACCTTGGGTGTACAACCGGGTCTCTCTTCTGCCCAGGTGGCGGAGAACCTCAATATGGCTGCTGAACATTCCGGAGAAGAGTGGGAGATTTATTTTCTCGCGGAGCTGCCCTATCCGTTGCGACTGCGGGTTTTTTATCGAGAAGGAAGGGCTGTTGATTTTTATCTTTACAGGGGGGATTTTTAAATGATCTGTCTTTCTTTAACCGGAGCCAGCCTGAAAGAGAACCTTTCCCAGATAGAACGATACCGCGAGTATATTCAAATCGGTGAACTTCGTGCCGATTTTCTAAGGCCTGAAGAGTATGCCTCCATCACCGATTTTCCTGAGCTGACAGACCTTCCCCTGATTTTAACAATAAGAAAAAGATGTGATGGCGGCCATTGGGATGGCAGTGAGGTTGAAAGATTGAATCTGATCGAAGCTTCGCTGAAGGGGAAATTTACCATGGTTGATCTTGAGGAGGATCTTCCTCCCCAGAAATGGGAGGAGGCCTGGTGTGAAGGAGGCGGGCGGATTGTGCGCTCCTTTCATGATTTTAAATCTGTACCGGAAGATTTAATAGAGAGGATGAAGAGGCTGCCCCGATCTCCTTTCGAGATTGCCAAGGCGGCAGTAATGCCCAATAATACATCGGATCTCCTGAATATTTTTAAGGCAGCAGAGGCTCTGAAGGGGAGAGAAAAGATACTCCTGGGGATGGGGGATATAGGTCTGCCCACGCGACTCCTTTCTCGCAGGATGGGGTGTCTGCTTACCTTTTCATCGGCGGTCGGTACTCAGGCGGCACCGGGACAACTAGATCCTGAAACCATGGAGAGGGTGTACCATTTTTCCAGGATAGATGATGCGACGAAACTCTATGGCATTATCGGTGATCCGGTCATGCATACCAGATCCCCTCTGATTCATAATGGGGGGTATGAAAAACACGGGTTGAATGCCCTTTATCTCCCCTTTCAGATAGATCAACCGGGTATCTTCCTTGACTGGGCTTATTCAGCCGGGTTCCTCGGGTTCTCAGTGACCGTTCCCCATAAACAGGTGGTCATTCCTCTCCTCTCTGATTCCGATTCAGCCGTCGATGAGGTGGGTTCCTGCAATACCCTCCTCAGGACTAAGGCGGGGTGGCATGGTTTTAATACGGATGTCTTTGGGTTTTTATCACCTTTAGTGGTAAAGATGGGCGAGGCTGGCCTTAAGGGGCTGACGGTAGCTGTTATCGGCGCCGGCGGGGCTGCCAGAGCTGTTGTATACGCCCTGGTGAAGGAGCAGGCCATTGTCACGATTTATAATCGAACTCTGAGCAGGGCCGAGGCGCTTGCTTTGGACTTTGGTGTTTCTGCCAGGCTGCTCGATGATGGCCGGGAAATGGAGTATGCCGATCTTATCGTCCAGACTTCGGTCGTCGGGATGGCTCCCCACTATCCGGGGAATCCCATTTCGCAGTACCCATTTTCCGGAAGTGAAATTGCCTATGATATTATCTATTCCCCTGAGAAAACCGATTTCCTCGATAAAGCAGGAAAAGCAGGCTGTGATGTAATCGGTGGTATGGATATGTTAAAAGCCCAGGGGGCTGCCCAGTTCAGGCTTTTTACAGGAGAGGATCTCTAAACCGGTGGCGAGCGCTTCTATCAGATTGATTGACTTAATGCGCTAAAAGGGGAAGAAGCTCCCTCAGATCGAATATTTCAAGATCAGGAACAGGGTTTCCATTCAAAGGGGTTTTTCCGGGATTGAACCAGCAGGTTTTTATTCCGGCATTGATCCCCCCCTGAATATCCGATGAGTATGTATCCCCGATAATCATATAACTCTCTTTGTCGTCACTTCCGAGGAGTTTGAAGGATTTTTCAAAAAAATCTTTATTGGGTTTCTGTATCCCAATCTCTTCGGAGATGATTATCTTTTTAAAATAGTCATGAATCCCCGCCGCTTTAAGCCTGTCATACTGAACGTCTTTCAAGCCATTTGTCACAATAGCCATAGTAAATTTTTTATTCTGGTGTAGTTCTTTAATCACTTCCAGGGCATATTCAATCGTATGGCCGGTTTTAGCCAGATTCTTAAGATAGATTTTTGAAAGAACCTCTTCTGTGAGTACTTTTTGGACAGAACCAAGGTTCAACTCATCACGAAGCAGTGCGAACCTCCTGGTCCTGAGAATCTCCTGACTGATTTCCCCTTTTTCAAAGGATTTCCAAAGTTTGATATTGATTTCACGGTAAAAGAGAAGGGCGGGTTCAAACTTCCCTTTAAATCCTGCCCAGGCAAGTGTTGCCTTTAGAGCCTGGTATTCGGCCTGATTGTAATCCAGCAGTGTGCCATCCGCATCAAAAAGCAGATAGGTCGGTATCGTTCTCAAAAGGACTCCTTTGTACTAAAACAAAACAATTAACTCATTTTTTTACTACTCTGTTGTTGTTCCGTCATCCGGGAGAGGGAGGTTTGTATAAGAATCTTTCACCATCTCTCCAATCCAGTTGATCAGAACTATGGTTGATGTGATCGATGTGGCCACAACAGCCAATTCTGTACCATATTTTCCAATCCAGTAGAGTGGGTGGTTCAGGGGGGCATAAACGATATCTTCAGGCTGGATGAATCTCCCTTCCTGATCGTGTTTGTTTCCATAGACATCGGATATTTTAACCTTCATCCCCAGGTGGGTATCGATATTAAATCCCCCTGCAAGACCTATATAGTACTCCCATGTTCTGTTAGGGATATAGGGGAAGGCCCCGGGGGAGTTTACCTGGCCGCCAACAAAGACCTGATATTGTCTGAAAGGGATGACAATTATATCCTGATCCTCAAGCACGGGATCGTTTTCCGGGTTGGCATTGAGCATGAGATCTTCAAGGTTTACCTCTATAGGGGATTCAAGCCCCTTTCGGGTCAGGAGTGCATTTGTCAGATCCGATCCCAGGTTAAACTGGTTCTGAGTCCTGAAGACAACCGACGATAGTTTTTCACCGGGGACTATGGGCATGACAACCTTATTGGATACAGTTGTCCCGGCTTCGGTGGTTCCAATGGCTCCCTGAAAGAGAACTTTGGGTTGAAAATCAGCCCTTAAGGGGACTTCAATGGTATCCATATTGTTAAGTGCAAAGCCTTCCGGAATGGATTGGCTGAGATCAAGGTAGAGTGTTTCCCCGAATTCCGAAGTGTTGGAGACAATCCTTGTAATCTTTACTTTGGATGTATCGGCCATGGGAGAGAAACCGTCGGCCTGTACCTCTATAAGGGAGGCTAGATCTTCTCCTGGAAGGAGTTCATAGTTCCCTGCTCTCCTGACCTGACCGGAAACTTTGACCATCCTCTCATATTTATGAATTATGATTTTATCGCCGACTTTCAGAAAGGGATCATTTTCTTTGTCCCCATAACGGAGGGCCTGATAGAGGTCATAGATCTGCGACTCCCCATTTTCCGCTATGACTTCCACCATCCTGCTGGATGCGTAGTTTGTAACAACCTTTTCGATGGCGGAACTGAGGCGCATATAACCCCATGCCGGAATTTCCACGGCGGCTTTAACCTCACCGCGAACGGGGATCATGAATACCCCCGGCGTTTTTATAATCAGATGGGAAAAACTGCCCGGAAAGGAACTTTTTACCAATTCTTCAACCTTTATCTTAAGGTCAGCGAAGGTCATGCCGGTTACATCAAGTTTTCCCATATAGGTAAGATTTACAGTATAATCTTCTTCTACAAAAAAGCTGAATTTTACATCCTCTCCCCTCTGGGAGTAGGCTAAATCGAAAGTATCACCCGGAACCAGCGGGTAATCTGTATTGATCATGATATAGGCTGCCCGGGTGGCCGCGATTCTTGTACTCCCTGAGGCGGTGATGGTGATGTTTTCATCAATGGTTTGGGCTGTGAGTGGGAAGAGCCCAAATGTTAAAATTATGATAAGTAAGGTAATAAGCCCGTTTCTTATGCTCATATTAATCCTTTTTTCCTTTGAGTTTTTCCATTCTGGCCGGATCTTTTTTAAGATTATCCCAGAATTCTTTTATGAAGGCTGCAAAAATAGAGAGGAAGAAGGCGGCCATGGTAACAATAACGCATAATTTCCCCCGGGATGGACCGGATTTCATCTCGGGAATTTCAGCATACTCTATCACCTGGAAAGTCGGACCTGTCCCCTTATCCTGAAGTTTCAGAATTTCGTATTGGGAGAGAAGGGCTTTGTAGATTGATGCCTGAGCGGCAAGCATCCTCTGGAGTTCCTCGTATTTCATCACAAGGCCGGGCATATCTTTAAGTGGTGGGAGTCTGTTTTCTACCGTTCCGTTTTCGATGGATCGTAAATAGACCTCCATGGCATGTTTCTGATCTGTCAGTGCCTGAATTGCCGGATCGTTAATGAGGGATCTCTGCTGATAGGTGGCAATTTCCGCCTCTTTTTCCAGGATAGCGGCATGGAGTTCGACAACTTTTACGGTCAGTTCTTCCGCCATGGTTGTCGCATCAAGAACGTTATTATCATCCTGAAACTGGAGGATCCTCTCCTGATACATACGGATCTGGACCTCAACATCCACGATCTGTTTTTCAAGGAGATCCCGCTGGGAGTAATTGGAGGTTTTATCTATTTCTGAAAACTGTTCTTCTAAAAAGAATACCAGCCGGTTTACAATTTTTGTAGCAAGTTCCCGGTCAATATCCTCATAGGTGATATTCAATGTACCCGTTTCGCTTTCTTCTTCAATGGCGAGGTTCTCTCTAATAATTTTTCTAAGGTCAGTTACCGGGAAATCGGAATCAATCTCATAAACTTCCATGAGGTTGAACTCTTCAGCCAGCCTGTCGATCAAGGTTCTTCCCTCTGCGAGTTTTATCGCCAGGGCCGAATTACTCGAACCACCACTGCCGGACATGCCGACCAGACCGCTTAAGGCACCTAAATCTGATGAGTTTAACAGACTTGAAAGACCGCTTCCGCTTGAAGATTCATTGATCTTTACCGTGGAACCCGGTTTGTACAGGTTCGGAAGGTAGGATTTGTCGGCTGGCAGTTTTAAAGATATTACGGAAAATACAAGTATTAAAATTGCCGCTGCTGCTGTGGTTGCAATAATGAGCCATTTATGGCGGACAAGTACGCCAATCAGATCGAGTAGATCAATTTCATCTTCCCGATCGTTCTGTTCTTTAATTTCTTTCTGCATGGCTTATAATATGAAATATGTCTCTATTAGTAAAGGTTTTTAATCGTAAAATGAATCCATAAAATGGCTTCTTTGCAATTATCCAAAACCCATCAAGTATACATTATCGGGATTCTTTAGTATGATTGTCTCATGGCAAATGAAAGCGAAAAGATAATTTATACAATGAGCAGGGTGTCTAAAACATTTGGCACAAAGCAGATATTCAAGGATATCTCCCTCTCATATTTTTACGGAGCCAAGATAGGTGTTCTTGGTTTGAATGGTACCGGTAAGAGTTCATTATTGAAAATCCTGGCCGGTGTGGATAAAGAGTTTAACGGGGAGACAAGTATTGCTCCCGGTTTTTCCATCGGTTACCTGGAACAGGAGCCTCTGGTTGATGAAACGGCAACTGTCCGGCAGGTTGTTGAGCAGGGGGCTCAGGAGACTGTCGATCTCTTAAAAGAGTATGATGAGATCAATGAGAAGTTCGCAGAACCTATGGATGATGATGCGATGAATGCTCTTCTGGAACGGCAGGGTAAGGTTCAGGACCGTTTGGAGGATCTGGACGGGTGGGAGCTTGATTCAAGACTCGCCATGGCTATGGATGCCCTGCGCTGTCCTCCGGAAGATACACCTGTCAATGTACTTTCAGGTGGAGAGAAGCGTCGGGTGGCCCTCTGCCGGCTTCTTCTTAAAAAACCGGACATTCTCCTCCTTGATGAGCCGACAAACCATCTGGATGCCGAGTCGGTAGGATGGCTGGAACAGCACCTTCAGCGTTATGAAGGAACTGTAATCGCCGTAACACATGACAGGTACTTCCTTGATAACGTTGCCGGATGGATACTTGAACTGGACCGGGGAGAGGGGATTCCCTGGAAGGGGAATTACTCCTCCTGGCTTGAACAAAAGAAGAACCGCCTGGCCAATGAGGAGAAACAGGAGTCGGCCAGACAGCGAACACTCCAGAGAGAACTGGACTGGATTCACCTCTCTCCCAAGGGGCGGCATACAAAGTCCAAGGCAAGAATATCCTCCTATGAGCAGCTTCTTAATCAGGATACCAAGGATAGAGAGGATAAATTGCAGATTATCATTCCCAAAGGGCCGAGGCTTGGAAACAAGGTCATCGAGGCCAAGGGTGTGAAGAAGGGTTATGGTGATAAACTCCTCATCGAGGACCTTGAGTTTTCACTTCCTCCCGGAGGAATTGTGGGTATTATCGGGCCGAATGGTGCGGGTAAGACGACCCTCTTCAGGATGATCACCGGTGCGGAAACTCCCGATGAAGGAGATTTCTCGGTGGGAGAGACTGTAAAACTGGCCCATGTTGATCAGTCCCGGGGACTTCTTGACCCTGAAAAAAGTATATGGGAACAGATCTCTGATGGTCACGATATAATCAAACTCGGTAATCGGGAGGTTAACTCCCGGGCCTATGTTTCTCAGTTCAATTTCTCCGGAACGGACCAGTCAAAAAAGGTTGGTATCCTTTCGGGTGGTGAGCGGAACAGGGTTCAGTTAGCCATGATGCTAAAAGAGGGATCCAATGTTATCCTCCTCGATGAACCCACCAATGATCTGGATGTGAATACCATGCGTGCTCTGGAGGAGGCTCTTGAGACCTTTGCGGGATGTGCCGTGGTGATCAGCCATGACAGATGGTTCCTTGACAGGATTGCTACTCACATCCTGGCCTTCGAGGGAGATTCCAAGGTTGTTTTCTTCGATGGAAATTATTCGGAGTATGAAGCTGATCGTAAGAAGAGGCTTGGTGCCGAAGCCGATCAGCCCCATAGAATCAAATACCGGGCCATGACCCGGGACTAATTTTATAAAACAGAATGTTTCATCCTTCCCGGCGGGAGATTTTTCCACCGGGAATATACTCTTCCGATACACCTGCTTTTAGAAGGGGATAAAGAAAGACTCCGATGGCGCAGTTCTGTTGGAAAATCGGGAGATAATAATGAAAAAGAAAAACCAAATATCAATAGCAGTACTCCTTTCTGGTTTGCTGCTCTTCTCCATTTTAGTCTGTACATCCTGTACCACGCCAGGTGGCAAAGTAAATCTGGATAATTCCATTTCCGGTCTTGCCGGTGATACAGGCGAGGCTCTCCTTCCTCTGGATCCTGCTGTTAAAACGGGGATTCTTGAAAATGGGCTTACCTGGTACATCCGTGAGAACCGGAAACCAGAGGGGCGGGCATCACTGAGGATTATCGTCAAGGCCGGATCCATCCTCGAGGATGAGGATCAGCAGGGGATTGCCCACCTGGTTGAACACATGGCTTTCAATGGCACCGAAAACTTTGAAAAAATGGAGCTGGTTAACTACCTTGAGTCCATTGGGATGGCATTCGGTCCGGAAATAAATGCCTATACCTCTTTCGATGAGACTGTGTACATGCTGGAAATTCCAACCGGCGATGCGGATATCATAGTCAAAGCTCTCCTTATACTGGAAGACTGGGCCCATAGGTTATCCATGGATTCCGAAGAGATAGATAAAGAGCGGGGGGTCGTACGAGAGGAGTGGCGTCTTGGCCGGGGGGCATCAGGTCGTATCCGGGATCAGATCCTCCCTGTGATTCTTGGTGGTTCACGATATGCGGATAGACTCCCCATTGGAAAAATCGACGTGATTATGAATACCCCTGTCGAGAGGGTTCGTGACTTCTACAATGAGTGGTACCGGCCTGAACTGATGGCGATTGTTGCCGTTGGTGATTTTGATGGTGATGCCATGCAGCAGAAAATCATTGAGCAGTTTTCTCAAATCCCGCAAAAGGAGGGAAGACCCCGTGCCGGCTATGATGTTCCCCTTAACTCGGATACTCTTGTAAAGGTTATCACCGATCCGGAGGTTCAAACCGGCAACTTTGAGCTTTCCATAAAGACCGAAAGCCCCTCCTTCTCAAGCCGTGAAGATTACCGGGAATACCTTATCCGATCTATTTTATGGGGTGTCCTGAACGCACGCTTATCTGAAATTGCACAGGGTGATAATCCCCCCTTCATTGGAGCTCAGGCCGGTATGAGTCAGTTTGTATCGGCACGAAGTTTTATCAGTTATTCCGGTCTTGTCTCTCCCGATAAGGCAGGGATCGGGCTTGAAACCCTTCTACGGGAAGTGAAGCGTATGATTGAATATGGTATACTCCCCGAAGAGCTGGAACGGCAGAAGGCCGACCATATGAGTTTTATTGAGAGTGCCTGGCAGGACAGGGATAACAGAAAGTCCCCATCCTTAGCTCAGGAACTTGTCTCCTATTACCTTAAAGACGTTTTCATGCCCGGTCTTGATTCCGAATATGAATTGTTCCGTCAAATAATTCCAACCATAAGCCGGGAGGATGTTGATGCCTATGGGCGAACGATACTTCCTGCCGAGGGAAGAAGCCTTTACCTGATCCTCCCCGAGGCTGCTGCAGGGATTGCCCCTTCGATTGCAGAACTGCTTGATGTAGTTTCAAGGGTAGAGGAGTGGCAGCCTGAACCTCCTATAGAAGATAACCTCCCCGAAGAACTCATGGTGCGCCCACCTGTTACCGGAAACTTCGGTGCTGAATTTGAAATTGATGAGGTTAATTCCACTGTCTGGGTGATGGAAAATGGGGGACGGATAGTTTATAAAAAGACGGATTTTATGGAGGATGAGATACTTTTCCAGGCATTCAGCCCGGGAGGATTGTCTCTACTTTCGGATGAAGATTATCATATGGGGGCCTACGCCTCCCTCTTTCTCTCTGAAAGTGGCCTGGCCGGTTTTTCAGCCTCAGATTTGGGTAAAATCCTCGCGGGAAAAGATGTGAGTCTCCAACCCTATATCGGTGAATATTTTGAAGGGTTTTATGGCCAAACCTCCCCGGGAGATCTCGAATCCCTGTTTCAGCTATTAAATCTCTATTTCACTGCTCCGGGATTTTCCGAAGGCTCATTTGAAAATGTGAAGATGAGACTGACGCCACTACTGGAAAATCGATTGGAAGATCCCCAGACCCTCTATCAGGACAGGCTCAATGAAATTATCAGTTCCGGTGCTTTCCGGGCAAAACCTCTGGATCCGGATATCCTGAAGAGAATGGACCTTACAGATATAAGGAGGATCTATAGCGAAAGGTTTTCCGGACCCGGGGAATTCACCTACCTCTTTGTCGGTAATATTAACCCTGATGTTCTCTCTGAACTTATTTTAAGATATCTCCCCATGGCGGGTGTCTCCGATGTGAAGGAGGAGCAGGAAATCTGGAAAGATCGGGGAATCCGGCCCCCCGAGGGGTTCATTGACGAAGTCGTTGAAAAAGGACTGGAACCGCAAAGCCGGGTCACCCTCTATTTTCATGGCGAGGGGAGCTTCACCGATGATGAGAAAACAGCACTCCCCGTACTAGGTTCCATGTTACAGACCCTTCTCCGGGAGATTATTCGAGAGGATCTAAGCGGGACGTACTCTATAAGATCAAATTTAGGTGTTCAGCTTTATCCTTTCGAGGGCTGGAGTGGTTCTATCTCCTTTGGTTGTGATCCCGAACGTACGGATGAGTTAAGTGAAAGGGTTATGGCAACACTAACGCAAGTTAAAAACGAAGGTGTTGATGAGGACCATTATAATCGGGAAATTGAAAAATACCGCCTGCAGTATGAAACGGGAGTGAAAGAGAACAGTTTCTGGATGTCTCATTTGCTGAAGGGGATTCGGGATAAGGAAGAGGTGGAAGCTCCCCTTACCCCGGAGGAGTATGAAGATACTCTCCGGAGTGTTTCCTTAAGGGAGCTTGCATCCCGGGTTTATACCGATAATTATATCAGGCTGGTGTTAGTTCCTTCAGAGGATGTGTTTTAAGAATTTCATCGTCCGTTCTTCCCTGGGGGTGTCAAAAACCTCCTCGGGAGTACCGGTCTCGATAATCTGTCCCTCATCCATGAAGACGACCCTGTCGGCGGCGGCCCGGGCGAATCCCATCTCATGGGATACAACCATCATGGTCATCCCATCCTTGGCCAGCTGCATCATTACATCAAGCACCTCTTTCACCATTTCAGGATCCAGGGCGGATGTCGGTTCATCGAAGAGCATCACCTTGGGATTCATGGCAAGGGCTCTGGCAATGGCCACCCTCTGTTTCTGTCCGCCCGAAAGCTGGGCCGGATAGGAAGCACCCCTGTCGCCAAGACCTACCATGGTCAGGAGTCGTTTTCCCTCTTTTTCGGCTTCGGCTTTTGATATTTTTTTGACAGTTAAGGGAGCCAAAGTTATATTTTGCATGGCGGTTAAATGAGGGAATAGATTAAAATCCTGAAACACCATTCCCACCTCTTCCCTGATTTTTCTGATATCTCCCCTGGGATCCGTAACTTCATCCTTATCAATCCATATCTGACCGGAGGTTAGTGATTCCAGCCGGTTAACAGAGCGAAGCAAGGTGCTCTTACCGCTCCCGGAAGGTCCGATTACCAGAACAACTTCTCCTTTTTTTATGGTGAGGTCGACACCGTTCAGTGCCTTTACAATCCCGAAATCCTTCAGGGCATCTTTAATCGTAATTCTATTTTCCATCTATGGTCATCCTTTCCTCCATCATTCCTACCAATCTTGAAAGGAAGAGGGTGAGTACAAGATAGATCAGGGCTATCAGGGAGTAGGCTTCAAAATAGAGAAAAGTCGTTGAGGCAAATTCGCGACCCCGCCTTAAAAGATCGGAAATTGCTAACACAGAGACAAGGGATGAATCCTTCAGGAGGGCTATGAATTCATTCCCTATGGCCGGGAGGATTACTTTGATGGTCTGAGGAAGAATAACCTTTCTCAAAGCCTGACCCCGTGTGAGACCTAGGGCGATTGCTGCCTCCATCTGTCCTTTGGGGATGGATTGGATTCCTGCGCGGAAAATCTCTCCCATATAGGCACCGTAACATACAGCCATGGCGATAACAGCGGCTGCCATTCCCTGAAGATGAAAAAATCTACCCAGCGCATAGTAAATATAGAAGAGTTGAACCAGTAATGGAATTCCCCTGATGACTTCAATATAAATTGTAGTGATCCTGTTTAGAGCCGGAACACGGGAGATCTGGCCAAGACCGGCAAGTAAACCGATGAAGGTCGCACAGATTATTGCCAGAATTGTTACTTCAAAGGTAATCAGTATTCCGTCAGGTACAAATTTCAGAATTTTCAGATAAGGATCGGGGTAGAAGATCGCCAGGAAAGCTATAAGGCCGATAGCACCGAAAAATGTAATTCTCCAGGTTAAAAGAGAACTCTTATCCCCTTTAGCGGGGATAAGAGCACCGTCTGTTACCTGAATTCTCGGGGCAGACTGTTCTTTCTTATGGGATTCTGAGTTTAGCGGAGCCACTTACTTACCAGCTCGTCTCTTGTTCCGGATTCGATGGTGGCTGCCAGACCTTTGTTGATCATATTCATAAGATCTGTATTGCCTTTTTTAACAGCGATTCCATAGAATTCTTCTGTGAAAGGTTCACCAACAATCTTAAGGACATTTTTATAATTGTCATTACTCATAACAAAGTCTGCGGCAATGGGGCCATCGGCTACAACTGCTGCAAGGTTACCATTGGCAAGATCTTCTACTGCAAAACCAATCTCGTCGTAGGTTTTCAGTGTAACGCCGTCTGCTTCATCAATCGCGATGGCACCGGTTGTTCCAATCTGGGCACCTACATTCTCACCCTTAAGATCTGAAAGGATGGAAACGCCGTTGTTTGCTTCGGCAACGATGATAACCTGACCTGCGTTGATGTAGGGATTAGAAAAGTCCATGGCAGCTTTTCTCTCTTCGGTAATTGTAACCGAGGAAATAACCGCATCGTATGAATTATTGGCAAGTCCTGCGAAAATTCCATCCCAGGCAGTATTTTTGATTTCAACTTCAAATCCACCTGCTTCGGCAATTGCCTTGATGAGATCAATATCAAATCCTACGATCTCTTTATCTGCATTTACATACTCCATGGGGGGCCATGTTGCATCACTTGCAATTGTAACTACATTCTCGTCTTTCTGCCCTCCGGCGAATACCATTCCTGCAATTAATGCAAAAATCATTAAACTCAAGATAAGTTTTTTCATTTGTTTCTCCTTAATGAAACTGGGTGTTTGTGTATATTTATACAATATTATTTCATAAATGAGAAGCTTTTATGAATATATATTGTAAATTTTGTTTAAATATGCATGCTTCATAGCTTTTTCGAACTCTTCGTTATCCTTATACTCATAACCGAAGACAGGTTTCCACAAATCCGGATCTTCCATGCACAAATAGAAGAATATTTTTTCATGCCAGGGGGTCAGACTTTCATAAGCCAGCTGAAACAACTCTTTCTTCAGTTCGTAGGGGTAGCTGTATTTCCCTCCAATCTCTTCCAGTGGCATTTGAAGGATCTTTGTTTTCCCCCCCCGGCTCCTTATGGTTTTAAGCACAGGTTTAATATAGGTCAGGGTCCCGAAAGAAATGAGGACGATTTCATCGGCTGAAAAAGTATCAAGAAGTAATTTAAATACCTCCCGGTAATCCTCCTGCCACCCCGCATACCTTACCATCGGATGGAAATGAAAACCCACAAGGATCCCCTTATCGGCGGCTTTCCTGGCAGCTCCGATTCTTTCGGGGAGGGAGGCTGTCCCTCTCTCTTCGTTTTTTATTATTGTCGGGGTGTTCAACGACCATGTGGCGATCACATTCCTGCCCGGCGGATTTTCACACAGGTAGGAAACATTGGCTGATTTGGTTTTCAGCTCAAGGATGACATTCGAATTCTTCCTGGCAAAATTAAAAAGTTCTGTGAGGACACCGAATTTATTGCCCCACATAAGACTGTCCGATGATTGTCCTGTTCCGACATGATATGTCTCATGGGGGTCTAATACCAGCTTGTTGAGTTTCTCTTTCAAACCTTTATGGAAGTGGATGCTCTCTCCATGGTAGAAGGGGGTGATGGTGCAGTAACTGCAGTCATAACCGCAGTTGATAACCGCATCGAGGGTATGAAGATTACAGCATCTGGTTTTTTCCGAGGCGACAGGACATCGGCCCATGAGGGTCGTATCATCCTCGGGGATATCCATTTTCAAACCCGATTCGGATACAAAACCCATATCGCTTATATTTTCTCCCTTTTTTTCAGGTTGTGATTCAGTATGGACTGAAACATTTGAAAAGTTCAGGAGATTTTCATTCCGGGCTGTGTAGACCGGAGATTTTGTTTTCAGCCCTTCCCAGGTGGTGCTGATTTTCTTCAGGGACCATTGCTTTCTATTTTTTCCCTTGATTGCCGGTGGAGGAGTTTCCCATATCCGGGAAATAGGCGATTCATCCCAGGAGGCCAGATCAACCCCGATAGTTACCAGGATCCTCAAATCCTGAAAAGAGAGAAAGTATTCTTCGGCTATCCCTTTCAGGAAATCCTGTTCGGCGGCGGGTAGAGCCTTATACAGGGGATCGTTCAATATTGTCGTTATTCTGCTTTTCACCCGGGTAGTTTAAACTTCCTGAAGAGGAGCGTCCAGTGGGGGATTGTTCCGGCAGGGAGCATTCCAAAGAGTGTAGCAGGAGAGCAGGGGCTTACGATTTTAAAGACGATTATAAAATTATTGATTTGTCCCGGGGTGTGGCGAAAGATTCCCGCCAATAGGGTTTCGGGGCAAGTAATTTCGCCTGAGAAAGGGTCCTTTTTTCGGAGTTTTTATCAATTTCTACTATATCCCCCATCATTCGCGGGACAAGGACTTCGGCAGCGGCGTGGGCTACCGAATAGATTGGTTGTCCCAGGGTTGTCAGCGGCGGGGTAAGGTAGGGGGAGAAATCCGCCCCGTTAAAACCGCCGACCGATACATCTTCGGGGATTTTCATGCCGTTTTTGAAAGCCGCCTGCATGAAACCTAAAGCCATTAGATCGTTGGCACAAAGGACTGCCGTAGGTGGTTCAGATAGATTAAAGAGGCTTCTAAAACCTTCGGCGCCGCTCTTGGCACTCCAGTCTCCCTGAAAAACAAGATCCTTATCTTCATCCATTCCAAATTCGTTCCGGGCTGTCAGGTAGGCCTGGAGCCTTTCTCCCGCCATGGGGAGACCCTCTTCTCCTTTTATAAAACCCACTCTGCTGTGTTTCAGCCTTTTAAGTTCACCCATCAGGAGTTTTATACCCCCTGTGGAATCGACATCGATATAAGGAATACTGTTTCTTTCCGGATTTCCGTAAAGAACAACGGCCGGAATATTTTCCCGGACAAGGGATTCAAGTTGCGGCTCACCCTTCCGGGGAGAGATAATAACAACACCATCCACCTTTCTCTGGTGGAACATGGCTCTGTAGTCCGTTTCATCCCCCCGCTCAAGGGAATCAAAAACAAGATGGAACCCTTTTTTTCTGAAACTTCGTTCCAATTCAAGGATCAGCGCCGGGTAAAAGGGGGCCGCGAAAATAAAATCACTCTGGGGGACAGAGATCCCCACCCCGAAGGATCTATCCATATTAAGGGCCCGGGCTGCCGCGTTGGGGTAATAATTGAGTTCTTCGATAGCCTCAAGAACCTTCTGCCTTGTCGCTTCCTTAACATTCCCCCTGTTGTTTACAACCCGGGAAACGGTCATGAAAGAGACTCTGGCTTTTCTGGCTACATCCGATTGAGATGGCATTCTGACTCCTTGTAAATCTCAATTAAATAATACAATAAAGATTCAAAAACTTCCATTACAGGATTTTTGATTTTATCCGGATCTTTTATCCGGCAATTAGAAAAAGGGAGCTTGTATTTGACTTAATAGAAATTTTCCAGTTTAATGGAGTTATGAATAAGATTGATAAAGCAACTGAAAAAAAAATAGACACCTTCTTCTCCAATGCCGAATTGACCGGCAGTGAGATCGTATTTGACAGATTTGTTGAGAAATTTCATGACGATATGCAGGCCGGCCTCGATGGGCGGGATTCAGCCATGCCAATGTATGCCTCCTATATTAAAGGGGATGATCATCTCCTGGAAGTGGGGAAACCCATTGCTGTTATCGATGCGGGGGGGACAAATCTTCGTGTGGCTCTTATTAAGCTTAAGGAGGACTACTCCCTTGAGATCAGTGATTTTAAGAAACACGCCATGCCCGGAATTGATCGGGAGGTCAGTTTCGATGAATTTTTCAGAACTATTGCTGAGTATGCTCTTCCGGTTGTAAAGCAGAGCTCCCGGGTTGGTTTCTGTTTCTCCTACCCAATGCGGAAGGAGTCCGCGTTTGACGGAACCCTCAAGGCCTGGTCTAAAGAGGTTAAAGCTCCTGGTGTCCTGAATAAACCTATATGTGAAAACCTTAAAAAAGCCCTGGCTGATCTGGGGTGTAGTGACCTTCATATCACCATCTTTAACGATACGGTATCCACCCTGCTCGCCGGGCGGACCTTCAATCCTGTCCGGGAGTATGACGGTTATATGGGGCTCATTATGGGGACCGGTCTTAATACGGCCTACCTTGAAAAGAACGAAAATATAAAAAGGCTTCCGGGACTTCCCTCTGGCACTCAGGTTATCAATATGGAATCTGCCATGTTTAACCTTTATGAGCGGGGACCCATCGACGCGGCTTTTATCGCGGCAACCGAAAACCCAGAAATGAATCAACTTGAGAAAATATCCTCCGGTGGGTACCTGGGGAGTCTCTGGATAGAATACCTGAAAACGGCGGCCCGGAATGGACTCTTTTCCGAAGATGCCGCCCCGGAAATCCTAAAAATCAAGCCTGTCCAGACCTCCGAACTGGATAGTTTCCTGCGGGACCCCTTTGGTGAACATGTGGTCGGAAAATGCCTCTCCAGACTGTGTGAGGATGATTACTACATTTGCTGGAAGATTGGAGATCGGCTGCTTGAGAGGGCGGCAAAGGTTGTAGCCTTAGTTATCTCTTCGGTTGTTCTATGGACCGGTTGCGGAGAAAATCCATTAAAGCCCGTCTGTATTTGTGTTGACGGATCAACCTTCTTTAAATTGAAGGGGTACAGGGAGAAGACGGAGCATTACTTGAAATCCTATCTGGAAGATGAGAAATCAAGATGGGTTGAACTTGTTTCAGTGGATAACGCACCCCTGGTAGGAGCTGTCGTGGCAGGGCTGACAAATTAGAAGAAGCTGAGTAAGGGTAAAAAGGAGAAACCGTGGCGGATAATCTGTTTTTTGCATCTCCCCTGGGAGATGAGCAATTGAAAAAGAGAATTAATGAACGGGATGAGGATCTAAGGGGGCACTATTTTCGCGATACCACAGCGATACTTCACTCCTATCCCTTTAGACGGTTGAAGCATAAAACGCAGGTTTTCTTTGCGCCCCGGAATGATCATATCTGTACCAGGATTGAACATGTCATGCATGTGGCAACTGTGGCAACGACTATCTGCCGTGCCCTTGGTTTAGATCCGGATCTCGCCTGGGCTATTGGGCTCGGTCACGATTTGGGGCACACCCCCTTCGGTCATTTAGGTGAAAAAATAATCGGGAATCTTCTTGCCGGGGAGGGAGGATTTCGTCATGAAATCTACTCTCTGCGGGTTGTCGATCATCTGACCGGTTATGGCAAAGGGTTGAACCTGACCTATGCGGTTCGTGACGGGATTCTGAACCATTGCGGTGAGAAATTCGAGAAGGTTATCAGACCGGATTTTAATATTAAAAATCTGTCGGAGATCAAAACCCGGGAGTACTATCCTTCAAGCTGGGAAGCAGTAGTTGTCAGGATGAGTGATAAGATCGCCTATCTGGGGCGTGATTTAGAAGATGCCATGCAGCTTCATATTGTGACCCCCGATCAGATCCCCGAAGAGGTTCGCCGGATCCTCGGAGAGCATAACAGTGATATCATAAATACCCTCGTTCAGGATGTCATCTCCTATTCTCTTGAGAATGGGGAGATTGGTTTTTCAAATGATATCTATGAGACAATAATTCAATTAAAAGAGTTTAATTATAAAAATATATATTCAAACCCAAGGCTGACAGTCTATCACGACTATTTCGAGCGGATAATAATGACCCTCTTTCATTATCTTAAGGAACTCTTTGAAACCAAAGGTTTTGAGATTGAGACGTATCATGATGAGAAGAATTATCTTGCTCAGCGGTTCGGTGATTTTCTCAAGAAAATGCAGCATTTCTATGAATCCGAAGGGGCTTCCGCCCTGCATATTGTCATAGATTATATTGCTGGAATGACCGATGACTACTCAATAGATTGTGTGAAAGAGATTATGATTCCAAGGAAATTTTCAGTTCAGTTTGATCAGATTATTCCCGGTCCGGATTTAATTTAGGAAAAAGATGTGAAGGAAAAAGGTTTGACTGGGAAAATTTTGACAGGTAACATTTTATCCATGAGTCAGATTTAATCTGACCACACATTTTGTTCCTGAATCTTCTATTCTCTTCTGCCATTTCAAAAGCCACTCTTCAGAGTAGGGGGTAATACTATTGAAGGCCGGATCAAGGGTATGACCAGGTCTGAATCCCGAAAGGTAAAACTCCTCTTCACCTTCGATAATCTTAAGAATTTCTTCCATATCATCATCGGTGGTTATACCCGGAACAGCCGTAGTTCTGAATGAATGGGGAAGCCCTGATGTTTTAAGAAAATGAATGGACTCTTTCAGCCTTTTTACGAGGTTTGGTGGTTGGGATTCTGATAGAAGTGTCGGATATTTTTCAAGACCTGTTTTCAGATCCATGGAGATATAATCTATATCCAGGTGTTTCATTCTGTCGGGAAAGGTCCCGTTTGTATCCAGTTTTACCTTTAAGCCTGTTTTTTTAATTTCAAAAATAAGATCTTTCAGATCCTCATGAATAAGCGGCTCACCGCCGGTGATGCAGATTCCTCCCAGTACATTTTTCCGATTTTCCGCAAATTTCAGAAAATCGGAAATACTAATCTCATCACCGACAGTGTCCCCGGAAGCAAGTTCCGGATTATGACAGTAAGGGCATTTAAGGTTACATCCCGAGGTAAAAACCGTGGCGGCAACTTCACCTGGATAGTCCAGCAGGGTGGTCTTAAGCAGCCCTAAATGCCTGATTGCCATACTACACTTCCAAAGCGGCTTCTTCCCTTGCTTCTATCTTCTGGGGAAGTAATACTTCAAGCTCGTTTAGCCTGGAAGTTCTGGAGATCTCATTACCGTCTTCATCAAGGATGATCACAGTCGGGGAAGCCATAATATCCCATTTTTTTGCCTCTTCAAGACCTTCAAGGGTATCAACATCCGCTTCGATCCCAGAAATACGGATATCTTCAAGATAAGATTTAACAGGAGGGCAATTGGGGCATGTCTGCCTGTAAAAGTAGATGTAGGAAGCAGGGGTTCCTTCAGCATTGAACAGATCACCCTGTCCCTCATTTACCTCTCCGTTCACTTCCTGAACAAATTCCATCCTGTTTTCTTCAGCGGGGTTAAGGCCCTGAAAGGTTACCCTTTCGTCGAACTCTTGTCTCTTTCCTTTATTCCAGTTTCTGACAGATCTGTAATATCCTACAATTCTTGTGTAAACTTCGGTTGTTGATCCCTGGATACACTCTCTCTGGATTTTTAAGTCTTCTATTTCTTTGTTTATTTCTTCAACATTTCTCATAATTTTTTCCTTAATAGTTCTCGTTTACTTTGACTCTTTTTCCTGTTCAAGCTTCAGGATCTGATCGCTGATTTCCTTCTCTTTTTCCGCCTTACACTTCGGGCACTCAAACTGTTCACCTTCCAGGTATCCATGAACGGGACATATGGAGAAGGTCGGTGATATCGTAAAATAGGGAAGACGGTAGTTGGATGCAATATTTCTAACCAGGTTCATACATGAACGCCAGTCATCGATAGCCTCACCAAGGAATCCGTGAAAAACGGTTCCACCTGTATATTGAACCTGAAGCTCATCCTGATGATCCAGGGCTTCAAATATATCGTCTGTCCATGCTACCGGGAGCTGGGAGGAGTTCGTATAATAGGGATCATCCTCACCGCTGGCGATTATATCCGGGAACCTCTTCTTGTCATGTTTGGCAAGACGGTATGAGGTGCTTTCGGCAGGAGTTGCCTCAAGATTGTATAAATCACCGGTTTTTTCCTGATAATCGGCCAATCGTTTTCTCATAAACGCTAGTATCTCCAGAGCGAACTCTCTACCATCTGCATCGGTTATGTCTTTACCCATGAAGTTCATGAGACACTCATTCATTCCACAGATACCGATGGTGGAGAAGTGGTTATTCATATGCTGTAAATATCTTCTGGTATAGGGGAAAAGTCCATTTTCCATCAGTCTGTTTATCACTTTTCGTTTTATGACCAGGGATTCGGAAGCCTTGTCCATGAGATCTTCGAGCCGTTTGTAGAATTCACCTTTGGAGTGAGATAAATAACCGATTCTCGGCAGATTTATTGTAACAACGCCGACAGAACCTGTGAATTCATCGGAACCGAACAGACCACCACCTCTTTTTCTAAGCTCACGCTTATCCAGCTGGAGTCTGCAGCACATGGAACGTACATCTTCGGGGTTAAGATCCGAGTTGATGAAATTCTGAAAGTAGGGTGTCCCGTATTTAGCGGTCATTTCAAAGAGGAGTCTTGCGTTTTCGGATTCCCAGTTAAACTCACGGGTAATATTGTAGGTAGGAATAGGATACTGAAATCCTCTTCCATTGGCATCTCCGGTGATCATAAGCTCAATAAAGGCCTTGTTGATCATATCCATCTCTGCCTGACAATCCCCATAGGTATATGATTGTTCCTCTCCACCTACCAGGGCGGGTTTTTCACGAAGGTCATGGGGACATAACCAGTCCAGGGTGATATTCGTGAAAGGAGCCTGACTTCCCCATCGTGAAGGGGTGTTTACGCCAAAAATAAAACTCTGGATTCCCTGTTTTACCTGTTTAAACGAGAGTGAATCTGCCTTAACAAAGGGGGCCAGGTAGGTATCAAAGCTCGATAAAGCCTGAGCTCCCGCCCACTCATTCTGCATAATTCCCAGGAAATTCACGATCTGGTGAACCAGGGTGCTCAGGTGAAAGGCCGGCATACTGGTAATCTTATCGGGTACTCCGCCAAGGCCTTCCTGAATCAGCTGTCTGAGGGACCACCCCGCACAGTATCCGGAGAACATGGATAGATCATGGATATGCATTTCAGCATTTCTATGGGCCTGACTGACACCTTCTGGATAAATGTTTTTCAGCCAGTAGTTCGCGGTAATAGTGCCGGAGTTGTGAAGAATCAATCCTCCCAGTGAAAAATTGACATTCGCATTTTCATTGACTCTCCAGTCCGACTGTGACAGGTATCCATCCATTGTTCCGTTGATATCAAGCATCAGTTGCTTGGTATCTCTCATTGCTTCATGCTTTGCCCTGTACAGGATGTAGGCTTTGGCAATCCTTGGGTCTGCCTTCTCGATCAGAATATTTTCTACAATATCCTGGATCTCTTCAACAGCAGGGGCGGAATTGGGGTGTCTGCCACCCATGAATTCCTTCAGTTTTATCTCTACCATGGCTGTAAGATTTTCAATTCCGTCGACATCTTCTTCAATGTCTACGGCCTTAAAAGCCCTGCCGATGGCACTCGCGATTTTCCACCTGTCGTACTTTGTGATCTGACCATCTCTACGGACAATCTGTCGAACAACAGGTTCGAAATCTCCCTTGTCTTCCACTCCGAGAAACTCTTTCCAGTTACTCTGTGTATTTTTTGAATCCAAAACCAACCCTCCCGTTTGGTTAGTAAATCTGATTAAATAAAATCAAACTTCAATCGCCCCCAGATAAGCTTGAGGCCTATTTAGTCTTATGAATGTTTTCAATTTCCTTTATGAATTCGTCCACATTATTAAACTTACGATATACGGAGGCAAACCTCACATAGGCCACCCTGTCTAGAATGTAGAGTTTTTTTAGTACCATCTCTCCGATAGCCTCTACATTTACCTCATGACTTATACGCCCGACCATTACGGCTTCATCTTCAATTTCGTGGAGAAGTTCCTCCACTTTTTCATTGGGAACAGGACGTTTTTCAAGGGATCTTTCAAGGCCTCTCGAGATCTTTGTAAGATCAAAAGCTTCCCTGGTGCCGTCCCTTTTTATCACCATGAGTGTTTTTTCTACGATTCTTTCGTATGATGTAAAGCGGTATCCGCAAGACAGACACTCCCTTCTCCTTCTTATGGAAGTCGCTGTGGCGTTCTGTCGTGATTCTATGACCTTATCGTCCAGTCCGGAACAGTATGGACATCTCATTCGTGATTACTCCCATAGCGCCTACCATCTGAGGGTACTGAAGGTAAGTGCTATTCCGGTTTGTTTTTTTGGTTGAACAATATACCGTGCACACTTTTTATATCGGTTTATAACGCTGGGAATATAATGAATATTCAACAACGGCCCTATATATGGTGTTTTTTTTAACAACCTAACCAGTATAACACACCGCATATTGTGCCGCAACTATTTGTTGGGAAATTTATGAAAAAACTTTCTCTAAAACAGACCTGACTTTTGCTTCCTCAAGCTCTTCGGTTTCCTTGATGAAATGAAGCCAGTTTCTATACTCTTTGGCCAGTTCGGTCCTCACACATCCCGAGTCTATATCTTTTTTTAATTCACGCAGTTCAACAATTCCACGCCTGAGAATCTCTCCCGCTACCTCTGTTTTGCCTTCATTCTGGTAATGAGACACCCTGTAAAGCATGTTAAATACAGCCTGGGCACGGGCCAGAGGACCTGCGAAGACGCCGGGCATGGGATCGATCAACTCCTTGATTCCAAGTTCATCCGCAAGATACTTGAAGAGGATGATCCTGTACATGTCGCCGATAAATCGAGACCCTTCTGTCTTGTCTTCGGAGGCCGCCACACTGCTCTTGTAATGAGCGATCCGGAGGTCCGGATGAAATATTCCCCGGACACCCCTTGCCAGAGCGGAAAAGTAATACATTTGATCTTCGGCTCTGCCAACCCTCGAATATGTGAAAGGGACGGCCCTTTTCAATCCTTCATTGGTGATCCCGTATCCTCCTCCCTTTACGACAGGATGGGATATAAAATCTTCTATTACATCAAACTTATTGTAGAGAGCCGTAGCCCCGCCATGGGCGAAAATTTTATTGAAGAACAGCTCTTTTCCCCTCCGCGAAGGGGGGAGTTTTATATCGGGTTCTCTTAATGAACCTGTATATCCCAATTTATCAATATCTCTGGAATCGATATATTCTCCTTCGTTAATATCGAGAAAATATTTCTTACCTTTCCAGTCCCGGGCTCGGCCTCCCCAGTAGGGGTGACAGAGGGTTTCCATCCATGTTTTTCCTGTGGCATGAAATAGATCCCTGCTTCTCATCCCCTCATCCGTATCCAGTTTGAAACCGGCCTGGACTCCCCATCCCTTTTCAAGAATAAGCTGCGTGTATTTCAGAGCATTAAAATGGTTTGCATATTTCCCTGTTACGGTATAAACAGGATTCCCCTTTGTATAAAGCTCTCTTTTTATCTCATCTATTTCTACTTCTGTGAGGATCAAAGGTTTTATATGGTTGAGTTTTAGTTTGGCAAGAATCTCTTTCAGCCAGATTCCTGTTATACCGGTCAGTTCCAGATGAGTTACACTTATGGAAATAAGAACGGGGACGAGAAAATCCGGGGGCAGGATATTCTTCTCCTTTTCGAATTCCATATCTGAATCCATCTCTATGAGACATTTTACCAGTTCGTGGTTAGCTTCAGAGCAGAAAAGGGGGACGGGGTGATCATAATCGGCGATGTGTGTGAACCCCTCCTTCTCAAGCTGCGTCCACATTTTTGTCATTTGTTCTGGAATTGTCTCTTCCGGAAGTGAATAGAGACCGTTTAGCTGTATGACAAGCTGTTCAGGAGTAATCGGGGTCTGATTTTTATGGACATCGTTTAATTTCCACCGTTTTAAAATATCGTCAGCATCCATACCTGTTTCAGGAGCCCATATTTCACTCAGTGTCTTAGCGGCCTCTTCAGGATCCTCAGGAATCAGGGGAGCACTTTTCCCGTAAAAATTGTTAAAACACTCTTCAGCTTCTTCTATCTCTTTTTTCAAAAGGGTTTTGAGTTCTTCCCCTTCGTTTCCATCCGGGAGAAGGGGCAAAAAAAGGTTTGAAAGTGCCTTCGGAAGATCGGCAAGAGTTTCCACTTCCCACCTGACTCCTCCGAGGGGAGAGACATCCGGGTCCGATTCACCTGCTCCGGTGATCAATCTGATACTTTTTTGCAGAAGTGTTTCGTTTCCTGAGTTATCCTTCATTCTCTATTATTCCTCACTGATTTCTGACAATAGAAGGGATGCTCCCTTCTGAAAGGCACGGGAAGCGGGTCGGTACCTGAATCCCATGATTACACCAAGACCACTGTTGAGTATGTCGTGCAGAAAGGTAGTGAGTAGTCTCAAATATACCTCACCATTGATTTTTCCCTTATTAAGAAAGAGTAGATTCCTCAATTCAAGGGCGGAAGAGACACCATCCAGCTGGGTGAGGAGCACGGGGTAGAGTGTTTTTACAAGCCCCAGGAAGCGCAGCCGGTACTCACCATCGGTTTCTACGAGCCACCTTATCTGGCTGTGTTTATCCCGTATCTTTGCTCCAGATTGGTTTTCTCGCCAGGGAATGAAGCCCGTAATGAGTGCGCGGATGGTTTCAGATTTAAAAAGCTTGAAGAGGGAGAAATCAAAGAGGAGAAGACCTCCCAGGTTTCGGATGTTGCGTCCGCTTCGTGTCGATTTTTCGGACAGTATGGTCAGGAATTTACTCAGTTCCCTGTCAAGATTCTTTAATTTTGCAGGGTCGCTCTTCTGAAAAAATAGCCTTTGGGAGTTTTCTTCATCCTCCAGGATATCCTCAAGGACAATTCTGAGTTTTCTTAAGGAGGAGGAGAGGTTATCATCTCTTAAGAGCTTTAGAACGTTTTCTAATTCGGTTCGTTCTTTCCCTGAAAAAATTTCAAGATCTCCTGCCGTATCGTCTTGTTTTCTTCCCAGGAAGATATCGCCGGAGAAAAGTCCTGAAATCAATTCCCCCAGCTCTCCTATGGTACTCTCTATATCCTTGATCATGTGAAATCCGGCAATGTGACTCTCCATGACCGTAGCCAGGCGGGAAGATATACCGGAAATATTAAGAACCTGACCAATCCTTTCCCTGTAGATCATTTCGATCCTTTCAAGCATCTGCCTCTTTATATTAAGATTCAGATCGGGTGAACTTTTCAGTAAATCCAGGGCCGGATCTTCGGGGATATAGGCCGTATCCTTCATTTTCAAGGTTGTAAAATCGAATCTGTCCTCTTCGGCAACATTTCTATTATAGTTTCCCGGGAGATCCATGGGATCAAAGCCGCCCCGGCTTATGCCACCATATTTATTATGCCAGATCCGGTAGGTTCCTCCGGGA
The DNA here is from genome assembly GCA_016342585.1 of Spirochaetales bacterium. GTDB lineage: Bacteria > Spirochaetota > Spirochaetia > UBA9216 > UBA9216 > JAEINK01. The sequence continues at coordinate 36,213 of JAEINK010000024.1, forward strand.
GCACTCTCCTCGACATTTTTTATGAAAGCCCCGGCGGAAACATGGCTTGTCGGCTCATCGTTTGTGACAACAATAACTCTTCCTGTCTGTGTCAGAAACTCCTTTCCCTCCTCCTCGAGAAGTCCTGCAGGAAGGTCAAGGATGACAATATCATAGTGTTCGATCAGCTTCTGATCATTTTCAGTGATCCTTGAAAGAATTTCACCACTGGACTGGATGGAGTGCTTTTTTTCCGGAATCAGGAGATCCAGGGAAGAGAAGACGGGGATTATCCCATCCTTATTCCTGGAGGATTTTTTTTTGCCTCCTCCATTCTCATGTACGGCGGCTTCCGGATCGGTTATATCCAGAAGGGTAGTAATATCTGAAAGGGGATCCACATCGACAAGGAGGACCTTTAACTCTTTTCTTGAATAATAGAGAGCCAGGTTCACACTTGTGGTGGTTTTTCCAACGCCTCCCTTACCAGAGCCTACAGCTAATAATTTTTGTCTAATTTTAATTTCTGCCATAGATAACAATATAATTGGAACCGGAGCACTGTGCAAGGAAGAAAAGTATTGAATCACCGGGGAACTCCATTTATACTGTCTGTAATGCGAAAGATAACTGCCTTGATTTGTCTGATATTTTTAACATCCGCTTTTTCTTTTTCATCCGAAGGGGCTGTATTCCTTTATTCCGGTTTATCTCCCGAAAAGTGGGGCCGTTCTGAAACAAGGGATGAAACAATGAGTATCGATTTCTTCAGGTTTCAGGAGGCTATGAGTCTTCCCGGACCGGAAGAGGGGTATCTTACTGCCGTTCTCATGGATGGAAATCTTGCCGATGTGATTTATGGAAAACTTGATGCTGGTCAGAGTGTAAGCGATGGACAGACTACTTTGAGTTCTGTGGATTATAATGGAAAACAGGCCTACCGTCTGAAACAGCGGGATTGGGGGTTGGATGTCATTTTCACTCTGGAGAAAACTCCAGCCATAATTATGGAAGAGATTAAGAAATTCTATGATAAGGATTCTTATAATAAAAACCTGGTTTTACAGGAGTATCAGGATAATCAGGTCATACGAGTATTCCGGGGGAATGATATCATTGATGGCGATGGAACATTTTCCTATGGAGAGGCCATGGTCTGTGCAACCCTGATTGGAAAAACCTTCCAGCCTTTTTATGGTATTCATGATGGTATGGGGTTTCTGGCCAATATAGGCTATCTTCTGGAAGAGGCACGCCCCGCTTTAAGTATTGAACCGCTCCTTGATGATGAAATGGAATACAATGAGTATCGTGATTTTGTTTTCCGGGCTAAAAGTATGGAGGGCTCACTTCCAGAGAATATCTATATCCTTGCCCGTACTCTCTGCCGGTTGAAGGAGGGAAGTGATGAGTATGCCTCTCCCGATGAGTTCCTTAAGCGAAGCTGGGGAGGCAGCCGGGACTTTTCTCTCCTTTTTTACAAAGTATTAAGAGAGTTCAACTATGAGGTGAAGCTTCTCCGGATAAATCCGGGCAGTGATCTTCCTAATGAATACATGATTGTGTACAGATCCCCCGGGGGGCGCATGTGGGGATTTATGGGAGCCGAATACTGGACAGGAGAGCGGTTTGGTAACTGGACAAGGATCCCTGCCCTTTATAAAGGAAGATCAATCCAATTTCAGGAACTTGAAGGGGGAGCCATCCTCAGCGAATCCCGCTGGTTCTATCCGGGTGCCAGCAGGTGGCAGGAGTCGTACTATTAATCATGATTATCTGGAAAAATGATTCCTGCGAGATTAATTCCTATTAAAAATAGGCATTAATATTTTATTAATCAGGAAAATGACCGATAATCTTGACAGATGGAAAAAGAAAAATGCATTCTCATCGTTGAAGATGAGGCGGTAAATCGAATATATTTCACCCGGGTATTAGGCAAGGTGGGGATCAAGGTTGATCAGGCTGCCAATGGCAGAGACGCTGTAACCAAAGCCCTTGCCAATGACTATGATCTCATCCTCATGGATTTGAAAATGCCCCTGATGGATGGGATTCAGGCTACCGAGGCAATCCGGGAAGCTGAAGAATCCCGTCATACCCCAATCATTGCACTCACTTCCTACTCATACCCGGAAGACCAGCAGAAATGCCGGTCTGCCGGTATGGATGATTTCCTGTCAAAACCTATCAACAACAGACTTCTACTTGATAAGGTTTACAAATTTCTCTAAACAACCACGAGTTCTTTGAACTCTTTGGCATCAATTGTCTCTTTATCCAGGAGATGTTCTGAAATCTTTCTAAGCAGTTCAAGCTTCGCTCCCAGAAGTTTTAAGACCTTTTCATATCTCGTATTAATCACCTTGGAGATTTCATCATCAATATACTCACCCGTGGATTCAGAATAATTTCGTGTCTGCTGCTGGTATCCATCATTTCCAAGGAAAGGATCTTTTCCCCCGGTCAGGGCCATATTCTTAAATTTTTCACTCATACCGTATTCAGTTATCATGGAACGAGCAATATCGGTGGCTCTTGAAATGTCATTAGCCGCACCAGTGGATACTTCATTAAAGATAAGCTCTTCGGCGGCTCTACCACCAAGAAGGACATCTATTTTACCGAGCAACTCCTCCCTGGACATTAAAAACCTATCCTCTGTAGGGGTTTGTAGGGTGTACCCCAGGGCTCCCATGCCTCTCGGCACTATGGTAACCTTTTGCACAGGATCTGAACCTTCGGTCAGGGCTGCTGTCAGGGCATGACCCGTCTCATGGTAGGCCACAATTTTCCTTTCCCTTGGATTTATCAGTTTATTTTTCTTTTTAAGTCCCGCCACGGATTTTTCGATTGCCTCCAGGAGATCTTCCTGGTGAACCGCTTTCCTGCCGGCACGTACTGCCAGCAGGGCCGCCTCATTGATGACGTTGGCCAGGTCTGCCCCAACGAACCCGGGCGTTGCCTGAGCAATTGCCTCCAGATTTGCATCGGGACCGAATTTAACATCCCTAGCATGTATATCGAGGATCGCTTTTCTCCCGGCCAAATCCGGCCTGTCTACTAGAACCTGCCTGTCGAACCTGCCGGGTCGGAGGAGGGCGGGATCCAGTATTCCAGGCCTGTTTGTTGCCGCCAGGATGATTACACCGGCGGTGGAGGAGAATCCATCCATCTCAACAAGGAGTTGATTCAAGGTCTGTTCTCTCTCATCGTTTCCTGCGGCCACATTCAGTCTGCTTTTTCCTATGGCATCGAGTTCATCTATAAATATTATACAGGGAGCCTTTTCTCTGGCCTGCTTAAAAAGATCACGTACCCTGGATGCACCTACACCAACAAACATCTCGACGAAATCCGAGCCGCTAAGCCTGAAAAAGGGAACTTTTGCTTCACCGGCAACGGCCTTGGCGAGCATGGTTTTACCCGTGCCGGGGGGGCCGACCAGAAGTACCCCTTTGGGTACTTTGCCACCTATTGCCTTATATTTTTCCGGAGTTTTCAGGAAATCCATGATCTCCACAAGCTCTTCCTTGGACTCATCCGCTCCGGCAACATGGTCAAAGAGAACCCCCGTATCACCTTCCGCTACGATTTGAGACTTGTTTTTTCCAAAATTAATGATACCACCGGCTCCGCCACTCCCCATACGTTTGGAAACAAAGCGCCATATCACCATAAAGAGAACCAGGGGGATCACCCAGCTCATCAGTAATTGAATAAGAAGAGGATTACTTTGTTTGTAGGCAGAATAAGTTACACCATACTGGTCCATCAAAGTGACAAAGTTCGGGTCATCCACCGGAACAGTTTTATAGCTTGATTTTCCGGTTGAGAGTAATGTTGTTGTTTCCTGTATTGCATTTCCTGTATGAGGACCCGTTCCTATATAGACGGATTCCCCCATGAGAACTTCCGTAATACTTCCCGATTCAATCATGCTCTTAAAGGTGCTGAAGGATATCTCCTGTGATTCTCCTGAAGAGGTTAAAAAGGCGTTGGCAAAAAGAAGGATCATTACTGCTGCTATGAAATACCAGAAGCTGAACTTGAATTTTCCATTTTTAAAAGAAAATATAGGGGGTGGCATGCCGGGACCTGATCCCTTTTTATGAGCATCCCACTTTTCTTTATCCTTATTCGAAGCGAACTCCGATTCATTTCTGTCATCAAAATCACCCATTGTTTACTCCATTTTGCTGTATAATGTTAAACATAACTATAACAATTACGAAAGTGAAGTTCTTTCATTTGACTTTTTATGAGCAGCCTATTAATTTAAAGACATGATTAAACGACAGTTATATATCCTCTTATTTATACTTACTATAATACCTATGGTTTCTGCCCAGAGTCCTGCAGAACCATCGGCACGCCTGGATTACCTTTTAGAGGCCAGTGAGTTCTCATCAATAGAGCGGGAGTGGATCTACGAAAAAAGGCATATCAGGGTGGGGATCTCTTTTCCTTCCTATAAGACAGGAACCTCTTCGGTTTTTTCATTTTTAATGAAACGAGATGAGAAATTCCTTACCAGTTTTATGGAGGATCTTTTTGCTGATATACAGGTGGATATCGATTTTCAGGTTTTTCATTTTCCGGGGCAGATGGAAGAGGAATTCCGTCGGGGTGAACTCGATGTCATGATTGGAAGCCATAAGAAAGAGCCTGTTCCCGAGGACAGAATTTATGGTCAGGTTTTTCTTTCAAATCCTGTGGCCGTCATTTCCAGGGAAGATCAGGAATCCAATGTGTTTCTTAAGGATCTGAGCGACAAGGATGTGGGGGTAATCCTGGGTGGTGCTTCCCGGGAGTATCTTGAGAAGGATTTTCCTTCTATAAAATTAAACGAGTTTTTTAATTATAGTGACTCACTGGAAGCTCTGGCTAATGGCGAGATCGAGGCCTTTGTGGGGGATCTTGATGCTGTAACCTCTGTCATGGAGGAGCATCGAAATTATAATTTCGTAATCTCCCAGATAACAGAATATACCATTGACTACTGTATTGCTGTCAGGAGTGACTGGCCTGAGATGGTTGGAATTGTGGATGAACTCTATAATTCTATCTCACGGGATGATAAATCCACACTTTTTACGGCCTTCTCCAGAATGGTTATAGACGACTGGATAAAGTGGATACCTATGATAATTCTTGGAGGAGGATCCATAATTATCCTTTGTCTTATCCTCCTTTTTACTGCAGCCCTGAATCGAAAACTCAAGAGAGAGGTTAGACAGAAGGCGAAGATAGAAAAGAACCTCATCAAGGTAAATGCCGAGCTTGAGAGATCAAACGAGGCCAAGAGCCAGTTTCTTGCCAATATGAGTCATGAGATTCGAACCCCCATGAATGCTATACTGGGCCTTACACATCTTGCCCTGAAGACCGATCTGGATACCCGACAAAGGGAGTATCTGGATAAAATAAGTACTTCCGCTGATAATCTACTGGTTATCATTAATGATATTCTTGATTTCTCAAAGATAGATGCAGGAAAACTTTCCCTTGATAGTGTTCCCTTTAACCTGGGTGATGTTTTTGAAAATATGGAGAACCTTTTCGCCCAGTCGGCATTAGATAAAGGTTTGAGTTTGAAGCTTAATATCGAGGAAGATGTTCCCCAGATCCTTCGGGGGGATCCATTAAGACTTGGGCAGGTTTTGATCAATCTAACCGGTAATGCTCTAAAATTTACGGAAAATGGCTGGATTACTCTTAGTGTCTCCCTTGTTTCAAGGAAGAACGAACAATGTGTACTTAAATTCTCTGTGAAAGATTCAGGGATTGGACTTACGGCGGAACAAACTGAACGTCTTTTTAAAGCCTTTACTCAGGCTGATGGTGATACAACCCGAAAGTATGGTGGAACCGGTCTGGGGCTCGCTATAAGTCGAAATTTAACTGAAATGATGGGTGGCCATATCGATGTGGAGAGTACATATGGTGAGGGGAGTAATTTCCACTTTACCGCTGCCTTTGAGATTGCCCGCGAGGATGAGATTGTCGCCTATTCTGTCTCTTCTGAAGTGGATCGAGTTGTCTTCCCGGGAGCAAGAGTTCTTCTGGTCGAGGATAACAAGATAAACCAGGAGGTTGCTTTTGAGATACTCTCCGAGGCGGAAATCAAGGTTGATATGGCCGATAACGGTAGAATTGCGGTCGATATGCTGAGTGAAAATCCAAACCGATGGGATTTGATCCTCATGGATATTCTCATGCCTGAGATGGATGGGTATACCGCCACAGAGATTATCAGGAAAGATTTAAGGCTTTCAGGACTGCCAGTCATTGCCATGACTGCCAGTGCCATGGCGGGTGATAAGGAAAAAAGCTTTGAGGCTGGGATGAATGACTACATCCAGAAACCCATAGATGCCAATCATCTGTTCAATACCTTAAAGAAATACATTAAAAGTCTTCCGGCCGAAGGTCGTGATGGCCCGATAGGCAGTTCACAAAAAGATGTGTCTGATGGCAAATTTGATATCGCGGAAAATGATAAATACACCGAAGAGTTTGTTTTTCCCGATACTCTCCCGGGGGTTAATCTTGAACTTGGGAAATTACGAATGGGGAACAAAAACGATCTTTATGGACGAATGCTGATTCGATTTTTACAGATGGAACGAGACTGGGTTCAAAGGTTTTCAAAGGCTGTAAAAATAAAGGACAGTGAACTTGCCTTGAGAATGGCTCATACCATGAAATCAACAAGCGGTAATCTTGGGGCCGAGGAGATCTCGAAGCAGGCAGCAAAGCTTGAAACCCTGATTAAAGAACACCCCCTTATGTGTCCCATGCTAAACCCGGGAAAGATCAATAAGGAGCTTGAGACTGTTTTTGCAGGGATAGAAGCCAATATAGTAAGGGTGAAAAAGAAAAAAAGCAGCAAATCCAGGATGGATAATAAAGAGAGTCTCTCGCAACTTCAAGTTTTGTTTGAGGAACTACTTCCGAACCTTGAAATGAGAAAGCAGAGGCCGAGTAGAAAGATCCTCGGAAAGATCGGTGAATTGCATTATAGTGGGTATCTGGAAGCCGGAATTGAGAAACTTGAAGGGTTTATACGTGAGTATAAATATGTGGAGGCCGAGGCGATGGTGAAGGATTTGATTACACTTATCGGAGAGGGAGAAGGGGAATGAGGACAATTAATGACTGTACTATCTTAATCGTTGATGATACAGCGACCAACCTGGATATACTGGTGGATTCTTTGGGTGATGATTACGATATTTCTGATGCCATAGATGGTTTTTCCGCTTTGAAGATCCTAGAGAAGGTAAACCCTGATCTGATTCTGCTGGATATAATGATGCCCGGTATGGATGGGTATGAGGTTTGTGAAAAACTCAAGGAAAATCCTGCCACAGCAGATATTCCTGTGATTTTTTTGACGGCTTTGAGTGAAATCAAGAATAAGACCCGGGGATTCGAGGTTGGGGGTGTCGATTATATTACAAAACCCTTTGAGGTTACCGAGATAAAAGCCAGGGTTAAGACTCAACTCTCCCTGAGGCTTGCCAGCCAGCGGGTGGCTATGCAAAAGGAACAGCTTGAGGAGGAGGTCAGGGAGAGGACCCGTGACCTGGTTCAGACCAGGGATGCTACCATATTAAGCCTGGCCGCCCTTGCGGAGACACGGGATGATGATACGGGAGAACACATTCATCGAACCAGTAGATATGTAAAGGTGCTGGCCGAATGGTACAGCCGGAATCGTGATGATTTCCATCCGTCGAGGGTTGAAATTGTAGGGAAATCGGCGGCTCTTCATGATATAGGGAAAGTGGGGATCCCCGATAAAATTTTGAATAAACCGGGGAAGCTCGATCAGGATGAATTTGAAAAGATGAAGGTTCACACAACCCTGGGTTGGGAGACCATACGCAAAGCTCAGAAGGGCCTGCCACCGGATAATTTTCTGGTATATGCCTCGGAGATAACCCTCTCTCATCATGAGAAGTGGGATGGCTCGGGATATCCAAAGGGGCTTGCGGGGGCGCAGATACCTCTCTCAGCAAGATTTATGGCCATTGCCGATGTGTATGATGCCCTCATCTCGAAAAGGGTCTATAAGGATGCTTTTTCTCATGATGAGGCTGTGAAAATAATATCAGGTGACCGGGGAACCCATTTTGATCCCTTCCTGGTGGATGGTTTCCTTGAAATTCAGGACGATTTCGAGAAGATAAAAACATCCATGCCGAATTGCTTATAGACATATGGAAATATACAGCTTAAAACTTTTTATCAACCTCTCTGAAACCCTTCACTTTGGAAGAACTAGCAAGGCTTGTCATATCAGCCCTTCAGCTTTAAGCCGGCAGATTCAAAGGCTCGAGGTTGAGGTGGGGCGTGAACTTTTTGAACGGGATAACAGGCAGGTACAGCTTACCTCCCACGGCACCCTCTTTCTCCCCCGGGCAAGGGAGATCGTGGCGCGCTGGGATGATGCACTGGAGGAGATGGGCGGAGAGGGCCGGGGTCTTTCCGGTGAAATCCGTATCTATGGATCGGTGACCGCCTGCTACTCAATTCTGCCAGAACTTATCGAAAAATTTAGAAAAACATACCCCCGGGTCCATATAAAGCTTGAAACCGGGTCGCATGCTGCTGCCCTTGAGAAGGTCAGTTCCGGTGAACTTGATGTTGCTGTAGCCGCAAAACCGGAAAATATCCCCCCTAATCTCTGCTTTAAGCGAATCACCGAGACACCCCTGGTTTTTATTGCTCCTGATTTGGATTGGCCAGGTGCCTCTCTCCTTGAAGATTCTGAAATCATCTGGGAAAAATTACCCTTCATTCTCCCGGAAAAGGATCTGGCCAGGGATCGAGTTGAGGCCTGGTTCCGGGAGACCGGGTATAATCCCGAAATCTATGCCCAGGTTTCCGGTAATGAGGCTCTGCTGGCCATGGTGGGGTTGGGGTGTGGGGTTGGTGTCATTCCCGAACTCGTACTAAACCGGTTTCCTGTCTCCATGGCGGTTAAAGTGCTCGATGTAAGTCCGGCACTCCAACCCTATGAGGTTGGTATTGTCACTCACAGGCGTAAGATCGATTCTCCCCTGGTGTCGGCATTCTGGGAACTCATCGAATAAGTCCTGGTTTATATATCATGCCAACCTGGATTAGATGAAAAAATCCGCTGCCCTGGTCATGACCGTTTCAAGGGCCGTGTTAACCAAAACTTCTTCCGGGACGTTAACAGGGAAGGGATTCTCATGGCTGTAGTTGAAGGCAAAATCCTCTGTCTCCACCTCTATCCCGCTTCCTTCAAATGTTTTCTCAAGCTGTTCCGGTACCATTACCCTGTCTTTCTTCAGGGTAAGAACTTTAAATCGATCCTGGATCTCCATCAATCTTGAGTCTCTCTCATCCTTCATCCTCTCAAAAAGGAGAAGGCTTTTCAGGTATTTATAAACGTGATTTTTGGAAGAACTTTCGAGGGAGGCGAGTTCTTCCGCCTTTCCGTCCAGGATATTGTGAAAGAGCTGAATGAGGCTTGTGAAGGCCTGATTGTCAATGATGGCCCTGTGAACCGGTGTGGCGAGATTCAGTGCAGGACCACCACAGAACAGAAAAGCTTTCGATTTATTAAATAATCCCATGGGGTTTGCCATCATTAATACTTCGGTTAAGGTAGCCCCGATGGAGTACCCGAAAAAATCAATACTGGCATCCTCTCTTATCTCTTCCTGCTCCCCACTCCTGATAGTTTCTATCAGTTTCACCACATCAAGAAAAGTCTGTATCCCGGAAAGAACAAATCGCTGAGGGGCAAACTGCATCCTGTAGCTGATGGCGGCATTGGCGAAGGAACTCGCTTCAAGATCCGGGTGGAGAGCCTGCCTCTCTTTTGTAACGGGCATCATACGTCGTATATTGCTCCATGCTTCAGGGGACCTGTTCATATGAAAGGCGATGGGAAACATGATAACGGTTTTTCCTGTTTTATCGGCTAGCTTTGAGGCCCAGGGAAGGTATTTCAGCCAGGACCTCTCATTGAGTCCATGGAGCAGAATAATCACCCCCCTGGATTTGCCCGTCCCTGTGGGTTTTAGTATGGGGTATTGGAAACTGTTGTTCTCTTCGATATCTTTGTCCGGGGTTTTCAGACTGTTAAAAATCTCTTTATTTGCCGCAGCACTTTTTGAAAGGTAGTATTTTAGAAGGGCCAGGAAGGCCGGATTTTTCTTTATATGGTCATCCTCCCCCGGGAGGTTCTGGTGAGCCGTTGAATTGAAGGTGTTTACAATTATCTCCTGCCCGGTACCTTCAAGGGGTATCCTCTCTTTGTCGAGGCTGAAGTTCTCAGTCATCATCCTGTTTATATCTGTATAAGATAATTTACTCTTTTGCATCATTTTGTTTCTCCTTCTTCTCAAGCCGTTTTCGGCTTCGTGTCAGCATACCTGTGATCTCTTTTTTATTTTTTTTAACAAGATCTTCCCATCTTCCGATACCTTCCTTCAGAAGGGCTATTTTTCTGTATAGTTGGTCGATCTCACTGTTCATTCCGATTATCTTCTCTTCGATTAAGTCGGGAGCTATCTCCTCCTCACTCTCTTTTATCTTGAAAAAATATCTGAAGTAGTCGGATATAATTTTTATCTCATCCAGGGTGTATCCAAAGTGCTGCAGGTCTTTGATCAGGGAGGCCAGGTAAATGTAGTGGCGGTTGTAGAGTCTGAATCCACCCTGGCTTCGCATATCGGGTTCAATTATTCCTTTCTCTTCCCAATGTTTGATTGTTCGGGGACTTATATCGATCTTTTCCGCCAGGACGCCGACGGTAAGGAGCTCCTCTTTTTTGGGTCCTTTTTTGGAATCCTCCCGGGAAGGAAGGCCGATTTTTTTAATGATTTTCTGAATATCTTCAGGAGTATAGCCAAGTTCGAGAAATTTTTTTATCTGTTCAATCCTCTGGATGTGATCGGCCCCAAAGAAAGGAAGATCCTTTTCCGATCTTCCCAGGGGTGTGAGCAGTTTTGCCTCTTCCCAGGATGTTATCTCCTCTTTACAGGCCCCTGTTTTCTCAACAATATCCTCAAGTGTATATACTGTACTCAAAACTATACCTCTACGTATGAAGTGAATTAATTAGTAAACATGTACGTATACGTATAGTATGGATGAATAAAAGATTTGTCAAGGGATTAATTGCTCTGGAAAAACGGGAAGGATTAATCCTGCGGATAATTAAAAAAGGTAGGGGATTAAAACTAATCCTGTAAGGAGGAGGCTGCCGCCAAACAGGAGGAGACTATCTCCATTATTCCACCCCAAAGATATATATTTCCTGAATGTCTTGCCGGAGAGGGATTCTTTCTCCTGAAAGCCCCTTGATTCAAGTGCGTCAGCGGTGGTTTCCGCTTTCAGGATGGTATTCAATATAAGGGGGAGAAGTGGGGTCGTCAAACGCTTTACAGGATTTTTGGATCCGTCCCCGCCACGGGCTTTCTGGGCGTCTCTAATCTGTCCCCATTCGACTAATATCCGGGGAAGGGTCGAAAGGGTCATCCCCATCATCAGACCGGCTTTTCTGGCAGAGAGAAAGGGGATGAAGCTCACAAACCAGGAGGTCCCATTCTGAAGAGCTCTGAGTCCTGTGGATCTTATTATAAGAATACTGAAAAGGTAGATATTCAGCAGGCTGAGCGAAAAAAGTGATGCTGACTCCAGGGATTGTCCTGTGGTCTCCTGTAATAAATGAATTAAGGCCAGGGCAGGAGGAAGAATGATGATAATAAGAAATCCAAAACTTGATTTGATCAGTCTCTGCAATGTAAACCCTGTTCTCATAACACCGGCTGTAATCAAGGGAAGGATAATGATGTTTGACAGAAGAGAAAAACGAAAGGCGAGGATGGAGAATAAAAAAAGGAAAATCAGTTTTAACCGGGGATCCCTTTTACTCAGGAAGTTTGAGGATACTTTCGAAGAGGCTAAGATATCAGCCATGTCATCTCCTCAAGACACCTTTCCGGAGGACGCCTTATACCCCAGCTGTCAAGAGAATCAAGGAGTTCTTCAGGTTTTCCATCCTTCACTATCCGCCCTTTTTCCATGATTATAAGGCGGTCGGTATGGGCCAGGATTTTCTCCAGATCATGGCTGATGATAACAAGGGTTCTCCCTTCTTCCTTCAGGGCGAGGATGATGTTCAGGAGCTCCCTAACTCCAGGGAAATCCAGTCCCACAAAGGGTTCATCCAGGATTATAACCTCGGGATTCATGATGAGGATTCCTGCCATGGTCAGTTTTTTCTTCTCTCCACCGGAGAGGAACCGTGGAGGAAGATCTTTTTTATCCCATAATCCGAACTCCTTAAGAAGCCTTTTCGCTGCTTTACCGGACTCTTGCCGGCACATCATAAGGTTTGAGGGGCCAAAGAGGATATCATCCATGACGGTATGGCCGACAATGCAGGAATCGGCATCCTGGAATACCAAACCTACTTTTTGACGGATCCATGCCCCGTGGTCGACCGTAGATTTTTCACCGAAACGCACCTCTCCCCGAGAGGGGAGAAGTATGCCGTTAAGATTTTTCATCAATACGGTTTTCCCGGAACCATTTTTTCCGGCAATGACAGTAAGGCTGCCTTTTGTAAAGGTGACGGACAGCTCTGAAAGAATCTCTTCTCCACCCGGAAAGGAGAAGGAGAGATTTTTTACTTCCAGAATGCTCATTTTACGAAAAACTCCGGAGCGGATTTTCTTAACCTGTCCAAAAGCAAAAAGAGTACTGCAGCTTTTATAAGGTCACCAATGATAAAAGGATAAAAGCCTATTTTCAAGGTTTCACCGATAGTTATTTCAAGTTTATAGGCCAGAAAGGGAATTCCCGGAAGATAGATTATGATAGTCCCTGCAAGAATGCCAAGCACATCCTTAAGCCGTGACGGTGTTCCTGTATGAATAATGAGACCGGCAAAAAGGGCTGAAAGGAGATATCCCATGAGGAATCCGCCGGTGGGACTCAAAAACAGAGCAAGACCGCCTCCCGCCGAAAAGACGGGCAGTCCGATGGCTCCCAGAATTAAATAGAGGAGTACGGCACCTGCTCCTGCCAGGGGGCCAAGAATGGCTCCCGCCCCTATGGTAAAGATGGTCGTCAATACGATGGGCACGGGACCCAGGGGTATCCTTATATAGGTCCCTGCTATCATGAGAGCTGCAAAAACGGCCGTTAATGTTAATTTCAACGATGATGATTTTCTGTTCATAATAATTTTCCTTATTAATCTATATTCAAGAGACTTTTTTTCCAAATTGTCTCAAGCGTATTTCCTTTTAAAAACTTATTTTTTTCATAACGGAGTAGAACGGTTGATAAAAGTTCCCTCCGTTTGATCCTTTTTCCTATAATATCCTCCAGCATGGCTTCGTTATCGCTCTTTTCCCGGTGGATAGAACGAACATTTATCCCAATTCCAATATTTACATACCGGATCCTTTCAATCTCAGCAGAGACCTCCAGTAGAATACCGGCGATCTTTCCCTCTTTGGTCCATATATCATTGGGTTCCCTGCACCAGCATTCAAGGCCGAAATCCATCTTCAGGCTATCCCTGACGGCTAGGACCGCCCGGGTATTTATCCCGTAGACTCCTTTTAAATCTCCTTGTGGATACTCAATTATGGTGAAATAGAGGCCGCCTTCCCCGGAATCCCAGCTTCTACCAAGTCTTCCCCTTCCCCTGGTCTGCTCCTCCGCCAGAACCAGGGCGCCGGGGGAGGTTCCGAACTCGGCAATCTGCCGTGCTTCATTCATTGTCGATTCAATCACCGGATAGTGGTGGATCTCCCTCTCTGTAAAATCCAGAGCCCAGGGAGCCAGTGTATCCTCGGCGGGGTTGAGTTTATATCCCTGATGTGAAGAGAGGAGGGGATAACCCGCCTCTTTCATTTTCTGAAGATGCTTCCAAATAGCTACTCTGGATACATTCAGTATGGAGCTGAGTCGTTCACCAGAGAGCCACTCTCCGGAACTGATGAGATGATTGTGAATTTCTTTCTTGAGATTCAGGTTAACCATTATTGGTTTTAAGGTTAACGATAACCTGTGAATTAATCAATCCCCTCGAAGCATTATGCCTCGAAGGTGATTTTCGTGGGAAATTATCCTTAAGAAATCAGATCGGGTATGCGGTGGATATCCCTATAGGATAAAATATGAATATTGGATTTTTTAAGGTGATCTGGAATACTCATTTTCAGCTTTACACTGTCAGTAATTAGAATTGACCACTCAGTGGGACTGCCCTTCAGTTCATCCATACGTTCCGCTTTTCCACAGGTCTGAATAACCGGATAACCGTCAAGTTTTAAACCTTCACAGATAATTACATCGGCACCATGAAATACCCTACGTAGTGTTTCTGGACTCCAGGAAAAGTCGGGAAGGAAAAATACACCGCCTTCAGGGCTTGCCAGGCAGGTTCCGAACGCCCCTTTGTCTCTGTATGTTTTACTATCCGAGCCTTCATGATCCAATTCGACCGCTTTATGAGTTTTTTTTAAGGCAGCCGTTTTCAGCCCCCTGCCTGCGTAAAGCTCAATAAGATCACCTATCAGTGTGGTTTTTCCGGTATCGGACCAACCAATGATTGAAAAAATCGGTATCTCTTTCATATTTGAATCTAAGCATACATATAATTCCTTTTCAATCCTGTTGTAATAGAATATTATTATTCATGAGGAAACTTATTATCGTAACTGCACCGCGGAACAGCGGTAAATCGACCCGAATGTGGGAGCTTTTCTATCATTATAAGGAAATACGTGAATATAAGATCGGTGGTTTCATCACCAAACTTTTCAGGAAAGGTGAAGACAAGAGTGGTTTTTTGCTGACAGATCTTGTTGTCGGTGATGAATTTCCCGTTGCTTTAGAAAATCCACCAATAGGTGAAGAGGGGTGGTTTCCTATGGGCCGGAGATACTGGTTTGCTGGTGCCGCTTTTAATAGAACCCATGATTTTTTTAAGGAGAGTGTGAAATCTTCAAAAGGGTATACCCATCTCTTCGTGGATGAAGCTGGTCTTTTAGAGCTGGACGGTGGCGGGTTTTATGCCTCTATCAAAATGCTTGAATCTGATTTTAAGGGGACTCTGGTTATTGCGGTCAGGGATGTTTTTCTGGAAGAATTTCTAAAAAAGTTTAAATTTAAAAACTTGTGGGATATAGAAATAAACAAACCATCCAAACATGATGAAAAGTGAGTAGAAGGGATGGTAAAATTATATTCAGCTGAAATATGAAGCTTTTCTCATGCTGACCCGGGTTCTTAGGGCACATCCTGCTACTGTACAGGCCATTGCAATTTCCTGTTCCACATCTTTTTTAGAGGTTACCTCGATGACACCTGATTTCACTTTTATAAATACCTCTTCGACGCTGGGGACTGATTTGATTGCCAGTTTAAGAGACTCTGCGTTGCCCATGTTAAGGCTATCTATAAGGTAGGTGTATATTTTATTTCTTGCCATGAATAAACTATAATATATAAATCAAAATGTTGAAAGGGCTTTCTATTTCTTAAAAAAAAACGAAAATAAACTTGATAATTTATTTCCAATGCTATAGGCTTTACTTTAGTAATGAACAAAATAGGAGACTGAAATGAAGAAAATTATTACTGTAATGCTTATCGTACTGGCAGTTTTTGGTATGGCTTCCTGTGGAAGCGAAAAGGTTAGTGGTTTACCCGATTTCGTACTGAATCCTCCCACAGCTGATGATGCTTTCTACGGCGTAGGTTATGGAAACCAGTCAACACTGCAGCTTTCAAAGACAATCAGTATGACCAATGCACGGGCAGATATTGCTCGACAGATTGAAACAAGTATCCAGGCTGCTGTTGTATCTTATGCACAGGAATCAGGTGTTGATGGCGATACTCAGACCATCTCTTTCGCAGAGTCTATCACTCGTGAAATCACTGATACCACATTAAGTGGTGCTACTCCTGAAAGATTTGAGCAGGATTCTGATGGTGGTGTTTGGGTTCTGTTAAGCTACCCAAAACAGAACCTCATGGCTGCAGCTGAAGAATCTTTCGTAAGAAATGAAAACGCTGCTTTTGGTGAGTTTAAAGCACAGCAGGCTCTTGCAGCCCTCGATGCTCAGCTTGAAAACAATCCTCCCACATCTGAACCTGTTAGATAAGCAGACTTAGAAGCTAAAAAAGATCGTTTCTGTTTTCAGAGGCGATCTTTTTTTTTGATTAATCGTTTTCATCCTATTTCTATCCTGTTATAATACATTGAGGTTAAATATATGATCAGAAAGATAAACACCATTTTAGTTCTAACGATTTCAATCATCATCCTGTCCGGATGTGCTACTGTTCCGGAAACTCATGAAAAGATCGTTACCGAAAAGACTGCCAATTTTGGAGTTGATGAATATTCTCCATTTTTAAACACCTGGCCCGAAGGGTCCACTCCTGTATTTTTAGGAACCTCTAAGCGTATGATTAATAGAGAGGATGAATTAACGGCTGCTCTTATGACTGCAGGCTTTCGTGCTTCGATTTACAATTCGGTAAGAGGATTGTCTAAAGCCTATACGGAACAGTCTTCCAGCGGTAGTGGCCGACAGGCGGATTTTCAGATGAAGTTCGATGAAAGCAGTGCCATGAGCATTGCCGGAAATATGGAAGTTATCAGTGAACTTCAGGATAGTAAGGGTACCTATCTCCTTGCGAGGTATAAAGATGGAGCAAGTATTAATCTACCGCCTAAAATTTCTCTTAATCTGAATCCTTCCAGCTGGATCAATAATACTCCCCGTATTCCCGGTTATATTGTAAGTGTAGGGACCACCCGTCAGTTAAGGCACCCCTCGGATTCGATTACAGCTGCTGACAAAAGAGCGCTTGAAGAGATGGTTAAATCGATTTCTTTAGAGATTTCCGAACAGAAAAACACGATAAATACCCAGAGTGGAAGTGCTTCGGTAAAATCAACCCTGGAAATTGCAGATGCTACTATTCAAGGATTTTATATTATCGCCCGATATGTGACCCCCGATGGAAAAAATTATTATTCATTGGGTGTTGCACCGCTAAATAAGAATTAAATTAAGGAAGTAATTATGAGGATTACGAGGAAGATGGTTAAATCGGCTGGAAAAATTATAATTTTTAGTTCACTCCTCCTTTTGGTAGCGGGATGTGCCACCACACCGGCAGATTCCACAGGGGATGTGCCCATGAAACCTGCCTGGGTTGAACAGTATCCCAAAGATAATGCTTTCTATGTAGGAATTGGTTCTTCAAATACGGGTGTTGAAGCCGACGATATGGAATTGGCCCGGGCGCGTGCCCTGAATGCTGTTGCTGCCGAGATATCCACAGAGATTAAAAGTTCGACCTCCTTCCGGGAGGTTGATGATGGTGAGGGTGGTGTTGAACGATCCGCTGAAGAGGAGATCAACGCAGTTGTTGCTCAAAATCTTCAGGCTGTTGAAACCATGGACAGTTGGTACTCCTCAGAATCCGGCGGCTGGTATTATGTTCGACTCAATAAGGCCGAATGGGAAGCCATTCAGACCAGAGAGATGAATGATATTAAAAGGCGTGTCCTTGATTTGGTCGAACCTGTTATTATCGATAAAAACCGTACCCTTACGGAAGCCTTGAGTGCACTTGCCTCGGGTTGGAAAATTGTAGCGGCTTCTCCCTACACAGGGATGATACGGGCTGAACTTGATGGTGAAGAGGGTTCGCTAATAGATCTGCTGGAAAAGAGGGTGGGGTACGAGTTTGCTTCCATTAGAATAGAAGTAGAACCGGATGAAGCCGTTTTTGAAACGGGTCGTCCTGCTAATCTCTCTATCTCGGTTAGCAGCGAACTCCGCTCCAGGACCGGCCAGTTATCCCTGGACATGGTTGCTGATGCCGGTGCTGGTGATGTTATTTTCACGCTTATGACCAGCCCTATGGGAACCTATGATGAGCCTGTGAATCTTGCCGGACTGAACCTTGGAAAGAACTATGTTTCTGTAAAATATAATACATCCTCTGAAGGCCTTCCCTCCGAATTTAAATTTACGCCACCTCAGAAGGACATTCTTATTGACCTTCAGCAATTGAAAGCGGGGTTCCGGGTATCCTTCGGCGGCGATGTGGAAGACCCTGCAGCCCTCGGTGGGGTGGAGGGAACCGCCCGAGCTTTTTTTACGGGGCAGCTTCCTGTCAAACTTGTACGGGAGCAGGAAGAGTCAGCCTTTGATATAGAGTTTAACCTTCAATATCGAAATGCTCCTCCCAATGATTATGGTCTGGTTATCATCTATGTTAAGGCCAATATTTCTGTTATAAAGGATGGCCGAATCCTTTACACCTTTGAAACTGAAGAGTATAAAGGTGGAGGACTCAATTGGAGTCAGGCCAATTCTAAAGCCCTTGAAAAACTATTTCCTGCCCTGGAAGAGAGCAGTGATTTTCTTCAAGGTATTGTAGGAGCATTCAGTCTTGATTAGTAATGAGATTCTTTGGATTATTATGCTTGCCGCCAATTTTGGCGGCATCCTTTTTGCTTACCGGTTTTTTGGAAAAACAGGACTTTTAATCTGGATCCCAATTGCGGCAATTATAGCGAATATTCAGGTTGTTAAGACCGTTGAACTTTTCGGTATTACGGCAACCCTGGGGAATATTGTTTATGCAACCTCCTTTCTGGCGACGGATATCCTGAATGAAAATTATGGAAAGAAGGAGGCCGGTAAAGCTGTTTATATCGGTTTCTTTTCTCTGATACTTCTTACTATAATGATGAACCTTGCTCTCCTGTTTAAACCCGACTCTTCTGATTTTGCACAGGAATCTCTTTCAACCATTTTCAGTATAATGCCGCGTATTACCCTGGGCAGCCTGATTGCATATGGTGTTTCCCAGCTTCATGATGTGTGGGCTTATAATTTCTGGAAACAGCGGAACCCCGAAAAGAAGTTCCTCTGGATTAGAAATAATCTCTCCACCATGGTGAGTCAGCTTATAGACTCAGCGGTCTTTACTGTTATTGCTTTTCTGGGTCTTTTTCCTACCGAAGTATTTATAGAGATATTGATTACAACCTATATATTTAAACTGATAGTAGCGGCCCTGGATACTCCCTTTCTTTATATTGCAAAGGGTTGGAAGGATAAGGGGATTATTAAATAATTTTTATAGACGGATAGAAACTCTACTTCTTGAAGGAAGTAAAAAGCCCATATCAAACTTTATCTGATATGGGCTTTATTTATACTAAGGTATAAAAAACCATCGATTTTTCCGATGGTTTTTTATCATTTATCGTGGTAATTAATCGTCACAGACATCGACGAGGCCAAGAATCCTGTCTGATTCTTTTATACCCCTGTCGATCATATCTGCCAGGATATCTTTTACAGACTGAATTTCCGATATAATTCCCACACTCTGACCCGCCATGAGGGATCCTCCCTCCACATCACCATCTATGACAGCCTTTCGAAGGCCGCCAATCCAGAACTCCTCCAGTTTTTCACTGGCTTCCTTTCTATCCAGGGTACCTCTCTCCATTTGGGCAAGAAGACCAAGCTGGAGGGTGGTGAAATCTTCAACACCCTTGTTGACAATGGATCGAACTGGAATAACCGGCAGTCTTGGATCAAATTGTGCTGTAGGTACAGCATCCTTACTGGCAGCCTTTATGAAGGCCTGCTTGAAGTTGTCATGGGCAATCGATTCTTCAGATACGGCAAATCTTGTCCCTAGCTGTACGCCAGAAGCCCCCATCATCATATAGTGAACCATAAGGAGTCCGCTTCCGATTCCACCGGCAACAAAGACAGGAACATCGGTCGTATGTGGAAGGATCTGTTCTGCCAGAACGGAAGTTGAAACTGGTCCGATATGCCCCCCCGCTTCATGTCCTTCAATGATCAGGGCATCTACACCCATTTTGATTAATTGCTTGGCGATTCCTACAGTGGGAGCAAAACAAATCATCTTTGAATTGGTTTTTCTTACCTTGTTTATGGCATCTCTTGGAGGGAGGCCTCCTGCAAAAATAATGAAGGGAAACTGAATCTCCAGTACATGATCCAATTGGGCTCTGAAGTTCGGTGCGATACTGATCAGGTTTACACCGAAGGGTTTATCAGTGAGTTCTTCTGTTTTCCGAATCTCTTCTTTAAAGAGATCTAAGGGCATATTCCCGCCGGCAAGAACTCCAAAACCACCCTCGTTGGATATCGTGGATACCAGTGTGGCTTCGGAAATCCAGGACATGGCACCACCGAGTATGGGGTATTCAACACCTAAAAATTCCCTGCCTCGGGTAAATAACTTATCAAGTAATTTTTTGGATTTTTCCATATAAACTCCTTTATGCCGGGGCTCCGCCGACAATACACATCCACTCCGCCTCGGCGGCAAGCGTTTCACCAACCCAGGCTTTTCCTTTCTGCTTCAGCATTCTTGGAGAAATTCTAACATTTTCAATCTCAAGTCTGACATCGTCTCCTGGTCTGACCTGACTTCTGAATTTAGCCTTATCGATAGTAGCCAGGAAGAAGAGGGAATCCTTGGGGAGAAGATCCATGGTCTGGACCCCGGCTCCTCCACATTGTGCCATGGTTTCAACAAGAATAACACCCGGAACAACAGGATATTCGGGAAAGTGTCCCTCAAAGAAAAAATCGTCGGACCGGAATTTCCGGTAACCGACGATAATCTCTTTATCTGCTTTTTCGATTCTGTCTACAAACAGAAAGGGGGCTCTGTGGGGAAGCAGATTCTCTATATTCATGCCTTGAACCTTGTTATAATAAGGATTCCGTTATGTCCGCCAAATCCAAGAGAATTGGACATGATAGTATCAACTTTGGTTTCAACACCGACATTGGGAGTGTAATCCAGGTCACATTCAGGATCCGGTTCATCCAGGTTTATTGTGGCAGGCACATAATTGTCTTCGATTGCTTTAACCCCGACAATGGCTTCAACGCCGCCAGCTGCTCCAACACAGTGACCATGCATGGATTTAGTTGAAGAGATTCTTACTTTGTAGGCATAATCACCAAAGACAAGTTTGATGGATTTTGTTTCCAGTGGATCGTTTGTCGGGGTGGAGGTTCCGTGTGCATTAATATAATCAATGTCTTCGGGTTTCAGTCCCGCATCCTTAAGAGCCACTTCCATGGCTTTGGCTGCACCAGTACCTTCGGGGTGGGGCGCTGTAAGGTGGTTTGCGTCACATGTTGACCCATAACCTACAATTTCCGCAAGGATCTTTGCTCCTCGGGCTTGTGCGTTTTCAAGGCTTTCGATGACAAGGATTCCGGCACCTTCCGAGTGAATAAACCCATCTCGGTCCTTATCGAAAGGACGGCATGCTTTTTCCGGGGCGTCATTCCTTGTTGAAAGGGCCTGTATAACGTTAAATCCGGCGATTCCAAGTTTCGTAACGCCGCCTTCTGTTCCACCGGTAATCATAATGTCAGCTTTTCCAGCCTGAATAAGGGTTGCCGCATGACCGATAGCGTCGGTAGCTGAGGCACATGCTGTAGCAATGCTGCAAACAGGACCTTTACATCCATGGGTTATGGCCACATTAGCGGGGCCTTCATTTGTGATCATCTTGGGGATAGTCATGGGGTGAACTCTTCGGGGACCAGCTGTGAATATTTTTTCCAAGGCCTCTTCGATCACTTCAAATCCTCCGATACCATTACCAAGGACAACACCAGCTCGATCTTCGTCAAATTCGCCTTTGGCAAGTCCTGCCTGCTTCATGGCTTCCATGGATGCGGCCACCGCGTACTGTGTGAAGTGAGCCATGGATCTGGACTCTCTCTTGCCGATTATTTCTGATGCATTAAAATCTTTTACTAACCCTGCTATCTTTGAGGCATATTCGGTAGTATCGAATCTGTCGTTTAATGTAATACCGCATTTTCCTGCTCTGATATTTGTCCAGAAGTCATTTACGTTGTTTCCAAGGGGATTTACGGTTCCCATTCCTGTAATTACAATTCTCTTCTTCATTTTAGTCTCCTTGCCTATTGGCGGGAATTACATTCCCATCCCGCCGTCGATTCCCAATACCTGTCCAGTAATGTATGTGGATAGATCCGATGCCAAAAATACTATCGTATTGGCAACTTCCTCTGCTGATCCGCCTCGACCCATCGGGATCATTGCTTTAAGACCATCTTTGGCTTTATCATTCATAGCCTCTGTCATCTCTGTTTCGATGTAACCGGGGGCTATGGCGTTTACTCGAACTCCCCGTGCGGCCGTCTCTTTTGCCAGTGATTTTGTGTAACCGATGAGGCCGGCCTTGGAGGCTGCATAGTTTACCTGGCCGGCGTTCCCCATCACACCTACAACCGAAGAGACATTGATTATAGAACCTTTTCTGGCTTTCGCCATTTTCATGGAAATCGGTTTTGATATATAGAAAGCCGAAAAGAGGTTGACCCGCATAACCTTTTCCCAGTCTTCTGATTTCATTCGAAAACTAAGTCCGTCTCTGGTTATACCAGCATTGTTGACAAGAATATCAAGATCTCCGGCCTCTTCGAGGATAGTGTTGACAACCCCGGTGATCTCTTCTTCATTTGAAACATCGGCTCCATACCAGTGAACAGCCGTTCCGGACGCCTTGGCGGCCTCTTCCATCTCGGCAATATAAGGGCTCTCTTTTGTACTTATAAAATAAACCTCGGCACCCTCATTTAAAAATCGGGTAACGATTGCCTTTCCAATCCCTCGTGAACCACCCGTAACCAGGGCTTTTTTTCCTTTTAATAACATATTTTTCTCCTATTTCTCACGCCTTGAGACTAAAGTCTTTAGACTTCAGTCTCCTGCTTAAAGAAGCCCTTCTACCTGTTCAAGAGTGCCGCAGGTAAGGCAGGGAAGTTCTTTTGCCACAGACTTCCAGAGACCTGTAAGGACCTTTCCAGGGCCAGTCTCAATAATCCTTTCATAATCATCACCTTGAATGGAGGCTTCCTCTTCGGTCCATCGTACAGGTTTAATTACCTGAGCAAGGGCATTCTCCATGGCCTCCTGACCGGTAGTGATAAGTTTACCTGTTACATTTGAGTAAACCTTTTTATTGGGGTCTTTAAAATTATATTTCTTAAGTTCTTCTGCGAAACCGACTCTTGCTTCCTCAAGAAAAGGGGAGTGGAAGGGAGCGGATACCTTTAATTTGATATACCTTCTTGCTCCGTTCTCCTTGCAGAGGGATTCAGCTTTAGCCAGTCCGTCTGCCGTACCGGCAAGCACTATCTGTGTTGGTGCATTATAATTTGCAGGATAGACACCCATGGCACCGTCTCCAAAGAGTTCATCAATCTTCTCACTGGTCAGTCCGATAACAGCGGCCATTCCCGGGGCGTCATCACCTGAACCAAACTTATCTCCGGCAGCCTGCATCAGCTCACCTCTAACCTTAACCAGGGCAAAAAGCTCTTCAAGACTTATTATTCCAGCATCCTCAAGGGCTGCATACTCTCCAAGACTTACACCGGCACAACCATCGGAAAATATACCGTTTTCACCTAAAATCGTTTTTACAGATGCATTAACAAGGGTGATCGCAGGCTGGGTGTTATCTGTTCTTTTAAGAACATCCTCGGGTGCTTCAAAAATGAGTTCTGCCATATCTTTTCCAACAATGTCAGATGCCATTGTAAAAAGATCCTTAACCTTCTGACTTTTTTCCCAGATGTCCTTACCCATTCCGGTATACTGGGATCCCTGTCCGGGATAAAGAAAACAGTTTTTCACTTTAATCTCCTTGATTCATTTTGTCGGCCGATCGGCTGACAATCAAATATAGCATAATGTTGTTTGTCGGTCAACGGCCGACAAACAACTAAAAAAAACCAACAATCAACTTTGAAAGCAGGATTGTTGGCTTAAAAGAATTCTACCAGCGGATTAAGTTTCCACCATAGGTAAGTCCTGCTCCGAAACCGAGTGTCATTATAAGATCGCCCTTATTCAGTAATTTTTTCTCGACCATTTCGTTTAAGGCGAGCGGGACGGAAGCTGCTGATGTGTTGGCATATTCTCGTATATTCAGATAAAATTTATCCATTGGAATATTCATTCTTTCGGATACTGCCTGAATAATTCTTTCATTGGCCTGATGGGGAACGATGTATTTTATATCACCAATTCGCAGGTTGTGTTTCTTTAAGAGTGAGTTTATCAGTATTGTATTTACCCTGACGGCAAAACCGTACACCCTTCGTCCGTTCATGGAAAGAAGGTTATCTGCGATATTTGTCTCTGCGTTGAGTGGATGTCGTGAACCTCCAGCTTTTCGCATGAGGTATTCCGCTCCGGCTCCTTCCGCTTTAAGAACGGACTGGAGAATTCCTCTTCCATCAACATGGTTATTGGCCGATACAATTGCAGCGCCTGCTCCATCTCCAAAGAGAACACATGTATTTCGGTCATCCCAGTTGGTGATTCTGGTAAGTGATTCGGCACCAATTACTAATATGTGTTTGAAATCGCCACCAAGAATCATATTTTTTGCAATAGATAATCCGTAGATGAATCCTGTACATCCAGCCAGAATGTCAAATGCTCCGGCCTGTTCCGCACCAAGGTTTTTCTGAACAAGACAGGCCGTGGATGGAAATCCCGGGTAGTCTCCGGTCACACTCGATACAATTATCATATCTAATTCTTCAGCATCCACCTGGGCTCGTTCCATGGCGACTCGTGCTGCTCTCGTTGCCATATCGGATGTCGCATCCTCATCGGCTATCATGTGCCGTTTCTCTATTCCCGTATGGGATTTGATCCATTCATCGGTGGTATCAACAGTCTTACAAAGATCTTCGTTAGTAATTACCTTCTCAGGTATGAAGGCACCAATGCCTCTAATTTCTGCAGTCATTGAACTTTCTCCTTTGAATCTATAGTGAACACGGAGTTTAGAATAAAATCAATAGGTTTTGTCGGTCGATCGGCTGATTTTATACCGAATTCAAACAATAAACACGACTGTGTTTTTTGAATTTATCCGTATCGGGACTATTTTTCCGATTATTATCTGTTTTTCATGAGCCTAGTTCTTTTGTTCAAACTTTAAATTTTTTGCCTCCGAGATAGCAAATTTCTTTGAATTCTCAACATATCTTTCGGCACTTGCCCTTATTTTTTCTTCATCCTTCTCGGTTATTTCTCTGACGACCTTACCTGGAACCCCGAGGATGAGTGAGCGGGGAGGGAATTTTTTTCCGGGAGGAATCAGGGTTCCAGCACCAACCATGGAATACTCTCCAATTTCGGCTCCATCCATAATTGTTGATCCCATACCTATTAAACAATTATCCCCTATTGTGCATCCGTGAATTATAACTCCATGACCAACGGTTACATTATTACCCACAGTAAGGGGAAAACCTATGGTAACATGACAAACTGAATTATCCTGTATATTTGTACCGTCGCCAATTCTAATTGATGCAATATCCCCGCGTATGGTCGTTCCATACCATACAGCAGAATTTTTACCAAGAGTAACATCACCGCAGACATGGGCATTCCATGCAATAAAAAGAGATTTTTCAGTATCGGGTGTTTTATCTTCAAAAGGGATTACCATTATTTTCTCCTAAAAATAGTTTTCGATCAAAATATAGCAGTTTCACAGTGGAATATCCACGGTTAAATTGTTATCTTTACTGAATGGAAAATAATAGAACAGCAGTCATTCTTTTAGGACTGATAGTCGTTGTAATAGCATTTGCCGTAATGAAAATACTGGCAAGTTTTCTTGTTCCGCTGGTAATTGCCATGCTCTTTTCATTTGCTTTAATGCCGATATCCTCTTTTTTTTCCAGACGAAAGATCCCCTACTGGCTCTCTATTATACTGATGATGACCATTTTCTTTATCTGTATTCTTATCATTGGGTTCTTTCTGTATAGTAGTGTAAATACGGTCGTCAGAGAGTTTCCCCAATATTTTGATCGTATTGAAACCCTCACCGGTAAGCTTATCACTGCGATACAGGCACGGGTGGAGGTTGATATTTCAACATTTTTATCCGAGTTTGATTGGATCTCACCAATACAATCGGCCCTTTTAAGTGTTTCCGGTGGCTCGGTAGACTTTGTGAAATCACTTGGGGTTGTCATCATATTTCTACTCTTTTTCCTGATCGAAAGCCCACTTTTTCAGAAGACAATTCGAAAAGCCTTTCCACGGGAGACCAGTTACCGGCTTATCCGTGTCTACATGCATGTTGTTCGGGATATCGGGCGGTATCTGGGGCTGAAACTATTAATAAGCCTGGTAACAGGAATACTTGTATTCGGTTCTCTCTCATTGATAGGGTTGGATTTTGCTTTCATCTGGGGTGTATTGGCTTTTTTCCTGAACTTTATTCCGAGTATAGGTTCCATCATATCCATGGCTGTCACAATTCTTATGGGGATCGTTCAGTTTTATCCCTCGGCAGGAAAGATTTTCCTGGTAGCCTTCGCCATGATCAGTATTCAGGTTGTCATGGGGAATATTCTTGATCCAAGACTCTCGGGTAAGAGGCTGAAACTCAGCCCCCTGCTCATCCTTCTTTCTCTTTTCTTATGGGGATGGATCTGGGGGATTGCGGGAATGTTCCTGGCTGTTCCCCTGCTTTCAGTTATCAAAATCCTGTGTGAGAATATTCCCCAGCTTAAACCTGTTGCCGTCGTCCTTGAGAATGGGCGAGGTGAGGGGATTCATAAAAAAAACAGGGATGGTAACAAACCTAAACTTGAAAGCCGGGCATAGTTTATCCGTCAGCCTTTAGAATCATTTTTCTATGCCAATCAAGGAGTTCTGCTTCCCCTTGTGGATCGGTCCCTGAAAGGTCCACCATAACCCGGAATACCGGTTCAGTTCCGGAACCACGCATCCAGAGGTAGCCCACCGGTTGAGCGTTCCGATCAAGGAGTTCGATCTTCAAACCTCCCTTTTCAATTCCAGTACGAAATTCAGCTCCCATTCCCTCAC
The DNA here is from genome assembly GCA_016342585.1 of Spirochaetales bacterium. Classification (GTDB taxonomy): domain Bacteria; phylum Spirochaetota; class Spirochaetia; order UBA9216; family UBA9216; genus JAEINK01. Next base: position 63,207 of record JAEINK010000024.1, read on the forward strand.
GAGCTTCGGTTCCTTCATAATTTATTTCTCTGAAAGATGAGATTCCCCACCTTTCATTCAGCCATGATTTTTTTTCCTCCCACTGGGATAGAAAAATTTCCTCATACCGTTTTTTTAAGAGGATGTGATCCATGGTTTTTATTTTCATCAAAGCTTTATCCTCAAAAGCAGAGGTTGATGTAAAGGCGGGAAGGGTAGAGATAAGGTCGGAAAGGGTAAACCCCTCCCTGTATGAATCATCCTGCCCGGTAAGCCTGCACCAGTTTTTAAAAAGCTCTGGAAAAAGGAGGAGTTTAAGAATGGCGAATATTGTATTTAAAGGATCCCGAACTGCCGCCGGATGGGTAATATTCCCCCCGTTGGAACCTTCCCCAAGTATGGGCAGGTTAAATCCCGACTCTCTTGCCAGTCTCGCCCTGTTTACCACATTAGCCTCTCCTGTTTCAGCCCTGAATACCTGAGCATTTAAGGAATGAGCGATGGAATCAATTCTTAAAGAAGTAGGGCCATTTACCGCAACTCCGGACGGCCCTTTAAAGGCAGCATTTTCAGGATAAGTCGTTTTAAGATATTCAAGCCAGGAGAGTTCGCCAAGAACCGAAAGGGCAAAAACCTCCTGAGCCTCCAGGACCTCAGCTTTTTGGGTTGCATCATTGTAATATACAATATTGCCCCTATCCCCATCATTGTCGGGAACAAATCCCAGAATAAACCTTTTATCCTCCAGCCTCGCCGTCTCAAGTTCCTGCCGGCAGAGGTCAAGAGAAGCTCCTTCGGGGACTATCCTATGGGTAATCTGTCTTGGTTTGTCGTTTACTCCCCGAAAAAGGATACCGCAGTTTTCAAGGATCTCCCTGTCAATTGTGAGAGTTCGAGCACTGCCGTTCAGCTCTCCGATAATGCCTACTCCGAATCTATTGCTTCTTTTTTTGATCTCATTAAAAAAATCATCCTGAAGCGATTTATCAGCAAGACCGGAAACCACCCTCCGGGCGAAATTATAATACAGTGATGCTGTACTCTTTTTTATCTCAGGAACCGCATTGAAAACCGATATTATCTCATCAGGATTTACGGTGTCGATTGATTTGAGTATCTTTTCAATGACAAGGCGATCTGACATGGCGGCCTTAAAACGAGAAATCAGGCCGGCTGCATCCGGGCCTCCGATTACTCCGCCGTCTGATAATCCAAATTTTACTCCATTATGACCGAGAGGGTTGTGACTTGCGGATATATAGGCAAAACCGTCACCATCCGGAGAGGTGGATGCGGCTGCCATGATTTCCGGAGCGGCGGTAATAAAGGAATAGTGTACAGTAATTCCACGGCTTAAAAATATTCTCAGCATGGCATGGGCAATGGATGGCCCTGTCGGCCTTGAGTCGGTTGCCAGAAAGAGGACCGGGCTCCTTTTTTTAGATTTTTCTATTAGAAATGATGCCCATACCTCGGCCATAACCAGGGCGATCAGCCTGTCTTCTGCCGTCAGGTTGGGATTACTGCTCTCCTCATCCCCGTCAGCTGCAAAAACCTTCCTCCATCCCGAGGCTGAGAGAATAAGTGGTTGCAGAGCTTCTCCCAATTTATCGTAATCGGGAGAGAAATCCTCTGTAAAAAGCTTCTCTTCCGGGTCTCCCAGAGGAAATCCTGTGGCGGGATCAATAAACATCATCACTTTTCTCCTTAATTCTATTTGGGCCTGGTTTTATACCCTGCAATTTGCTGCAGATAGTCATTTTAAAGCAGATTTAATCCTCTTCATTGCTTCGAGTACATTTTCTCTGGAGTTGAAGGCACTTATCCTGATATATCCCTCTCCACATTTTCCAAATCCACTGCCGGGTGTACACACTACATTGGCCTTATTTAAGAGGAGATCGAAGAATTCCCATGAATCCTCACCGCCTTCAATCCAGATGTAGGGTGAGTTTATACCGCCAGTGCAGGTGTAACCAAGAGTTTCCATCTCTTTCTTGATTATGGCCGCATTTTCAAGGTAGAAATCTACCAGCCCCTTCACCTCTTTTTTACCCGCAGGAGAGTAGATGGCTTCGGCTGCCCTCTGTACAGGGTAAGAAACGCCGTTAAATTTAGTACAGTGTCTTCTATTCCAGAGTGGATGAATCAAGGTTTTATCTCCCTTCTCATCAAAACCCCGGCAATCCTTGGGAATAACGGTGTAGGCGCATCGTGTTCCGGTAAATCCTGCTGTCTTTGAAAATGAACGGAATTCGATGGCAACTTCCCTGGCCCCGGGTATTTCGAAAATCGAATGGGGAATTTGGGGATCGGTAATGAAGGCGACATAGGCGGCATCAAAAAGAATTAATGCATCATTTTCTTTTGCATACTCAACCCAGGCTGTTAGCTCTTCCCTGGATGCCGTTGTTCCTGTTGGGTTGTTGGGGAAACAGAGGTAGATGAGATCAACCTTTTCCGAGGGAGGGGCCGGGACAAAACTGTTCTCTTTTGTACATTCAAGGTAGAAAAGGCCTTCATACCTTCCATCAATATTTTCACCTGTCCTTCCTGCCATAACGTTTGTATCAACATAGACGGGGTAGACGGGGTCACTGACTGCGACCTTTATATCAGCACCAAATATTTCCTGTATATTTCCTGAATCACATTTAGAACCGTCACTGATAAAGATTTCATCCGCTGAAATATCGGCACCTCGTGATTGAAAATCATTTTCGGCAATAGCTTCTCTTAAAAAACCATATCCCTGTTCCGGACCATATCCCCGGAAACTATCTTCCTTGCCCATGTGGTCAACACCTTCATGAAATGCTGAAATACAGGCATCCGGCAGTGGGCAGGTGACATCTCCAATACCTAATTTTATGATATTGGCTTCGGGATTATTATTCTGAAAATCTGATACCCTGCGGGCAATTTCGCTAAAAAGATATGAAGCCTTTAGCTTTCCGTAGTTTTCGTTTACTTTGATCATATTTCCTTCCTTTTCTTTAAGGGTCTTATAAAGTTGTATAATACAATTATATTTAGATTATAATGAAAAGGATATTCAATGGGAAGAGGTGAGGCTGCACTGTATCAAATTTTAAGCATACTATTTAATGTTCCGGCCATGTCGGCCAGGCGGTAGGGTTTCATGATAAAACCGCTTTTCCCATCCATGAAGAGGTTTTTCAAGCCTGAGGATTTACTGAATCCGGAACTGAGTAAGATTTTTGCCTCTGGATTTATACTGCGAATAGCCTTAAAGCACTCCTGACCTGTCATCCCCGGCATGATCATATCAATGAGGATCAGATCGATCTCTTCTTTATTTTTTCGATAGATTTCAACACCTTGTTCACCTGTACTGCTTATTAACACTTCATAACCCAGTTTTTTTATCATCATTTCGGTAATACTGCGGATGATCTCATCATCTTCAATCACAAGAATTTTGAAGGAATTTTCATAGTCTGTAATGGGAAGTTCTTCTATGAAATCCTCTTCTATATTCTTTTTCAGAGGGAAATACAGGTGGAACACTGAACCAAAATCCGGTTCACTGTATACGTAGATATATCCATGGATCTCTTTTATTATTCCATAGACTGCGGCAAGGCCAAGCCCCGTTCCATGCCCCAACTCTTTTGTTGTGAAAAAAGGTTCAAAAATCCTCTCCTGTACCTCTGGGGGCATACCACAGCCCGTATCCTCAAAGCTTATTTTTATATATGTTCCCGATGCGATTTTATGGTGAAGGTACTCCTGGGAATTTGCACCAATGGTTAAAGTTTCACTTTTAATACGGATTAGACCTCCCCGGGGCATGGAGTGGCCGGCATTAACACCCAGATTAATAAAAACATTTTGAAGAGCTGTTGAGTCGGCAATTACTATACTGGAAGACCCTTTTAGATCCAGCTCAATCTGGATTCTCTTATCTATTGTATGTTTAAGTATTGTAATACTGTCGTGAATAATTTCATGTAAATCCACATTAGTTTCCAGCATATCGCTTCGTCGTGAGAAGGCCAGGAGTTTTGAGGTTAATTCTGAGGCACGTTCGCAGGTATTGATTATCATTTCAAGGTATTCACCTGTATTTTCCCTGTTTTCTACAATATCATCCAACATTTCTGCCGCACCCATAATTCCTGCCAGGAGGTTATTGAAGTCATGGGCAACCCCACCGGCTAGTGTCATGAGTTAAAAAAAGACTCACATAATTAAAATCTGTGTTAATATCAGCTATGGGTAATAAAAAAGGTA
>JAEINK010000112.1 GCA_016342585.1 Spirochaetales bacterium
GATCTTTCATAGAAACAGTCTACAAGAAATTTCCCTTTATGTCTAGTTTTTTATACGTCGTCCTGAGTAGTTACAATATTTTATGCTTTTCCCATATTTATATTCTATAGCATCAGTTGAACAGTAGGTCATGTTTCACTAAACTACACCAATGTTTGAAGTCGAATTACACAGTCATACGCTCTTTAGTAAATGCGGTTTGCATACCATAATTGAAATGCTCAATGCAGGGAAAGAGGCTGGTTTGAAGGCTCTTGCCATCACCGACCATGGACCTGCCGTACAGGGGCATCAGGCCAGCCCTTTTTTTCACCGCCTGGGTAATCCTGTTCCTGGAATTCATCTGTTAAAGGGTGTTGAATGCAATGTCGTCGAGGAGAGTGGTGAGGTTGATATAGCGAAGAAGTTTGTTCCCTATTCTGATGTTCTTTTAGTAGGACTTCATACCAATCTTCCATCAACTCTCGATAAAAAAACGGCCACTGCACATCTGATAAACAGCCTTGCAAAGAATCCCTGGCTTGATATTGTTTCCCATCCACTGAACTTTGATTTTGAGATTGATTTTCACCTTTTGGCTAAAGAGGCCCGAAGGATGGGGCGTGCCCTTGAGTTTAATGCATCAAAACTTCAGCAGGGGAAAGTTTCGGTGGAAGATACCCGAAATTTCATCAGAATCTGTAAGGAAGAGGGGTGCCTGACTGCTGTAAATACAGATGCCCATGTTACTCACGAACTGGGTAGAACCTCGGAAATGGAGGAGCTTCTTCTACTTGAAGATTTTCCTTTTGACAGGATAGTCAACAGAACCTTTGAATCTACCATGGCGTGGCTGGATGAGCGAAGGCAGCATAAAATACTCTAGCTTATAAATATAAGAGCCCCTGGCTTGAGTAAATCCTTATATATGTATAAAATCCATCTCACTATGAGCAAGAAACTGACCCACTGGGCGGATATTACCGCCGATAAGATTGTCCGTGAAAAGGGCGAAAAAGACGAATACGTATGTGCTTCCGGTATCACTCCCTCCGGAACTATCCATATTGGAAATTTCAGGGAGATTATTTCGGTTGAGCTGGTTGTAAGGGCCCTCCGTGACCGGGGGCTCACCCCCAAATTTATCTATTCCTGGGATGAATACGATGTTTTCCGTAAAGTTCCTTCCAACATGCCTAAGCAGGAAGAACTTGCCACTTACCTTAGAAAACCGATCACCCTTGTTCCTGACCCTTTCGATAAGGAAGAGTCTTATGCCCGGGCCAATGAGAAGGAACTGGAAAATCTTCTTCCACAGGTTGGTGTTTACCCTGAATATATCTATCAGGCCGGTGAGTACCGCGCCTCCAAATATGCCGAAGGAATACGCACTGCTTTGAAAAAGCAGGATGATATCCGAAGGCTTCTTGATGAACACAGAACTACCCCCCTGGCTCCCGAATGGAAGCCGATCAGTATCTTCTGTAACAACTGTCTTAAAGATACCACCAGGGTGACCGATTGGGATGGTGAGTGGAATGTTTCCTATGAATGTGATTCATGCGGTCATACTGAAACCGTTGATCTTCGGGAGACCGGTGCTGTGAAACTCCCCTGGAGAATTGACTGGCCCATGAGATGGGAAGTTGAAGGTGTTGATTTTGAACCTGCCGGGAAGGACCACCACTCTGAAGGAGGCTCCTTTGACACGGCCAAAAATGTGGTCAGGGAAATATTTGGTGGAGATGCTCCGGTTACCTTCCAGTATGATTTCATCAGGATAAAAGGACGGGGTGGAAAGATCTCCTCATCCGGAGGTGAGGTAATAAGCCTTGCCGATGTTCTGGAAGTTTATCAGCCTGAAATCGTCCGGTATCTTTTTGCGGGAACCCGGCCGAATACCGAGTTTGCTATCTCCTTCGATCTTGATGTCTTAAAGATCTACGAGGATTATGATAAATGTGAGCGAACCTACTTTACTCCCGCCGAATCCGAAAAGGCAAAGCGTAAGAAGGAGAAGGAGAGCAGGATATACGAACTTTCACAGGTTGATTCGGTTCCCGAAAAAATGCCCTACCAGATTCAGATCCGCCACCTTTGTAATCTTCTGCAGATAAACAGTGGGGATTTCGACAAGGTTATTGCTTTCCTGGGGGATGTCGAGGCCGATCAGATAGAGAGGCTTAAGGTGAGAATGAAGTGTGCCTGGAATTGGGTAACTAATTTTGCTCCCGAGGATTTCAGGTTTGCCCTGAAGACAGGAGATGACTCGCCCGTTAAAGTTGGAGAAGCCCAGAAGAAGGCCCTTGGACTCCTCTATCAGCTTTCTGTTGATAAGATAGATTCAACCGACGAAAAAGAATTCGGCACGCTCGTCTACGATATTGCCAGAGAGGTAGGCATTGAGTCTGCTGAACTATTCCCGGCTGTCTATACGGCCCTTATCGGAAAGGAGAAGGGGCCCAGACTCATCAGTTTCCTCTTTACTATCGGTAAGGAGAAGGTCTGTGAGATTCTGAAAGCGTACGTGTAGACGATTTTTGCTTAAAGTTCATTATGCAAATAATTTGTAGGTTCACCCCCGGTTTTCACCGGGGGTTTGTTTTTCTATTCGCCCTGGTGGTTTTGAAGTGTCCGGGAGAGGTCCGAGCAAACCATTTAAAGCAGCTTCCTCTTTAACTCCTCAAGCTCACTTTCTGATAGTTCGCCCGTTGCCGATCGACCTTTTTTAAACTCAATATGTCCTTCAAGTTTTTCAAATAATTTTTCCGTCAAAGGGTATTTCCAGGCAAGGATTATCCCGGGGACCAGGACCATGAAGGGCATAAGGAAAAACATCAAACGAATTGTGAAGATGACGATATCCGGCTGTATCTGATTTTCCAGGTGAAGCCCGCCCCCCACATTGGTCTGGTTGGGGTTCATGTACCCTACCAGGGTAAGGATCCACCCGACAATAAAAATAGCGAAAGCCGAGGAGAGTTTTCTGAACAGGGTCATGATCCCGCTGAAAGACCCGGGTCTTGATCTACCCCAGGCAAGATAGCCCGTGTCTGCGGCATCGGGGAACATGGTCCATGGAAAGATGGTGCACCCCATAACCCCCAGGACACCGGTCGTGGCGATCACGCAGGTCATGACAAGGCCCGATGTTGCTCCCAGGCTGGCCGACAGGCCGATCCCGATCAGAAAAAGGACAGCCGAGATCACAAAGACCTTCTCTTTTCCGATTCTATGAGCCAGTTTCTGGGATTGGGTGAAGAGTATCCCGCAAATTACACCGGTAACGAGAACCACAAGCCAAGGGGTGGGAAAGGGGACGGTTCTAACATAGATAATGAAGTAGGCCACCACCGAAGAGACAAGATCCATACTTAGAAGGCTGCAGAGGTAGATTCCTACCATATAACGGAAGGTTTTTATCTTTAAGGGCTCAATAAAATCCTTTAGTTTGAAGGGGGGAGGCTCCGGATCTTTTCGGCAGTCCGGCTCTTTTATATGGAGGGTAATGGCGATCCAGGGGAGAGCGAAGAGTAGGCCCATTATCAGGGCGTTAAGCCGATAACCCATCCGGATATCGTCGGCATAGCGGAGAACAAGGATAGGCAGGGATGAACCTGCAATTGTTCCCGTGAAGCTGAAGATCGTTCTGAAAAGGTTTATACTTGTGCGCTCATCATAATTCGGGGTCAGGAGGGGCTGGGTTGCCACCCAGGGAACCAGGACCATGGTGGAAAAGGTGTTGAAGAGCATGTAGGAAAACAGGACATAGGCAAATCTTGCTTTTACCGAATCAAAGGCAACGGGGTTCCACAGGAGGACCCATCCGGCGAAGACCGTGAAGATGGCAAGGAAGAACCACGGGCGTCTTTTCCCGAATCTCGTTCGGGTTCTATCGGTAATTACTCCCATGAGAGGGTCGGTGAAGGCATCCCAGAGTTTGGATATCATTATGGCGGTTCCTGCCAGGGAGGGAGGAATATTCACCACATCGGTTAGAAAGATCAGATAGAAGAAGGAGATCGTGTTGATAGACGCGCCGCCGAAAAAATCGCCCCAGCCAAAGATCAATTTGGTTTTAACAGAGAGTTTTTCGTGTTTTTCCCCAATATAAAAACCCTTTCTAAGGGGGGGCGACAGGGGAGTCGGTTTATTACTCATTTCTTCTTCATCCTCTCAGGAAAAACATACTGATAGAATCCCGGAGGCGACTGAACGTCGAACCTTCCGGGAGTTCAACTTCAGTCTGTATCTTAAGTTTAAAAATTATTTCGTCAAAAATGTTACGGCAGATAAGGGAGCCGGCTCTTGTTCCCGCTGCCACCGGTGCAATGAGCAGGGTATCCAGCTCTACCTCATATTTCAGTCCTGCGGCTTCCCAGCGGGGAAGGGTCAGAACCGGCGGTTCAGCAACCGAGAGTTTTACATAATCTTCGGCCCCCTTCCATACCCGACCATCCGGAAGAGCGGGAAGCTGTGGATGGACCACCGTGAAAGCCGAAAATCCCCAGGTCATCAGCTCTGTTGAATCGATGGCCCGGGATAGATTCCCATCGCTTGAATTTTTCCCCGGTCCACCCATCAGGACGGCAAGGAGTCGTCTTCCGTCTCTTTCTGTTGTCAGGGCTATGTTGAATCCCGATTCATCGATGAACCCTGTCTTAAGACCGTCGGTCCCCTTATATCTTCCCACAAGTGAGTTGTGGTTATACTGGGTAATAGGGCCGTGGGTTGACGTTTTTCCGGGAGGAATATTCTCTTCCCGGGGGTAGGTGTATTCGGTGAGGGAGTGGAGCTCCTCAAGGGCTTCCGGATGTTCTGTCAGGTATATGACACAGAACCTGGCAAAGTCCCGGGCGGTCGTCTGATTGAACTCACTGTAGCCAAAGGAGTCCACAAAGGAGGTTTCTGTCAGACCAAACCTGTCACACTCAAGGTTCATAGCCTCTACGAAGGAGGCCATATCTCCCGTAATTGCCTGGGCCAGGGCTATCCCCGCATCATTCCCCGAGGGGAGGGCCAATCCTATCATAATGTCCAGGAGAGTAACTTTCTGTCCCTCCTCCAGAAACATGAGGGAGGAGTGGGGAGGAGAATTTTTGAAGGAAGCTGCCGCGGTAATGGGAACAAGATCGTACTTCCCTATTTTTCCCGCATTGATGGCCTGGTAAGCCAGATGAAGACTCATCAGTTTGGTCATGGAGGCCGGGGGGGTCACCTCGTCGGCATTCTTTTCATATAAGAGCTTCCCGGTGGTAAGATCATAGAGAACGGCCGAACGGCACAATAATTCAGGAGCAGGAGCTGTTAAATCTCCTGATACCGCCGTACTTTCTGCCGCAGTTGTGAAAATATAAAAGGATAGTACTATAAATACTAAAATTCTTTGATGTGCTTTAAAATAGTTCATTATAAAGAGACTATGCCTTTTTTATACCATTTATTCAATCAGTATAAACCCTTCCTATAACTCGACGGGTTGATAGTTTCAAGGAGAAAAGGGGGAGGGATCCATGCGATTCCATAGAAACTATCTTAGAATTAATAAATAATACAATGAGATAATGTGGTAGAGAAACGGGAGTTGTGATGAAAATAGCGGTAGGATTAAGTGGTGGTGTGGATTCCTCGGTGGCAGCCTTCCTTTTGAAGCAGGCGGGGCATGAAGTTACAGGGATTACCATGAGGATAGTTGAGGATTTTGATACAACCGGCGGAGATGCCCGGCGGGTAGCCGAGCATCTTGAAATTCCCCTCCACATCCTGGATTTGCGCAGTGAATATGAGAAGACTATTCTTAAATATATAAGGGAAGATTATGCGGCCGGCAGGACACCAAACCCCTGTGTCCGGTGTAATCATGAGGTTAAATTCGGGCTTTTCATAGCAAGAGCCCTGGAATCGGGGTTGGATTTTGAAAAGTTTGCCACCGGTCATTATGCCCGGATCCGAAAAAATCCTGAGACGGGTAGATTTGGTCTTTCCAAAGGAACCTTTGCTGATAAGGACCAAGCCTATTTTCTATCTCTCCTGGTGCAGGAGCAGTTAGCCCGGACGGTCTTTCCATTGGGAGAGATGAACAAGGATGAGGTGCGGGAGATAGCGAAAGAGGCCGGACTTTTTACCCATAAAAAGGGGGAGAGTCAGGATCTTTGCCTTGGAAATTACCGGCAGTTTTTAGTCGAGGGTCGGGGGGCCGGCGAGTTTGTGGATACTTCCGGAAAAGTCCTCGGTCAGCATAAAGGGATTGAACATTATACTATTGGTCAACGGCGCGGTCTTGGGATTGGTGCCGGACATCCTCTCTATGTTCTTGAGATCGATACCTCATCAAACAGGATAATCCTTGGACTCGATGAGGAGCTGGCTTCGGACGGTATGATTATTGGAGATATCTCCTGGGGTGTTGTCAGTCAGCCGGCGCTTCCTTACGGGGGGACGGTGAAGATCCGTTACCGGGATGATGGCTCCCCCGCCACCCTTGCAGAATCTTTGCCTGAAGGTGAGTTCAGGATACTTTTTGATAAACCAAGAAGGGCGGTAACGCCGGGGCAGTTAGCTGTCTTTTATCAGGGTGAAGAGGTAGCCTTCGCCGGTTTCATCCGACGAGCCATCTAAGTAGAACATAGTGCCCCAAAGCCTGTTGATCTGAAGCAGGAGCACAAATTCCCCGGTATTCCTTATTAAGAAACAAATTAGT
>JAEINK010000025.1 GCA_016342585.1 Spirochaetales bacterium
TACGAAAAATTAACAAGGCAAGAAAAAAGATAGGTTGGGATCCATATTGTGAAGGGAATTTGAATTCAGCACACTAGTATCCCTATGGATTCCAGTTTTTGTGCCTGCCTTAACTGAAGTTCCAACCTCTCTTTTTCAATAGAGGCTTTCTTTTGAAGTGTTAGATCTATAAAACTCTCCAAAAGGCATTGCTTTCCATAATAGGGTGTGTAGTTTATAGTTTTAAGGATGGGAATTTCAGTACCATCGGCTTTTGTCAGGATCTGCTCTAGTGCACTCATATTTTTTTTCTGATTTAGCATGGGACAATTTTTTGTTTCACCGGGGCAGAGAATTCCGCTGCAGACCTTTCCTATGATCTGATGAGCCTCTATACCGATCATGTCCGCGGCAAAGGGGTTTACATAAAGGATCTCTTTGGTGGCGATCTCAACGATCATGATTCCTGTCTGGATATCATCAAGTACCCTTTCGAACTGAATCTTACTGTTTTCAGCCTCTTTGAAAGCCTTCTCCAGTTCCTTTGTTCTCTGCGAAACCATTTTTTCAAGATCTTCCTGGTACTGCTTGTTTTCTTTTATCAGCTTTGCTTTTTCCAGAGCACTTGTTAAGGCATGCAAGAGCACGGACATATCTTCTATCGGTTTTTGAAGGTAACTCCAGGCTCCCAGGTTCAATGCCTCAACGGCATCATTTATTGATTTAGTACCTGATACTACAATTGTTGGTATTGCGGGTGCGATCTTTTTAAGACTTTTAAGTACCTCAAGGCCATCCATTTCGGGCATCCTGAGATCGAGTAAAATGAGATCTGCGCCTTCTTTGTCAAATAGTTCTATCCCTTCTTTACCATTTTCAGCCATTAGAACATGATAGTTCATATCTTCGAGATAAGAGCAGTAGCTTTCCCTGATCATGAATTCGTCATCAATTATAAGGATTGTCGGCTGTTCAATATTTTTCAATTACTTCCCCTCTGTCAATTGGAAGGCTGATTATAAACTTACACCCGTCACCGGGGGTGGATTGAACATTCATATCACCGCCATGATTCTCTTTTATTATAAAATATGAAACGCTAAGTCCTAAACCAGTCCCTGTTCCTACAGGTTTTGTGGTGAAAAAAGGTTCAAAAATTCTTTTCCTTGTCTCTTCGGTCATACCTGGACCATTGTCTTCAATTTCGATAATTATAATCCTTTTTTCATGGTCTTCATATATCTTTATTTTCATCATTGGGTTGTCTACATTTGCTTCCCGTAGAGCCTGAGCACTGTTACTCAGGATATTCAGAAAAACCTGCTGAATTTTTCCGGGTTGACAGGGGACTTCTGTTAAAGAGTTAGAATATTCCCGGATTATTTGAATCAACTTAAAATCATAATGCTTTTTTAAATCAAAATCGGTGGCAGCGAGTTCTATAGTTTTGTCCATGAGCACAGGGATACTGTAGGTCGATGTACTGTCATCACTCTTTCTGGCGAAACTGAGCATGTTTTCCACAATTTCTGCGATTCGAATACCCGATTCTGATATATTTTCAAGCATACGAAAGATTCCTCTGGACTTCATGAAAGCGTGCACAATTTCCATTGTAGTTCCCACTTTTTCTGCTGCTTTTATATTGGCGGGGATATTGATCTCGTTCAATCTGGTGGCAAGTACATTTGATGTTTGAAGCATTCCGGCAAGGGGGTTATTTATTTCATGAGCCATTCCGGCTGCCAGTCCTCCTACGGAGAGCATTTTTTCAGATTGTACCATCATCTCTTGCATTCTTTTTTTGTCAGTCACATCCCTCACTATAGCCAGCACTTCATTTGTACCCGATGGTATCATTCGGGCTTCGAAATGCATTCGTTCCTTTTGCGGGTTCATCAGGGTGTATATATATTCGACAATTTCCCCTGTTTTCAATGCCTCCTGTACTTTTTGTACAGTCAATTCCGCTACATCCGGCGGTAAAAGTTCTTCTACCGATTTCTGGTGGAAATCGTAATTAATATAAAACTCCCTGTTATTTGATTCGTAGTCGATAAATATTCCTTCATCACTAATAATAAAAAGGAGATCCGGGATAATATTCAGGAGAAGATGGGCTCGCTTTTCACTTTTCCGCAGGGCTTCCTCAGCCTCCTTTCGTTTTGATACATCTCTACCAAAGAATATTATTTCGATTATTTCCTTATTATCATTTCTCCTGGTCATACTGCTCCATACAATGGTTTTATCTTCTCCATTTCTGGCCGTCAGTATTAACTCCTTATCTTCAATTTCTTTTACCGTCAATTCTTTAAGCAATAGTTCAAAAAGGTTCTTATTCTCCCTGGGATGAAAATTTTCAATCCACTTTTTGTCCAGGAATTCACTATTTGAATATCCGGTTACCTCCTGCCCGCGTTTATTGATGAAGGCCGTTGTACCGTCCATTTTAACACTGGTAATAATGTAGGGGGCATCAGTTATTATTCTTAATGAGAAATCACGCTCTCTTCGCAGTTCGGCCCGGGAATCTTTTATGGAATCGAGCATATTGTTTATAACTTCACTTAGGAAGTGGAGTTCTGTTAATCTTGAATCCGGGACATAAGCCATCGGTATTCCTGTTTGATCGGTTTTTTTAATCTTCTTTATGATGGCTGAAAGTTGATTTGTGATATTCCTGGAGACCAGAAGGGATAAAAAGATAGAAATAAGTATAAAGACCGAGGCGATAATACTAAAAGATTTTAGCATTATTGATACCGATTCATCCACATCATCCATATAAGTCGTGCTGCAGATGTACCACCCCAGAGGGGGATAGCTTGTAATAAAAGCTTTCTTCCGAAACCTGAATTCCCCCTCGGCCCCCGGTTTCTCCCAGATATATTCAAAATATCCATCAGATTGGGAGAGGGATTCTATCATCTCATCCAGAAGTGAATCTCCTGTTTCCGGATTGATTAGATTCCTTCCATCAGTTCCTGCAATAAGGGGGTGAACAAGGAGTTTGTAGTCCGAATCGAAAATGAATATATAACCGGATTCGCCTATCTTCTGCCGGATTATCAACTGGTTTAAATCGTCAATATTCAAACTCATTCGGGTTTCAATATCCGCCTGAACATCGTCAAGATAGAGGCCTGTTCCAATTATCAAATTCCAGGGTTCAAAATACTTAACAAAGCTGAGCTTCTGGAACAGGCCGGATGGATCCTCAGAGCCTGGTTTTGACCATATATAATCAATATATCCTTCACCATCAGCGAGGCAGACTTCTACAGCCGCTGTGAATAAATTTTTATCTGTTCCCAGGGCTGTATTATATTCCGGTGCATCCAGAATCTGACCTTCAAGTTCCGGATAGTAGGGGTGCATGAGCATTTTGGGAACGGGAAGATCTGCGGTTGTAATCCAGAAATACCCCTCATCATTATCATATCTTATATTTCGCAGGTATGATATTGCCTGGTTTCGGGCGGTCTCTTCGTCAACAGACCCGCTTTTATAAGAATTCCATGCATTTGTTATGATCGAATAAGCAATATAGTCATTATTTCTGATATCGAGTTTCCTTTTTGATATCAGAGAGTCTTCGTAATAAGAAAGCCCCCTATGTAGATTCTCTACATGAATTTTTGTTGCCTCGAGGATGTTTCTGCTATTGTCATCGAGAGTATTTATAAGACTGTTTTTCATCCAGGTTCCGAAAAATAGAGTCATGATCAAAATTAAAAGAATAACCGTTCCCGTGATCGATAGAATAATCCTTGAATAGAGAGAATGGTATTTTTTAGAGGCTGTATTCATTATTTAATTATCGAAGAATTACTCCTTATTGTCAAAGAGAAACCTCTTTGCGGGATTGCTTTCAATCAAATCGCAGTGTTTCCTTGACAAAGTTGTCGATAGGGCAGAAAATCAGTATTGTATAATTAAAATCAGGAGTCTGATATGGAAAATATGAGAAAAGAACTTGATGTCTTAAAGGCTAAATTTAAGGTGATCGAGGATGACAGAAAAATATTTTTTAAGGATTTTGCCGATTTCTTATTGGATGATCCCCAGAAAGAGGCCGTTTCAGCTCTGCCTGAGCTTGAAGATGGGATAAATAGGCTTGCCTCAATAAATGGAGAGAAAGATCTCCTGAAAAATAAAGTTAAAGAAATTAATGATCTCCTGGACGAAAAAGTCAGGATTGAGGACGCGAGAAAAAATACCCGGGATGTGGTTCGTGAGCTGGAAAAGGCAAATATGAGCCTGTATGAGAATATGGGCCGATCCGGCTATCAGGCGTACCAGGATGGGCTTTTGAAAGGTGAAGGGTTTGCTTCTGTGTTTCTGACTCTCGAGGAAGAGAAGGAGAAAATTAATACCTTTGAGGTCGAGCTGAAAAGATCCGGTGAGGGCGAGGCTAATTTTTTCAAAAAGATCATGAACCGAAGCAGGGAAGTGTATTTAAAAAGCAACCAGAGTATGCGGATACGGAATCTTGTGAAAATTTATCAGAAGGCCGGTGAGACGATAGGTGAGATGGATCCTGTGCCCTGGGAGGAAAATGACTCCTTAAAGCATGCTTTTCTTCCTTTTTACAAGAATAGAGAAAAGCAGGATGAGCTTACGAAGCGGGATACTGAACTCTCCCTTGATGAGCAGAAGGTCCGGGATAAAATGGAGGTCCTCGGCGTTCAGAGAAACTCAGGGAAGAAAATCCAGGAGCTTATTGATGGGATGGATTTTCAGGATGATAAACTGGATCAGGAGAAATTTTATTTAGGACAATCCTGGTGGGGTTTGGATAAGAAAAAGCAAAAAGAGTTTTCGATACCTGCTGAATTAAAGAAAGTAAAGGATTCCCTTGATAAGGCGGATTCTGAACTGAAAGAAGCGCAGGAGATTTTAGAAAAGAAAATAAGGGTTGATGAATTAACTGAAAGGCTTAAAATGCAGGATAAAGACCGGCAGAAACTTGAGAATAAGCTTAATCAGATTAAAGACGACCTGAATCGGAAAAATTCGGAGATTGAAGAGACAAAAAAAGAGCTTGAATCTCTGAAAGATGAGCTTTCCTGACAGTGATTCTTATTGCATCTGCTATGGAAGGAGAACTTGAGCCTTTTATTGGGGGCCTGCACGATAAACAAACCGATTTCTGGCGTGGGTATCAGATTTATTCTGGTTTTTTTGAAGGTCATAACGCTCTGCTTGCGTGTACCGGAACAGGAAAGGTGCAAACTGCCCTGGTTCTTCAACATCTTTTTGATTCCTATCCGATACAGGGGCTGATTTACTGTGGTATAGCCGGGGCATTGAATCCCGCCTATCATATAGGTGATTTAGTGATCTGCCGGGATTGTTTACAGCATGATATGGACGGAAGTCTGTCTGGTTCTGAGCCCGGCTATATTCCCGGAACCGAAATTGGGACCCTTGTCTCGGATAATTCTTTTTATGAGAGGGGTGTGACATTCAAACCCGCTGGTTACCGATTATATTCCGGTCGGGTACTTACGGGGGATAAGTTTGTTAAAGATTTCAAGGAGCGAGAATCCCTGCGGAAAAACCTTTTTGGTGATATCGTTGAAATGGAGGGCGCGGCAGCGGCGATTTGTGCTCATATAAATGATATCCCCTGGCTGATAGTTCGGTGCATTTCTGATCAGGCTGATGGTAAATTCCCCAAAAGATTTAAAAACTTCCTCTCAAAGGCCTCGCTTCGAAATATGGAATTTGTCAGGCATGTTCTGAAGAAAACAGGATAATATACAGATTCTTTGATTCTCCATAATATTTCCATTATACTAAAATTACATATGAAAACTCTATTTTTGATCATGATAGCTGCTTTTTTATTGGGGTGCAACTTTTTGCCGGGGATAGGAGAACAGGAAGATGAGCCCCGGGATGAAACTGTTCCGGAATTCGTTCAAAATCAGCCGGGAAATATATATTATGTCTCTAATTCAGGAAATGATTCGAATGATGGTTTAACTCAAAATTCTTCCTGGGCGACTCTGTCTAAACTCAATTCTATGATGTTCTCTTTTCAGCCCGGGGATACAATACTTCTCAACAGGGGGGATGTCTTCCGAGGGCATCTTGAGCCAATGGCAGGCGATGAGGGGAACTGGATCCAATATTCAAGTTATGGAACCGGAGCCAAACCGCAAATAATCGGGTCTATTCAACTGGTTGAATCATCAGATTGGGAATTACACTCCGGAAATTTATATAAAACAACAGCAGATTTAAGCAATGATGTTGGTGGTGTCTTTTTTAATAGTATCGATTCGAATGGTTACTATGAAGATTTTGGTGAAAGGAAGTGGAATTTATCTGACCTGCTTTTTGATAGAGATTTCTATTTTGATCCAACAGGTGAAAATAATCGGTTATATCTTTATAGTTCGGGTGGCGCTCCTGATACAATTTACTCAAATATAGAAGCCTCCTTGAATGTACATTTAGTAGATATAAGTCAAAAAGAATATATTCTATTTGAAGGGATTCATTTCAATAAAGGCGGTGGACATGGCTTTTCCGGCGACAGAGGCCAATATTTAATTATAAAGGGATGTGATTTTAGTTATATGGGGGGAGGGTTCCTCTATTACGATTCCGAAAACGGCAGAAATGTAAGATATGGGAATGGTATCGAGTTCTGGACTGATGCCAATAATATTCTTGTAGAGGCTAACCGGTTCTGGGAAATATATGATACAGCTGTTACGAACCAGGGGCATAGTAGAACCTCAGCTCAATATCATATTTATTATCTCAACAACATTATCTGGAATTGTGGCCTGGCGAGTTTTGAACTATGGAACCGTGACTCTTCCTCGGAAATGAGTGATATATATTTTATTAATAATACAAGTATTAATCCCGGTTATGGATGGGGTGGTGCTGAACATCGAGAAGATAAAAATTCGTATCATATTGCCTCATATTCAAATACCTCTTCAGGAGATACACTTGTTATAAAAAACAATATTTTTTACACCTTAGCACCACCGCCAGGGGCAGAGTACCACCTTTTCTTTTTTGATGAGAATATTGGTGGAACCGGCTATACCAAATATATTATTGATAATAATCTTTGGTATATATCATCAAATCCTACATGGGCTGTTTCAACGAGTGAAATATACTCTTCCTTCATTGAATGGCAAGGAATTAATCACCAAAGTCAAAATGGAATTACAGAAGATCCTCTCTTCTCCGACTATTCCAATGGAGATTTTAGTTTACTGGCAGGATCTCCTGCCATCGATGCCGGAGAAAATTTATTTCGAGAGGAGGATTTCTATGGAAATCCTAATTCAGGAAATATGAATTTTCCGGATATGGGTGCTATAGAATTTCAAATAAATTGAGAATTGACTACGGATTGACATTTTTAGATAGTATGTCTATATTGTTTTTCACGATCGGGAGTTATGTCTGATCGGTGTAATTGATATAAGGAGTCAGCATGTCCAAAGCACATCGAGGTTTCGGTCTACGCGAACTTGTTAGTAATGGCCGAGGGGACTGTCCTCTCTGTAAGAGAACAGGTATCAAGGTAGTTTACGAACAGGAACTGAACGAAAAGAAAGTAATGATCTGTAAACAGTGTAGAGCAGCCGTAGCAAAAGGCAAAATGCAGGAAGCTATAGCCGCGTTATAGGGTAAATACTTATATTTCTTAGGTATTTAAGTTTCAGGCTTCTTCAAAAATGCATATTGAGTGTTTTTTGAAGAAGCAGCCCTGTAATGCTTTTTTTATATCCTTTACTTTTCTATAATCTATATTTCATCAACAATTTCATTTATCAGGTAATCATCCAGAGAAACATCATCCATTGAATTGATTTTGGATTGAATCCCTTGCCATATCTTAATGAAATAGTCACTTGTATCCGGTGGATCTTCGGTTTTTCCCGCGAGACATCCAAGAATATCCCTGAATGTAATGGACTCCAACGGTCTTGCCGGGACCAGAGCCCACTCATCCTTTCCAACCGTGCGAAGAAGATCACAATCCACAAACAGGGCCGTGAAAGTACTTACATCATCTAAAGATATCCCGAATTTATCCGAAATAAGTTTTTTCCCTGGAGGCTTTTCCCCCTTTCTAAAGGCTGAAGCGACCATGATAAAAATCTGAAGGCCTAAGGAGAAACGTTGTGCGGGAGTCTGATCATGAAAGGTGTGAACTGACCATGGTTTAGCCCTGAATTGAAGGCAGTATGTCAGCTCTGCTGAAGCAAGAATAATTACCCATATAATATTCAGCCAGAAGAGAAAAATGGGGATTAAAGCAAGAGAACCATACATGACCGAAGCCCTCAGCATGAAACTTGAGCCTTCTACAAAGGCTTTCTTAGCCAATTCAAAAAAAATCACACCACCAAGAGCGGAGAGAGCAGCATATTTCAAATCTACCTTTACCCCCGGTACAACGGCAATTAAAAGAAATATGCATATATACATGAAGAAAGTTGGCACAAAAATAACAACCAAAGACCAGAGGGTGCTCAATTCAGGAGGGAGTATACTTGTTAGAATACCCCTGCTGGCAAAGCTTGCCGCTATCAGCAGAGTTCCAAAGAGAAGGGAGGACATGTAGGTGGTAAATCGGCCTATGAGGTTACCATTTCTTCTTACACCCCAGATAATATTAATATTCATGGTGATATTATCAATCAGGTTTATTGATGTCACGGCAAAGAGAAAAAACCCTACCGTTCCCAATGCCTGACTGTTATTTATAAACTGATCGATGAGATCCGAAAAGAAGTCCTGTCGTGTTGGAAGTAGAATATCTACGAGAAACCTTTGAAGCTCAACGATGAGGCCCCCAAAAGAACCAAATGCTGTGAGAAGGGCGACTACGAAGGCTGAAAGGGGGACAACTGCCATAAGGGTGGAGTAGGAGAGACTGCCTGCTCTGGCGGCACAATGATCATTCTGAAATTCTGTGAAGGTTCTTATGCTTACTTGTCGTACCATAAGGAAGGTTTTATCTAACTTTTTTCTGAAAGCAGGTAAAAATTTATTATTCATAATCTAATTATATTAAAAATATAAATCTTGAGAAAGGGGGGGGAAGTAGGATGATCAATAGCGGAAAGCCTTCTCGCTGAGGATGGTAAAGATAGTATTGTTTCCTCATTGCTTGAAAAACATCCCTTAAACGCATAAACTCAAGGCCTATGCATAATAAAACAGAAGGTCCTGCGGATATGGACAAAAATAACAGGAACCGGAAGGTTGGAAAAGTTCTTTTCGACCCTCAGGCATCGATTTATCTGGTAGGGATAAAGGGGACAGGAATGACCGCCTTAGCGGAAATCCTCCACTCTCGTGGTATCAGTATCACCGGTTCGGATGTAGAAGAGGAATTTTATACCGATTCCATTCTAAAGGGATTAGGTATTCCATTTTTTTCCGGATTCACTCCAGAGAATATTAAAGATTTCAAAGATCGATCAAAGATAGATCTGATCATAAACTCTGCCGCCTACGATCCGAAAACACATCCGGAGCTGCTTTTAGCCGCTGAGCTCGGGATTCCAATTATGGAGTATACCGAGGCTCTGGGTGAACTTTCCGATGGTATACCCTCAGGAGCTGTCTCGGGCGTTCATGGTAAGACGACTACCACCGCTCTTGCCGGTTCTCTTGTAAAAGCCCTGGGACTTCAGGGGACAGTCCTGGCCGGTTCCGGAGTGGCTGGTTTCGGGAATCGATCAACCCTGATTCAGGGGAACGAATTCTTTCTGGCAGAGACCTGCGAATACCGCAGGCATTTTTTGCGGTTTCATCCGGATCATATCATTCTTACCAGTATAGAACCTGATCATTTAGATTATTTTAAAGGCTATGATGATATTTTTTCAGCTTTCATGGAGTTTATTGCTCTTCTCCCCAAGGGGGGAAGTTTAATCTACTGTGCTGATGAAGAGGGGGCTTCGGAGGCTGCTCGAAAAACCGAACATATGAGACCGGATGTTTTCCTCATCCCTTACGGTATAAACTGTGATGGACCTTTCAGAATAGTGAACACCAAGCTTTTACCCGGTGAAAATCGGTTTTCTCTGGCCGGTTGGGAGGCTGAGTTCTCCTTACGTGTGCCTGGAAAACATACCGTTTTAAATGCTGCGGCTGCTCTGGCCCTTGTTTCAAGATTGGCTGGATTTTCTGAAGGGATTCCTGATCGGATACAGGTCGAGGCCCTTAAACAGGGGATTGCCAGCTTCGCAGGCAGCCGTAGAAGGAGTGAAATCCTTGGAGAATCCAGGGGTATCCTTTTTATGGATGATTACGCCCATCACCCTTCGGCAATTATTACTACTCTGAAGGGGTTAAAAGAGTTTTATCCCGACAGGAGGCTGGTTGTCGATTTTATGAGTCATACCTACTCCAGAACCGCAGGACTTTTTAAAGAGTTTTGCCGGGCATTCAAAGATGCCGATGTCCTGATTCTTCACAAGATATATGGTTCTGCCAGGGAAAAAGAGGGTGCTGCCGGCAGTAAGGTCTCCGGAATGAGTCTTTTCGAAGGGGTGAGAGAGGACTGGATGAGGCATGGGAAGAGACCTGGAGAAAAAGATATCTGTTATTTTCATGAGATCGAAGAATCCCGGGAGTTTCTGTCTGCACTTTTGCAACCTGGAGATCTTTTCTTAACCATGGGGGCCGGTAATAACTGGACGATGGGACGGGATCTATACAATCAAAATTTGGGAGAAAAATATTGAAAAGCATGACCGGTTTCGGATATACCGAATATAATGATGAAAAAATGAATCTTACCCTGGAATTGAAATCCTACAATAATCGATACCTGGATGTTTATGTGAATATACCCCCCTTCCTTTCCCCCCTTGAACCGGGGATCCGGGCGTTTTTAAACCGCAAGGTGGGAAGGGGAAAAGTTGAATGTGTGGTCAGACTGAAAGAGCTTGAGGAGGACATGCTTGTCACCATCGACAAGGGGGTCGCTGCCGGATACATTCAAGCCCTCAAAAGTCTTAAGGAGAGTACCGGGATTGACGGAGAGATAGAGCTTTCCCACCTGCTTCAGATGAACGGGATCTTAAAGACCAGTAAGAATCGCGATTTGGACAGGTATGAAAAGATCATAAACCAGAAACTGGAAGAGGCTTTTCAGGAATTTGAGGAGTCAAAGATCCAGGAAGGGACGATTACCGAGGCCGACCTTGTATCATCCCTTGACATTCTGGAAGATCGGGCTGCCCACTTTGAAAGCCGGGCTTGCGAGATGGAAGAGGAGATCAAGAAAAATATCAGGGAAAGATTTGAAAAACTGCTGGAAGAACGTTATGATGAAAACCGGGTTCTTGCCGAAACAGCCATCCTTTTAATGAAATACAGCATAAATGAAGAGATTGTCCGGTTGAAGGGGCATCTCTCCTCCTTTCGGGAGGGGATGAAAGAGGATAAACCTATAGGGAAGAAGTTAGATTTTCTCTGTCAGGAGATAGGTCGGGAGATAAATACAATCGGCTCGAAATCCAGTCAGAATGATGTGATACAGGCTGTGGTAGACTCAAAAGACAACCTTGAAAGGATCCGGGAACAGCTCAGGAATCTTGAATAGTTCCATTGATTTTAGATGAAATTAAAGGAGAGAGGATTGAAGAAAGGATTAAAAATCGCAATTTCCGGTCGAAGCGGATGCGGAAATACAACTGTTAGTACAATGATTGCCGATGCACTTGATTACAGGCTTATAAATTATACTTTTCATACCCTGGCCGATGAGATGGAGATTCCTTTTAAGGAACTCTGCCGGCTGGCGGAGAATGATCCCCAGTACGATTATAAGGTTGATGAACGTCAGATCGCCATGACCGAAGGGGGCGACTGTGTTCTTGGTAGCCGTCTTGCCATCTGGCTTTGCAAGGATGCTGATCTCAAAGTTTTCCTTACCGCCTCCCCGGAGGTTCGCTCCGGTCGAATCAAAAAAAGAGAAGGCGGGTCGGTTGAAACGGTAATAGAGGAGACCAGGGCTCGGGATGAGCGGGATCACAAGCGGTATTTAAAACTCTATGACATTGATAATGAGAAATTTAACTTCGCCGATCTCGTGATTGATACAGAGAAGTATACTCCTGAAGAGATCCGGGATTTGATTATAAAACACGCCGAAAAGGTGTGAGCTTTCCCTGGAACAAGGATGTCCATACTTTGTGGATATAATTGTTCGTTTTTCCCACGGTATATACAAAAGAAGTATAAACTGATATACTACAATACTGTTGTATATATTTTAGATTAGGAGAGGTGATTAATGCCCATACCTTTAGATTTACTTGTTGATCAGGATTGTAATGTTTATGAGCTGACTATGGCTATGATCAGGCGGGCCATGCAAATCACTATAACCGGTGATGCGGATATGGAAGCGGAAAATGAAAAAGTTGTTTCCACTGCCATTACCCAGATTTTAACCAAGAAGGTTGAATACAAAAACGAATCCTAAAGTTATCCTCCTGTTCGGGCCTACGGGGGTAGGTAAGACTGACCTGGTAGACAGTCTGTTTTCCGGCAGGGGGGAGATTATCAGTGCTGATTCCATGCAAGTTTATAAATATATGGATATTGGCACTGCGAAACCTTCCCGGGAACTTCTCGGAAGGCTCCCGCACCATCTTATCGATATTATTGATCCTAAAGAACAGTTTCATACCGGTGAATTCACCCGAAGAAGTGAAACGTTAATATCTGACATCTCTTCAAGGGACCTTGTTCCGGTTATATCTGGTGGAACAGGCTTCTATTATAAAAATTTTCTTTTCGGTATGCCCGGTACCCCGATAGCGGATTTAAAAATCCGCGAGGAGTTGGTTGAACAGCTGCGGTGTGAAGGACTCGGCCCCCTCTATGATGAACTCTCCCTCATTGATCCCCCTACGGCGGATAGAGTGGCCCCGGCGGATAGTTACAGGATCCTTCGTGCCCTGGAGGTTTATAGAACTTCGGGGAAACCACTTTCCTCCTATCCTCCTCGCGTCAAAATCCGTGAAGATCTGGAGCTTCTGATAATCGGTCTTGATCGGGAAAGGCGTGAACTCTATGAACGGATAGATCTCCGGGTTGAGATCATGTGGGAGAGGGGACTGGTTTCGGAGTTCAGGGCTCTTCATGATAAAGGATACAGGACCGATGATCCGGGGATGCAGGGGATTGGTTATGGAGAGTTTTTCAGGATGCTTCGGGAGCCCTGCCTCTCTCTGGATGGCGTAAAAAAGCTTATTCAGCAGAACTCCCGTCGATATGCAAAGCGTCAGCTTACCTTTTTCAGAAAAATCCCGGGAGTCAAATGGTTTCATCCTGAAAAGGATCAGGATGAAATCTCACGCACAGTGGAAGCGTTTTTATCAGCTTAAAACAGCCCCTTTACCCCCTGAAATCAATGCGGTGCATCGAGTTTAAGATTCTGAATCTCTTTTAGTTCGGAGATCATCCAGGCATCTCTTTTTATGACCAATTTAAGCTCTTCGGTAATGGCCCTTCCTATGATAATGGGGTCTGCTTTTTCTTCTGAGGGTTCTATACCTTCCGGATAGGCTGAGGTCCACTCCTCATAGGTGACGCGGAAACTATCTTCTGTAAGGCGTTGAACATTAAGGTTTCGTATCCCATAGAGCTGCTCTCCCACATCAAGTCTCAGGTCAGGCCTCGTATTTACCCACTCTTCGGCATTGATGTATGGATTTACCATCTCATAACCCATCCGGATTCTGGAGATAGCGTAGAGATTACTGACCATATCGACCCGTCTTTTACCCGCCTTATTTGTCTCACAATCATCCACAATTTCAACATCTAGTTCATTAATCGCCCGATAGAAACCGGTGACTACATCCTCCTGGGGCCAACCCCGGGTCATGGGAGGTGCCAATACTCCCGAAAGGATCGTATAGATAATACCAATGATAAGTCCCGCCGTTACCACGGAAACCAGTAACAGGCTGCCTTTCCTGCGAAAGAATCTTTTTCCCGAGTATTGGGCCTGTTGCCGCCTGTAGATTTTCTGAGCACCCTCTCTTATTAAAGCGGCGGTCTCTTCCGTAAGAATGGTTTTAAAGCTCTGATTTGAATACAGGTTTATAAAGAGGGTCTGCAACTCCCTGCGATCCACTTTGGAAGGTTCTTTCAAACCTGTATGGATAGTTGCGGTGAATTCCTGATTTAACTCGGGAGTCGATATTTCCAGGGGTTCAAAAAATCCTCTTAAAATGTAGAGTTCTTTCTCCTCTCCCTCCAGAGGGAAGGGCGAGGAGCCCTTGTGGAGGATGTAAGCCAGGACAGACCAGCCAAAAACCAGGTTATCAATACCTGTGAGGGATGTATTGGAAAGGACCTCCTCCCATCGGGTGGATTCTCTCCCCTGTAACGTGAGTACCCTGTTAAGAATTTCATCCGGAAGGAGAAGCACTTTACCAGCATCGGTGAAAAATGTACCAACGGCACTGAATTTTGAAAATGTACCGATTCCCCGATCGGGCTGGTTTGGATCATCAAGGAAAATCAGGGCTGCCAGGAGGAGGCGCAGGTGATCCTCGTTGAAGGTGTTTGTATTAAGGAGTTCAAAGAGGGAGAGTCCGGAAAGCGCAGGCCCGGTAAGGTAGCTTGTACCATCACTCTCCTTCAGCCCCGAGATTTTCCAAACCTCGGATTCAATTTTATCAAATCCGGGTGTGTCGGGGGGGGAAATAAGGATCCCATGAAATCCCGGCTTATGAACCCCTTTCAGGTCCTGTGGTTTAATAGCCCCCGGGAGGGATAATCCTGAAAGCTTTTCTTTAGTAATTGATCCTTCCCGTTTATCCTGGGGGATAGTTGTCCATATTGTCTGTTCACTCTTCATCATTTTCTCCAAAAACCAGGGCCGTAAAAAGTTCAATTTTTGTAGCAGGATCTCTCCAGGCGTCCCCCGGAAGGCCTGCCTTATAACATCCATGGGTTAGATACTCCTCCCTGTTCCAAGCCTGTTCAACAGGAACCTGGGGGAGAAGGACACCGGAATGAAAGCCATTGGTGATAAATATACCGTGAGTCCCTGGCACAACATCCTCGGGACTCTCTGCCGGGTAGAGAGGGGAGAGGACCGAAATTTCGATGTCGATTTCATCCAATTCCTCTTTTGTGACAGGAGAGAATCTGGGATCACCAAAGGCGCTGGATTTCGCCATAGTCTCTATGGTTTTATAGAGGGGGAGCCTTGCGACAATATGGCCGATACACCCCCTGAGCCTTCCCTTCAAATGAAGTGTTACAAAGGCTCCACAGTTTGTGGTCAGAATGCCTGTAGGCTCGAGCAGAATCGGTTTCCTCTTCTCCAGGTAAGCTGTTATGATCTCGCGAGCGGATTCAAGCAGGATCTTTTTTTCTGACGGATTAAGGGAAAAATCACTCATCCTTCACTCTCCATTATCTTTTGATTTTTAGGATTCCTGAAAAGACCAAACCCGGCGTAGAATGTGCATTTATCCTCCCGCCCGGGGGATTCTACCAGGGCGGAAATCTCTGCCGCATTTGCTTTCCTCTCCTCTGTGTCGGGCCCCCAGGAGAGGATTCTCATATCCGGTTCTACCCCGCTATATTTCTTCTGCCAGTAGAGCCAGAATGCTGAGAGTAATTCAAGTCCACAGGGCCGGGGGAGACCCCCCTTTCGACTTTGCTTCCAGGACTCGGGATCGAAGGATGCATCCTCTTTTCTTGCAGATATTGCCGAAAGGAACTCTTCCGCCAGCGCCAGACTGCGTTCTCTCTGTAAAAAACCGGTAAGATTTGAGGTGATAATAAATTTTGAGTCGGGGAAGAGCAGAAGAGCCTCTGCAAGACCCTTCTGAATAGCTCTTTTTTCGACATTTGCATAGATAGGGAGAACCGGTATATCCGGGAACAGATGAGAAACAAAGGGGAGCTGAACCTCTATCCCCGGCTCCTCCTGATAGGGAACATCCCAGGTAGAGAAAAACTTCTGTTTTTTAAGGAGCTGTATGGCTTCAAGATCGAAATTAATCCGGCCGATGGGTAATTCTATACCCTCGGCAGAGGAGAGGTAAAGCCCCGGTTCTGCTTCCCTGTGAAGAGGGGCCAGGATGATAATCCTCTCGGGAGGATTGTCTTTATCCAGATCTAAGGCCTTATAGGCCGCAGCCATGGGTATGCCGCAATAAGTATAGGCCGCATGGGGAGTTACAATATAGTCAGTAGATTCCACGGAGGCTGGTGCCTTGTTGAGCAGACTATCCAAAAGGGAGATAAGTTCATCTTTTTCCCCGGGATAGAAGAGGCCGTCCACGAGGGGCGATAGTTCATTCATAAGCACCATTATCGCCAATAGAGGGTATGTGATCAACAGTTGTTTCTTTTATTCGAGTCGGGTTTAGTCTCTACCGACAAGCCTGGGATATCGGTCCTGTTGGGAGCAGGGAGGGGCAATTTATTTTCAACAATAAATCCGGGATTATCAACCCTTCTGCAGCCGATCCAGTCTCTCCTGCTCCAGGGTAACGGAAAGATTTTTCTCCTGGCTGGGGAGTACGAGTCCTGTTTTTCCATCTTTCGCCCGGCGCAGATATTTCACTTGAGTATAATAGAGCTCTCCCCGGCCTCCTGAACGTCCTTTTGAATAAAAGAGGGCCAGGTTTCCGGCATCGAGCAGAACGTTCAGGGGGACAGATTTGCCCCTCATGACCCGTACAAAGACATAGGCGCCCGGAAAGTCCCTGGTATGGAGCCAGTAGTCGTTTCCCCGCACATGTTTTCGAAGAAGGGCATCATTTTCTTTGGCCGTTCTTCCCACAAGAAGGGTGAATCCCGCTGAATTGAACTGGAGACCCGGGATCTTTTCTTTCTGTTTTTCCTGTTTTTGAACGGGGATGCGGCTTAAGAACTCTTTCAGCTCGGAAAGGGAGGGGGCGGAAAGGAGCTGTACCTCCTCATCCTTAACCATTTTAAGCTGATTCTTTATATTATTAAGCTCATCCTCATTTCTGTTTTTCCCTGATTTGGCCTTTCCGGCCAGCTTATAATATTTTTCACCATTCTCTTCAGGAGAAAGTTTCGGATCTAGTTCTATCCTTGTGAGTTCATTATTCCTGTAGTAGTTTTCCAAAGTAACCCAGGCTTCACCCCGTTTTATCTCATGCAGATAGGTCATAATGAGATCCCCCGTCTGTTTAAGTCCCTCCGGGTCGGCATACTTTTCGGCTCTCTCCTCGGCCTTATCCAGAGCGGATTTAAGGGCCTCCTCCCTGTTTTGCAGAAACCGTCGGGTTCGGCCTACGAGTATCTCAAGTTCTTCCGAATCTTCCTTTTCCGAGTAGAACTCTTCGACCAGGGTGTTGTACTCCTTCTCCTCGTGAAAAAAACGTAAAGAGAACTCTTTTTTGGGTTTTATATCTCCTCCTTCAGCCGTTGATGTGACCAGTGCCGCGGCAACGGCCTTTAACTCCTCCTCGGGAAGGTAGGTTCCTCCCGAAACCTCTCCCCGCCTGGGCCGCCGATAGCAGGCATCAAGGATAACCCCCTCTTCATCTACGGCTATAATGTTGGAGGCTCCCCCCCAGAGTCTAATCCACAGGCGGGTGATCTCACCACCCCTGAGTATTTTCAGCTCAACGATTCTATCGGAACCCAACTGCCCTGCATAGATGATCCTTCCCCCTTTTATCCTGGCGCGGAGGAACTGGGCAAACCTCTGGAGGGCTATCTCACTCTCCGGAGCTTTGTCGATCTTGTGAAGCCGTGTTTTGCCCTGGGTCAGGGAGATTAAAAGTCTGAACCTCTTCCCCGGGGAGTAGATATCAAAGACAAGGGTATGAAAATCCGGCTGACGTATTTTCTGAATATGGCTGTTTTCGAGGGGGAGTTCACTTAAGACCTGATCGATCTCTTTCCAGTTTAGGGACATATTATTTCCTGTTTCTATCCTGTTGTATTAAGGTTTTTTGCAAAATTTGCATTAAAGTTGGAGTCAAAATCCTCATCAAGCTTTCTGTCAGAGTTCTTTTACGGAGAGGGTCTCTTCGAAAATCTCCATATTCTTCTTTGAAAGGAAGATGAGGAAAACCTTGCGGGGAAGGCTTTTTCTTGAGAGATGAGTTTTGATCACATTGTAGACAATGGGGGCTGCCAGCTCCTTGGGGAACCCGTAAACCCCCGTCGAGATGGCGGGGAAGGCAATTGTATTTATGCCCGTCTCTTCGGCGAGGAGGAGAGTGTTCCGGTAGGCAGCTTCCAGAATTTTCACCTCATCCTGTCGTCCTCCACCCCAGACGGGGCCGACCGTATGGATGACATAGTCGGCAGGAAGTTTGCCTGCATCGGTAATCACCGCCTTTCCCGGAGGAAGCCCGTCCCGGTATCGGTGATTTCGAATTTCTTTACAGGCTGTGAGGATGGAGGGGCCGCCTTCCCTGTGGATGGCCCCGTCCACACCACCCCCGCCCATGAGGGTCGAGTTGGCCGCATTCACTATGGCATCAACCTTAAGTGTGGTTATATCCCCCTGGATTACCTTTAAACGTCCGTTTAAATACTCTTTCATTCATCCCCCTGAAACGGCAGACTCTGCCGCCTTCCGGATCCTTGTAAAACTAATTTCCTTATGAGAACGATGATACCTCGCAATTTACTGCGGGGAGAACCATTTTCCTGCCCTCTTCGTTGATAAAAATATCATGAGAGAAAGTTCAGGAAAAAGTTCAGGAAAAAAGTTTATCCATAGTCGCTTCGAGTGACTTCATATCTTTATCCGTACCGATGGTAATGCGCACAAAATCGGAAATTCCTTCCTGATTGAAATACCGGACCAAAAAACCGCTGTCTTTCAGCTTTTTGTATATCTCTTCACCACTCCATCCCGCTTTTCTGGTGAAGAGGAAGTTTGTTTTGGAGGGGAGTGTTTTCCACCCCATGGCATCAAGCTTTTTAGTAAACTCATCACGGGTTTTCATTATTTTCCCGTTAATCTCCTGGTAATACTCTCTGTCTTTTATGGCGATAACACCAATGTGCTGGGCAAGTATATCCACAGGATAGGAGTTGAATGAATCTTTCACAGTTGAAATGGCCTGAATCAGACCCTCCTGGCCTATGGCGAAGCCCAATCTCAAGGCTGCCAGGGATTTTCCCTTGGAGAAGGTACCCACAACCAGTAGATTGGGGTAGTCGTTTATCAGACTGACCGAAGATTCGGCGCCAAAATCGATATAAGCCTCGTCGATGACCACAACCCTGTCCTGGGGGTAAGAATCCAGGAATCGTTTGATTTCAGAGATGGGCAGGGCTATCCCCGTGGGGGCATTCGGATTGGGTAGAATGACTCCACAAGATTTTGATTCAAGGTAATCATCCAGGTTGATAGAATAATCATCCGCTAAGGGCATCCTTGTGAAGGGAATATCGTAGAATCCCGCGTATACGGGATAAAAGCTGTAGGTATATGTGGGGAATAGAAGATTCCCCCGGGGGGCGTCAAAAAAAGCGTAGAAAGTGAAGGAGAGGGCCTCATCTGAGCTGTTGCTTAAGAAAACATTCTTTGTGTCCACCCCCTTTTCATCGGCCAGGGCCTGTCTCAGATTCCGTGAGAGGGGATCGGGATAGAGTCTTAATCTGTCTATATCAAAACCTGATAGAAATTCGTGGATCTTCGGACTGGGGCCGTAGGCATTTTCATTGGTATTCAGCTTAATATAGGTATTGTCCCGGGGTTGTTCTCCCGGGGTGTAGGGTGTAAGTGAACTCATTCTTTCGGATAACATTTATATAACTCCTTTTCTCTGCTGTAAATTAGTCCTTCATCAGGAGGGGGCGTATCTCCCCGGCCATGTAAAAGGAGCCTGTCACGAGTACCGGCCTTCCTGCTGCCGCATAATCTTCTGCCTTCTTAAAGGCTTTTACGGGATCGGGTATGAGGTTTAAGGTGCCGGACCGGATCGCTTCATCGGCCTCTGTTCTTGCATCTCCAAAGGCTTCGAAAACTTTCCCCGGATCTTCCGGTTTGAAGCTGCCCGCCCGGGTAATAATAATATCACGAAATTTCCCGGCTGTCTCCCCGGCCAGTCCCTCGGGCGACTTTCCCATGGCCGAACCGAAGATGAGTATACCGTTATCTCCGTAAATCCCCCTGAAGGTTGCGACGGTGAGACGTAAGGATGCGGGGGTGTGGGCACCATCGAGGATCCAGACACTCTCTCCGTGTTCGAACCGCTCCATTCTGCCGGGAAGACTGGTGGTATTGAAGGCTTTTTCAAAACACTCTGCCGGGGACTCTCTCCCGGATGAAAACAGCTCTCGTAATACCAGGGCGGCCAGGGCCGCATTCTCGCCCTGGTGGACACCGGCCATGGCGAGGTGTAAATGACATCTACTCCCATCTATCCATTGAATCCGGGTGGTTTGCTCCTTCAGGGAGGTGCTGATATCAGCATTCTCTAAAAGGGCGTGAAACGGGGCTCCTTTTTCTGCGGCTCTCTTTTTGATAACACCTTCAGCCTTCTCTGAGAGAATACCGCAGAAAACCGGGCGACCGGTTTTAATGATGCCCCCTTTTTCGGCGGCTATCTCCTCGATTGTACTCCCAAGATATTCAGTGTGTTCCAGTTCTATGGGGGTTATTACGGAGGCCTCTGGCATAACAATATTTGTAGCATCCAGCCTTCCACCCAGACCTGTCTCAAGGACAACCCATTGGCATCGGAGCTGTCGGAATACCAGGAAGGCAAGAAGGGTTAGCAGTTCAAAGGTCGTCGGTTCTCCGCTTCCGGGAAAATTGGCCTTTGGAATGAGCTCTACTGTCTCCCGTATAAGGCAGATATTCTCCAGATAGACCTCTTCGGGCACCATCCCGCCGGAGAGGCTGATCCTCTCC
The DNA here is from genome assembly GCA_016342585.1 of Spirochaetales bacterium. Taxonomy (GTDB): domain Bacteria; phylum Spirochaetota; class Spirochaetia; order UBA9216; family UBA9216; genus JAEINK01. The sequence continues at coordinate 20,882 of JAEINK010000025.1, forward strand.
CTGTAGGTCGTCACATGGGGGGACGTGTAGATCCCCGTTTTATAACCCCGGGCCGCAAGACCGGCCGCCATAAAAGCAGATGTAGACCCTTTCCCCTTGGAACCTGCGGTATGGATAATCTTGAAAGAGTTCTGTGGTTTTCCGAAGAGAGTCGCCAGGTACTCCATCCTGTCTAATCGATACTCCCTTGTCGCACCAGCGGGAGTTTTCTCAAGGTTGGTGAAGGATTCCATCCATGCAAATCCATCATCGACCGAATATGGTATTTTATCCATGATTCTCTACCTATTTTTCCGGAAACCTGTTTTTTACCGCGTTTCCATGGGTAATAAATCCTTCGTAGTCGGCGATGGCTGCCGTATGTCCGGCCAGTCCCTCATATCCTTCGTCGGTGGCATAAACCACCGAGGTGTATTTTATAAAATCCCGGACCGAAACAGCCGACCAGGTGTGGGCGCCTCCTCCCGTGGGGAGAACAGCATTGACTCCCGTAGCATAGTTTGCCGCGGAGAAGGGAACATTCGGTCCCATAAGGACCTCCCCTGCATTTTCTATCTTTCCAAGGAGGGCAAAGGGGTCTGCGACCTGAAGCTGAAGGTGTTCCGGTGCGTATCGATTGGAGATCTCAATCGCCTGATCGATCCCTTCGGTTATTATAATGCCACCATATCCTGAAAAGACATCCTTGATGAATGTCTTTCTTGGTTCCGGGAGTTCATCTCCCAATTCTGCTATCTCTTTTGCCACCTCTTCGGCAAGCCTTTCCGAGGGGGTTAAGAGTAGAGCCGCCGAATCGGACCCATGTTCTGCCTCGACCATCAGGTCCAGGGCAACAAGGTGGGGATCTGCAGAATAGTCGGCTATGAGAATAGATTCTGAAGGTCCTGCCGGGAGGCCCGTATCAAATACCCCGTGGAGGAGGAGTTTTGCCGCCGCCACATACATGGAGCCGGGGCCGGTAACCTTGACCACCTTTGGAATGGTCTCCGTGCCATAGGCCAGGGCGGCGATTGCCTGAGCACCTCCTGTCCGGTAGACCGCATCCACCCCGCATTTTTTAGCAGTGTAGAGACAGGCCGCATCAACGGTTCCATCCGGGTTGGGGGGCGTTACGACCTGAACCCGGGGGACTCCGGCTGTTTTGGCCGGAATGGCAGTCATATAGAGCATGGAAGGAAAGCTCCCACGTCCTCTGGGGACATAAAGTCCAGCCGAGGCCAGAGGGGAGGGTCTTTCCCCTGCAAATATACCCGGTCGGATCTCTGTGAAACTCATGGCATCCGGTTTCTGTTGTTCACAGATGGTTTTAACATTCTCAATACAGTAATCGAGAGCCGCTTTCAACTCCCCGGAGAGGGACGCTTCGGCTTTTTCATACTCATCTTCTGAAACCAGGAGGGATATATGGGAAAGGTCTGCCTTGTCGAATTTATGAGCATACTCCCTGAGGGCTTCATCCCCTCGGGTTTTCACTGTATTAAGAATCTCTTCTACGGCGGGTTTTACAGCTGAAATATCAAGTCCAGATCGGGAAAAGAGTTTTTCTTTTGCCTCTTTCGTCATTTTGTTCCAATACTCAAGTTTTACGTTCATGGGAGATCTCCTTCTGGTGTACCGGATTACTCTATTATTAAAGAGGCTTGAAGTCAATTGATAGCCGTACTCTCCTTGTTAGGTAAAGTGAATCGTTCTATAATCTATCTCATGATAATGGATTTTTCACAGCCCAGAGTAATGGGCATAATCAATTGTACACCCGACTCCTTTTACTCCGGGAGCCGGAAAACCAAGCTCGTCGAGGGGATCGAAACCGCCCTTGCCATGATTGCTGCAGGGGCGGATATTCTGGATCTCGGGGGGGAGTCCTCCCGACCCGGTTCGGAATATGTAGACGCGGCAGTGGAGATTGAGAGGGTGATTCCTATGATCGAAGGGATACGAAAGGTTTCGGATATCACCATTTCGGTGGATACCCGGAAAGCTGCTGTGGCCCGGGCGGCTTTAGATGCCGGTGCCGATTGGATTAATGATATTTCCGCCCTTGAGGATGATCCTCTCCTGGGAACGCTTGCGGCAGAACGGGACGTTCCTGTTATCCTTATGCATAAAAGGGGGATTCCGCTACATATGCAGGATAATCCTGAGTATAAGGATACCTCCGGGGAGATAATCGTGGAACTAAAAAAGGCTGTCAAACGGGCAGTAAAAGCCGGAATTAAAAAGGATAAGATTATCCTCGATCCGGGTATAGGTTTTGGAAAGCGGATGGAGGATAATCTTAGGATCCTGAAGGAGCTTCCACGATTTAAAGAGTCGGGGTTTCCCCTTCTGATAGGTGCCTCACGAAAGGCCTTCATCGGCCTCATCCTTGAAAAAGAGGTCGAGGAGAGGCTTATCGGTTCGGTTGCCATTCATCTCTATGCGGCAATCATGGGGGCAGATATAGTCCGTGTTCATGATGTTGATGAGACTGTTCAGACCTTGAAATTGTTAAATGCGGTTCGCCGTTCCTGATAAAACAGATGCGGGATGATTATTCTTGAGTTTTCTCCTGATATTGATGATGTCCGAGAGAACAAATTGGAACCGCTCTGGTTTTCAGGCTGAATGAGGGAATAAAGAAGGGGCTTCGCTGCACTATTTTAGCATTGAACCGAACCTATTGATAAATCGGGATTTACTTAACTTCATTCATTTCCTATAATATTCTAAGTCTTTATAGGGCTCAATCAATCAGGGGGGATATTTGGAACGTCTTAAAGAATTTTGGGTTTTCAACGGTGTTGTCTCTCCCATACTGGATGTCATAATCCTTACATTTTTGATTTATCAAGTCTACAAACTTCTTGTTCAGACTAAAGCTCTCCAGTTGATAAAGGGTGCCTCTTTAATCCTCATCCTTTATGGTTTGGCTTTCTTCCTCAACCTTAAAACTCTCCTGTGGCTGCTTACAAATTTTGCAACGGTCCTTGTTATTATTATTGCTGTTGTTTTTCAGCCCGAGTTAAGGAGTATGTTCACTAAGATAGGTCAGAAGGACTGGCTCCGTTTTTCTACAGAGACAAAAAAGATTCAGTTTGATACCGTCCTGAATGCGGCGGAGGTCCTTGCGGGGAGAAAGCGGGGGGCCCTTGTTGTCTTTACCAGAAATGTGGGGTTAAAGAATATTATAGACACGGGGACAAAGCTTAATGCTGAATTATCCTCCAGTTTAATCCTCACAATTTTCGGTCATGATACCCCCATGCACGATGGGGCTGTTGTGGTTCAGGAGGGCAGGATTGTTGCGGCGGGATGTTTTCTGCCCCTTTCAGAACAAACAGATATCCGGCGAAGTTTTGGTACGCGCCATAGAGCCGCTCTGGGACTGGCCGAAGAGTCTGATGCCCTCATTCTTGTAATTTCGGAAGAGACTGGCGCCATATCCCTCGCTTATGATGCAAACCTTTATTATGACATCTCGATTGATGAGATAAATAGTACCTTCAGGGAACTGTTAAGTTTCAGGAAGGATGAAGATGTTCTTCCGGAGGTAGAGTAATGTGGTTGGGTAAACTCGGAAGAAGTATCGTCCGTGGCTGGCCGGCCAAGATAATGAGTTTTGCGGCGGCAATTTTTCTCTTTCTTTTTCATTCGGTGACATCTTTAGAAGAACGCTATTTTACTGTGCCTCTTCAGATTGAAGTTTCCGAAGGGTATGTTGTTTCCGGAGCTTATCCCCATTCGGTCAGGGTTACCCTCCGGGGAAATGAAGAGACTATATATCGAATTCTTGAAGAGGATGTGAGTGTTTATGCTGATTTTTCTTCTCATCAGAGTGAAGGTCTTTTCAGATCTCCTGTTGAGTTTGAGGGGTTGGGAACAGCTGCCGAGGCAGGAAGCCTGGAGATAAGTGTTGAGCCGAATGAACTCACCCTGGAGATAGAGAAAAACATTCGTAAAAACGTGGAGGTTTTCCCCTCCATGACAGGTCTCCCTGCCAAGGGGTATGATATGACACAGTTTTTCGTAAACCCCAACACGGTACAGGTTGAAGGCCCCCGATCCCATTTGAAGGAGCTCTCTACAGTTCTTACCGAAACGATCGATCTGACCGGTCGTACCAATGATTTTACACAGCGGGTCGCCTTAAGCAATGAGGATCCCTACCTCGTTTTTCCCGGTGAATCTTCTGTGGAGTTCCTCGGGATAATACGGGCCACCATCCTTGTGAAGGATTTCGAGGATGTGGGCATGGTCTGGCTCGATTTAGATGAAGATCTGGTGATAGATATTCTCCCCGAGGGGGGCAGTATAAAACTTCAGGGTGCACAAACCAGTCTTGAATCTTTAAACCCGGCCGATCTCTTTATCTCTGTGGATTGTTCATCCATTAAAGGTCCGGGGATACATATAGTCGATGTCCGGCCGGAGGTCCCCCCGGGTGTGAATGTTCTTGACTGGTCACCCGAAAAAATCACACTGAATATAATCGAGCGACAGGCGGAGGAAGAATAAATATGATACTTGGCGTAGGCGTCGATATTGTCCATATTTACCGGTTGGAGAGGTGGGCGAAGATTCCCGGAATCTTTGAAAGATTTTTCCACCCGGAAGAACTGGCTGAAGCCAGAACCCGGGGGAGTGCCATGGTTATGGCTCTTGCGGCCCGGTTTGCAGCCAAGGAGGCCTTTGGTAAAGCCCTGGGAACCGGATTGACCGGGATACGACTGGCGGATATCAGAGTTATAACGAACTTCAATGGAAAACCGGATATTGTTGTTTATGATACGGCTCTTGCCGCTCAGAAACGGGCCGGTGGCGGGCGGATTCATATTTCTCTGACCCATGAGCGGGATAATGCCGTTGCGTTTGTAGTTCTGGAGGATTAGTTATGGCTGAGAAACTCACCTTTCTTTCGAAAAATAAGATAAAATGCCCGGTTTGCGAGGCAAAATTTTCTCGGGAAGAGCTTTTCACCGGAAGGGGACGACTTATAGCCGGCGACTTAACAAATGAACTGCGAAGGTTATATGAACCTTCCCAGAAATATGGTGAGGTTTTTCCATTAATCTATACCCTGGATGTATGCCCCGAGTGTTATTACGCCTCCTTTCAATCGGATTTTACAGGGATTCCCGCCGATACGGCTTCCCAGTTATTTGAACATAAAAATGAGAGGATGGAATCTATAACGAAATTGGTGGGGGAGCTTGATTTTAATAATCCCAGAAGCCTGCGTGAAGGGGCGGCGAGTTACTATCTTGCTATGCACTCCTATGAATATTTTCCCTCATCTTTCAGCCCGGCTGTTAAACAGGGTTTATGTACCCTGCGGGCCGCCTGGTTGTTCAATGATCTTCATGCTAAATTTCCAAGTGATAATTATGATTATGTAGCCCGGATTTTTTATCGAAAGGCAGCTTTTTTCTATACCCAATCGGTAGAGAATGAATCCTCCGGGAAGGAGAGTGTTGCCGAAGTTCCCCATTTGGGACCGGATCTTGATAAGAACTATGGTTATGACGGAATCCTGTATCTATCGGCCCTCCTGGAATATAAATATGGTTCCAAAGAGAACCTGGAGCTTCGCAGGGAGTCTCTCTCTACCGCAAAAAGGACAGTGGCAAGGATATTCGGAATGGGGAAGGCCTCAAAGAATAAACCGGCAGCCCTGCTTAACAACTCAAAAGACCTTCATGACCAGCTGACTAAGGAACTTGCAGAAGCGGGGGATGATGCGTAGGATTTTTATAACCATTGCCTACGACGGTACAGACTACTGCGGTTGGCAGATTCAGGATAATGGCATTACCGTTCAGCAAGAGGTTGAAAAGGCTTTGAGTCGGATCCACAAGGAGAAAACCCGGATCTTTGGTTCCGGAAGGACCGATTCGGGGGTTCATGCCCGAGGGCAGGTCGCCCATTTTGATTCCCCCATGGATTCCATCCCCATTCACAAATACCCTCTGGCGATTAACGCCATTCTTCCCCGGGATATCCGGGTTACCGGATGCAGGGAGGAGTCTGTGGATCTTCATGCACGGTTTAATGCCCGGGTCAGAATCTATCATTACTATTTACGGCCTGGTTTTGTATCGTTACCCGAAGAGAACAGGTTCTCCTGGGGCTTATATCATCAGCCGAATCTTGTTGAGTTGAACAAAATGGCGGCTGTCGTTGCGGGAACCCACGATTTTACAGCTTTTGCGGCGCAGGGGGATCCCAATCCCTCCAAGGTGAGAAGGGTATTTACGAGTGCCTTTTATCCTCAAGGTAACTTCATTGTATACCGGATAGCGGGTACGGCCTTCCTCTGGCATATGGTTCGTTCTCTGGTTGGAACCATGGTTTATCTGGAAAAGGCTGGAGGAAACGGTGAAGGGATGGCCGCTATTCTTGAGAGCAGGGAAAGATGCCGGGCCGGAACAACCGCACCGGCCGGAGGACTATTTTTGGAAAAGGTACTATACGATGAAAACGCCCCTTACTGACTATTGGAAACTCCTGGAAAATATGGAGGATTACCTTAAAGACGGAATCAGGAAGAATCACCCCGAACCACCGCTTCTTGGAAGAGGCGGGCATTTAGTAAAGGATGAAATCTATCAGTCAGCCGCCTCTGGAGTTATGGATGGACCTGACGATGGGGGAGATGATGGTTTTACACGGGAGACTTCCCATGCAGACCATTCCATCTTTCCCGGGAGTGGGGCCTCCCTCTCCCTGGATATAATTGCAAGCCAGGTCGCCTCCTGCCGGGGATGCCGACTTGCGGAAACCAGGAATATGGTTGTTCCGGGAGAGGGTGTTCAGTCCAGACCCCTTGTCCTGATCATTGGCGAGGCTCCTGGTGGTGATGAGGATCAAACCGGTCACCCCTTCGTGGGAAAGGCTGGTAAGTATCTGGATAAATGGCTTGAGTCTATCGGCCTTTCACGAAACACGAACTGTTTTATCGGAAACATTATTAAATGCAGACCCCCGCAGAACAGGGATCCTCAGCCTGATGAGATATCTGCCTGTAAACCCTACCTGGATATGCAGATTCAAACTCTGAGGCCCGCTTCAATCCTTACACTCGGCAGGATAGCTTCTCAAATCCTGATTGGCAGTGAAGAGGGGATCGGTAAGCTGAGGGGAAAAACCTACTCCTATATGGATATCCCCCTGATCCCGACCTATCATCCCAGTGGGGTTTTAAGAAACCCCGAGTACAAGAGGGATGTCTGGGATGACCTCAAGAGGCTGCGCAGCCTGATTGATCCCCTGGAGCAGTAGGTAAATGTACCTTCAAATCGTTTTTAACCTTCCCCTGCAAGGGCCCTTCTCCTATTTACTCCCCGAAGATATGGAGGCTCATATTGGTTTCCGGATCGAAGCCATGTTCGGCCGCCGGAAACTTACAGGTTTTGTCGTCGGGACCTCTGAAGAGCGCCCGGCAGGAGATTTTCAGATAAAACCTATAATCCGGGCTATCGACAAGGCTCCGGTTTTTACGATAAGTCAGGTAGATCTCTCTGAATGGATGGCGGCTACCTATTTCTGTACACCCGGGGAAGCCCTTTCGGCCATGCTTCCGGGAGGACGAAGGGAATCCTTACCCCCTGTTTTAGGTACTTATGAACTCCCCGGGCACCGGGATTTTAAACTTTCCGAACCTCAGAACAGGGCTGTTGAGGGGATCCTCAAAGCCGATGAAGGCCTGTTTTACATACATGGTATTACCGGTTCGGGAAAAACCGAGGTTTTTTTAACAGCCGCAGAAGGGATCCTTGCTGAAGGAAAGAGTGTCATCTATCTTGTTCCCGAAATCGCCCTTACCAGACAGTTGATTGCAGAAGTTGAGGAGCGTTTCGGCTCCGGAACAGCTATCCTCCATTCACGGTTGAGCCCTTCTCAGAGGTATGCCCAGTGGCTCCGGATCATGTCCGGTGAAGCCCGGATGGTCATCGGAGTGCGGAGTGCCATTTTTGCTCCTGTTCTGAATTTGGGCCTGATTATCGTGGATGAGGAGCATGAGGGGGCCTATAAATCCGAGGCGACCCCCCGATATCATGCCCGACAGGTGGCCATGTACAGGGGAAAGAAGGAGAAGGCGCGTGTGGTGATGGGAAGTGCTACTCCTTCTATTGAGGCCTATCACCTCTTTCATAACGGGGGTATGGCCCTTTACAGTCTGACCGAGCGGCTTGCCGGCGGGGGTATGCCTGAGATCGAGGTTGTGGATATGAAGTCCCGGCAGGGTGGACTCTCCAATGAACTCATCCATGAGATACGGGAGACCAAGGCCAGGGGAAAACAGACGATACTCTTTCTTAACAGGCGTGGATTTTCCTATTTTTTCCATTGCAAAAGCTGCGGTTATGAAATGGTCTGCCGGAATTGTTCGGTGAATCTGACCTATCATAAGGGGCGGGAAAGGATGGTCTGTCACTATTGCGGTTTCAACCAGAAGCCCGTTGAGGTCTGTCCTGAATGTGGAAGTCTCGATGTGGGGTATTCCGGCTTTGGAACCGAGTTGGTGGAAGAGGAGGTCTCCCGGCTCTTTCCCGATCTCAAGGTGGCCCGTCTGGATACGGATACTGCGAAAAAAAAAGGGGCTTTGGAGACCATCCTGGAAGAGTTTCGAGCAGGGAGTACGGACATCCTTTTAGGGACCCAGATGGTCGCCAAAGGCTTGAACTTCCCCGGTGTCAGGCTTGTCGGGATTGTCATGGCAGATACGGGGCTTCATATGCCTGATTTCAGGGCGGCAGAACGAATTTTCTCTCTTCTAATGCAGGTTTCCGGCCGGGCAGGCAGGTATACCGATGATGGTAAAGTCATCATCCAATCCTACAAACCGGACCATCCGGCCATCAGTTATGCAAAGAGAGGGGATCTTGAGGGGTTTTATAAAAAGGAGCTGGAGACAAGAAAAATGCTTGGTTTTCCTCCCTTTTCCCGGCTATTTAGAATTACATTTCGTGGTAAAGACAAGCGAAAAACCGAAAATGCAATTGGTGATATGAGTCAGGAGCTTCAGGCCTCTGCGGATAATATTTTTGAGATAATGGGGCCTTCCGAGTGTCCTCTCTCCATCATATCCGGGAATTTCAGATTTCATATGCTGCTCAGAACTCAGCAGCCTCAGGCCTGCCGGCGAATAATCTGGGATGTCTATGCACGAATGCAGCGTCCCTCCGGGATGTATATTGAAATCGATTCGGACCCGATTTCTCTTTTGTAATATATTGAAAGCTGTGTTATGATTTGGTCAGTAAAAAAACAGATATCTAAATTTGGAGGAGCGGTCATTCGCAAAAGAACCCACTCGTTTAAAGCCTCAATTTATCTCATAATCATTTTTATCGTTGTTTTTTTATCGGCAATGACAATAGTTTCTGTTTTTTCATTCTTAAAATTCGAATCCTTACGTGAGAAGAAGTTTATTGCACAAATTGAAAGGCAATGGATTGTCTCTCAATTGAGAATGCGGGCCGATGGTTTTGAGGGGGCTATAGAGACGGCTCAGCTGCTTCTTGGAGAAGAGCAAAAATTCAATAGTTCCGAGGTCCTTGACCATCTCAATCGTGGTTTTTCTGATGAAAGTTATATGGTCCTTGTCTTGTCGGATACGGGGGAACGTTTCTATCAGGATAACTCTTTTAAAGCAGAGTTTGGTATCAAAAAACTCCTGGAGGGGCAGGTTAATTTTCCATTACGAAATGATCGATTGATTGATTATTACTTCATGGAAGGGGGAGTCGAGAGTCCTGCTGTACTCTATGTCAGGGCCCTGCCTGAATGGGGTTTGGTCTATGCCATTGCCGGAAGGACTGACTCTTCCGACATTCACTTCGATGAATCGGCAAAATCCCTTATTAGGGAACAATTCAATAATACAATACTCTTTGCCCTACTTGCCTTTTTCATTGTTTCTTCAGGTGCTGTCATAATAATCCTCAGGTTTAATAGAAAATTTTCCTTATATATAGAAAATATTCTGATTTTTTTCAGGCAGGTCTCTGATTCCGATACAGAGGAGCTTTATATCCCCCTGGGGTATTCGGAATTTCAGATTCTGGCCGGGGCCGCCGTTAAAATGACCCGTGAGCTCAAGCAGAATGTTGAATCAAGGTTGAAGGCTGAGGAAGAGAAAACACTTATTCTGAACTCGGTGAATGAAGGGATCATACTGCTTGATCGTGATTTTGCGATTTTAGATGTCAATCCTGCTGCTGAAAAAATGTACTCGATGGCGAGGGATAAACTGATTGGAAAAAAATGTTATGAGGTTATGGGGAATACCAGAGAGGTCTGTAAAAACTGTGGTGTTGCCACTATTCTTCAGGGGCGGGAATCCTATAATCTTGAGATACTTGGCCCGGATGGAAGAGTATACTATGAGGGGTTTACCCCCATTCTCAAGGATAATGAAGTCGAAGGGATAGTACTGATTTTTACTGATATTACGGATATCAAGAAAAAACAGGAAGAGATAGAAAAGAGTGAAAAGAATTTGAAAGTAACACTCTCTTCAATCGGGGATGCCGTTATTTCGACAGATAAATGGGGATTTATCAAGATGATGAATCCTCATGCCTGTGAGCTCACCGGCTGGCAGGAAGAGAAGGCCCTTGGAGTGAACATAGATGTTGTCTATTCCACGATTCATAGCATAACAGGGGAATCCCTTGTCAATCCGGTTGCCATGGTAATAAAAAGTGGTCAGAAAATATCTGAATCAAAATATCAGCACCTGGTGACCGCCGGGGGAGAGCTTATCCCTGTTTCACATACGGTGTCACCTATCCTGGTCGACGGAAAGGGGATCTCCGGTGTTATTCTCGTTTTCAGGGACATCTCAAGAGATAATGAGCGAAATAAACAGTTGGCTCAGGCCGAATTTGTCCTGGAAAACTCTCCTGAAGAGATCTATTTTCTCGATAAACAGGGACGTTTTTTCTATGCAAACCACAAAGCCCGGGAAGCATATAGTTTAGCTAACCAGGGTGTTGGGAATGTATCAATTTTTAATGTGAATCCCTCCTATAATATTGAGGAATTCAATAATGAGCAGCAGGTTCTCCTTGCTGAAGGTTCCATACATAAGGAGTATTCAAGGAGCACCACTGACGGCACTCAATGTTATATAAATAGCCGCTCCTTTTTAATCACACGTGGTGGCGAGTGGCTGCGATGTGTCTTTGAACATGATATAACCGAAAAGAAAAGGATGGAATCGCAGCTGTTGCAGGGGCAGAAGATGCAGGCTGTTGGTCAGCTTGTCGGCGGTATTGCCCACGATTTTAACAACCTCCTCTGTGGAATCCTGGGCTATGCGGAGGTCCTGGCAAAAAAGGTGGAGGATAATCCTCGGGCTGTAAAATATGCCAACACAATTTTCCGGACGGCCACACGGGCCACAACCCTGACCGGACAGCTTCTTGCATTTTCACATAACAAGGATTATGTCTTGGAACCGATGGATGTCCATGACTGTATCAATGATACGGTAAGGCTTTTAATTCGGAGTATTGATAAAAGGATCATAATCCGAAGGGCGCTCGACGCTGATGAATCGATCATCACAGGAGATTCAACTCAGCTTCAGAATGCCTTTCTGAATCTAGGAATAAATGCGAGAGACGCTATGCCGGATGGCGGTCTCCTAAGGATAACCACCGAGAGAATCCAACTGGATGGAACAAATAACCGATATAATCAGGATAACCTTGAAAGGGGTGAGTATATTATGGTTCGGTTCATGGATGATGGTATCGGGATGGATATTGATGTGGCTGGAAAAATATTCGATCCATTTTTCACTACCAAGGAGATTGGTGAAGGGACCGGACTTGGGCTTGCTGCTGTCTATGGCACCGTTAAAAAACATGGGGGCGATATCTCAGTCAGCAGTGACCCGGGGAATGGTTCGGAATTCAGGGTTCTCCTGCCTTTAAGTAAAAACAGTGTGTTAAACCCATTGTTGGTTGAGGAGGAATCCCCCCCTCCTGTTGCCTCCGGAGGGACCATTCTTGTTGTTGATGATGAGGATGTTCTTACTTCCCTTCTTCAGCAATACCTGGAAGAGAATGGTTTCAATGTATTGATAGCTTCCAATGGAAAAATAGCCCTGGATCTTTACTCCTCCCACAGGGATGAGATAAAATGTGTAATTATGGATATAATAATGCCTGTTATGGATGGGTATACGGCTCTTCGGGAGATACGGAAGATCAATCCTGATAGTAAGGTCATCGTTGTATCCGGATTTTCGGGAGAGGAAGGGGCGGATAAAATTGCTGAAACCGGAGCGACAGCCTTCATTAAAAAGCCTTATAAAATCGCGAATCTTCTAAAAACCATGAATGAAATAATCGAGGATGAATAAACAGTCGGCAAACTCTAATCTTAATTGTCTTTTTCAACCTTTTTTGATATATTCCTACTATGATGGAAGTAGTAACTTTGGGATGTGAGGAGGAGGCTGTTCTTAAGGGAACCGCCACACTCATTTCCGACATAGACGAGAAAATAGAAAGTTTTGCTCATGCGATGATTGAAAGTATGATCGAAAGCGATGGTATAGGGCTTGCCGGGCCACAGGTTAATTTTCCCAAAAGAATTTTTGTAACCAAAGCCCCGGGTGATGAAGCCCGGATTTTTATTAATCCGGAGATTATTCAAACCTCCATGGATGTCGGGGGGTATGAAGAGGGGTGTCTTTCCGTTCCCGGAGTATATGCGGAGGTCATGAGGCCCCTGTCGATTACCATTCAGGCCTGGAATGAAAAGGGAAAACCCTTCAGACTTGATGCTGATGGAATACTTGCCCGGGTTATACAGCATGAGTATGATCATCTTAAGGGGGTTCTTTTTATTGATCACCTTAATGATAAGAAAAGGCAGCGCGTTCTGAAGATATATAACAGGAGAAATGGCCGTTAATGAGGATTCTTTTTGCCGGTAGTCCCGGGATAGCTGTACCTTCTCTGGAAGCCCTTGCCGAAAGCCGGCATGAGGTTGTCGGGGTTTTGACTAATCCCGATGCGGTTCGGGGCCGGGGCAGAAATGCCTGTGTTACCCATGTTAAGGAGATTGGTGTTGATCTGGGATATCCGATAATCCAGCCGAGAAAACTGGATGCAGAAGTTCGCGAGGAGGTAGCTGCCCTAAAGCCGGACATTCTGGTGGCGGTGGCCTATGGCAGGATCTTTGGTCCCAAATTCCTTGATCTTTTTCCCCTGGGTGGTTTAAACCTACACCCCTCTCTTCTGCCAAAATATCGTGGATGCAGTCCAGTGAATGCGGCAATCCTTCACGGCGATTCCAAATCCGGTGTAACTATACAGAGACTTGCCCATGAAATGGATAGCGGGGAGATTCTGAAGCAGGAGATATATCCCCTGAAAGGGAATGAAAAAGCGGATAAGCTGCTCGATATTTTTTCTGAAATAGGAGCAAGGCTCCTGATAGAAACTCTTGATGAGATTGAATCCGGAACTATAGAAGGCCATGCCCAGGATGAGGCGGATGTCTCCTTTTGTACTTTTATTAAAAAAGAGGACGGGTTGATACCCTGGGTAAGCTCTGCTGTTGAGATTGATCGTATGGCCAGGGCCTACTGCCCCTGGCCGGGAATTTATACAACTTTCAAAGGGCAGAAACTTAACATTGCGGATGTATCCGTATATACTGGGGATCTTACTTTTAATAATTCCGAACCTGGAAAGGTTCTTGGTATTGATAAAAATGAGGGAATTCTAATACAAACAGGAGACGGTATTCTTGCTGCATTAAGCCTGCAGCTCCAGGCCCGCAAGGCTATGGATTTCAAGTCGTTTTTAAACGGCAATAAAGATTTTACCGGTTCTTTACTTGGAGGCTGAAAATGGGTCCTGTGGCGCATAAAATTAAGAACATTCTACCCAATAAAAACGAGGATCCTGAGAAAAGGTACTTCAAGACAATTGTCCTGCTCTGTATAGGGATTATATTCCTTATGGCTGCGGCAGGAATCACCGCATTTGTTATTACCATTCAGTCTGATGAGCTCACCATGGTTCCGAATCTGGAAGGGGTCGATTTGGAAAATGCATTAATCTCTCTTGAAGAGAGGGCCCTTTTTGCATCGATTCAATTGCGATATTCCAATGATCCAGGTGATAAAGGGATGGTTGTGGGGCAGGATCCTGTTCCCGGAACAAGTGTTAAGGCAAATTCCAGGATACTCCTTAAGGTAAGTAAAGGGTCTCCCATTGAGAATCTGGATGATTTTACTGGATGGGATTTGGATGATCTTGAAGCACACCTGAGAAGCATGGTAAATATCTATGGTCCCTTGCTATCCATTAAAAGACCGGTTGTCAGTGTATATGATGAATCTCCGACGGGAACAATCCTTGAGCAGAAACCGGAACCTGGAACTCAGCTTTCCGAATTAACCGCATTAGATCTTGTAGTCAGCCGAGGTCCCTTTGGCCAGACCCATGTTGTTCTCGATTATGGTGGAATGGCCTATCCTGAAGTAATTACTTCGGTTGTAAAGACTAATATTCCCTTTATGTTTACTTCAAGCCCCAAGAAGAGGGGGGATGTTGGTGGAACGGTAGTCAGTCAGTCGCCTCCCGTAGATGAAGTTGTTCCTGTTGGCACCATACTCCAGTTTGAAATTGCTGAACCGGATGAACAGGAGAGTGGGGACCTTGTCTTTGGTATTCTTGAGCGGACTTTACCAGAATATGAGGTTCCTGTGAGGTTAATAGCCGAAGCCGTCTCTCCTTTAGGTGTTGTAAAACCCATCTTCTCTATGAGACATCCCGGTGGCATTGTAACAGTGCCCTATCTCGAGCCTGAGGACACTCAAATTCGAATCATCATAGGAGATCAGTCACCTATTACCTATACCGTTAGAGCTGATGAGTAGCCTTCAGCAATTTGTGGGCAAGGATGGCAGATTCACATAAGAATCTCTGATAAAGCCGGCAGTCTCAATTATAGCTGCCGGTTTTTTTTGTTCTATAATAATAATCTCCGGCAAATATTTTCGCGGAGAAGTCGGTGGTGTAAAACCTTCAGCTCTTATGGATACTGTTAATGCACTTTTTTTATCACCGTAATGTGTTTGCACCTCTATCCCTGTCGGTTTTCCTGTTTACCGCAAATTAGGCTACTCATAACTGTTTTAAAAAGTTGACCCACAATTTCAATGGAAAACAGTGTTAAAACACTAATATTACAATAAATTAACCCTATTAATACTAAAGTTATATGGTGAATTCCACTAGTTCTTTTACAATAAGTTTTTTATAGGTAACAATATCTTTGATTATCATCAGGGGGTTGGTCTATGGAGAGCAGCACAATCAGTACGAAAGAGCTTCATTTGGAGATAAATCGGCTTCGGCAGGAAAACAGTGAGCTTGTAAAAATAGTTACCAATTATGCTGAAACAGCTGCCCAATCATATGAGACCCCGGCTGAGGATTCAGGTGTGAAATTCAAAAGAGAGTCTGATTTCGAAAGTATCCGGTTATTAAATGAGCTAAGCAGTACCCTGGATAAATTAAAAGAATTACATGGGTTTGTACCGATCTGCAGCTGTTGTAAAAAAATAAGGGACACGAAAGGGGCCTGGGAAGATATTGAGTCCTACATCAGCAAAAATACCGGAGTTATGTTTACCCATAGTCTTTGTCCCGATTGTGTCGATGAGCTTTATCCAGATTTTAAATGTAATGAATAAAATAGGATTGGGACTCAACTCCCTGTCGCCTTATGTTAGAACTCCAGATACTGTTTCCGTAGTTCATCATCATTAGAAAGCAAAGTAGCAGCTTTAAAAATTGATATCGGTTCTCCGTTTAATTCCGCTTTAGAGATAAATCCATCAGGATTATGAACATGTAATGAACCCACACCTGGAATATCTTTTATATATTCAACACTTTTTTTTCTTGAAACTTCATAATTGTCTTTATTTTTTAAACTCATCTGAACCTCCAATTGATAAGTTAAGTATTAAATATCAAATCGAAATGTCAACTGTGAGTAATTGAGTTCTTATAAACATTTTATTTAAAATTCGATAGTGGTCCTGAGTTTGTTGTTATTCATCATCGGTGATCTTTTTTTAAAAGATCAATATCCGGGTAATATTTTTCTGCACATTCTTTACAGAGCCTATGGCTGAATTGTGCGTCAGAATGATTTTGGATGTAGGTTTCAATTTGATTTCATTACCCTTTGTCATCCCGAATTTTTTTACAATACATGCATATAGGTAAAAATCCACTCAGTGTTTTGACCTTTAGCAGGGCCCTTTGAAGGTCAGAAATTGACTTATCTCTTTGCTTTTCTACTTGCTTCCGTTCGGTGATATCTATCATAACTCCTATCATTCCCGCGATAGCACCAGTAGTATTTGTAAAAGACCGGGTTTGGGATAGTGTCTATCAATGTTTTCAATAGATTTAAACTATTCAGAAGTGCTTTATCATCCATTTCAGGCTCCAATGTTTTTTCATATATTCATATTTCAGACACCATTTATTATCTGTTTATCAATGAATATTAAAAAACATAATATTCCCTGTACTGAACAGGGATACATTTGAGTTTGAAATAAAGCTTTGTTATATTGAAGAGCGAGCGAAGGGAATCGAACCCTCGGCACAAGCTTGGGAAGCTTGGGTATTACCATTATACGACGCTCGCTTTTTGTATTGTTATTATATAACTTAGATTTTATTTATGCAATTAGGTTTTTGAGCAACTATTAAAAAGTGCTGATTTCTAAGGACTGGGTTTTAGGATTTCCTCAATTTGATGGAGATCAAAATATCTCATCTTTCCATCCTGAACTGCAGGAAGTCCTGTTTTAGGACTTCTCGGAAGCCACTGTCTGAAGATGGGGAGCACAAGATTCCAAAAATCTGAATTGGCATAGCCTCCGGCTGGCCTCAGATCCTTTCCTGTGAGGGCGGATTCAAGGGGATGAAGGAAATCCAGAAAGAGGATTTTGAAATCCTCGATCATTGTAAGGAGGGATTTGTTAAGTGATACTCCTGAAACGGGGTTTTTATACTCAAATTTGAAGTTAAGGATTGCATCGGCCTCCAGTACTCCCGCATGACCGGGAAGATCGGCATAGAAAAGGGCAGGATAATCCGGTTTTGCACCACCGGAAATTGCGTTAATAAACTGGGCTAAATATTTGAAAAACACATTCCCATAAAAACCTTCAAATTGTGCATGTTGCCGATACATGGAGAGGAACTCATCCTGTGGCATCATCCCGACCTTGTCGTAAGGAACATGCAACGCCTCCTGGGCCAGGGCAAAAGATCGATTATCCATCTCTTTGTTCCTTAAACAGGTTTTTAAATGCACTTTTCGCTGTTCAGGATATACCCAGCGGAGGATCTTATCCATTCCCGATTCGAAGTAATAATGGCGTACAGTAGCATCAGTCATCTTTCCGGGGATATCCGCCCCACAGAAATAGTAAACCATGGGGTGAAAGATCATGTCGGCTGCAAGGTGGCAGAGAATTCCCAGCCCGAAGGAAAGCCCCGGGATGAAGGGAAGATCCTGTTTTCCAAACCGGATGAAATAATCATAAATCCCGGATTCTCCACCTCCATGGGAATTTTCAACATTTATCTTAAGAAACTCTTTGGCAGGCCCAGAGACATAGTTATAAACTGAATCCGGAGCTACAGATCCCATCATGAAGAGATTTGGAGCCTGTTCAAGCAATCCTGAAACTGACTTGAAATCGGGGCTCTTCGACAGAGATTCTCTTATAACTCTCGACAGGAAGAGGTGAGTCGATTCTTTTGGCATATTATTACCTCCGTGTTTTCTTAACTAACTGCTATTATAAAATATTTTCCAGTGATTTTGGTTTGATTTTTGTTCAAAATAATATTTTTTTACCATCGGTTTCATAGCATCGTATATAATTTTGGACATGAAAGATAAATTTACCAAAGAAGAAAAAAGCTGGATGATGTATGACTGGGCAAACTCGGTTCATTCTATCGTTGTTGTAACCGTACTGCCGATTTTTTTTATGTCCTTGTTCGAAAATAACACAGGGGCAATGGCAACCTGGGGCTCCGTGACTTCTGCCTCAAAATTCCTTGTGGCAATTCTTGCCCCATTGCTCGGGACCCTCGGTGATTTTAAAAATATGAAGAAGAGGCTCTTTGTGTTTTTTGTAGCCATAGGCGTCATGTCCTGTCTGGCCATGACTGGAATGCCCTTTGCACCGAAATGGCAGGTAATACTGACCTTATATGCCCTAAGTAATTTTGGTTTCGCCGGTGCAAATATTTTTTATGATGGATTTTTACCGGAGGTTACCACTCATGAGCGTATGGACAAGGTTTCCGCCTGGGGGTTCGGCTTGGGTTATATCGGGGGATCAACGATTCCTTTTGTAATATTCCTCATTCTTTATATGTTAGTGCCGGTGAGTATTGCTATGGCGGTAGCCTTTGGTTTAACTGGTGTGTGGTGGGCTGTCTTCACGATACCTATGCTGAAAAATGTAAAACAGAAACATTATATAGAGACGAAAAAGGGGATGTTTGGTGATTCCTTCAGACAGATGGCAAAAACAGCCAAAGATATCTTTAAAAATAAGGTGATGTTTTTATTTTTGATTGCCTATTTTTTCTATATAGACGGGGTCAATACCATTATCTATATGTCAACTGTTTACGGTTCAGCCCTTCAGATAGACTCAACCCAGATGATGCTCGCACTCCTTATGGTTCAGGTTCTGGCTTTTCCATTTGCCATCCTCTATGGAACTCTTGCCAAAAAATTCGGAGGTCAGGTCATGCTTGCCATTGGGATTTTCGTGTATATGGGGATATGCATAATGGGTTTCAATGTAACTAAAAATTGGCATTTCTGGGTAATTGCCGCCCTTGTAGCCACCAGTCAGGGGGGGATTCAAGCCTTATCCCGTTCGATCTTTGGGAAAATGATCCCGGATATAAAGAGGTCTAATGAATTTTTTGGTTTTTTTGAAGTTTTCGGAAAATTTTCTGCCATCATGGGACCCTGGCTTTTTGGTTTTGCCGGGATTCAAGCCGCCAAAATAATTGCAAAAAACAATCCAGGGATTACTCAGTCAGCCCTGGATAAGGCTGCCAGTCCTTATGGTGTTTTAAGTGTGCTTATTATCTTTATTATCGGTTCCGGGTTTTATATTGCCTACTGGATGACCTATAGAAAACAGAACAAAATAAATTAAACAGGACCTGAAAGTAACCGGACTTGAGGTTCTGAAGGAGTTTATTCTTCCTGAAGAATATCTGGGTAAGTAATTATTATTCTGAAAAGTAGGTACTGAACCTCCGTCTGTTTTCATGTTAGAATAAGAGATGATTAAAGTAAAAAGGAGGGGAAGATTATGTCAGTTTTTGTAAACAGAACCTTAAACCTTAAAAAAATAAAACTAATAGGCTTCGATATGGACTACACCCTGGTACCCTATGATACCAGGGCTTTTGAAGCCCTCACATACAGGCTGGCCCTGGATAGACTGGTTAAATCCAAAAAGTATCCTAAGGTAATAAAAGATCTGGAGTTCGAATTTGAGCGGGCAATTGTTGGTCTCGTTATCGATCGAAGGAATGGTTTTATTCTCCAGCTGAATCGGTACAATAAGGTTAAAAACTCCTACTTTGGTACCGAGCAGGTAGATTTCAAGGAGCAGAACAGGATATATCAGAACCTGGCTATTGATATACGGGAGGCCGATTTCAAGAGTCTCGATACCTCTTTTGCAATAGCCAATGGGGTCCTTTTTGGTCAGTTGGTAGAATTAAAGAAGCAGGGGATAGAGCTTCCCCCCTATTACCGGTTGGATGAGGATATTGTCAGTGTGATCAATGAACTGCATCAGGACGATTCTCTGAAGTCAGTAATAAGGAAGGATTTCGCCTCCTATGTGATTCAGGAACCAGAGATAGCCCTTATGCTTGAACGGTTTAAAGAGTACGGTAAAAAGCTAATGATCATTACCAATTCGGATTATGCCTATACCCGGGCTCTCCTGAATTACTCTTTGAATCCATTCTTTAAGAACCATTCGAGCTGGCAGGATGTTTTTGATATTGTCATAACCCTGGCGGATAAACCAAAGTTTTTTGAGCTTAACAATCGGTTTTTATCTATCGATAGAAAGACCGGCCTCATGTCAAACCATGACGGACCTGTTTTAGAAGGCCTTTTTCAGGGAGGTTCTTCCAGGAAGTTTCAGGATGATACTGGATTTTCCGGGAGTGAAATTCTCTACCTTGGCGACCATATCTATGGTGATGTAGTTTCCATCAAAAAGCAGTGCGACTGGCGAACCGCCCTTGTCCTGGGAGATCTTGAGGGCGAAATGGAGGGTATCCGCAAGGGAAAGGATGTTCAGGCCGAGATCGATGGGCTCATGGCAAAAAAGACAGGCCTGGAGAAGGAGATAAACAGGATTTCCACCATCCGTTTTGAGGGAGGCAAGTATAATAAGGCCAAACTCGATAAGCTGTACCGGGAGATGGATGGACTCAACAGCCTGATTTCCGACTGTATCGGCCAGTATAATACATTTTTCAACCCTTACTGGGGGGAGATCCTGCGAGCCGGATCGGAAGAGAGCCGGTTTGCTGAACAGGTGGAAAAATATGCCTGCATCTATATGACAAGGGTTTCAGACCTCTATAGATACTCTCCCAGGACTTATTTCCGGCCGGATCGTAGAATTCTTCCCCACGAGAGGGCGGCCCTGGAAGAGTAACAATATTTAATGCGCTTTACGGCCGCCATTGACTTTGTAAAAATCTTTCATACTTTTATGAATTTGTTTCCATTTATCCGTCTCCTCTTTGCGGGCCTGAAAATCAGTTTTTCTATTCAGGTAGGCCAGTTCCTTCATCAGATCAAGATAGTTTTCGTATCGCCTTTGGGACAGCGTTCCATCAGCAAGGGCCTTCTGTACTGCACAACCCGGTTCACCCTGATGATGGCAATCGCGAAACCGGCAGCTGGCTGCAAGATCCTCTATATCCGAGAATGTTTTTCCCAGTGCTTCTTCATCCGCCCAGAGCTGCAGTTCTCTGAGTCCCGGTGTATCGATCATACATCCCCCTTCCTGTAGGAGGAGCAGTTCTCTGTGGGAGGTTGTATGGCTCCCTTTTTTCTCCTTTTCCCTGATCCCACCGGTTTTCATCAAGGTATGACCTGCCAGGAGATTGGTTATAGAGGATTTTCCAACCCCTGACGGCCCTATGACCACACAGGTTCTCCCCGATCCTGTCAGACTTTTTATATCACCGAATCCCTCTTCCGTTTCGCAGCTTGTCATAATCAGCTGCACCCCGGGGGCCGCCTCTTCTGTTAAGTTCATGGCTGAGACGATGGCCTCCGGCGTCGCGAGGTCTATTTTGTTCAGTATAAGGCATGGTGTCGCACCGCTGTTCCATGCCAGGGTCACATATCGCTCGACTGCTCCCTGACTGAACTGCCGGCCCCCTTCAAGACTGAATACAATGAACACCAGGTCTATATTGGCTGCCATTATCTGTTCAGACGTCTCATTTCCTGCCTTATTCCTTGAAATATGGCTCTTTCTGGGCAGGATCTCATCGACTAAAGCCCGGAGATTATCGATTTCGTGTAATCGAAGCCAGTCGCCAATGGCTGGGCGGACTCCTTTTTTCAGGAGATTTCCGGTGAGTTCAGCCGTTAATTCTCCATTCTCAGTAATTACCAGCCATGAGCGTCCAAAATCCTTTATAACCCGGCCGATTTGGTGGGTGAGCTGATCATTGGATTTTGATTCATTTATTAGGTTTTTCGGTATTCCGTATTCTATCAGTTTGTTCATTTCATTTCCTTCAAAGTTGCTTTGTTAATCCAAGGATATTAGATCCCTGATTGTAAAAAAGTGGGTGAGTATCAATTGAAAATGAAACCATATAAGGTAAAAATGCTTGAGAAAGTGGTGTGATTTTTAGCTGTGAATCCTCGTAACAGACGAAGTATTCTCTTAAATAAAAGGTAAAATTCTGCTTAGAAACTTAAGCGGTATTCACAGGACCTTAACGGTTCCACCTCGAAATTATGACCGACATTAATATTCCCCCTTAAAATTAGTATGATTTGATATTAAATGATGTTTTAAGGTTTGGTCAAGGGAAAAGATTTAAGTGTCCTGTAGGTGAGAATAGGATTGTTCTGAACTGAAAGGACATGTTAATATTCTAAAATGAATTATCATACACCTGTTTTTGAGCGACTGGCACCGGAAAAAAAAGAGAAGATACTGAAAATTGCGGTTAATGAATTTGCCTCCCTTGGTTACCAGTCCGCAAATATAAATGTTATCGCCAAAAAATGCGGGATCAGTGTTGGTGCCTTGTATAAATATTTTGTTACCAAGGAGAACCTGTTTTTATCAGTCTGTACTCTTGCTGTGGATGCTTTAAAATCAGCACTTGAGGTTATCATAAACAGTGAAGGGGGGTTTTTCTCCAAGGTTGAGATGGTGATAAAAATCATCCAGCAGCACTCAAGAAAAAACCCGGGTATAATTCATCTTTATAACGAAGTGACAACCCAGGGGAACCGGGAGCTTGCGGGGAAACTCTCATACGAGATGGAGACAATTTCGGCCGAACTCTATGCCAGGCTGATAGAAGAGGCCCGACAGAAGGGTGAAATAGCCCCAGATGTGGATGATCGGATGGCCGCTTTCTGTATGGATAATATTTTTATGTCCCTCCAGTTTTCTTATGCAACCGAATATTATCAGGAGAGGATGAAGATCTATGTTAGCCCGGATATTTTCGAAGATGATGAACGTGTTCTGCGGGAGTCCCTGAAATTCCTGAAAAGGGCATTTGGAGCCTAAGAAGTCATCATTTTTTCTTTCTGATTTTCCCAGTTTTGAGCTTCATAAGGGATCTTAAAACATAACATTTCTTTTCTTGACAACTATCAAAATAGTGTTAAAATAAAAAAGTGAGCAGTCACTCACTTGTCTTGTCAGGAGGTCTTTATGAATTATGCAATTAGCGAATACCCGGATGTGGTTAAGGTTACAGGGGATCTAAAAAAGCTCGTCTCTGAACCAATCCTATCGATCCCGAAAAAAATAATGGATGTGTATCTATCGGAATACTTCGAGAAAAAATGTTCGAAATCCAAGGAGATTATCGAAAGGGCCAAACAGCGGATACCCGGTGGTGTTCAGCATAATCTCGCCTTTAACTATCCTTTTCCTCTGGTAATAGAAAAGGCTGAAGGAGCCTACCTTTGGGATGTGGATGGAAATCGTTATATTGATTTTCTTCAGGCGGGTGGGCCAACTGTTCTTGGGAGTAATCCCAAAGTGATAAGGGAGCAGGTCCATGAACTCCTGGAGACCACAGGACCATCCACGGGACTCTTTCATAAGTATGAGTTTAAGCTTGCCGAAAAGATATGTGAACTTCTTCCTTCGGTAGATTTTTTCAGGATGCTAGGGAGCGGCACTGAATCCTGCATGGCTGCCATCAGGGTTGCCCGGCTCGCTACAAAAAAGAAGAATATTGTAAAAATGGGGGGGGCATATCACGGCTGGAGTGATCAGCTTGCCTATGGCATAAGACTCCCTGGAACCATGCACTTCGAGGCGAATGGTGTCCCCAGGCAGATGTTTAAATATACCCAGGAGTTCTATCCTAATGATACGGCAAGCCTTGAGCGTATCCTCAAGAAGAATCAGCTGCGGGGAGGGACTGCTGCAGTTTTAATAGAACCTATCGGTCCGGAGAGCGGAACGCGCCCCTTATCTAAAGATTTTAATAAGGAGGTAAGAATCCTCTGCGATAAATATGGGGCCCTTTTGATCTTTGATGAGGTCGTCACCGCTTTTCGTGTTGGTCTGGCGGGAGCACAGGGGTATTTCGGTGTCACCCCGGACCTTACTGTCTTCGGAAAGGTAGTGGCCGGCGGATACCCTTCTGCTGGAGGTCTTGGCGGACGCAGGGAGTACATGAAGTATCTGGCCGCGGGTCTTGATTCCGGTGCCAAGAAGGCCTTAATCGGCGGGACCATGGCCGCCAATCCATTAAGTTCGGCCGCCGGGTATTTTACTCTCTGTGAATTGGAGAAGCAGGATGGCTGTGCCAAAGCGGGCCGGGCAGGGGACCGGCTGACTGCGGGGCTTAAGAAGATTATCACAAGGTATTCCCTGCCTTATGTGGCGTTTAATCAGGGATCCATCTGTCATCTGGAAACCGGTGCGGCCATGCTCCTCGATATTGATGTGAAGAAATTCTGGACAATAAAAAAGACTATACACGAAGCCCATGAGCGTAAGGCTGTTATGGAGGTTTTCGGCGCCGCCTACACCGCAGAGGGAATTATCACCCTTGCCGGGAGCAGACTCTACACAAGTGCAGCCGATACGGATGAAATAATCGATGAGGCCCTTGCCGGTTTTGATCGGGTATTTTCAAAAATTAAAGTCTGAAGATTCGGGAGGATAAGGGAGCATGAATATTGAAAAAGCAAAAATAATTGTCAGGGATGCCGGCCTGCGCCTTGTGGAGACGGGGCTTACCGCCGGGACCTGGGGGAATATCAGTTTACGAATAGATGATGAGTTTATGGCGATAACCCCCAAGGGCGGGGATTACCTGACCATGAAACCCGATAATATATCCATAGTGAATCTCAGGGATGGAAGCTGGGAAGGGTTAAAACCTTCGAGTGAAAAAGGGCTGCATATGGCGGTTTATAATAGCCGAAAAGAGATAAATGCTGTCATCCACAACCATTCAACCAATGCATCGGTTGTGGCCGCCGCTCGCCGGGAAGTTCCTCCCATCCTGGATGATCTGGTCCAGATCATTGGCCCTACGGTGCGTGTCGCCGATTATGCATTACCCAGTACAAAGGCGATTACCCGCAAGACCATGAAGGCTCTGCGGGGACGGAATGCTGCCCTTATGGCGAATCACGGGGCCATATGTTTAGGCCGAGATATGGAGGAGGTTTTTACCTGTGCTCTGGTTCTTGAGAAGGGATGCAAGGCCTTCATCGAAGCGGAGTTTCTGGGGGGAGCCAAGGGAATCAGTAAATTTGAAGCCATTCTCATGCATCAGATCTATCTTAAAAAATACTCAAAGATTCGGATGAAAAAATGACGCGGGAGGGTACTCAGACACGAGGGGAACCCTTGATCCTTGCCTTCGATGTGGGGACAACAGCCATGAAAACCTGTCTCTACTCCATGGGAAAGCAGTTCAGGCTGGAGGTCTCTGCCAGAGCTGAATATTCACTTTCGATTCTTGAAAATGGCGGTGCCGAACAGGATCCGGAGGAGTGGTTTGAGGCGATAGTTAAAACCTGTCGGGAAATATTTATCGGGGGTGAGTTTTCCCCCGAATCCATTTCCGGTATCTCTTTCTGCTCTCAGATGCAGGGGCTTGTTTTGGTCGATCGAAACGGAAAGGCCCTCCGCCCCTCCATGAGCTATATGGATGGCCGGGGCAGGGAGCAGAAGCGAGCTGCCTGTTACATTCCCGGGACGAAGATTCGTGGACCCGCCATTGAAGGGATCCCTCCGTTTAAACTCTTAAACTCCATCGCCCATACAGGGATTGCCCCCACCAGCGTAAAGGACCCTATCTGGCGTTATCAGTGGGTTCGGGAGAACGAACCCGAGGTTTTTGCCCATATTTACAAATGGCTAGATGTGAAAGAGTACCTCATTATGAAACTCACCGGTCGTGCTGTCATGACACCAGACTCTGCCTGTGCTACCTTCCTCTATGATAACCGCCCGGGGAGAAATTGCTGGAGCCGGTCCCTGTGCAGACAGTACCGCATTGATCACAGCCATATGCCCGAGATGATCGCCGGAGAAGATGAGGCGGGTCCTTTACAAGCCGGGGTTGCGAAAATACTGGGATTACCCGGAGGGATTCCTGTTTTTGGGGGCGGCGGGGATGCCTCTCTCATCGGGCTTGGTTCGGGCTGTGTTGATGATAAAGATGGACACATCTACCTCGGAACCTCAGCCTGGGTCTCTTCGCTAACTTCGAAACGGATTCTCGATTTAAAGTATATGATAGGTTCCATCACCTGTTCCATTCCCGACCGGTACAACTATTTTTGTGAACAGGAGACTGGCGGAAAATGCATGGAGTGGGTCTGCAATCATCTGGCCCAGGATGAGATTGGTATTTACCTGGAGAAGAAAGAGATCTCCGCTGACCCGGATTCCATTTATAAAAACCTTTTTGAGTACCTTAATGAAGTTGTCTCAAAAACCAGGCCGGGCTGTGGCGGGCTGCTCTTTACTCCCTGGCTTCATGGTTCCAGATCCCCCTTTGAAGATCCGAATGCCCGGGGGATGTTTTTCAATATCGGGCTGAATACCGGAAAAAGTGAAATGGTCAGGGCTGTCGTTGAGGGGCTTGCCTACAATCTGAAATGGATGCTTTCGAGCCTGGAACGAAAATGTATTCCAGGTGAGCGAATCAGGTTTGTGGGGGGCGGGGCCCTCTCGAAGGTAACAGGGCAGATCCTTGCCGATATAACAGGTCGTACCCTTGAAGTGCCGGAAAATCCTCAAAACAGCGGTGCCCTGGGGGCGGCTGTTATCGGAGGGATTGGTCTGGGAAAGATAGAATCGTTTCGGGATATACCCTCAAGAATCCCCATTGAGTATGTTTATTATCCAACCGATGCCCATAAAGAAGTTTATGATCGGAATTACAGGGTGTTCCGGGATCTCTACAGAAGCAACAGGAGAAGTTTTTCGATTTTAAATAATTAATAAGAGGTGAAAAGGAGTGACTATGGCTGGAAGAAAAGTACAAGATGATTTCAAGGTTTATCCCTATCGTTGGGTTATCCTGGGGGCCTTCATGCTCATTACCATATTGATCGAAATTCAATGGCTGACCCATGCTCCCGTGGCTCGTGCGGCGGAAGCCTTTTATGCGGGACAGTTTAATCCGGACTCCCTGTTTAATATCGATTTTCTGTCTATGTCCTATATGTTTGTCTTCCTCCTCATCTGTATCCCGGCCTCCTACATCATCGATACCTGGGGAATCCGTGTCGGTCTGGGGATAGGTGCCCTGCTGACCGGTATCTTCAGCCTTTTGAAGGGTTTTGGCGGGGCAAACTTTAAAATCGTTCTGATCGCTCAACTCGGTCTCGCCGTGGCTCAGCCCTTCATCCTGAATGCAGTTACGGCTGTAACCGTCCGCTGGTTCCCCCTGCGTGAAAGGGGGATGGCCGCCGGATTATCCGCCCTGGCCCAATATCTGGGAATTATCCTTGTCATGGCCGTTACTCCCTTGATGATAGCCTCTTCCCCCCTGGATCCCGCCTATGGGAGCGGAATAGACAGGATGCTCATGATCTATGGTATCGCCGGAGCGGCGGGCGCTTTTATCACCCTTATCTTGATAAAAGAGGCTCCTCCGACCCCGCCATCCTCAGAAAAAATAGAGCATAAGAAATTTTCAGAAGGGATAAAATACATCCTGGGGAATAAGAACATGATCCTGACCATTATCCTTTTCTTCATAGGTCTTGGAATTTTCAATGCTGTGAGTTCCATGGTGGATTCCATTTCAGCTTCCCTGGGAGTGAGAGATTCGGATGGGCTCATTGGGGTACTCATGCTGGCGGGAGGAGTACTGGGGGCTGTGATAATCCCAACACTTTCGGATAAATTCAGGAAACGGAAACTCTTCCTGGTTATCTGTATCGGCGGTATGATCCCCGGTGTACTGGGCCTCTCCTTTGCTGATGTCATAACACCGACCCCGTCGGCTGCATATGGTGTAGCCTTGACAGCTTCATTTATTCTGGGGTTCTTTGTAATGAGTGCCGGACCCGTTGGATTTCAATATGCCGCAGAGGTGAGCTCTCCGGCCCCGGAATCCACATCCCAGGGCATTTTACTCCTGGCAGGGCAGATCTCAGGTCTTGTTTTTGTGGGAGGCATGAGCATTCGGGATAACCTTTATCTGGGGAGATTTATGAATCTTTTCGTAATTCTGTCAATCGTGGCGTTTATCATGGTGACCCGTCTTACCGAGTCTCCCATGATAATCACTGAAAAGGAAAAATACTCAGAATTCGTAGTCAACGACAACCCTGTCGATCCTGCATAGCTTATTATAGGCGGCAGCCTTTTTATGCCTGGGATCCGCCCTGTAGGCAGCAACATCTTCCATTGTATCGAAGGTGGATACAAGAACGGCATCGAATGCTGTCTTCGATTCGGTATTTTTGTTTACACCGACCTCAAGGGTTCTTATCTGGGGGATCACACCAACAAGATCTTCCAGATCTTTTTTTATTATCTCAATATTTTCAACCTTACTTTTCCCTTCGGCCTCATCTTTAAACTTCCACATAACAATGTGTTTGATCATATGTACTCCTATCGCGATGTCATTCTATCTATAACAACTTAAATTACTATAAAGAAAAGGATTGGTAAATATTAAATAGACATAATGAATTGACCAGCCCTCCTCAATTTTAGCTCTGCACTATGGTTTTATGACCTCTTAGTGTAACCCACGTTTTTGAGGCCGTGTAGATCAATTCATTATGTCTATGTATTATATTCAGCTTATATTTCCCATAAGAGACTCATAGACTTCAGAAAAAACCTGGGAGATGCCTTTAGTTTTTGAAAGAAAAAGATGTAAATATGTTGGTAATTTTTGACAATTTTATTTCATAAGAATATAATAAGATTGAGGAGTTCTCTTTCTCTTCAATTATGAGCTATTCAAACCCTACTGGAGGATTCTAAAAATATGGAAATTGCAAATGATGAAAAATTTATTAAAGTGGTCGAGGATTTAGTTGATCCTGCGGAAATCAGTGATCTTCTGTTTTTTCAGAAGTTTAAAAAGTTACTTCCTCGTGCCCTTTTTAAAAAGCTTCTTGTAAAAACCTCTAAAAAGACCCCTCATATTGGTTTTATTATTGAGCCTTATAGTTTATTCCTTTTTTTCAAGATAAAAGATGTCGAAAAAGCAAAGTCCATGCTGCCCGCCCGTTATGAGCTGGTAAAGGCAAGTATCTTTGAAGGGGACGAACCGGATTATTATTTCGGATTCAGTGCTTTGAATACGCGCGGGAGCACTTTCTGGGGTGTTAGACTGGAATCATACCTTATCGCCATAGATAAGGATACAGGACTTTTATCCTGGATTTTTTTCGATATTCTAAGCAATACCATAATTGCCCTGCCATCCGAGGGGATTGCTGATCCAAACAGTAAAAATGCGATATTCACTACCAGTTCGAAGGGTGATATCTATGTTGATATAAAAGATGATAAATCTGACCGGGAGGTTGTCTTAAAGGGAAATATTAACTCGGGGGTAATGCGTAAACCTGATCAGGAGTTATGGGTTACCGGGAATACATCCATCGGGCATATCAGTGAAATCACTGGGTACAATGATGATCCCTTTGCCGTAATATTTGATCCTGCGGAAGTGGCACAAGCCCTGGATATTCCACCCGATAAATTCAATTTGAAAAAGGGTACAATAATTCCCGATTTTGCTGATAGGGAGGTCTGTAAGGTGGCCTGTTTTCCCTTCACCCAGCATTATATTGCCGATAGTCCGGGTTGCCGTACATATATCAGAAATCATGATGATTTGATTGTAAATTATAATAAAATGGCAGAAATGGAAGAAACGAAACCATTTTCCACCAAAACTATTAAAAAGCTGTTCATTATTGGATTGTCCATTTTTCCTGTAATTTCAATCATTCTTTTTATTCTGTTACTAATAAATACGTAATTGTGTAAGAATATAGTTTGAAGTGGTTCTTTTAAATAGTATATTTAAAATATATTTTGGCGTTTATATAGTGCCATAATATGGAGAGGGACGTTTGTATATGAATAAAGAAGAAAACAGAAATTTTGTTTTGAAATCAGAATCACTGGTAAAGCCGCAGGATGTCACAGCAATAAGCTTCCTGGGTGATTTCAATAAATTATTGCCTAAGAAAACTCAGCATAAAATCATGTTGAAGGGGAGTCAAAAAATTCCTTATATGGGGTTTATTGTAGATCCCTACTGTTTTTTCATCTCATATAGAATAAAAAACACCGCGGCTGCTCAGGCTATGCTCCCTCGGGGGTATGAGTTAGCAGAATCTTCCGTTTTCAAGGGGGAGAGAAGTACCCGATGGTCATTGTCAGTGCTTTTTCTGCCCGGACTTCCGCATTTATTGGTATGCGTCTGGAATTTTATATTATTGCGCGTAATACGGACACAGGTTTGATGTCCTGGATTATTTCTGATTATGAAACAAACACAAATAGCCATGATCCCAAAAACGAGTTCTGTGGCTATACAGCCGATCCTGCTGTCTTTGCAACAACCCCCTATGGCGAATTACTTGTTGATGTAAGGGGGATAAGGAGCAACAAAGAGTTTTCGGTCACCGTCGACTTGAAAAAAGGTCAGATGGAGGAGCTGGATGAAACACTTTGGGTTGAAGGAAACTTATCGGTCGAATACGGTGGGAAATTAAAATCTGAGACTTCGACTCCCTTCAGCCTTATTTTTGATCCTGTTTTAATGAAAGAAGCTGTTAATATTCCTCTTGAAAATATTGAAATCAAGGCAAATTCTTATCTGAGTACAATCATTGATTATGAATCTCCGATAAGTGCGGCCCTCTTTCCATATAGTCAGCACTTTATTATCAAGCAGGACCTTGAATTAAATGAACTCTCGAATGAATCGGATTTGAACTTTCAGCTGAAAAACTTCCTGGATAGAAAGGCTTTTAAAACGATGGCGGGTGACGATATCAAAAAACCGCTTTATGCCGGCATCCTCTTCTCAAGTTTGTTTAATCTTGGATTAATCCTTTTTCTTCTCATAAAGCTGCTGTTATAGCCGGTGTCCTCCGGCATTGGGGCAGGATTCAGCCATTGTCCCAACTATTCCGACAGCGCTGGGGCAAGTATAAATTACAAAACCATTTTTGCTGAATGGGTTGACTAATACTCCCCATTCAGAGCCTTTTTTTACTTTTTAAAGCAGTCCGCATAACTCAAGGCTTTTTTTCCATACACCTTCAACAGCACTGTAATCCCTCGCATGGGGAGCAGGTTTTTCCTCAGTAGTCAGATTAAAAAACTTTCCGGAAAAACCTTCAATTTTATCGGAAGCTGCTAAATAATAGAGTGCTTTTGCTGATATGGCAGGTTCTTTAGCAGAGGATAATATCAACTTTTTTTTCATCATACGATAAAGTTTACCATTGTTGTTCCCCATGTCCGATTTAACATTGCCAGGGTGCATGGCATTTATAGTAACATTACAATCTGAAAAGAACTCTTTGAATTTTTGCATGGTTAAAAGCTGAGCCGTTTTGGCAGCTCCATAGCTTTTCAGGCCTGTATAGAGGTGCCATCGCCAGTTGAGATCTTTCAGATGAACACCGGCCAGGGCAAAGCGATGACCTTCTGAATTGACATAAATGATCCGTGCCCGGTTTTCCCTCTTCAACTTTTCCTTTAGCATATAGTTCAGCAAAAAAGACCCAAGGTGGTTAACCTGAAAAACTGATTCGATATTGTCTTCAGTCCATTGTTTTGTTGTATTAAATACCCCGGAATTATGAATTAAAATGTCGATCGGTTTTTCCATCTTCAGTAAGGTTTCGGCACAATTTTTCACCTGGGCAGTGGAGCTGAAATCCACTATAATGGTTTGTAAATCACAATTGAACTTATCCTTAAGCTCTTTTTCAAGATTCTCTGATTTGTCAGGGTTACGGTTTAAACAAATTAAACTCGCCCCTTTTTCAGCAAACAAACGGGCCGTTTCAAGGCCGATACCCGAGGTCGCTCCCGAGAGAACAATAGTTTTTCCTTCCAGGCTCCTGCTGCATTCCAGTGGATCTTTTTTATCGTTTCGAATCAATTCACCCATATCCCGAAAACGATATTGTATTAAGTAACGTATAAGTGCCATCAGCCAAACCTCTTTTTCATGACTCTGCGGTAACTCCCGGCAAAAAACTTGATATTGTCGAAGATATCTCCCCAGAGATCAGAATAATCTCGTTGATCAATAATTTTGCCATCTTCCAGGGTGGTTCTATTAACCCCGTAAATTGAAGATTTAGGATACTTTTTATAGGAGATTATCATCTCCCATTCAACAAAAATCAGATCGTCCTGCATACTGCTGCTACAGACCACCACTTCCAGGTTTTTTGACCTTTTTGAAAGGTGTTTGGTCATTTCAATAAACTCTTTGAACCCGCTTTATTTCCTGAACAGATTCTTTAAAGAAGATGTTCTCATCATAAAAAGGAATAATATAATCCCAGCTTGGTCCTTAAGGTGATGAATGAATATCACACCATAATGGCATGTAGTGATTCAAATCTATGATTTTATTGTTATCCAATTTTTATGCTCAACTTTGTATGCTCCAATTTAAGATAATCGTATTCTAAGAGAAAAGAGTGGAAATAACAAACTATTTTTATTTTTTACCCTCCTGCCTCAGGGGTTATTCCGCCTCAAGACTCCTTTCATACTCCTTCTGATCTATATAGCCCTTTAATTCCAAAATCATTTCAAGTACCATTTTGGCCGAGTTATCTGCGGCCTTTTTTATGAAGGTTTCAAAGGAGACGGCAGCCCCGGCGTCTGCCTTATCCGATATGGCCCTGATGATCACAAATGGTTTGTTAAACTGATGACAGGTTTGGGCAATGGCTGCCGCCTCCATCTCTATGGCGGCCACAGTGGGGAAAAGGTCTCGGATCTTCTGAATCTCATCCTGATCATTCATAAATGAGTCTCCGGTGGCTATACCCGCCCGACTCACATTTATTCCCGGAAGCTGTTTCGCTGCATCCTCGGCCATTTTAATAAGATCCTCATGGGGAAGGAAGGTGGGTGGCATCTGGGGCACCTGCCCGTAGGCATAATCAAAGGCTGTAACATCGACATCATGGTGAACCACGTCGGAGGAGATGACAACATCGCCAATTTCAAGATCACGGAAAACAGCCCCGGCAGAACCTGTATTGATGATGCAGATCGGATTGTACCTGGACATGAGCAGGGTGGCTCCTATGGTGGCATTCACCTTACCGATACCACTTTTCAGGAGGACAATTTTTAAGCCGTGAAGCTCTCCAATATAAAATGTATTTCCACCCCTTGTGTATGAACCCAGGGGACCTATTTTCTTCTTGAGGAGCTCTATCTCCTCTTCCATGGCGCCAATTATACCAATCGTATCTAATGTTGTATTCAATTTCTCATCCTTATGCACAGTAGTAGGGGCATTACCCCCGTGTCAGAGTTTCGATCTTTTTTCTCATTTCGGGGAACACATCGATCAAGCTGTATCTGTCGCCAAGAGTAAAATCCTCATCCTTGAAGGCCGGTGCCGTACTCATACCCAGTAAAGCATACTCTCCTCCTTGTAGGATTCTGGCCCCTTGCCAGACGCCATGTGGAACCGTGACCTGTACTTTTTGACCCTGTATTATATCCTGACCCATAATTATCGTCTCAGTTTGTCCCGAAGGGGAGAGCAGTATCAATTCAACCGGGTCTCCCAGATAGAAATGCCAGGTTTCATCACTCCTGAGGGTGTGAAAGGCAGAAAAAGAGTCGGTTTCGTTGGTTAGAAGGTAGTAAATCTGTGATCCTATCGGATGATCTGACCCAAACCGCTCTGGAAGAGCTTCCGTTTTTATCAATTCGGAAGAACTATAGCTGCTTATAAACATGCCCCCCTCATCTTTCAGGGGTTCAAGTTTAAGTAAATCGATGATCTCGAGAGCGGTCATGATAATCTCCGTAGTAATATTCGTAATCCAAAAATACTCCTAATAACTATAGGCTAAAGCTTAGAAGCCATCAATTGATTTTTTGCAATTACTTGAAATTGACCTGAAATGAATATAAACTGCGGATATACTGATAAAGGAGTTGGCATAATGATAGATCTAAATGAGGTGTTCAAAGATTATCATCTTACAGCCGAAAGGATGGCTGGTAAGGGAGTCCTCCTTGTCACCGGAAAAGCGGGAAATCCTATGACAATCGGCTGGGGACAGCTGGGAATAATCTGGGGCCGACCGGTGTTCACCGTCATGGTTCGCCCTTCAAGGTTCTCCTACGATACTATTCGCAAAGGGGGCGAGTTTACCGTGAATGTAATGCCCGAGGATTCGGGGAAAATACTCGCTGTTTGCGGTTCAAAATCCGGTCGTGATACTAATAAACTCGAAAAATGCGGTTTGAATCTCCTCCCTTCGGAAATGATAGAAACACCGGGACTCATGGAAGCGGAAATTGTATATGAGTGCAGGACACGGCATGTGAACGATCTTGTTCCTTCAACTTTGCCCGTTGAAATTATAAATCGTTACTATCCTCAGGATGATTTTCACTCTTTTTATTTTGGAGAAGTTATAAACGTTAGGCGAAAAGTGTGAAAAATATGGAAAAAAAATGTTTATTTGAAAAGGGGCTGATTGGATTGCGGCAACTCTCTATCTTCCTGATCATTCTGATTTCCGGTATGGGAACACTCTATGCAGATGATGTTTCTCTTGCCACCCTGGAGATCGAAAACCTCAATGGAACCTCTGACCTTGATTATCTGAAAGGTATGATATCGGGGCTCCTCCTTTTTGATCTTTCATCAAACGGCGGGATTCAGATGGTCGATCGAAGGAATATCGAAGCTATCCTGGATGAACAGAACCTGCAGCTTTCGGGACTCACCGCAGGGAGCAGTTCACTTATTGAGATAGGAAAGATAGGGGCAGCCGATTATCTTTTAAAAGGTACCTATGTTTTTCTGGGAACCGAACTATTGGTCTCTCTTTCTCTTTTTGATACAACCACCGCGGGGCAGCAGACTTTTACAGGGCGGGGCTATACGGAAAATATGATTCATCAGCTTGCCGAAGAGATTATTCTCCACCTGACTGGTCAGAGGGTAAGCCTCCAGGACCCCGACTCCATGAGGTCCATTCTCTCTTTGAAAGATGAAACCCCCGGGCAGATATCATTTTACTCCCGGATGTACCCCGCAGAAATCTTTATTGATGGTGAGTTTGCCGGTTATACCACGGGGAACAGTCGAACCCCTATAATTTTTGATGATCTTTCTCCGGGAATCCATAATATAAAACTGAATGCCGGTGAAGATTTTGGGATGATTAATAAGCCTGAGTTTACTTTTGAACCCTGGAATACGGATGTTGAAATCCGGGCAGGGAAGAACAAGGTTATTCGGGATGGAACCGTCGATTTCAACTCTGTCATTTATGATTCGATGCAGATAGTTTCTGAAAGAAAAACATTCTTTGATGGGTTTCGTGGCACTGAGGTTTTTGAGTCAGATTTTTCATATGTGGACAGGGAAGGAAATTCTGTTGAGGGGGCCTTCTCCCTTACGGCTCTTATCACTGAAGAGAAGGCTGTTTATTCATGGACTGTGACTGTTGATGATAAGATAATGGAAGAGGGACTTGAGGTTCCCTTCAATGGCTATGATGATTTTAAGGGGCCGGTCGGTTCCCTTGAGTGGCGAATCGATAGCCGTTTTGCTCAATATGACAGGGTTTCATTGAATTATTCTCTCTGGAGAAGAGACATAGCGCAGGGGATGTACAGGTAGTTCATTCTTCCTGAATTGCTCCTTTACTTTAATAAATTATATTTTTATATTTCTATTAAGACCTAAATAATATTGGAGAATTATATTAAATATGGATCGAGTGTATCTTGATAATAACGCTACGACTCTGGTTGACCCTAGAGTAGTCGAGGCCATGAGCCCCTTTTACAGTCAACTTTACGGAAATGTGAACTCCCTCCACAGCTTTGGTACGGAAACTCACCCGTTTATGAGGATAGCTATAGACAGATTGTATGCTGGAATTAATGCCAGGGATGAATCGGATGTCCTCCTGAACTCCTGTGCAACAGAAGGTAACAATACAGTTCTGAAGAGTATCTATTTTCAGGACATCGTTAAAGGTGATAAAGACCATATTATCACCAGTCAGATAGAGCATCCTGCCGTATCAAAGACTCTGAACTTTCTTGAGTCACTTGGTGTGCGTGTAACCTATCTCCCTGTGGATGATCGGGGTATTATTACCCCCGCTGCGCTTAAGGCTGCAATTGAACCGGGAAAAACCGCCCTTATTTCCATAATGTGGGCTAATAATGAGACCGGATTGATTAATCCGATGAAGGACCTTGTCGAAATCGCACAGGCGGCCGGGATACCCTTCCATACCGATGCGGTACAGGCCATTGGAAAAATACCCGTCGATGTACAGGATATTCCTGTAGATTTTCTCACCTTCAGTGCACATAAATTCCATGGTCCCAAGGGTGTAGGTGGACTCTATATAAGAGAAGGCCGGACGATAGTCCCTCTTCTTCATGGTGGTGAACAGATGGGGGATCTCCGGGCGGGAACAATCGATACTCCGGGCTTGATCGGGATGGGAATGGCCATGGAGCTTGCCGTCTCTCACCTTGAGCTGGAGGATGTTCAGGTTCGTAAACTGCGGGATAAATTAGAAGATGCCATCCTGGAAATTCCTGAGACTCAGGTTATAGGTGATAGAAGCCTTCGAACTCCCAATACCATCCTGGCCAGTTTCAGGGGTGTTGAAGGGGAGGCCTTCCTCTGGGACCTTAACCAGAAAGGGATAGCCGCCTCCACAGGAAGTGCCTGCGCCTCCGAATCACTGGAGTCCAATCCTACCTTTCAGGCCATCGGGATCGATAATGAGCTTGCCCATACGGGTGTGCGTTTCAGTCTCTCTAGGTTTACTACCGGGGAAGAGATTGAATATGCGGCAGACTCAATTAAACAGATAGTAAACAGGTTGCGAAGTATATCTTCCACCATATAATCAGGAGAGACATGTAATGGCCAAGAATAATCTATTAGGCGGCTCCCTCTGGGAGGAGTATTCAGATAAGGTGAGTAACAGGATGAATCGTCCTGAATTCATGGGAGATATAAGTGAGGAAGAGGCAAAGGTGCTGGGTGGCGATTTGATTGTGGCCGATTATGGTGCCGAATCCTGTGGTGATGCCGTCCGACTTTACTGGGTTGTTGAGCCCGAAACAAATATCATAAAGGCTGCTAAGTTTAAAAGCTTCGGTTGCGGTACAGCCATTGCGTCGAGTGATGTCATGGCCGAGATGTGTATCGGTAAAACCGTTGATGAAGCGGTGGAGATAACGAACCTGGATGTGGAGGCTGCTCTTCGGGATAATCCCGATACTCCTGCTGTTCCTCCTCAGAAGATGCACTGTTCCGTCATGGCCTATGATGTGATCAAAAAAGCCGCGGCAACCTTCAAAAAGGTCGATATGTCCATTTATGAGGATGCCGACATGGTTTGTGAATGTGCCAGGGTAACCCTCAAGACAATCAAAGATGTGATCCGGATAAACGATCTCACCACGGTTGAAGAGATTACCAATTATACGAAGGCCGGGGCATTCTGTAAATCCTGTATTAAACCAGGTGGCCATGAGGAAAGGAAGTATTACCTGGTAGACATTTTGAATGAAACCAGAGAAGAGATGGCTAGAGAACAGATTAAGGAACAGTCGTTGAAGACTGATTTTAAATCCATGAATCTCATTCAGAAACACAAGGCTGTTGAAAATGTAATGGCCGCCACAATCAGGCCTATGCTTGCTTCCGATGGCGGAAGTGTTGAAGTTGTTGATATGAAGGAGAGGAATGGTGGTGTGGTTATCTACATCTCCTACGGTGGTGCCTGTGCAAGCTGTGCATCCAGCCATACAGGAACACTTTCCGGAATTCAGGCACAGCTTCGGGAATCCCTTGATCAGGATATCGATGTAATCCCTGTATAGTAGGGCCTCTTTAAGGAGAGACATATGAAAGCGGTAAACAATATAAATGAACTGATCGGAAATACTCCGATAGTTAAAATAAATAAACTTGGCAAGGGTCCTGAACTCTATGCCAAACTTGAATCTTTCAACCCGGGAGGATCTGTCAAGGATCGAATAGCCCTTGGTATGATTGAGGATGCTGAAGCGAAGGGTGTTTTACTCCCCGGATCGGTGATTATAGAGCCGACCAGTGGTAATACCGGGATTGGCATTGCCATGGTTGCGGCGGTAAAGGGGTATGAATCAATACTCGTCATGCCCGAGAGTGCCAGCATTGAGCGCAGGAAAATTATGTCTGCCTACGGTGCCAGGATTGTGCTGACACCGGCGGGTGAAGGGATGAAAGGGTCCATTGCCGAAGCTGAACGCCTCCTTTCCGAGAACAAAAACGGCGTAATTCTACAGCAATTCAGGAACCCTGCTAATCCCGCCTCC
This sequence comes from Spirochaetales bacterium, assembly GCA_016342585.1. Taxonomy (GTDB): domain Bacteria; phylum Spirochaetota; class Spirochaetia; order UBA9216; family UBA9216; genus JAEINK01. The sequence continues at coordinate 59,298 of JAEINK010000025.1, forward strand.
CACTACAGGACGACGGCCGAGGAAATCTTTGTGGCTATGGATGGAAAAATTGATATATTTGTTGCGGGAGTTGGTACCGGTGGTACTATCTCGGGAACGGCCAGGAGGCTTCGTGAACTCCTTCCGGAGATCCGGATCATTGCCGTTGAACCGGAAAGCTCTCCTGTCATATCCGGAGGAGACCCCGGGCCCCATAAGATTCAGGGAATAGGTGCCGGTTTTATCCCGGACAATTTAGACAGGTCCCTTGTTTCAGAGGTAATCAAGGTGAAGGATAAAGATGCCATGGAAACCTCCAGGAGTTTGATGAGGTTCGAAGGGATCCTGTGCGGTATATCATCAGGGGCGGCCGCCTGGGCGGCCATCCATGCGGGATCCCGCAGTGAAAATGAGGGGAAGAGAATTCTCTTCCTGGCTCCCGATACGGGTGAGAGATATTTAAGCACACCCCTGTTCGAGGAAAAATAATAAGGAAAAAACAGTGTCCGATCAGTTTCTTTTTCAGGAAGAGATGGAACGGGTAGTCAATAGACTCTCCGAACCCGACTCCTATGAGGCGGTTTATCACCGCAATATTCATCATGATGTTCATATGCCCTCCGTTGAGGAGCTTACCCTGGCTGTAGAGCTCCTCCGTTCGGTTATTTTTCCCGGTTATTTTCTGAATGCGGAAATTCGAACCGATACCATGAAGTATTATACGGGCTCCGCTTTAGATCGGAGTTTTCGAATATTTTCTGAACAGATAAAAAGGGGATTCTGCTTTTCCTGTTGTCAATCCGACAAGGATGGAAACCACTGTATTACCGAGGCAGAAGATATCTCCCGGGAGCTTCTCTCCAGGGTTCCCTATATCCGGGAGATGGCCGCTTCCGATGCGGCCGCAGCATTTAATGGCGATCCGGCGGCTAAGAGTGTGGGAGAGGCGATATTCTGCTATCCCAGTGTCCGTGCTTTAACAAGTCACAGGATTGCCCATGAACTCTATAAGCTCCAGGTTCCGCTCATCCCCAGGATTATATCTGAATCTGCCCATTCGGAGACAGGACTGGATATCCATCCTGGAGCCACCATTGGAAAGAATTGTTTTATTGATCATGCTACGGGTACTGTCATTGGTGAGACCTCAATAATTGGAGAAAATGTAAGGATTTATCAGGGGGTTACCCTTGGATCCAAGAGTTTTCCCATGGATGAGGATGGAAATCCTATTAAGGGTGTGCCTCGTCACCCCATAGTTGAAGATAATGTTGTGATTTACGCAGGAGCTACGATCCTGGGAAGGGTTACAATTGGGGAGGGGGCTGAAATCGGCGGTAATGTCTGGCTGACCAGATCCGTTGCACCGGGAACAAAGATACTCCAGCGCCGGCCCATGGAAAAAGGGTTTGAAAACGGCACCGGAATATAAGGTTACTGTTTATTCTACTGAAGCCGCTGTGATTACGTTGCCATCAGGGTCCATGAATTTAAACATCTTCATACCCTGATCGGGAAAATCAACAACTTCACCCTTCATGTGCACATCATCTGCAATAAGGGCTGAATGAAAATCATCCAGTTTTTCAACACCCAGAGTCACAAATTCATTGGTTGGGATCTGTTTATCTTCCTTCCACTGGTTTAGAGCTAAATATGCATTGCCGGTTCCGGGAACGGCCATCTCTACCCATCCGTCAGATTCGAGAACAATATTCATTCCCAGCGTCTTTGTGTAAAAAGCCTTTGCCCTATCCATATTTTTCACCCAGACAAAGGCAATTACGTTTTTATAAGTCTTTGACATCTCTTTCTCCTATATTAGACAGCAGAGAATTGTATCTATCTTTTCTACCGCTGTTTTCAGTTTATATTTGTTTTTAGCATCCAGACCATCAGGATATATCTTTATCATGAGTTTGAGGTTTTTTTCTACTGAATTTATGCCCTCGGCCAGATGAAGATCATCCTCCATTGCCATAATAAAATCATTTTCCAATGTTGATATAAGCACTTCCTGCTCATCGCTCTTGTCGGGAGATCCATTTTTTAAGATTGTGAGCTGTTCTATCATTTTTCTGATTACTTTTAGTCTTTGTGAACTCTTTTCAATGTGAGTCCAGGTGAAATTCAGCTTTTTCCTGTAATGGACCTGGGATGTAAGGAAAAATCTAAGCTCTTCGGGAGAGAATCCTTTATCATAAATATGTTCAGGATAGAGGATGTTTCCCCGGCTTTTGGACATGGATGAGCCATCGACAACCAGATGTTCTCCATGCAGATAAATCTGGGCATACTCCTTACCGGTCAGAGCTTCCATGATAGCGATGTTATAATCATGGTGTCTGTAGATATTATCAATACCGCCGCAGTTTATATCGATCTGTTCTCCCAGGTGGCTGTGAATAATGGCCGGATCCTGAATATTCCAGGATGGTCGACCGCGCCCCACAACCGAATCCCAGAAGTGGATGTGTTCTCCCTTATCGGCATGCCACAGGATGAAATCTCCTCTGTTCCACCGGTTGCCATTGTAGGTATCCTTTTTAAATCTCAGTCGCTTTTCGGGCCATCGTGTCATATCAAGCCCGAAGAGCTTCCCAAAGTTTTTACTTTTCAGAGGATCAAAGAATACTCCGTCAGTATGTTTATAGGCAAAGCCTTTCTCGATCAGTGTTTTGGTGATTTCCGCGGCTTCGTTTATTGTTGAACTGGATGAGGGGAGGATTTTCGGTAGTTTTATATGGAGTTCCTTTGTCTCCTTTCTGAAATAATCCGCTGCATTGGAGGTCATATCCGCCATTTTTTCGCCCTTACTGTGGGCTTCTTCGATGGATTTATCTTCGATATCAGTCAGATTAATAATTCTGTCTACCTGGTTTCCCTGGAATTCAAGGAATCGTATGAGTAAATCTTCATAGAGAAAGGTTCTATAGTTTCCAATATGTGGACGTTGATATATTGATGGACCGCAGGTGAATATTTTCACCTTTTTAGCCTCTAAAGGAGTAAAAGGCCCCTTTTCTTTAGTCATAGAATTAAGAAGTTTCAGCAAAATGATGTCCTCGCTTATATCTGTTTAGAAAAGGATACTAATATATTCAGCTTTCGTCAAAACCATTGTTGATAAAAAAAATAATATGTGTTTAGCTGAGCGCATGAATGCCGAAGAGAAAATGCGAAGCCACTACTATCCTCGACTAGAGGAATTTGAAGAAACACATAAAATTCTGGACTGGGAAAGCCGGGAAGCACAGTTTGCCAGGTTCAGGGTTTTAACTGAAAATATTGATATTGCCAATAAATCCCTTCTGGATGTCGGCTGCGGCTGTGGTGACCTTTTTCAGATGCTGAAAGAGGATGGGATTGATGTGAACTATCTTGGTGTTGATATACTCCCCGCCATGGTAGAGAAGGCGAGTGAACTCCATAAGGATGGTCAATTCCTTTGTGTGGATCTCTTCAAGGATAAATCTTTCTGTACGAGGACCTTTAATCTTGTGTTCACCTCGGGGATATTCAACCTGAATCTTAATAATAATATGGAATTCTTTCAGTCTGCCTTGATAAAATTTTCGGAAATTGCTGATGAATACCTTGTCATTAATCTTCTTGATGAGGGAAGTCCTGACCGGGATGATAATTACTTTTATTTTAACCCCGAAAATGCCGCAGCCATGGTTCAGGGGCATGGCTGGGATGTCGAAATCGTAAGAGGATATCTGAGTAATGATTTTACACTGATAGGGAAGAATAACCCCGATACAGATTAATCTTCAAAACCCTCTTTAATTATTTGTTTCGCATTGATCCAGACTGCCAGAAGCCTTTTCTTTTCATTTGGACCTATCATACGATAATTTGCTTCTAAAAACTCTGAAGGGACTGTCCCTGCCACTTTCAGTTCCAGGTAAGGTTTTTCCGACTCTCTTGTATAAAGAATAACCTTATCTTCCTTAGAGTTTTTAGATTCAAGAAACTCGATATATTCATTGTTGCCTTTGTCAAAGATGTCGCCTTTATTCATGCATCCATAATAAACCTACCAATACAAAAATACAATTGTAATAAGGTTCTTATTGTGGTAAATTTAGAGTGTAGTTATATTTATTGAAACTTATCTATGAAAAAAACAGTGTGGAGAAAAAGATGAAGGCAAGATCGTTAAAATGCGGGTTTCTGATTCTATCCCTCTTTGTGTCAACTTTTCTTTTATTTTCACAGATAGAAGAGGATTCGGCTTCCGTTGAAATCAACCTGAATAATAAATACCGTTATCCCATTTCATTTGGATTTGAATTCAAGAATATGAGTGCGGTAAACGGGCTTGAGGGGATAGGGCTCGGGACCGACTTCAAGGGGGAGTACTCTTTAACCGACATCTCCCTTTTAACAAGGCTCCCCCTTCAAAGGGCATCTTTTCTGCAGCCAATGGTTCAATTGGGATTGATAACAACGAATTATATCGGTACACCGGTTGCTGAGGATGAAGGGCCGAATCCTGCTCAGTTTGATAACACACAATTATATGGTCTCCTTGGAATGGATTTTTCGAATAAGGTTTCCAAGGAGTTTGAAATCGGGGGGCGTATTGCATTGGGTGCGGGAATGGGCCTTTATCCAGAGCTGGCCGATGAAACAGTGGCTCAATATAATCTTCTGGCAACAGTCGGAGCAAAGGCCGGTTTAAACCTTTCCTATAATTTAAATATTGAATTTCAGCCGACTCTGATGTACTCCTTTCCTGTACTGCCGGATGAGAATAGATTTCAGGGTTTAACCTTTGGTCTTGGAATATCAGGCAGCTATAGAACAGGAATCGATCCGGATGCTCCCCAGGCTAAGGTCCGGTCCATTCGTTTTGAAGAACCGCAGATCAGGTCGCTCTTTGCGGCCATGCAGTCTTACTATATTGACCATCCTGTAGGAACTGTAAAAATTGTAAATACCGAGAAATTTGCCATCAATAATGTGGAAGTCAGCTTCTTTCAGGCCGGGTATATGGATTCAGCCACCCAGTCGGCCACAATCACCGAAATCGGAGCAGGAGAAGAGGTCGAGGTTGATATACTTGCTCTGTTAAATGAAAATGTATTCGCCACAGAAGGAATTACCCCTCTTACCGGGGAAATTCAGGTCAGTTATAATTCCCAGGGGCGAATCGGTAACCAGTCACAACCTGTTACCTACGATCTCCATGATAAAGAGGCCATGACCTGGGATGATGACCGCAAGGTTGCCGCTTTTATCACCCCTTCTGATGCTGCTTTAAGAAATTATGTCTCTTATATTCGGCAGACCTGCCGGGATGTGACCCGGGCCGGGTATTCTGACAAGATTCAGGTGGCCATGCAGATCTTCTATGCTCTCGATGAACTTGGAATCCTCTATCAGCTTGATCCAACATCACCCTTCGATGCTGCCCAGGAAAATCCTTTGATCGTTGATGCGGTTAGTCTTCCAAGAAACACTTTGATAAGAGGAACAGGAGACTGTGATGACCTTACCGTCCTTTTTACAGCTATGATAGAGGCTGCCGGTATGGAGAGCGCTTTTATCACCATTCCCGGTCATATTTATGCGGCCTTCAATACAGGCGTTTCAGCCCGGGATTATCAGATGATCCACCCTGACAAAGCCATGACCATCCCCATCGAGGGTGAATTGTGGATCCCTGTTGAAATTACCATGATCGGAAGTGAAGACTTTTCAACTGCCTGGCGTGTGGGTATCGAAGAGTTCGCTTCAGTTGCCAATCCCGATGACAGGACCATACACTTTTCAAGAGAGGCACAGGAACTGTTCAGACCGGTTGGTTTGAAGGAGCAGGATCTGGGACTCCAGTATGGCGACAAATCAAGAATAGTGAACGCTTTTTCCGATGATATTGATGCTGTGGTTGATTCTGTGATCGACGAGTTCAATACGGCTGCCAAGGAGAAGGGGAATAAGGGAAGTTATAACAAGTTGGGGATCGTTTGTGCCCAGTTTGGTGAGTACTCTCTGGCTGAGAAGGCCTTCAATAATGCCCTTTCCCTGGATCGAAACTATACATCACCTAAAATCAACCTGGGTAATGTCTATTATATGAAGGGCGAATTCCAGAATGCCTTAAGGCTCCTCCATGGCGTCGAGCAGGCCATGAATGAGAGTGGGAAAAATACATCCTCCTCCTATTCTGCTGTTTTACTGAACCTTTCAAGGTGTTACTACGAAATTGAGAACTATGATAAATCAGCCGATTATTCCGAAAGGTTGGCGAGCATCGATCCAGAGCTTGCTGCCCAATACTCATACCTGGCCAGTTCAGACGGTTCAACGAGGGCTTCGGAAGTATCGGGATTCAGAAATGTTCAGTTTTCCGATGAGGATTAGGATATACATTTCAGGAGAGGCTGCGTTTTCCTTGGCAACCTCTCCATCATCTAAACTTACAAAAAAGTAGAGGCAATAGTAGAAATTCTTTATGATAACATCTGGCCGAACGAAAAACGGATTTTTAATTCCTCTAATTCTTCTCTTTATCCTGTTTTTTTCTGCTTGTGGTGGTGAAAAAACACCGGATGAAGGTGAACAGACTACATCCCCCCTTTTAGGGGAACAGGATTCTGCTGATCCGCAGGAAGATTCTTCTCCCGTTTTATCGAATTCTGAATCGGGTGCAGCTGCTGGGCAAAATGATGTGTTTCCCACAGAACAATTATCGGTGGGAGAAACCGGATCCGACGGGACCATGGCGGATGATATTCGGGCTGCTGATTCAGAGAGGCAAGCTGCACTTCATCAGGCTCAGTCTATAGAACAAAAACCTATAACTATTGTAAAAGGACCGAGTTACTCCTGGGATGGTACCCGGTATGAAATTCCTGAGGGAGAATTGCCTGTAAGAGCCGCAACTTCGGCAGATTTTATTTTTGCTGAAAAACCAAGACCCCTTGTACAGGCTGAAAAGGAGAACATTCCTGTTTATGATGAGTTTCCTGTTGATATTCCCCCGGTTGAAACAGTAACGGAAGCGGTTGAGGTAGCCCCTGTAGAGGCGCCGCCTGAGGAAACCCTTGTGGTTGAGGTGGCCCCTCTAGAGGCCTTGCCTGAGGAAACCCCTGTGGTTGAGGTAGCCCCTGTAGAGGCGCCGCCTGAGGAAACCCTTGTGGTTGAGGTGGCCCCTGTGGCGGTCCCGCCTGAGGAAACCCTTGTAGTTGAGGTGGCCCCTCTAGAGGCCTTGCCTGAGGAAACCCCTGTGGTTGAGGTAGCCCCTGTGGCGGTCCCGCCTGAAGAAACCCTTGTGGTTGAGGTGGCCCCTGTGGCGGTCCCGCCTGAGGAAACCCTTGTGGTTGAGGTGGCCCCTCTAGAGGCACCGCCTGAGGAACCCCTTGTGGTTGAAGTAGCCCCTGTGGAGTCCCCGCCTGAGGAAACCCTTGTGGTTGAAGTAGCCCCTGTGGAGTCCCCGCCTGAGGAAACCCTT
>JAEINK010000026.1 GCA_016342585.1 Spirochaetales bacterium
GATGTTCATGCAATGGAAGCGCTTTTAAGAGTCTTTGCCGGAAACCCATTCATGGTTGGTGCTGAGTAGTTACCTTTTGTTGTTCTTATTTCATTGGCTGGAAGGCTATTTCCTATATGATGAGGTAATTTCAAAAAGTGGATATTTTTGAAAAAGCCTTTTATAATTGAGGGTAATTATGACTGATCAGAAAGTAATCGATAGAATCGACCGGGCAGCTTTTGCCTCCATGTTCATTTATGCGGCAGCTGCGAACACATTCCCCGTTTGTCTGGTAAAAATGTCCGAAGAGTTATCTTTCAACCTTACACAAGCTGGCCTCCTTGGATTTATCACCTCCCTTGAGCAACTCCTTGTTCTCTTTTTAAGCTGTTTTGCTGCGGCAAAATTTGGAAAGATAAAGATATTGAAAACAGCTCTCCTTGTTTTGACGGGCAGCCTTTTTCTTTTCTCCTTCTCCTCCACCTATTTGACCACCGTGGCTCTCATGCTTTTGATTGGGTTGGGGTACGCTTTTTTGGAGGCTCTTCTTACTCCCCTTGTGGAGGACCTTCATCCGAAGGATTCGGGATCGAAGATGAATCTTCTTCACGCCTCCTGGCCGGTGGGAGTCTGCTTTGCCGTCCTGATTGTCGGAGAGCTCCTCTCCCGTGGTGTCTCCTGGCGGTATGTATTCATGGGGCTTGCCGCCTGTACCCTGATTATCTTCTTTTTCTATCCCGGAGCTAAAAAGGTTAACCTCCCTCGATCCCGGACCGATTTCTCCCATATGGGGGAGATCCTTGCCCAGCCCCGATTTTGGGCCCTTGGGGCTGGTCTCTTTTTCGCCGGTGCCGCCGAGTTTTCCTTTGCCTTCTGGTCGGCTTCGTATATCCAAATCCATTATGGAACCCTTCCACGGGCGGGAGGATTCGGTGCTGCTGCTTTCGCCTTCGGTATGGTGGCGGGGCGCATGGCCAGTGCGAAGATCATCCCGAAGACCGGTCTGAAGAACCTGATTATCTATTCAGCCGTGGCGGGCTTTATGATCAGCCTCAGCTTCTTTTTTATAAATGGACTCATTTTGCTATATATTTTCCTCTTTCTGATGGGGCTTACCATTGCCTGCTTCTGGCCTTCCATACAATCCTATTCGGCCAGGGTTCTCCCCGTTGATGCCACCATCCTGATGATCTTCCTCTCCTGTTTTGGTGTCCCCGGAACATCCACAGCCTCCCTTTTAATGGGGATTTTAGGGGATAAATTTGGACTGCATATTGCGTTCGTTGTGGCTCCGGTTTCCCTGATTCTCCTTATCTTAAGTTTGTTGATTGAGGGAAAAATGAAAGTTGGACCGGTTAAAGCGGTATAAATTTTTGTATATTTATAATGTGATAATATACAGGAAGTGAGGGAGGTTCATATGTATAGTTATGGAATGGATTACAGGATCCTCGGGGATGAGATGCAGATCCTTGAGGTTGATCTAAGAACCGGTGAAACGGTGATTGCCGAAGCGGGTGCCATGAATTATATGGATCCGGGGATAGATTTTGAAGCCCGGATGGGGGATGGAACCGAACCGCCCGGAGGCATGTGGGAGCAGATAGCAGGGGCGGGGAAGCGACTTCTTACCGGTGAATCTCTCTTCATGACCCATTTTACAAATGCCTCGGATAGAGAACGGACCATAGCCTTCGCCTCTCCCTATCCCGGTAAAATCATACCCATTAATTTAAGCGAAACAGGTGGAGAACTCCTTTGCCAGAAAGATGCCTTCCTGTGTGCCCAGAAGGGGACGCGGTTGGACATCGCATTGACGAAAAGGATTGGGGTAGGACTTCTGGGCGGTGAAGGTTTTATTCTTCAGAGATTGATAGGAGAGGGACTGGCCTTCATTCATGCGGGAGGTATGATTGTTAAGAAAGAACTTCATGGTGAGAGGCTCCTTGTTGATACCGGGTGCCTTGCCGCTTTTACGCCGGGTATCTCCTACAATATAAGCCGGGCGGGAAACCTTAAATCCATGATCTTCGGCGGTGAAGGACTTTTTCTGGCAGACCTTCAGGGAACCGGTGCGGTCTATCTTCAGAGTCTTCCTTTCAGCAGGCTTGCCGGGCGTGTGCTGAAATATGCACCCCAGATGGGAGGTCGTTCCCGAGGTGAGGGGTCGATCCTGGGTGGACTGGGTGACCTTTTTATGGGTGACAATTAGGCCTGTTTTTTTATTAGATTAACTTAAGACCTGGCGGCCTTTAAGAAACATTCTTTATCGGAGCATTGTAAATGACAACATACATTCCTTTGAATTTTGACTGGAAATATATACCTGACTTCAAGGATGAATATCTTAAAGAGGAGTTTAACGAAGAGGGGTTTTCAAAAGTTAATCTGCCTCATACCAATATGGAACTTCCGTATAACAACTTCGATGAAAAGCTCTCCCAGTTTGAAAGCTGTTACCGTAAGAATTTTACCCCTCCGGAGAAAGAGGCGGCGAAAAGACTCTACCTCTGTTTCGAAGGGGTTATGAGTTCTACCCGAATTTATGTTAATGGTCTTTTTGTCTCCGGACATAAGGGGGGGTACACCCCTTTTAAGACCGATATTACCGAGTCTGTCCGGTTTGGCGAAGAGAATCTTATTGCTGTATATGTGGATTCCCGGGAGCGGCCAGAGATTCCCCCCTTCGGTTTTGTCATTGATTATCTTACCTATGGCGGAATCTACCGGGAAGTGCATCTTGAATACAGGGCGGAAGTTTCTATCGATAACTGTAAGATTGTAACTTCAAATCTCTCCCATTCCCATAAAACGATTGACCTTCTCCTTTACCTTAAAAATCAGAGTAGACGTAAGGGTACGGTTTCAGCAAGCTTTAAGGTTCTGAAAACCTGCTGTAACCGGGATGAATCTCAAAGATCCATCCTCCCCGATGCTTCAGGAGCCCCCGGTGCCTTTGATGAACTTTCGGGTAAACTCGCCGGCACTCACGAAATAAATTTTGAACTGACCAGTGAATCGCAGCAGGTGGTTGCGGCCTCCTTCGAGGTCGAGGACGCAGAGCTTTGGGATTTAGATAACCCCAATCTCTATAATCTGGCTGTTCAGCTAGTAGATGCGGATGTCTTTGACCACAAAAGTTTCAGGTTTGGATTTCGTAAGGTGGAATTCCGGAATGATGGTTTTTTTCTGAATGGAAACCGGATAAAAATTCGGGGATTGAACCGCCATCAATCCTATCCCTATGTCGGCTATGCCATGCCCCGAAGTGCACAGTACAGAGATGCGGAAATTCTGAAATATGAGCTCGGTCTGAATACGGTAAGGCTTTCCCATTATCCCCAATCCCGGCATTTTTTGGATCGCTGTGATGAGCTTGGTCTCCTGGTTTTTGATGAAATTCCCGGATGGCAGCATATCGGTGAGCCTGGAGAGTGGCAGGATATCACCCTCCAGCATGTGGAGGAGATGATCACCACCGACTGGAACCGTCCCTCAATTTTCATATGGGGGGTCCGGATAAATGAATCCCGGGATTGTGATGAGCTTTATGAGAAAACAAACAGGCTGGCGAGGGGCCTCGATTCTACCAGACCCACAGGCGGGGTAAGGTGTATTCCCGGGAGTAACCTTCTGGAGGATGTGTATACCTATAATGATTTTAACCATAATGGTAAACGGCCGCCTCTGTTAAAGAGGAAAAAGGTTGTCAGGAAATCTGTTCCCTATCTTATTACCGAACACAATGGCCACATGTTTCCCACCAAGAAGTTTGATCATGTGAGCCGCAGGGTAGAGCAGGCCTTGCGTCATGGTCGTATCCTGGATGCCATGTATGGGGATGATGAGGTAGCCGGAGCCATCGGGTGGTGTATGTTTGATTACAATACCCATAAGGAGTTCGGCAGTGGTGATAAAATATGTTATCACGGTGTGCAGGACATATTTCGGATTCCCAAGTACGCCGCTGCGGTTTATGCCTCCCAGTCGGATATCCTTCCTGTCATGGAGGTCGCCCATTCTCTGGCTAATGGTGATGTGGATGAGTCGATCCGGGGCGATATCTATATTTTCACCAACTGTGATTATGTGAAGATGTATATAAACGGTGAGTAAATAAACACCTTTATACCGGGAAAGGAGCTTTTCCCCCATCTTCCACACCCTCCCATCCTGGTTAATGATTTTGTAGGTGATCAGATCCTGATGAATGAAAGATTTTCATCAGGAGATGCGCACTTTGTGAAAAAGATACTGATAAAAGCAGGGAAGGGTGTGGATTCCCTCTCTATAATTGATAAGCTGAGAACGGCCATCCTGTTGGCTAAATACAAGATGAGTCTTCAGGATATGGAGGAGATCTACACAAAGTATTTTGGAGGTTGGGGAACCGCTTCCACCGATTATAAATTTGAAGGGTACATCGGGGATGAGTGCAGACTGACCTGTACAAAATCCCAGGTTTTTAATCCGACTTTGAAACTGGAAGCCGATTCCACCCATCTTATTGAAGATGAAACCTATGATGTTGCCAGGATCATTGTGAGAATGGTCGATGAACATGGGGAGGATGTAGTTTATGCCAATGATGTTTTCTCAATCAGAGCCGAAGGCCCATTTGAAATCATAGGCCCGACAACTCTATCCCTTATTGGGGGGTCTGTCGGTTTTTGGATAAAGAGCATAGGTCTTTCCGGAACGGGAAAACTGATCCTCTATTCCGACAGGTTTGGTGAACTTGAGGAGGCAATTACGGTGGAGAAGAGGGGGTAAGCCTGCCTGTTAAACCGCTAAAACAGTATGACGGAGACGGGCAGGAACCAGGCAGGAATAGGCTTCCTACTTTTTTCGCCTCTTTTTAATATCTTCCTGAAGATGCTGAACCAGGTTATTATATCGCTCCTCAATGTATTTTCGCTTAATTTTCAAGGTCTGGGTTAACTCCTTGCCAACCGAGAAATCATTCCTGACTGGAAAAATTTTAGAGATAAATTCGAAGGTTTTAAATCCATGTTCTCGGGAGATTAATCCGTTTACCTCTTTCATAAGATGATGAATGATATCTTCATGATTAATTGAATCTATTCCTTCAAGGACCACCTCGTTACTCTTTAACTTCAGTTCGGCAGCAAGCTTCATGAGCTCCTCTTCGTTAACGGCAACAATCGCCGAGAGTTGTTTCTTATCCTGACCGAGGACAACCGCATGATCTATATAGATACTCTCCTTCATCTTCTCCTCAATGGTTTCGGGTTCTACGTTTTCTCCCCCCATCAGGACGATTGTATCTTTCATTCTTCCTACAATAATAATTTCACCATTTTCCGTTTTAACTCCCAGATCTCCTGTATTCAGCCAACCGTCCGGGGCGAGGACCTTTTCTGTTGCTTCCGGGTTTTTATAATATCCACTCATAACCTGGGGACCCCGGGCAAAAATCACACCCTTCTCCCCAATATCAGTTACGGTCCCATCTTCTCTGCGAATCTCAACTTCAGTATTGTCGAAGGGGATTCCTGTTGTTCCAAAGGTGTTGTTTCCTATGGTTCGGCTTAAGATACCCGGAGCTGTTTCGGTCATACCATAAGCATTAACCAGTGTTATACCCAGGGTATTAAAAAGTTCATCCAGGTATCTGGGGAGGGTCCCCGCGGCTGAAGTTGCTGCTCGCAGCTTGCCGCCAACTTTCTCCTTGAAGGTCACAAAGAGCTTTTCTGCCATCTTATGTCCCGGAAAAAAGAGTACCCTTCGAAGACTATGAAGGATGAAAGCTGCCCCTTTTCGGAGGGGGCTTCGTTTTTTTAAAGATATATAACTGCCCCGGAGGTACTGATCCGACTCCATATAACCGGTATTCAGGTTGATGAAAAAGAAAAGTATATGCCTTTTCAGGGGCGGAAGTTTACTGAATGCTTTAATCATTTTCTGATAGATAGACTCCCACACCCTTGGAACGGTGATAAGGATCTCCGGTTTTTCCTCAAGCAGATCCACAGGAAATTGTTTTGCCGACGAGTAAACAATTTTCATTGCCGATGTGGCGGCGCAATACTCAAAGGCCCTTTCATAGACATGCCAGGAGGGGAGCATGACTACGCAGCTTTCGGGTCTCTCCGGATCGAGTTCCAGCCGTGGTGTATTGGCATGGACATTCTGGAGGAAGTTTGCATGGCTCAGCATGACCCCCTTGGGGTTCCCCGTGGTTCCGGATGTATAGACTATTGTAAGCAGATCTTCCGGTTTTATTGCCGCGGAAAGGCGGTTTAAAAGATCCGGATCCTGCTCGTATACAGGGGTCCCAATCTTTATCAATTCACTGTAAAAATGGACCTTTCCCCGAATTTCTTCCGGAATTCCTTCCCCATCTTCCACAATGAATATATTTCTGCAATTGTCCCAGTCTTCCCCGGTGAATACATCATTGAGTTCAACCAGCTGTGTACATGTCTCCAGTATTAAAAAGCAGGAGTCCGAATGGTGGAATATGAACTGCACTTCCCGGGGGGCTGTTGTTGATCCCCTGGGGACCGAAACGGCCCCCAACGCCATGAGAGCGAAATCGGTGGTAATCCATTCGAACCTGTTATCCATGAAGAAGCCTGCATGCTCTTTTCGGGAAACACCGAAATGGGCGAAGCCGGCTGTAAGCGCTCCGATGGTATGCAGGAGCTCCTTATACGTCTTGTCGACTATTGTTTTCGAATGTTTTATTCTATGTGATACACGATCCGGATACTCGGCCGCGGTTTTTATCGGTATATCGAGAATGCTGTTGTACATATTCTCTCCTCAATGTAAAAATGGTAATGCAATTAAAGGCGGGTCTATATATAATACTAACAGTATTCAGATGGTTAAACAATGGAAAGATACTCCATTTGAGTTAATTTATCGGTCGGCGACCGATAAAAATTGAAATAACCATACAGATAATTCAAAAATGGGAAATATATAGTGGTTTCGAGTAGGAGGATTCTATATAATGAGGGGCGAATTCAACGTTTCTGAATTGGAGGTTCTGAATGAATAATGAAAAGAAACCGGATGAACGGGTTGTTCTTATACACGGCTTCAGCAGGGAAGAGACAATGAAGATCCTGAAAGCTGTAAAATCGAAGGTTTCTGATCCTGCGGGGGTAGCGTTTTCCATGACGACATCTACCAATATAGAGTGGAAAATAAAAGATCTTGTGAATGAGGTTCGTGAAGAGCATGAGTATCTGCGGGCTAACCCTCCTGGTAAATCCGGTAGTTCGGCAACCCCCGGGGCTTTTGGAAAATCCAGTTAGAATATAGGATAAGATGATTACTGAACAGTTCGGGGAGTATACCCTTACAGGCCTGCCTGGTAGAAAAGGGAGCCAAAGGTACAGTGTGGGAGTCATTATCGAAAAAAATAAGGATGGCCTGAAGAATAAACAAATTTTTCAGGCGGAGGATGGGATTTGCTATATCCTCGCAATCGAAGCGGCAAAAGAGGGGATAAACCTGGGTAAAAACCTTATTAAACAGAATAGGGTAGGGTTTTAAGGTGGCTTCCTTTTCCGACTCCCTTGGGGAGAACCCCGCGTTTTTAAATGAACAAATTCTCACTTACCTTGGTAATAAACGGGGCCTTCTTGATTTTATCGGTGATGGAATAGAGCGGATCAAGAAGGACCTGGGCACAGAGTCTCTAAGAACTTTCGATGTGTTTTCAGGTTCAGGGGTCGTTGCCAGATACTTAAAGCAGTACTCCAGGAGTCTTGTGGTAAATGATCTTGAAAGGTATTCCCAGGTAACAAATAGTTGTTATCTTGCAAACGTATCGGCACTGGATCTTCCTGAACTAAGGGCAATTCATAATGATTTAATTTCCCGGCTCAACAATGATCCCCTACGCCGGGGTTTTATTTCAGAACTTTATTCACCGGGTGATGATCAGGAGATACAGGAGGGGGAACGTGTTTTTTATACCCGCCGGAATGGTGAGTATATTGATACAGCCAGGCAGTATATCGAACACCTGCCCGGGAAATATCAAAAATATTTTTTAGCACCCCTCCTCTCGGAAGCATCAGTTCATGCCAACACCTCGGGTGTCTTTAAAGGTTTTTATAAAGATTCAAACCGGGGGGTAGGAAAGTTCGGTGGCAATAAAGGGGATGCCCTCTCCCGTATTCTGGGTGATATAAACCTCCCGTTTCCGGTTTTCAGCAACTTTGAGTGCGAAGTGGAGGTTCATCGGGGGGATTCCAATATTATAGCCGACTGTATCGATGAGGTGGATGTGGCCTACCTGGATCCCCCTTATAATCAGCACCCTTATGGCTCAAACTATTTCATGCTGAATCTGATTTCAGATTACATCCGGCCTGAACATATAAGCCGTGTCTCGGGCATACCGGTAGACTGGAATCGTTCCGATTTCAACAAGCGGGGTCACGCCTTCAACTCTTTTAAAGCCCTGGTTGAAAAACTGCCGGCAAAGTATCTTTTAATATCCTTTAACTCCGAAGGGTTTATCTCCCTTGAAGAGATGAAGGGAATGCTGGAAAAAATCGGTCATCTTACCGTTCTTGAGACAAAATACAACACCTTCCGGGGCAGCCGTAATCTCCGGGAGAGGGATATTCATGTCAAAGAGTACCTCTACCTCCTGCGAAAGCATTAAATTTAACACCAGAATCCATAAACTCTATCATTATCCTTCAAAATTCTGAATGATTTCCTTGACAGATAGAAAAACAAGGGTATAATAGCAGTATACTTTGTTTGTTCGCCGAACAAACAAAGTAGTGATTTCAGGGGAGATAAAATGAAAACTGGTGATAAGGATTATATAAAACGTCTTAATTTGGGAATTGTCCTGGATGTAATCCGGGAAGAGGGTCCTATTTCCCGCGCCGGTATCTCAAGAAGAACCTCGTTAAGTCGATCTACCTGTTCACTCCTGTCGGATGAGTTAATTCAATCCGGCCTTGTGAAAGAACAGGGAAAGGATGAATCCTCCGGAGGACGGAAGGGGGTTCTCCTTGAACTTAATTATGAGAGGGGGCGGGCTGTGGGTCTCAAGGTGATGGCCGATGCCATTCATGGTGCGCTGGTAGATCTCAAGGGAAACATGGTTCGAAGAGAAAGCCTCCCTGTCGAACCCGGCAAGGATGGTCCCGGGGAGTATATCCGTAAACTCATAATGCTTGTTGAATCCCTTCTCCAGTTTGAAAATTCAGGACAGAAACCCAGAGAGATCCTCGGGATCGGTATAGGCCTTTCCGGTCGGGTAGATTCTGAACGGGGAATCCTGCTGGAGTCTGCGATCCTTGGATGGGAGAATGTGGATCTTGTAACTCCCGTGAAGGAGAGGTTTCATGTTCCTGTGTATATCGAGAATGATGTAAACACCTTCACCATCGGTGAAAAGTATTTTGGAGATGGCAGACAGTATCAGGACTATATCTGTTTAACAGTTGGCCGTGGAATAGGCCTTGGAATTGTCCTTGATAACGGACTCTACAGGGGGGCTCATCATGGAGCGGGGGAACTTGGTCATATGAAACTGGAAACCTCCGGAACGGCCCCTTTGTGTACCTGTGGGAAAAAAGGCTGTCTTGAAGTCTTTGCCTCTGATCCGGCGATAATCGAAATGGTCCGGGAAAGTTCTGGAAAAGAATTATCAATAGAGGAGATTAGGGATATGGCAGGGAAGGGAGATGAGAGCTGCCTTGAAGCCTACAGAAGGGCGGGAAGATATCTGGGAATTGGACTCTCCAATGTGATCAATTTTTTCGACCCCCAGGCAGTGATAATCGGTGGCGAGGGAAGTACGGCTTCTCCCTATTTCCTGCCGGAGATGCGAAAGGCTGTACTCGAAAACACTGTATACGGTCTTTCCAGTAATTTGAGTATTGAACCGGTTCTTTTCGAAGATGATCTCTGGGTACGGGGTGTTGCCACCCTGGTCGTCCGGGAAGTCTTTCGAATCGCCCTTTAATCAGGAAAGTATGGAGTAATGAAAGGAGTAATGAATTGAAATTAAAGCATCAGGGATTATGGGCCTTGCTTTTTATACTTCCGAGTATGGCTGGACTTATAATTTTCACCTTTATACCCATGACCTCGTCATTTGTACTTTCATTTTTCAGGTGGAATCTTCTCTCTCCGCCACAATTCAAGGGTGTGGCAAACTATCTTGAACTCTTAAAAAATCCTATATTCTGGAGTTCTCTGAAACATACCCTGTATTTTATCTGCGGATATATTCCTGTCGTTCTTTTAACCGGTTTTATAGCGGCTGTTTTTATGAATCAGAAGATCAAAGGGCTTGCCTTTTTCAGAGCCGCTTTCTTCATCCCTGTAATTTCTTCCTGGGTCTCCATCTCTCTCCTGTGGATGTGGATCCTTAATCCGAAATTCGGGCTTGTAAACTTTTTACTTGCTTTAGTCGGGATAGATGGACCTGCCTGGCTTTTTGATCCCGCCTGGGCAATGCCTGCGGTTATTGCTACTTCGGTCTGGAAAGATACGGGGTATATAATGATTATCCTGCTAGGTGGATTACAGGATATCTCTCCGGTCTATTATGAGGCGGCATCCATAGATGGTGCGAACTTCAGGGCGAAACTCACAAAGATTACCCTGCCGCTTCTAACCCCGACTATCTTTTTTGCTTTGATCATTTCGCTTATCAACTCCTTTCAGGTTTTTGAGCAGGTCTGGGTTATGACCGGGGGAGGACCTGCCGGATCGACTTCGGTTCTCGTGGAACAAATTTACAAGAATGCCGCTTCCTATAACAGGATGGGCTATGCTTCCGCCCTTTCATGGGTACTCTTTCTCTTTGTTTTCATTGTTACGCGGGTTCAGTTCAGGCTGCAGAAAAGGTGGGTTCATTATGGGTGATATAAGTATGAAACAAAGAGCAACTTTTTCGATTGGCAAGTTCCTGATATATATTGCCCTCATAATTCTATCGGCGACGGCTCTCACTCCTTTTTTGTGGATGATATCCACAGCGCTGAAGCAAAGTGAGTATGTGCTATCAATCCCCCCCCGATTCATTCCTGATCCTGTATCAATATCGAGTTTTACTAGGCTCTTTGATATTTTTCCAATGGGCAGGATGTTTTTCAACTCGGTTGTCGTTACCGCGGCAGCCCTCCTTGGCCAGCTGGTGACATCCGCCATGGCCGCCTATGCCTTTGCAAGAATCGAGTTTCGATTTCGAAAAGTGCTGTTTTTTCTCTATGTCATGACGTTGATGGTTCCCTATCAGGTGACTGTAACACCGCTTTTTATCCTGATGTCGAAGCTGAGGCTGGTTAATACCTATGGCGGGTTGATTTTGCCCGTATTTTATAGTGCATTTGGCGTTTTCCTTCTCCACCAGGCATTTTTAACCATGCCGAGGGAATTGGAAGAGTCTGCTTTTATTGATGGCGCTTCACCCGGGATTGTTTTTTTAAGGATATATCTTCCTTTAATAAAACCCTCCATGGTTACTCTGGGTGTCCTCTCCTTTATGGGTGTCTGGAACTCTTTTCTCTGGCCCCTGTTTGTTATCAGGGATCAGGAGATGATGACCCTTCCTGTTGGTCTTGCGGCTCTTCAGGGAGAGTATCTTACCGAGTGGAACATGGTGATGGCCGGAGCCCTCATCAGTCTTGTTCCAATTATTATAGTATTTCTATTGGCACAGAAATATTTTATTCAGGGAATGTCCCGAAGCGGGATAAAAAACTAATATTTTTTGGAGGTTTGTATGAAAAAGAGAATTATCATGATTTTGATGATAACGTTGACCTGCACGATGATGGTAATGGCGGGTGGACAGAAAGATGATGAAGGCGCTTCCGTCGACGGTAAGATAGAATTGACCTACTTCACCTATTCTGCCCATCCTGATCACATGAATGACCTGGAAGAGATGATAGCAATTTTTGAGAATGAAAACAAGGATATTACTATCAAAGTGGAAAATGCGCCCTATGCTGATTATTTCACAAAACTTCAGACCCTTGTGGCCGGCGGTGTTGCTCCGGATGTTTTCGAATTGAACTATGAGAGTTTTGTAACCTATGCGGCAAGCGGCTCTCTCTATGACTTAAGTTCACTGGCTTCCAACGATTCAAGTTTTGATTCGGGGATCTTCTATCCCAAGGCTCTGGATGCTTTTCAGTATGAAGGTTCGATTTATGGTCTTCCTGAAACTTTCTCAACAGTTGTCCTCTACTATAACAAGGACCTCTTTGATAAAGCAGGGCTTGCCTATCCTTCAGAAGATTGGACCTGGGCAGATGCTGTGGCGGCTGGAAAGAAGATAAATGATCCTGCCAATGATATCTGGGGGCTCTTTTCTCCCATTCAGTTCTGGGAATTCTACAAGAAGGTTGCCCAGAATGGCGGGGCTATCCTCAGTGCAGATGGAAAAACAAGCACCCTCAATACTCCCGATAATGTGGAAGCCCTGGAAACCATGGTTGATATGGTCCTCGGCTCGGGTGTGATGCCTTCAGCCGCAGACCTTGGTGGTGTTTCCAATGAGGATTTCTTCAAATCCGGTAATCTGGGGATGGTAGTGTCCGGGATCTGGATGTTCGGTGGTTTTGCCGATGCTGAATTTAACTGGGATATTGAAGTAGAACCTGGTATGAGCACAAAGGCTACCCACTTCTTCGCCAATGCCCTGGCTGTTTCCGCCAATACAAAAAAGGCCGAGGCTGCCTGGAAATGGGCCAAATTTTTCTCTTCAAGCAAAGAGGTGGCGGAAATGAGAGTGGCAACGGGATGGGAACTTCCCACCCTTACGGATGAATCCTACTTCAAGGCCTATCTTGACAGGGATCTTCCTGAAAATCGGCAGGCCGTATTTAATTCATTAAAGTATTCTATTGTTCCTCCTGTAATTGAAAGGCAGAACGAACTTCAGGATGCTATTGGTATGCAGCTTGACCAGGCGGCTCTTGGAACAATCACCCCCGCCCAGGCTTTGGAAAATGCCGAGGCGGCCATAATTCCTCTCCTTAAATAAGAGGGAAACCAGGAGTCTTCCTGGAAGAACGAAAGTGTAACGGGCTGTCCCTTTTACGGGGCGGCCTCGATAAAGACCCTGTCGGGCAGTAAATCTCACAATTGGAGTTAGTCAATGAATATCAATATTATTCACAATCCACTGGGATTGGAAAATCCATATGATCAAGGTCCCGATGAGAGGGCTCCACGATTTCCAGAGAGGGGGGAGGGGCTCATGATTAATTGGCTTGTCTCTCCGGATAGAGAAGATTTGAAAGCAACTGTCACAATTATAAGTTCCCATGGCCGGGAGGAGATCGCCGGGAGACGTATAGGCGAAGCCGATGGTCGGGGATGCTGGTGCGCCGAACTTCCCTCCGTTGAGACAGAGTTCGAATATTTCATCAGCGTCTCGGGTTCCGGTGTTCTGAACCCCGAGGGGCCGGTTCGGGGGATTGTGGCAGAGGTACAAAGCAAAACTTTTGCATGTCCTCTGTCTATCTGGCATGCTCTCTCTAATGCGAACCAGGTTTTCATCGATGATGATTCTATAAAGATCTCCTTCGGGAATAAAACACGGAGTTTCCGGTTTTATGAAAACAGGGTTGAACAGAGAATCCTCTGGGGAGGGTATATTGAAAATGATGGAACCCCTTCTAACGGCGAAGCGCCTCTATCTGTAGAGAAGATTTCTGATAATAATTCTGATGAGATTTTCCTGGCAGGTTCCTTTAAAATAAATATCAATAAACTCAAGGGCTGTGTAATCATAACCAGGGATGGGGAGGAGTTTTACAGAGAAACTGCCCCCTGGATGTGCCTGACAGATAGTAGTGGAACGCTTCTATCATTAAAATCCCAAAGGTATACTCCCGAGGGTGAAGGTTTTTACGGTTTTGGTGAACGGTTTAACAGGATGAATCAGCGTGGCAGTCTGCTGGATGTTCGGGTGTATGAAGAGTATAAAAGTCAGGATGAGGGGGGGCGAACCTACATTCCCATGCCCTTCTTTTTTACCAGTAAAGAACGGGGCCACTGGGTGGAAACGAACAGGAAGGTCTCCTATGATCTGGCCGGAACCAATCCTGAGCAATTGAGCCTTTGTGTTGAAACTGGTTTTCCCGGTTCCGGCCTCCAGTCGGGGAGATTCACAGAGCATCTCTTTGCAGGGACCCCCATGCAAATCCTGAATCAATTTCAGTCTCTGACAACTTTCCCCGTCATGCCTCCCGCCTGGGTGTTCACTCCCTGGATGAGCGGAAACGAGTGGAATTCTCAGGCAAGGGTAATGGAGGTCTGGGAGAAATCCCGTGAACTGGATATACCCGCCGGGGTTCTCGTTATTGAAGCCTGGAGTGATGAGAAAAATTTTTATATCTGGAATGATGCTGAATATGAGCCTAAGCGGGGGGATGAAAACTTCTCCCTGGAGGATTTTTCTTTTCCCGAAGAGGGAAAATGGACCGATCCGAAAGCTATGATAGAGACCCTCCATGAGGGCGGAACGAAGGTTATCCTTTGGCAGATTCCTCTGCTTAAGGCCCTGAATCCGGATGAAGAGGCCTCTGAACAGAGGGACAGGGATCAGGAGTATATGATTGCTCACAAACTCTGTGTTCTCCATGACGATGAAACTCCGTATACGGTCAGGCCCTGGTGGTTTCCCCGCTCTCATGCCCCGGATTTTACCAATCCAGAGACAGTCAAATGGTGGATCGACAAGAGACGATACCTTGTGGATGAGATGGAAATTGACGGGTTCAAGACGGATGGTGGAGAGCACCTCTGGGGCCACTCTCTGAAATTTTCGGACGGCAGGTTCGGGGATGAACTCTGGAATGAATACCCCCTCCTTTATGAAAAATCTTATTATGACCTGGTTAACCGGGAGGGTAAGGGGTGTGTATTCAGCCGGTCGGGATTTACAGGGGCGGCGGCAAATCCGATTCACTGGACGGGGGATCAGGATTCCAGCTGGGAGGCCCATCGGTCTGTCATAATAGCTGTCATGAATTCCGGCATTTCGGGTATTCCATTCATGGGGTGGGATATCGGCGGATTCAGTGGGGAGATTCCCTCGGCAGAGCTCTATCTGCGTTCTGCCGCCATGGCCTGTTTCAGTCCCCTCATGCAGTACCACTCGGAGCTCAATGGTCATAAGAAGCCTATAATTGACAGAACCCCCTGGAATATCGCCGAGCAGCGAAAGGCTCCTGAGGTTATATCAATCTACCGCTACTTTGCTCATATCAGAATGGAACTACAGGATTATCTTAAAGCCGAAGCCGAGCATACCTGTGAATCGGGACTCCCCCTCATGCGGCCCCTCTTTATGGATTACCCGGAGGATGAGGCGGCCTGGAGCTGTGATGACCAGTATCTTTTTGGCCGGGATATGTTAGTCGCACCCATTCTTTTTGAAGGCCGGAAAGAACGTGAGGTTTACCTGCCGGAAGGCCTCTGGGTTGATCTCTGGGACAGGCAGGTGTATGACGGGAATTCCCGGATAACCATCCAGACTCCCCTGGAAAAGATCCCCGTCTTCTGTAAGGAGGGCTCTGCTGCCTCTGCCTTGACTCTTACCGGTATTGGAGATAAGTATGACTCCTGATGATCTGTATAAAAAGAGCATTGATATGATCCTTGAAAATCAGCATCCGTCGGGGGGGTATGTAGCCTCTCCGACCTTTCCAACCTACAACTACTGCTGGTTTCGGGACGGGGCCTACATCGCCCATGCCATGGATCTCGCTGGAGAGCTGGAGAGTGCCGATCAATTCCATGACTGGGCTGCGAACAACATCCTGCGAAGACAGGAGCAGCTTGACCAGGTGTGCTGCCTGGTCGATGAGGGGCGGGAGATCCCCGAAGAGCTTCATCTTCATACCCGGTATACTCTGGACGGCAATGAAGGGAATATGGAGTGGGAGAACTTTCAGCTTGACGGTCTGGGAACCTGGCTCTGGTCCCTGGGAGAGCATCTTAAATGTCGAGAGATTCCTCTCCCCGCAGATAGGGTCAAATTGTCCGATGCGATGGCTGATAAAGTAAGTCGATGGAAAAAAGCTGCCGCTTTGGTGATATCCTACCTGAAAAGGATCTGGGCCCTTCCCTGCTATGACCTCTGGGAGGAGAACCGGAACGGGATCCATATCTATACTCTCTCCTCGATCTATGGGGGGCTGAAAAGTGGCGGCCAGTTCCTTGAGGTCTCAACCGGGGAGGTTTGTGAGAAAATAAAAGATCGCATTCTTAAAAGGGGAGTTGTTGAGGGGCATCTTTCCAAATTTGAAGGTTCGTCTCTTGTGGACGGATCGCTGATTGGGGTTTCCATTCCCTATGGCGTTTTTGAACTCGATGAGCCTTTGATGAGGGCAACCGCTGTAAAGATAGAAGAGGATCTTCTCCGGGCCGGCGGGGTTCACCGCTATAGGGGGGATACCTATTATGGCGGGGGTATCTGGATTTTACTCCGGGGATGGCTTGCGCTTTATCAGCTGGAAATGGGTGATAGAAACGCCGCAGAGGAGGCTCTCCTCTGGATGTGTGGACAAGCCGATTCTGAAGGGCATCTTCCCGAACAGGTCTCGGATGATCTTCTTGATTCTGAAATGCTTCAGGGGTGGATAGATAAGTGGGGGGATTCGGCTTCTCCTCTTCTCTGGTCTCATGCCGTTTATATCTGGTTATATAATAAGCTGAAATTCAATTAAAATCCCAAAGAAAGTAACATTTATCCTCTCCCGGCGGTTTATACTATTATATGAATATCCGGGAGATGAAATGAGAAAACAATTACCGGCAGTTTTGTTAGTTTTAATTCTGCTTATCACCCCTGGCTTGCTTGGTTCCTGTGTGATGAACAAGCTCAGTGAAGAGCCTGAGACTATAAGCCTTAATCAGAATATGGGCGGCAGTGATATAGGTTTTGAAATTGTAAAAGGGGAGTCATGGAGCCGGCGGATGAAAGCGGGCCCCCTGGTTTTTAATATCCTGCCTCAGGTTGTCATCTGGGTGACGGATGAAAATGATAATTTTTTAAAAACCCTCTATGTAACCGGTGCCGACGGGAAAGGGTTCCGTCATGCCGGCCGAAAGGAGTTGGGACGTGATTTTTATCGGGAATCCTTCCCCCTCTGGTCCTCCCTTATGGAGAATGCGGGAGAACTCCTCCCTGACGAGGATACCCCCTATCCCGATTCGATCACCTCTGCAACTCCCTCTGCGGGTTTTACTTTAAACACAAAGATAAATATTCACCCGGGTACTTATCAGGTATTTATGGAAATTAATCAATCTTCCGACTACAACGATACATACACAGAAGAGAACAGCGATTGGGCAGGCCAGCCCTCGGTTATCTATCATGCTGAAATACCGGGAAAACCTGAAGGAAAGAGAGTGGCCATGGAGGTTTGGGGGCGAGGTACAAATATCGGAGAATCAGGAGCATCCAGTTTTGATATGTCCGGGATGGACTCTGCTCTGACTCAAATTCTCAAGGCGGGGATCACCTTTTAAGAGGAGGGTTCTTCTGAAGTAAAGAGGGCCTCTTTTGTTCTGATAATCCTGTAGAGGGTTTCATTCACCGGTACAGGGACGCCATACTTTTCTCCCAGACTGATCAATTTTCCTCCGAAATAGGGGGCTTCGGAGATCCTTTGGGCTTCCATATCCTGAAGCATGGAGGTCTTTCCTTCGGGACCGAGACTGTCGAGGATGGGGTACCATTCGGAAATATCCTCTTCGGTGAGATCGACTCCTGCCGCCTTGGCCACCATTACTGTTTCCAGCATGGCCGAGTCCATGAGCTCCCTTGTTTCATCATTTTCCTGAAAAACCTTGTATTGAGCCCCGGTTACCGATGAAACCTGGTTAACCCCTATGTTGATCATCCATTTCCACCAGAGGGAGCGGATGATATCTTCGGGAATCTCAATTTTTATCTCTGTGGCACTTAAAAAATCAAACACTGCTTTTAATACGGGATCGTCTGAATCATTATTTTTCCTACCAAGGAGGAGTTTTCCCCTGCTTGTAAAGGTGAGCTCATCCCCCTCTTTTACCGCATCCATCCCCAGGGCCACCGTATAGATTATTGAAGCCTGGGGAAAATACGATTCCAGCAGCTCTTCACTGTCGATCCCGTTTAAAACGGAGATAATGATGGTATGTTTTCTGATTGCCTTTTCAAGGATTGGCAGGATGGTTTTCAGATGATGATTTTTTACCGCGATGATAATCAGGTCTGGATACTCTTCCAGCTCTTCAGGGATTTTTGCATTAAAAAATTCAGGTTTATCATTTATCAGGTAAGTCGTAGATTTGATCTTTCCATATCGATCCTGATCCGATAGAAAATAAAGTTTTTCCCCCAGGATCTTTTTGATTGACTGCCCATAGAGCAGGCCAAGGGCGCCCGCTCCGATTATTGCTACTGATTCAATTTTTCTACTCATGGCTCATTGTATCACACTTTTTACCTCTTATCAGACTGTGAAATACTGAAGTTCCTGTTTTATCATTCCTGCCGAATCTTTAGATTCCTTTGAGGAGTCCTTGATTAATAACATGGATTTATTGATCTCTTCGACGGCCAGGTTCAGCTCGCCGATACCCCCCAAAATTGAATGGGATAGCTCTTTGACACTATTCATGGACCTGTTCACCAGCTCCGACCCTGTATTCATTTCACCCGATGCTGACTGAATCTGATTTGTGATCTCTGAAAGTTCTGTCACGGCGCCGATGATCTCCCCCGTACCTGCAGAGAGCTCAAGCATGGTCGAGTTTATCTCCCTGAAGGTACTGGTAAATCCGGAAACCTCCTCCTGAACCTTCCCGAAGGAGAGCTGGTTTTCACTGCTGATTTTTTTTGCTTCAAGGATGATACCCGTAATTTGATTTAAGGTTTCATCAATTTTATGTGCATTCATACTGGTGTCTTCGGCTAACTTCCGTATTTCTGAAGCAACTACAGCAAAGCCTTTTCCCGCATCGCCCGCATGGGCTGCTTCTATGGCTGCATTCATGGCCAGGAGGTTTGTCTGTGAGGCTATGTTGTTAATCACATCGGTGATGGAGGCCATATTATTTGAAAGATCAAAAACCTGATTCACCACTTTTCCGGTGGTATTCATATTCTTCTTTGTCGATTCGAGGGTTTCTGTTAATATTTTGATCTGAGCATTCCTATCCTGACTGATCCTTGATATGTTTTTAATAGATGCCGCCATCTCCTCTACCGAAGCGGAGGACTGGCTCACGGCACTTGACTGGTTACTGATCTGTACCGATGAAGAACCAATGTTGGCCGTAATTTGGTTTACGGCAGTTACCGCTTCGGATATGACATTATCCTGATTTTCCAGCTGCTTTGTCATATGGCCCATATTGGCATCCATCTCATTGGCGGCAGAGGAGACCTCCTCTGTCACCGCGGTAAGAGAATCGTTCATAGTGAATGTATGATTCACCGACTGGGATACGTTTTCGATCAGTCCCCCCAGCCTGTTGAAGCTGGAATGGAAAGCCGATGCCAGGGTTCCAAATTCATCCTGGAGATTAATTTCGTTGGAGACCCTTAATATTCCCTTTTCCAGATTTTTTGAATACCCATTGATGAAATTTATACCTCTCTGAAAACGTCTTAAAATATAGAAGGCGATAAGAATTCCAATAACAACGGCTGTGATACCGGCTATTAATGCCATGGCGTTAAGTTTTGTGTTCGTAGCCTCTATCTGATCAAAACCAACCATAAGTTCGGTTGTGTGCTCTTCAACGAGAATATTTAATTGATTTGAGATCCTTTTAGCGGCAGGATCAAATTTTTCCATCATTAAGTTTCCTGCGTTCGTACCCTCATCAATGTATGCTCTGGCCATGATTCTCCCCGACTGATAAAACTCATCAAGGTTGGTTTTAAGGCTGTCCAGAGTCTTTTGTGTTTCAGGTTCATCCTGATGAGATACCAATAGATGATCGATAATCTCAATCGATTCTTTATAATACTTTTCAGCATAGACAAATCCTTCATCATAGCCAAAATCCGCGCGTGTGGCTGAAATATTCGTCAACCATTGCTGAATATATATGACATTCCGATCCAGAGTCAGGTAACTGAGGGTTTGAGGGAGAACTTCCGTACTGACAGTGTGTACTTGTTTATCCGAATACCTGCTCCCGTTTATGGCAAATCCTGATAAGAGCAGGATAATGATTACAATCAGTGTATAAGACAGAATCAATCCCTTTTTTAACGACAAATTCATTTTTAATCCTTGGCATATAATATGGATAAATTATATTAGGCTGAGCTTTCAGATGCAAATAGAACAGGTATATTTATGTGATTTTCGGGTGAGATATGTATCCATGAGGAATAACTTGTATCCCGGAGCGATTGGCGGTATTCTAAACTACCGGTTCCTTGAATATAGAAACTATGAGGGGTGATTATTTATGAAAAAAATCGGACTTCTGGGGGGAATGAGCTGGGAAAGTACTGAAAGCTATTACCGCCTTATAAATTTAGGCATAAAAAAGGCGATCGGCGGCCTTCATTCGGCTGAAATCATTCTATACAGTGTGGATTTTGATCCTATAGAGAAGCTCCAGAAATCGGGCGATTGGGATAAGACAGCCCTCCTGCTGACAAAGGGGGCCCGGAGTCTCGAATCTGCCGGAGCAGACTTTATATTAATTTGTACGAATACCATGCATAAGGTTGCTCCCCAAATTGAGGCGGCTGTCGGTATTCCCCTCATCCATATAGCCGATGCCACCGCCGAAGAATTGGTTATAGACGGTATACATAAAGTGGGCTTGTTAGGCACAGCCTTTACAATGGATGAGGAGTTTTACAAGGGGAGACTGAAAGATAAATTTGGTCTGAATGTTATTGTACCTGATGCCGCCGATAGAAGGATCGTCCATGAGACTATCTATAATGAACTTTGTCTTGGAGAGATAAAGGACACTTCAAAAAATGAGTTCTTACGGATTGTTAAAAATCTGGCCGCTGACGGAGCCGAAGCGGTAATTCTGGGTTGTACCGAAATTGGAACCCTCATCAAGCAAGAGGATACTTCGATTAAACTTTACGATACAACCGCTGTTCATGCCCGGTCGGCTGTCCGGGCCGCACTGGCTTCCGGCAACTCCGGGGCCATGTCTCGAATCAGTCCTGAAATAAGAGCATTCCCCGAGAAAGAAGTTCCTCTTGAATTGCTTCTTTTGGGTGATCCTGATCGAAAGATGGTTCAAAAATATATGAAAACTTCCATTTATTTCGGAGCTTTTATCCAGGACGAGGTTGTTGGGATTATAGCTCTTAATGAGAAAAGAAATTCTGAAATAGAGATAGAAAACCTGTCGGTACTGCCTTATTATCAAAAGAAAAAGATCGGCAGGGCCCTTATGGAATACTCGATAGATTATTCAAAAGGAAAGGGGTATAAAAAAATATTGATAAAGACTGGTAACACCAGTGTTGGGCAGCTTGCCCTTTTTCAGAAGCTTGGGTTTGAGCTTTCCGGAATCAATCAAAATCACTTCATTCAAAACTATTCCGGACCAATTTATGAGAATCATTTTGAGTGCCGGCACCAGGTTGTGCTGGAATACCGTATTTTTTCGGAAGAAGAGGTTGAAGATGAGATCCGGAAATTCTGGAAGGCATTCATCGAGAAAAATGAAGAGCACAGAGATTCTTCCTATGAAGTCTGGAGTTTTGGTCTGGGCGAGTATCAGGCGAACTCTCTCCTGGGTCTTGTCAGAACCGGGGTGAAAACCGGTACATCTTCGGCATTGGAGATGTATGAAGAGGGTGAGAAAATACCGGAATCAGGAGATCTTTCAATTGTAACTTTCGGGAATGGTATGCCCGCCTGTATAATCCGGACAGAGGATGTAAAAACACTTCCCTTCGAAGAGATAAGCCGTGCTGACGCCGCCCTTGAAGGGGAAGGGGATTGTTCTCTTGAATACTGGCGGGAGGTTCATCATTATTTTTTCAGGCTGGAATATAAAGGCTCTGGTCTGGAATTTACAGAGAGAAGCCCTGTCATCTTTGAACGATTTAAAGTGATTTTTGACCGGAATGAACTAGAATAAGTGTTAACTATTATTTTCTTACAATCCAGAATACTACTGAAAATATAAATGATAAGATTTTGGTGTATACTGAAAAACTTTTTCTTGACAGAATAATTATATGATTATATCATGAATTATTGAAAGCGTATTCATATGAAAACAATGAAAGATATTGCCAGACTGGCCGGAGTTTCACAATCAACAGTCTCAAGAGTCTTAAGCGGGAGTGCTGGAGTATCTCCTGCCAGGAAAGCCAAAGTCATGGAATGGGTCCGAAAATTAGATTTTGAACCTAATTTCTCTGCCCAGACCCTTGCTGCAAAAAGATCTCTGCTGATTGGTGTTGTTGTTCCGGATCTGATGAATCCGTATTTTGCGGAAATTCTCGCCCATATTGAGAAACATGCAGCCAGAAATGGTTATAACGTTATTATTTCCAACTCTGCTGGAGATCAGAAACGTGAGAGGGAGATTATAAAGTCTCTTAAGGCCAGACAGGTTGATGGAATTCTTATCGGTCTATCTTCTCCTGAAGCGCCCTTGCTTGAGGAACTGAAAGAACAGAAAGTTCGGACCGTTATTTTTTCCCAGGAGTACGACGGAATAGATTGTGTGGGAGTCTCCCATAAGAAAGGCGGGGCTTTGGTTGCCAAGCATTTCCTGGCCGAAGGAATTGAACGGTTTGCATTTTTTGGCCCTGCCAAGGATGATAAATACCTGGGATTCAGGGAGACTCTGATAGGTGCTGGTATTCAGAAGGATAAAATTGAGGTGATTGGCAATGAGGACTGGTGGTTGACCATGCTCGACAGAGGTTTAAAAAGTGCTATTGAGTATCTATCCTCAGTTAACACGGATTTAAAACTCGGCGTATTCTCTGTTAATGATCCCTTTGCTCTGGGTATAGTTCATGCCGCACAGGAGTTAAATCTTAAAGTACCGGAAGAAGTGGCGGTTGTAGGATTCGATGATACATTTGTTTGTTTGAATGTTCGTCCTACCTTGTCATCCGTTTCTCAACCTATTGAAGAGATTGGCCGGTTGGCCGTGGAGATGCTTCTGAAAAGAATTGATGAATCAGAGTCGAACAGCAAGGAGAATCATATTCTTCTGGAACCAAAATTAATCAGAAGAGAAACTTCATGATAAAATTATTTTACTTTAAAATGAAAGCGTATTCAAATATTCAGAATAGAAGATGGAGCAAATGAGCTATAAAGAATTACTGAGACCACAAATCCATTTTTCCCCTAAACAAAACTGGATGAACGATCCAAATGGGTGTGTTTTTTACAAGGGGGTTTATCATCTCTATTTTCAGCATCATCCCCATGATAATGAGTGGGGGCCTATGCATTGGGGGCATGCAGAAAGTGCGGATCTAATTCACTGGGAGGAGAAGGATATAGCCCTTTATCCCAGTAAGAAATTGGGTATGGCATTCTCAGGCTCCGCCGTGGTTGACGATGATAATCTTTCAGGATTTTTCCCGGAAGGTGAGGGGTTGCTTGCCTATTATACAAATCACCTTGAACAGGAGGATGGAATACCTGGTCTTCAGCAGCAGAGTCTTGCCTGGAGCTCAAATGAAGGTTTGACCTGGAATGAGTATGAGAATAATCCAATAATAAAAAATCCTGGGTTAGTAGATTTTCGTGATCCCAAAGTCTTCTATCATGAATTATCGAAGCGTTGGATAATGGTCCTGTCCGGAGGTTACTCGGTTTTATTTTACTCCTCAGATGATCTTCTTTTGTGGGAAAAATCCGGAGAAATTAATATTGGTAATAGTTTTGGGGTTGTTGAATGTCCTGATCTTTTTCCAGTAAAAACTGAATCCGGCAGGCTCGTTTGGCTTCTTACAGTAAGCTTTCTTTCAACTATGTCGCCCGACCTTCCAACCGTACGATATTTCCCGGGCGATTTCAACGGAACCACCTTTACTCCTTTTTCAGGTATTAAGGAAGGTCTTGTGTCAGATTATGGAAGGGACTTTTATGCGGCCCAGTCATGGTCAGGCATACCACAAGCTGATGGACGGAAAATCTGGATTGGCTGGTGTAACCATTGGGAATATTCAAATCAAATTCCTACTCAGCCATGGAGGGGGGTCATGAGCATTCCCCGGGAATTATTCCTTGATGAGAATGAAGTTATTCCAGTGCTGAAACAGCTTCCTGTTGAAGAATTTAAAGCTCTCAGGAAAAGTACGGAGAGTATCAGGGACATAAATGATGACGGTTTTGTATTGCCTTTGGACCCGGATTTATCTCATGAATTTATTATCAAAGTTCAAAAGCCTGCTGAATGTGATTTTATTATCTTTTTCAACTACTTAAAGAAGGAAAAGTGGAAATTGGAATGGCATAGCAAAGAGGCTCTTTTAGAGCTGGATCGAAGCAGTCTTGTCTCTTCGGGATTTAACAATTTATTTATAAAAACTTCCGTTGTTGAAGTAACGGATTTAAAGGAAGGGCCGTCGAATCAGGAACTTGATCTCAGGATTATTCTTGATCGCTCAATCGTTGAGATTTTTATCCTGGGAGGAAAGTTTGTGATGACAAGTCAAATATTTCCATCTTATCCTCTTGTCTCGTTGACTGTTTCGACTGTCTGCGGTGGCAGAATAAGGGAGTTTATTCATCATACTTTGGATTCGATATGGCTTGATAAATAAATTTATGGTGCTCCGCACGGAGTTACCTTAAAATAAAAAGAAAAGGAGGCGCATTATGTTAAAGCGTCTGGCATTATTGGGGTTATGTTTTGTATTTATGGCAAGTTTTGTATTTGCCGGAGGTAATCAGGAGGCTCCCGTATCTGAAGGTCCTTCACCTTTAAGTCTCTGGTATCATGGAGCTGGAAATGAGGTTGAGAGGAGTATTCTCCTTGATGTTATCAATGGCTTCAATTCTTCTCAGAGTGATTATGTTATTGTTTTGGAAGAATTCCCCCAGGAATCCTACAATGATTCAGTAACAGCAGCAGCTCTTTCGGGCGACCTTCCTGATATTATTGATGTTGATGGACCCATAATGCCCAACTGGGCATGGTCAGGATATATGGCGCCTCTGGGATTATCCGAAAACTCTTTAAAGGATTTTCTTCCCGGTGCTATTGGAGAATGGGATGGAGAAGTATATTCGGTCGGATTATGGGACGCGGCCTGTGCTGTTTATGCGAGAAAATCGGTTTTAGATAAGTATGGAATACGGATTCCATCCCTTTCTAATCCGTGGACCCTGAATGAATTTAACTCCATTCTTGAAAAATTAGATGCCTCCGGTGAATTCGAATACGCTTTTGATCCCGGTATGGCCTGGACCGGAGAATGGTATCCCTACGCTTTCTCCCCCTTTCTCCAAAGTTTTGGAGGAGATATGATCGACAGATCTGACTACAGTACCGCCGAAGGTTTCCTCAATGGTGAGGCCGCAGTTGCGTTTGGACAGTGGTGGCAGGATCTTTTTACAAAGGGATATGCACCTGGAACTTCACAGGACCCGGCAGACAGAGATACCGGATTCATCGAAGGCCGCTATGCCCTTCAGTGGAATGGTAACTGGGCCGCTCCGGGGGTTCTTGATGCTGTTGGTGATGATTTACTCTTCCTTCCTGCTCCCGATTTTGGGAAAGGACCGAAGATTGGTGCCGCCTCCTGGCAGTTTGGTATTGCCAAAACCAGTGAGAAAAAAGATGGAGCACGTGCATTTATACAGTATGCAATTCAGGACAATTACCTTACAGCTTTTTCCGATGGTATCGGAAATATACCTGCAACGTCAGCTGCGACCAGGGAATCCAAGTATTATTCTCCGGGGGCACCAATGGAAGTATTTTTTGAGTTAAGTACTCAGCAGGCGTTAATCAGACCTCCAACACCCGGTTATGTTGTTATGGCTAAGGTCTTTGAGAAAACATTAGCAGATATTTCCAATGGTGCTGAAGTTCAGGATGCTTTAGATGCAGCAGTTGATGAGATTAATTTAGATATCGAAAACAACAATGGTTACGGATTTTAGAAGATCCTGAACTGAAAACCATTAATAGGGACCGGGAAAGGGGAGTCTCCGTTTTCTCAGGTTCCTGATGGTGGACAACCATGGAGGAACCATATGTCCAGTACTAAATCCCAGGGAAAGTCGTCCCTGTCTCGAATGAATAGAAGGGAAGCAGTGACAGGGTGGCTTATGGCCGGTCCGGTTATTATCCTGATATTTATGTTTCTTATTGTACCATTTTTAATGGCTTTCGGGCTCTCTTTTACCAATCAGCGCCTTGTTTCACCAAATCCCACAGAGTGGGTGGGGATGAGAAATTTTAAAAGGCTGATGACAGTTAAAACCCTTACTATGGATCCTCTGGTTGATGAGAAATCGGGAGCATTTCTCACTGATGAAACCGGTAATATTGCCTATCCTCGTTTGCGGGAGTTTACCAGAAATCCTGATTATCCGCAGTATACCGGGATGAGAGAACTTTTCTCATACAACAGAGGCGATAGTAAGATAATTGTCCTTGCAAGTGATGTAATATTTCTTAAAGCGCTGTTAAATACCCTGAAATTTGTTTTTATCGTAGTTCCATGTCAAGGTGGTCTGGCTTTACTCCTTGCTCTACTTTTGAATAGGAAACTTAAAGGAATAAACTTGTTCAGAACACTCTTTTTTATGCCTGTTATTGTATCAATGGTTGTCGTCGCTTTACTCTGGAAATTTATTTATGACGGCCAAAATGGTCTCCTGAATACTCTGTTATCCGGTCTGACTTTCGGTTCATTTCAACCGGTGGATTGGATAGGAAAACCAGCAACAGCTTTACCCGCAATTATTATCATGTCTATCTGGCAGGCGGTAGGCTTTCATATGGTTATCTGGCTGGCGGGTCTTCAAAATATTCCAATAGTTCGTTATGAGGCTTCAAGTATTGATGGAGCCGGGATTTTTCAGCAGTTCAGGTATGTCACCTGGCCCGGTCTGCGTAATACTGCTGTATTTGTTTTTGTTGTAATAACCATGCAGGCCTTTGCCGTGTTTACACAGATAAATGCCATGACTAAAGGAGGTCCTCTGGATTCAACCCAGACTGTTATTTTTCAGGCGGTGGAACGAGGATATGGAAAACAGGATATTGCCGGAGGTTCTGCCATATCGGTTATCTTCTTTATGTTAGTTCTTATGGTCTCCATTTTGCAGAGGGTGCTTACCCGGGAAAAGGAAGGTTAAATATGATGGTTACAACAAAAAGCTCTGCAATCATAAGTAAGACCGGATGGTATATTCTTTTAATCATAATTGCCATGATATTTGTTCTTCCCCTTTTGTTCATGGTTGTTTCATCATTGAAACCTGAAATGCAGCTACTCGCTGACACTTCTTCCCTGCGGGCGTTTTTGCCTGTCGGCAACTTAAGTTTCGACAATTTTCTGGCCGCCTTCAAAAGAGCACCCATCCCGCTTTTTTTATTTAACTCAATACTTGTGACTTTAGTCACTGTTGTTCTCGGGATGCTCTTGAATTCAATGGCTGCTTTTTCATTTACATTCCTCCAATGGAAAGGACGGAACATAATAATGGCAATAATCGTTGCCACTTTTATAGTGCCGTTTGAAACCATTGCTGTACCACTACTTCTGCTGGTTAATAAGTTGCCTTGGATATCCGCTCAGGGGCTTGTAATAGGGTGGATGAATTCCTATCACGTTCAGATCATTCCTTTTCTGGCCTATTCATTCCAGGTTTTTCTCTTCTATCAGTTCTTCAGGGAAATACCAAAGGATCTTGTTGAAGCTGCAAGAATCGATGGTGCCAACTGGCTTCAGATTTATACCCGGGTTGTTATTCCTGTTTCAAGTCCAGTTATTGCCACAGCCGCTATCCTGAGGTCCCTGGATATGTGGAACCAGTATCTTTGGCCGCTGATGGTTGTTCAGTCAGAAAAATTTCGGCCAGTTATGATTGGTTTACAATATTTCTTTCAACTTGATATCGCATGGGCTGAAATCATGGCCTATCTATCCATAATAACGGTTCCTATAATTATCTTCTATCTGGGCATGCAAAAAACATTTATAGAATCAATTGCTTCTACAGGGATCAAAGGCTGATTCTTCGTCTTAAATAATTCATAGCTCCGTTCGTGTATTATTTGAGCGGGGCTTTTTTTATTTGAGCCGGCTTTAATACCCGGTAGTTTGCTGTGGTGATATTCATCACAATACCTCATTTGTGTTAATACATATAGACAAAAAGGATCAGTCTAAGTACTATTTAATTCAATATATGATCGAATTTATAAGCTGTTATCAAATACTGGGTCTCAATAATAACGCGCCACTGGAGCAGATTAAGCACTCTTTCAGGGAACTCTCTCTAAAATATCATCCGGATCACAACAATAACTCTCTCGAGTCAACAAACCGGTTTCGCATGATCCTGAACGCCTATGGAATCCTCTCGGATTCTGAGAAGAGGGCTGAGTATGATCAGTATCTGGAGATGAGTCATTTTGTCGGGAAGAAAAATACACCCTCTTCCGCTATTCCCCTGCCTTCAGCTCCCCGTAATATGGTACAGACAGCGGATACTCTTCTTTCTGATGTAAATTTCATCCTCTGGGAAGTGGAGGATCTCCTGGCTGACAGGAAGCTGGATCTTGATATTAGACCAGGCAACCGTTCGATCCGTGAATACATCCTGATAATTATTACATTTCTGGATAAATGGGTCTTAGGTCCTGCAGGTTCGGGGGACTATTTCATGGAAGCGAGAGGCCTGGAAGAGATCGATCCCCGCAGTTATATCGACCTTTTAGGTTCGGGAAATTACCCTTCTGCTCATACCCCCTATACCAGTATTTCCGGATATTTTTATGATGTCAGGAAGAGGACCGGTAAACTTTCATTCAATGATCGAACACTTCATGCTCCTATCCCCGGCTATAAGATCTCTTTAATGGAGTGTATTCTTGAAGCTAAAGATCTGTCTGTTCACTATTTATCCTCACTTCTCCGGGTTCAAAAGGGAGAAGAGGTCCATATAAAAGATTTTTCCTTTACGAGCTCTATTTTTGATTTATAATGATCTGATTACTTATAATTGATGGAAAGGGAGGGGCGATGGATTTTTCCAATGCGGACTGGATTTTTGAACCCGAAAAATATGAGATTACTTCGGAATCTGTTAAAATAACAACCATGCCGGGAACCGACTTCTGGCAGCGCACCTATTATGGATTTAGAAATGATAACGCACCCTCCCTCCTGCTCGAAAGCTGTGAGAACTTTACATTCACAGCAAAGATGGATTTTGTATATGGTTCCATGTTTGACCAATGCGGGTTGGTAATTTATGAAGATCACGATAACTGGTTTAAGGTTTCCGTGGAATCTGAAACTCCCGAAATATCAAGGCTTGGATCGGTCGTTACCAATAATGGGTATTCGGACTGGGCTTCCATCGACATAGAACCTGTGAATTCAATCTGGTTTAGACTAAGCCGGCGGGGACCGGATTTTCTGATCGAATCTTCGGAGGATGGTAGGCAGTTCAGTCAGATGAGGGTTTTTCATATGCATTTTCTGGGAGAGACCACCGAAACGATGGGAAAGTCAGAACCTCCTGTACCGAATTCCCTTTCTGTAAAATTCGGATTATATGCCTGTAGTCCCCTCGAAACATCTTTTGAAGCTGTTTTTACTGAGCTTAAAATTGAGAATTGCATATGGAAAATGCATTTAGCCTGAAAACAGCATCATATATCGTATAATTTTATTGATTTTAAAAAGGATAGATAATGAAAGAGCAGACAAGGGTCGTTAAATGTGCAGCACCAGTATATAAAAAGGGCACCAATGGAAAGGCAGTCATGATTATTCATGGATACACCGGATATCCAGGACCTTTTTATGAGATGGGAGAGCTTCTCCACAGCGTGGGATATACCATTAATCTTGTCAGACTTCCCGGGCATGGGACGAACCGGAGAGATTACAAAAAAACAAGCTGGCGGGACTGGCTCAATCATGCCCGGAATGTATATATGGATCTGGAGGTTGGTCACGATTCGGTCTTAATCATCGGTCACTCCATGGGCGGTGTTCTGGCTCTCATCCTTGCCTCTCGATTCAATCCTGAAAAGGTCTGTCTGCTTGCTCCGGGGATGTCTGTGCCCAACAGACTCTTTTACATGACTCCTTTTTTAAAGTTCATCCTGCCCTCAATTTCCGGTGAATGGGTTCCGGAAGAGGGAGATGATGAAGACCGGCGTCATCTCGGTTGTGAATACTGGAGTATCAGGATCACAAGGCAGGTGGCCGGGGTCTATAAACTCATGCGGATCGCCAGGCGAGGGCTCGGTCTGGTTGATTCCCCCCTCCTCTTGATGCTTTCAGAACTTGATGAAACCATTTCTTCCCCCAAGGTCGAGGCCATCATCGCAGGAGGGGTGAAATCCCCCATTGAAAAGGTAATCCTTAAAAATAGCCCCCATGGTTTTACCGAAGGGCCCGAGAAGGATTTTGTTCATGATGAAGTGATCCGGTGGTTTTCCTCTCCTACATAAACGTAGGGTGTTCTTCCATTTCCCACATAAATGTATCTTATTAAAAAATATAGTTTTAAATGATAAAAAGTTAACTCCTTTCTCTATAAAGATATACTTATTTATCTTTGATGGTTTTGTACTTGGCACGCTTCCTGCTTTAATATAAGTGTGATGAATATGACAAAGCGACCAGTCTGGATAATAGACACAAGCCTGAGAGACGGAATCAGAACTTCCGGCATGCAAATCGATTACGACAGAAAATATGCTATTGCCAAAACTCTTGTTGAAATCGGTGTAAATGAGATAGAAGCAGGTATTCCTGCTGAGGGTCGGGAGGAAAAAGAGTTCCTTCACAGATTGAATGAAGATTTTCAGGATACAGTGATTACGGCCTGGTGTGAAGGTCATGTCTCCCATATTCAGGATGCTCTTGAAAGTAGTATTGAAAGTATCCATATCGCTTTTCCTGTCTCGGATGTTCAGCTGAGGCTGCATGGGATGAGCCGGGAGGATCTTCTTGATTCATTGGATCATGTCCTTTGTTCAGCCCTTGGTAATTTTTCTCATATCAGTATCGGTGCTCAGGATGCCAGTCGCGCGGATGCGGATTTCCTGAAATTATTCATAAAATCTGTGGGGAAGTATGGTGTTCGGCGAATCCGGATTGCAGACACAACGAGAATCTGGGATCCACCGACCACCGTCAGGATGATCCGGGATATCAAAGAGTATTCGGGTGCTTTCCTCGAATTTCATGGTCATGATAATTTCGGGAAGGCTTCAGCCAATGCAATTTCGGCGATTCAGGCCGGAGCGGATGCTGTCAGTACCATCCTTGGTGGTTTATGTGATGAAACTGGAAATACGGAACTCGAAGAGTTCTTAATATATCTTGCCTTTGCCGGAAGGCACCGGGCAACAATCGAACTTGAAAATTTACTTGCCATCAACACAAGTTTGTATCAGGAGGAAGTAGGTAATGTTGAATCATGGTAGTCGAGCATTAATCAGTAGGGGAAGTTCTTCAGGGGTCATGGCTGGAGAAGTAATACTTCTTCATGATATATCCGAGGTTTTGAATTCTCAGGATAACAAAAATAGTATTCTGAAAAATATTCTTTTTCTTATGTCTGAACATATGGGGATGATTAAGGGGGGGGGTACAATTATTGAAAATGGAATTGATGATATAATTTTCAAAGAATCGGTCAATATGGATTATCTTGAGGCGGATTATGAACTGGATTCATTCGATTCCATAATGCGGCGAATTGTAATTTCCGGAAGGCCGGTAGCCGTCCCGGAGACCGAGGTTGGCTTTGAGTTGATTTCAGATGGAGATCTCCATTCCGTCTGGAGTAAGGAGAATATGTCCTGTTTTTGTGTTCCTGTTCTTCATGGCGGTGCTGTTAAGGGTGTCTTGTTTTCCGATCAGCACTTTGGAGTAGACCTATCGATTGAGCAGACTCTCCTCTTACTTTCAACAATTTCAAGTATGATCTCGTCTTCTATAATTGTGGATGAACCTCTTTTCTCCGGCTCTGCAGAGACCTATGGTTCTTCTTTTCTGAATTTAATTACGGATAACGGGGATGTGCCGGATGATTCTTCCTGTGGAGAGTTCCATAAAGATGATTTCATTCAGGATGCCGCGGCAAATGATTGGTCCTTCATTATCAAGTGTGATGATAAGGCGCAGCGCGAATCTCTTGCCAGGGAGATACATTATAGTTCCAACAGAAGAGAGCACCCTTTTATCTATTGTGACTGTTCAAAACTTTCAGAAGAAGGTAGTGCCGCTGAAATTTTCGGTAGAACACGGTCAGCTTTTCTTGGCGGGGTGAAAAGCAAAATCGGTCTTCTGGATAAAGGGGCGGATGGAACTTTATTCCTTGATAATATTGGCTCCCTTTCTCTTAATGTTCAGGCAAGGGTACTGAAAGTTCTCGAAGAGGGGGTTTTCTACCCAATGGGAAGCAGTGAAATCAGGACAGTTGATATAAGAGTTATCGCCGGAACTTCAAGAAACCTTATACCACTGTCTGAAAATGGAAGATTCAATATTGGTCTGTTTTCTTGTTTCCAAAACCATACTGTTGCAATGGCATCGGGGGAGGTTTCTATGGTAAGTACCTCACCCGTATCATTGGAGCCGGATATGCAAGAAGAAGAGGCTGGCATCATAAATTTACCTTTTGATGTCGGGGATTCATCCCTGCAGGAAGCCCTTGATGTTCTGGAATATGAGCTTATAACCCGTAAATTAAGGTTGACGCGTGGAAATGTTTCGCGGGCTGCCGAAGAGCTGGGTCTTACTCAGAGAATTCTGGGATTGAGGCTCAAGAAATATGAAATCGATTACCGGGATTTCAGGAAGAAGGTCGGGTGAGATAATCAGCAATAAAGTTCGAAAATCTTTATCTCCTGTTTATATGCTAATAAAATGTAGTAATATATTATCATATAAAAACAGGAGCAAATATGAAAAACATACTTTTAGTATTTTATATACTTATTGTTTCGTTTTCAATTATACCGGAATCAATTTCCGGCACACTATATTCGGAAACCGGCGAAGTTGTTCCTGATGCGACACTCGTGCTCCTGGAATATGATTTTATCAGTTTAAGTGATGAATCCGGGGGCTTCAGATTCGATGATACAGGTACCGGAGCTCTAACCCTTCTTATTATTGCCCCCGGTATGATTGAGACTGAAATTATAGTTTCCTCCCCATCCGAGAACCTTAAACTCATCGTGACACCGGAAGTTATCGAAATGGAAACCATCGTTATAAGGGCGGATCCTGAAGAGGCTGCCACCGTTGCCGGTGAAGGGGTAACCTCCGAAGAACTTGAAAGGCTTCCTGTTCGATCTGACCCTTTTAAGGCCCTTCCTCAGGAGAGCGGAATTCTCACCGAAATATTTACCATTGGAAATGTCCGCCAGGGAGGCGCTCCAGAGGTTGATGCCGATGGGAATGCTGTCATGTCCGCCATATCCATTCCGGAG
Source organism: Spirochaetales bacterium (assembly GCA_016342585.1). GTDB lineage: Bacteria > Spirochaetota > Spirochaetia > UBA9216 > UBA9216 > JAEINK01. Next base: position 33,631 of record JAEINK010000026.1, read on the forward strand.
GGGCGTTTATCTTTCAATCAGAAGCAGGAGGTTTCTGTTTACGGTGGGGAGAGTGACTGGAATAATTACTATTATGATTATATCCGGCTGCCGATAAATACTCATACCTTTGGATATCCTGAACCGGATGCCGTGGTCCCTGTTGAGGCTGTGGATTCAATAGATATTTACAAAGGAGCCTATCCTGTTGAGTTCGGACCGGGTATAGGCGGTCTGTTTACAATGAAACCCGCTGAGCTTACTGATGAGTTCGAGTTGACTTTAACCCCTTCTGTAATGGATATTTCTGCACTCACTTCCTGTAAATTCTCGGATGATCTCGGCATCATTCTATCTGTAAATCAATCCATCCTGGATTATACAGTTGTCCCCCTCATTACATCCCTGGCGGCCATAGACAGTGAGGAGGATCTGGTGGAAGGGGATAATCCTACAAGCATTACCTATGGGGATTTTCTTCTCAGCCTCTCCTGGATCCCTCCGAATAACTCTTTCTCTTTGGATCTCCTCGGGTTCTATGATGCCTGGGCTTTTGATCTGAATTTCGATGAATCATTTCTTAAATCAAATTATGGCCCCTGGTTTCTGGCCGGTGGAGCAAAATGGATATCCTCTTTTTCACCTGATTTCTCAAATTCGATTTATGGATTCGGGTCTTATTACAATGACGAGGGAGTTTTTGATCTCCATCTGGAGGGGGAGGAGATTGCCGGTACAACCAATTATGAAACCAGCTGGAAATCTATGGTAAATTCCATACAGTTCGGGGATGAAATCCTCTGGGATTTTAGTGATCAGATGAGTTTGCTCTGGGGCATAAATGGCAGGTTTTCAGACCTTAACAGTGATTATTCTGATGAAACCCTTACCTCAGATCCCGATGGGAATATTTTAAACTTTTACGAACATGACATCCCTTTTGAGGATAGCCTGTTTGCCGCATACACCTATGCAAAAATAGTGGGAGAGGGTGAAAACCTTGACTATCAGGCTGGAACTGGACTGCTCTGGTATCCTGAATCGGGAACCTTGCGTCCTTCGTGTGAGGCCGAAGTCATCTACTCTTTAGATTTCCTGATCCTTGCTTTCACCTCCGGATGGTCTCCGGGAGTCATCGATGAGTTCAGTTATATAAACCGGCGGCTGGATGAACTCTATTATGAGCTCGAAACGGAAACCTCCCTGGATAATCCGCCTATGGCTGTCTCATTCGCCGGTCAGGTAATTTACACCCCCGATAAGTTAAATAGTTTTAACTTTACTCCCTATTTTTCATGGTATTATGAACTATCCGGAATTTCTATGAGTACATCCTACACAGACCTTGATGATTCTTTTGTCTCCTTAAACCCTTCCAGGGGGTATTCCACCGGCTTCGATCTTAAATGGTCTCGGGAGTGGGGGGAATATTGGGCCCTCGATATCAGTTACGGTTTTTCAAATACCCGGTATGATACGGATGAACTGGGATGGACCTCACCAAACACAGAAGTCCGTCATGCCTTAAAATCAAGTGCCCTCTTCGACAAAGAGGGCTGGCATTGTGGACTTAACTTTTTGTTGTACAGTGGTATTCCATTCACACCAGATGTTGTACAGGATGGGGATTCGGGGAATGAGGTTGTTCAGGGGGAGTATAATTCTGCCGTTGAATATATCCCCGTGTATGAATTAACAGCGAATTTCAGCTATCAGTGGAGTTTTGAAAAATTCGATCTCTCCCTGTTTATCAACAGCTCGGATTTGATTGATGGATTGAATATTGTAAATAATGGATTAAAACCGGAACTTTCCGACACTCCCGGAGCCTCAACGGCCAGCTTCACCTCCCGGGACTATGAGTTTTCCTATACATGGACCGATTTACTTATGTCGGTTCTGACCAGTGAGATAGGTTTGAGTTTTTCTTTATAAATGACAGGAGGAAACATTGAGTACCACTATATACACACTATTTATAACCGGAGGGCCGTTCATGTGGCCCCTGCTGCTAATGTCTATCCTGGCTGTGGCTATTGTGCTTGAACGGGGTATAAAGATAACCCTTTTTAGAAAAGAGATTAACCAACTCCTTGAGTTTTTGAAAACTTCCGGTAAGACGGGGAAATTATTCTTTTCACTTGAGGGCGCCGATTTATTCAGCCTGTCCGAGGATGAGTTTGACAAATATATCGAACAGGAGACCCAGCTCCCCTTTGACAGAATGTTCATGAACCTTGAATATCTTTCGGCTATAAGCGCCATTGCCCCCTTACTGGGTTTTATTGGAACCGTATCCGGAATGATATCCTCTTTTCAATCCATCGCAGCGGTGAACAAGGTTTCGGTGAATCTGGTGGCCGGTGGTATATCCGAAGCACTGATCACCACAGGTTTTGGTCTGATCATCGCGGTGATATGCCTCTCCGGAGAGCATCTGTATAGATTTATTCTTACATCTCATGCGCATAAAATCGAAGAGGCCGTAACCCTGGCCGGACGAAAGAACTTTTCTTCCAAAGGAAGGGGAGAGGGGATCCTTGAAGCTTAAAGTAAGGAAGAAGGCTCACGGCGATTTCTCCGGGGCTATGACAGATATTTCATTCCTCCTTATTATATTCTTTCTTGTGACCTCCGTTTTTATCTCAACACAAGGTATTCTACTCCGCCTTCCGGAGCCTGAATCTGTTCCCCGCCGTTTAAAACCTGATGAGGTGATCTCCTTAAAACTTCTTGCCGGGGGTGAAATTCGGGTTGAAGACAAAGCCCTCAATGAGGATGAACTTGCCGCCTACATCACCCGCCGAGTCCTCCTTATGGAGGACCCCGTTCTCGTTCTCTCTGTGGAGGAGGACTGTCTCTATGATGAGGTGACCAAAGCTCTGGAAATCTCAAGGGAAAATGGAGCCGGGGCCTTCAGTATCCTCTATGAATCGGGTACTGCAAGGGGTGTAAAGATAGGGGAGGACCTTTAAGTGAAGCTTAAAATCAGAAAAAAATCCTTCGGGGTTACCCTCTTTGCCATGCCGGATATTGCCTTCCTTTTACTGATTTTTTTGATCCTCACCACAAGCGTGGATGAACAGGGAGATATAAAACTACCCGAATTTCGATTTCTTCAGGGGACCGATTTTCCGGAGATCGTTGTCATCTCACTTTCCAGGGATGGTGAGTTTCTTTTGTCGGGCAATCCTGTGCAAAAAGATGAGCTCCCTCTCTATCTATCTAAAATACCCGACAATAAGGTTATCAATATTCTTGCTGATAGAAATGTTCGCTATTCTGAGGTTGATGACGTATTGGCGCTTCTACAGGATAATGGTCTCCTTGATGTGGTACTGATAATGGAAGAACCTGTTGACGATGAATAGGAAAGCCTCGGTTATTACAAATATCTCTGTGATCGTTTTCTCTGTTGTGGTTCATGTTCTTCTATTTTTTTTCAGTTTTAATCTTAAAGATCCTTCCGAGCTTGAGGAGCTTATTCCTGCTTTTCCTATGATCGATGCTGTAGTAATCGAGGCCCCTCAGGTGATACCACCCCCTCCTGTTCCGCCGCCGCCACCTCCTCCGGAGCCTGAAAAAGAGGTTGAACCAATTGTTGATAACGCTGTTGTTCCTGATGAGGAGGCCCCGGAACCTGAAGAGGAGGTAAGCCCGCCGGAAGAGCCCTTGCCTCCACCCCCGGAGCCTGTTGAAACTTCCGCTGCCGAGACTTCCTCCCGGCAGGAAAGTTCCCTTACACTTCCGGCCGATTTTTTGCCCTTCTACCGGGTTGAAAAGCGGCCTGAGTTTATCGCACAGGCTGAACTGGAATATCCATCACAGGCAAGGCGGCAAAGGGTGGAGGGAACGGTTATCCTTGAGGCGGATATCGATGCCGACGGCACCATTGTTCGGATCAATGTGGTTAAGGTGGCCGGTTTCGGTTTTGATCAGGCTGCCTCAGAGATGTTAAAGGCTTCAACCTTCAGCCCTGCCTTCATGGACGGACGAGCCGTTCCTGTACGGATGAGATTTACCGTAAAATTCGAGCTTTAAAATAGATTCTCAGGGTTCCTGTATAGCTTTTCACCAATAAATATTATATTTTTTAATTATGGGATTTTTTGATGAGAAAAAAAATGTAGAAGAGTATATGCGTATGGCGGATGGTTATGATGGAAAGGAGCTTATAGAAAAGCTTCAGAAGTATCTTCCTTCCGGAAAAAATGTTTTGGAAATCGGTATGGGCCCCGGGGTCGACCTGGACCTCCTTTCCAACAATTATGAGGTTACCGGTTCCGACCTATCCCTGGTTTTTATCGACCTATACAGGGAAAAACATCCCGAAGCGGATCTCCTGCTTCTTGATGCCGTTAAACTTTCTACATCAAGAACATTTGATTGCCTTTACTCAAACAAAGTCCTTCACCATCTTACCGGTGAGCAGCTCGAAGACTCCTTTCTGAATCAGATGAAGATTTTAGAACCGGGCGGGCTTGTTCTTCACTCTTTCTGGTATGGGGAGGGGAGTGAAAAAATTGAAGACCTTCTTTTTACCTATTATAAACCGGACGACATATTAAGACTCATTCCCGATGATTTCGAACTCCTTGAAATGGAAAGGTATACCGAGTTTGAAAAGGAGGACTCTTTTTACATCATCCTGAAGAATAAGATCAGTTCATGTTACAATTGCTCCTATGACATTAAGTAAAAAAGAGGCTCGTCATATTATCCTTTCCTCCCATAGTATGCTCTATGAAAATGGGGCAGGGAAAACCGGTTTGGTTGAGGTTGTGAACAGGCTTGGGTATCTTCAGTTTGATACAATTCACCTCTTTATGCGGGCTCATCATCACACCCTCTGGAACAGGTTAAAAGATTATCGGCCCGAATGGCTTGATGAGGCTCAGAAAGTTGATCGGAATCTTTTTGAATACTGGTCTCACGCGGCCTCTGTTATTCCCATGGAACATTTCCGGTTTGCTCTGCCCAGGATGAAACGGATAGAAAAGGATGGAAAGTTCTGGTTTGATAAAATTCCCGATGTTTCTGAAAAGGTCCTGGAAGTAATAACCGGTGAGGGTGCTAAACGTGCAAGGGATTTCAAGGATGATGGTCACCGGGGAAGCTGGTGGGACTGGAAACCCGCCAAGATAGCCCTTCAGTATCTTCAGATGGCTGGTACTCTTTCTGTCAGCCACAGGGAGGGGTTCGAGAAGGTTTACGATTTGACTGAACGTATTGTTCCTTCAAGTATCGATACTTCCATGCCTTCAGAGGAAGAGTCAGCAGAGTATTTGATCATTACAAGGCTTCGGGCGGAAGGGCTCCTTTCCCTTGGCGGGATTACCTATTTACGCCAGGACGGGACTGCTGGAGTTAAAAAGAAGCTTGCAGAGTTCCTTGAGGAGGGGCAGGTTTTTAAGGCGGAAATAGAGAACGCCGGGGTTTATTATGGTTTAACTGACCCTTTAACGGGGGTGGGAGGAGGTTTTGATAATCAAGGAACCCGAAAGCCCAAGGTAAAAATCCTTTCACCCTTTGATAACCTGGTGATTATACGCGATAGACTCGAAAGAATATTTGATTTCAAACTCTATCTGGAATGTTATCTGCCTGCTGAAAAAAGGCGTTTCGGCTATTTTGCTCAACCCATACTTTATGGTACTGAGTTCGTCGGAAAGATCGATTTTAAGATAGCCGGAAAAACCGCAATTGTCCGAAATATAGAATTAGAACGCAGAAAAGGTTTAACAGAAAGTTTTCGCCGGGAATGGAAAAATATCATGAAGGCCCGGGGAGTCGAAGAGACTCTCTTTGCAGAGAAAACCGGCGACAAAATGAAACTCTTTGCCGCCGGATAAGTATTAATTCTTCCTGCCTCTGGCAAGATTCCTTTTATTTAATGGCTCCTGCCGAAAGTCCCTGGATAATATATTTCTGGAAGAAAATTACCATTAGAATTGGCGGAATAATGGCCAGAATAGTGGCTGCCGACATCAGATCCCAGTGAACATAATACTGACCGATAAATTCGGTCATGGTTACGGTCAACGGTTTTGATTTCAGGGTATAGGTTAGAACCAGTGGCCCGGAGAACATATTCCAGGTATGGAGGAAGGAGACAATGGATACCGCAATCAGTCCGGGCATTACCATTTGTAGGCTTACCTTAAGCAGGGTTTGTATTCTTGTACAACCATCAATCCTGGCGGCATCTTCTATCTCCGCGGGAACCGATTCGAAATATCCTCTCATAAACCAGGTCTCAAAGGGAAGCCTGAACGTAAAAGAGAGGAGGATTAGGCCGATCTTTGTATCCAGAAGATGAAGGTAGCTGAACTCGGAAAACAGTCCAATCAGGACTGGCCATGCCGGCAGGGCAATGATTCCTATAATTATATAGAAAAAGAGCCTGCTGCCTTTAAACTTCAGTCTTGAAAAGGCATATCCCAGAAGCGGGGCGAAGAACATAACCATGGCTGTTGTCGCGATAGAGACTATAAGTGAGTTTGTAATCCCTTTTCGAAACAATTGGGCCGCGGCGATTCCATCTCCCCCACGGAAACTTTCACCGGTCACAAGAACCTTTTTGTAAGCCATGAAGGTCGGTTCCTCCGGTATCCAGTGGGGAGGTTTTGAATAGAGTTCGGTTCTCGTCGATATGGATGAAATAAAGACCCAGGCCAGAGGGGCCACCGACCAGAAGAAAATCATGAAAACCATGATTCCTATAAAAATCCTGAATAAGGGTTTTCGTGTTTTAATCAGATTCATAGTGTATCCTTCTTCAAGCTCATTCGCATGTAGATCATGGTCAGGATAAAGAGAAAAAATCCTACAAGGTATGCCATAGCCGATCCCCTTCCGAACCGTCCCATCTCAAATGTTATCTGATAGTTGTAGATCATTGGTGTTTTTGTAGGTTCTGCAAAATCCATCAGAGCAAATATCCCATCAAACACATTGAAACTTGCGATTACTGTCAGGATCACAGCGATTCCACCAATTTTTGAAAGATAGGGAATCGTCACATAGTAAAGCCTTCGGAACGGGCCTGCGCCATCAACTTCGGCGGCTTCATAAAGCTGTCCGGGAATGGATTGCAGAACACCCAGAAACAGGATGGTAATAAAGGGGGTGTATCGCCATACAAAAAGGAAGATCGCCATATTCAGGGCTACAAAGGGGTTATTCAACCAATAGTGATAATCTTCGATTATACCCAACTGATAGAGGAGGCCGTTTAAGGCACCATAATCGCCATTGAATATCCACTTCCACAGGTGACCATTAACAACCGGGGGAATTGCCCAGGGAATGATAACGATGGCCCTCAGGAACCCTTTTCCCTTGAATTTCTGATTAAGCACCAGGGCAAACCCCAGGGAAAGGAGGAGCACTGTTATGGTGGCCACAATCATAAAATAGATGACCTTGATAACAGAAGCACGGAAAACCGGATCCTTCAGGATGTAAATGTAGTTATCTAAACCGTTAAAATTAATCTTATTCGGCATTTTAAGATTGTATCTAAGCATGCTGAATCTGAATGACTGGGCGGCTGGCAGGTACGCAAATACAATCAGTAGAAGCAGTACCGGTATGAGTATTGTATATGCCAAATGGGTTTCATGATCCAGCCAGGCTGAGATCCGCTTTCTCATATTAAAAATCTCCATAAAAAAATGAAAGGTATTCCACTTCGCTCTCTTCGTTTAGGAATAAAAAACAAGGGCCTGATATAATATCGGCCCCTGTTGTAAAAAATATTAATAGTTAGGGATATGGTCTATTCATATTCCTTCTGAAGTGCCCTTGTAAAGGCAGCAAGATCAGCAATTGATTTCTCAACTTCAACTTCCCCTCGTGCTACACGGAGTAAAGAGTCTTTGAGTTCAGTTTCAAACTCGCCAAACCATGGCGTATTGTAGGGAAGGGGGACAACATAGTTGGCCTGTTCGGACATGGCGTCCCAGCCATCGATAAGACCCTGATCTCCAATGGATTTGAAGACTGACTTTTCAGCCGGGAACATACCGTTTCCTTCATAGCCATGCATCTGGGCATCTTCAGTCAGCATGAATTCGATGAACTGAAGTGCTGCCTTGGGATACTTTGTATAACTGGATATACCAAGTCCTGCGGGGAGTGACCAGGTGTAATGCTCTTCGGGGAGTACAAGATAATCCGTGTTTGGAGCTGTTTTGGATTTTTCAGGATTGTTCGCAATGGCAAGTGATCCCTGCCATGCCTGGTGAAAGGCTGCCTGTCCGGCCCAGAAAGAGGGATGAGCGTTGGGAGAGGTTAATCTTTCAGGAGAAATGAGTCCTTTTTCATACCAGCCGATGAGTCTCTTGTAGGCATCGTAGGCGGGATCTGAAGGATCGTCGAAAGTAGGATCGCCATCGGGTCCGAAGAGAGTTGATCCCTGTGAAAGGGCGATTAAATACCAGGACCAGTGACGTACAGCAAAGGCTAAGGGGTACTCGTAAATGCCTTCTGCTTTCATTTTTACGGCGGCATCATCGAAGTCATCCCAGGTCTGGATATCTTCGGCGGTCATCCCAATTTTCTCTAAAGAAGTTTTGTCGTAATCAACCATAACCATCTGCTGATACAGAGGAACAGCATAGGTTGCTCCATCCATTTCAAAGAAATCGGCTCCGGATACCCTGTCAAAGAGTGACTGAGGTGCAAGACCATCGAGGGGGCTGAGGATGCCTGAGGCTCCGAATGTACCGAAATGGCTTATTCCGACAAAAATAACATCTGCCGGATTAACCTTTCCACCAGCTGCCTGCATAACCTTATTCTTAAGATCTTCGTCCTTCATGGTGGATACTTCCACCTTGATTCCGGTCTGTGCTTCAAATGCAGCAACCAACTCTTCCGAGGGGGCGCCCCATGAAGGCGTTATGTAAACAAGTTTTTCTGGGGTCTCTTCTTCCTGCTGGGGACTTGCAAAAACAAATCCAAAAGTCAGGAGAAGAGCTGTCAGGATTAATAATAATCTTTTCATTAAAGTTCCTCCGTTTATTGTATATAAGGATTATATGGCGGTAATTCCAGTAAGTCAATAAAAATATGTTTCATAATAATATAATAAATATGAAATATCTTTTTAAAAAGATTTTGACAAAACCACATTTACTCTCCATAATAACAGATATGGAAAAGAAGATTGTTATCGGATTGATGTCCGGGACCTCGGTGGACAGCGTGGATGCTGTAGCTATAGAGATAAAAGAGAATGGGGAGCGACCCGGAATGGAAATCCTCGGCGGAATTTCCCATGCGATCCCTGCGGACCTTAAAACCCTCATATTCGAGCTATTTGAAGATCGGGCCGGCTCGTTGAAAAAGTTATGCCTTGCCAATATGCGAATAGGCCATCTTTTTGCCGAAGCAGTTTTAACACTTCTTGATAAAATTTCTATTAAACCCGAACAGGTGGCTCTCATCGGTTCCCATGGGCAGACAGCCTATCATGTAGCGGATTTAGAAAATTGCTGTGGTATGGAGTTGCGGGGGAGTCTGCAGATAGGTGAGGCTTCGGTCATTGCCCAGAAGACAGGGATCCCTGTTGTTTCCGATTTTCGTGTCGCAGATATAGCTGCGGGTGGTTCGGGGGCGCCGCTGGTTCCATTTCTGGATGAGATTCTGGCAGGGAGCCTGGGGCCCAACACTGTTTTTCAGAATATCGGGGGGATCGGTAATCTCACCTGGTTCGGGAAGGCCGGCTCTGATATTTTGGCCTTTGATACAGGACCGGGGAATATGATCATCGATCATCTTGTGGTGGAGTATTCAGGTGGTAAACTCAATTTTGATACGGATGGTAAGATTGGCCGTGAAGGGATGGTTCTGGAAGACCTTCTGAAAAAGTGGATGGAGCATCCCTATCTTAAAGCAGAACCTCCCAAATCTACCGGCCGAGAAGAGTTCGGTGGCGAGTTTTTTAAGACCTACCTTGAGAACCTTGAGATTGGTCCCGATTTGATAAGAACGGCCACGGAGTATACGGTTAGAACAATCGTCGATTCTTATGAAAGATTTTTAGATGCGCTTCCAAAGAGAATTGTCATAGCGGGGGGCGGAGCCTTTAACCCGCTTATTATGGAAGGATTGAAAGCAGCCTTTCCTGATTCAGAAGTCATGACAGGGGATGAAGCCGGAATAAGTTCCGAATTCAAGGAAGCCGCCGCATTTGCCCTCATGGGCTACTATTTTACAGAAGAACTTTACAACAATGTGCCGTACGCCACAGGTGCGAAACGGCCCGTGATTATGGGAAAACTGTCCAGACCCTGATTCCCGGGAACCCCGGGATGCCGGAAGGATCTCAGGACAAAGTTAAAGGAGAAATTTAATGGATAACCTATCAGAACTTCAGACCGAACAATCGAACCCTGCCTCAAGGGATATCGATCTGAAACCGGTACTTGAAGTCCTTAAGATTATCAATGATGAAGATAAAAAGGTCCCTTTTGCCGTCGAGGCAGCCCTCCCTGATATTGCGGCTGTTGTTGAGATGACCGTGGCGGCCTTCAAGAAAGGGGGCCGACTTTTCTATGTCGGTGCGGGAACTTCCGGCAGGCTGGGTGTTCTTGATGCTTCTGAATGTCCACCCACCTTTGGTGTCGGGCGGGATATGGTTCAAGGTGTCATTGCCGGTGGTTTAGACGCCCTCGTCCGTTCGATAGAGTGGGCCGAAGACGATGAAAATGCCGGAAGGGAAGCTCTGCTTGAGCGGAGATTTTGTGAAAAGGATGTCGTCATCGGAATTACTGCCAGTGGTCAGGCTCCCTATGTGATTGGGGCCATGAAACTGGGAATGGAGATCGGGGCAGGTGTTGGTGCCATAGGCTGTAACAAAAACTCTCAAACCTTCAACCATGCTCATCACTCCATTTTTGTAGATGTGGGGCCCGAGATTGTGGCTGGTTCAACCCGAATGAAATCCGGTACAGCCCAGAAGTTAGTCCTGAACATGATAACCACTGCCGCCATGATCCGGCTGGGAAAGGTCTATAACAACCTTATGGTTGATCTTGTCCCTGTAAATAAAAAACTCATTGAACGTTCCAAAAGGCTAATTATGACGGCAACCGATTGTGACAGGGAAACAGCCGAGAAGGCTTTTGAAGAGTCGGACAGGCATCCCAAGACAGCCATTGTTGCCGTCCTTCTGGATGTTTCTGCCATTAAGGCCCGGGAGCTTCTATCACAATCCGAGGGCAGGATCGGGCTGGCCGTAAAAAATTTTCACAGGAATGACGCATAGCGTTTTTCAGGACCTTATGAAATGATAGATAGCGTTTTAAAGAAATACCATGAAAACCAGACATTTCCCGGGGTGGTTTTACTTATTGAGAAGAGTGGTAAAATAGTTAAATCCTCCATTCTTGGTGATGCACAAACCACCCCGAAAAACCTTCCCATGAAGGAAGAGACTCTCTTCGATCTGGCTTCCGTTACAAAATCCCTGGCAACCACTACCACTTTTCTGGCGCTTTGCGAATTGAATGCCATCGGATTCGATAAGACTGCCGGATATTTCATTCCCGAATTGAATACGAAGACCGGGGCACTCAGCCTTTTTCAGCTGATGACTCATACCTCCGGCCTTCCGCCAATCCCCGGGATATTCACCCTCTTCAAAACCGCCGATGAGGTCGATATGGTAAAGGGGCTTTCTCACCTGTACTCTCTTATTCCCGATCAGACTCCGGGAACCGGTGTTATCTATAGTTGTACCGGGTACATTATTCTTACCCGTATTCTGGAAAAGGTGGCCGGCTGTTCTCTTTCAAAAGCCTTTGCCGATTTGATTACGACACCGGGAAACCTGAATGACCTCTTTTTTAATCCGAAAGTGGAAACCGGAGACAGGGAGCGGTGTGCCGCCACGGAGTACTGCTCCTGGCGCGGGCGGATGGTAAAAGGGGAGGTTCATGATGAGAACTCCTTCTGTTTTAACGGAGAGGGGGGGAATGCCGGACTTTTCGGCACGGCAAAGTCGGTTATGGATCTTTTAAATCTCTTTACATCCGAAGGGGTTCTGAATAGAAAACAACTCTTGTCCCCCGAAAATATAATCGGGATGACCACCTGCCAGACCCCCGATTTTTCACCGAAAAGGGCATTGGGATTCCTTACTCAGGATACAGACTCCCTGGCAGGTCCCGGTTTCAGCAACGGTGCCTTCGGTCATACAGGATTTACAGGTACAAGTGTCTGGGTAGACCCTGAAATGAAGCTGAAGGTTGTTACTCTTACCAACCGGGTTCATTTCGGACGGGATAATACTGCCGAGAAGATAAAACTTTTTCGGCGCGAACTGCACCAGGCTATCCTGAAAGAGTTCTCAGAATAACTCTCAACCGAAATCATCCCCCTATAGCTCCATCCCCAGACCCGGCAGATCCGGGAAGCGAATCTCCGCCCCATTATAAATGATGCCTCCTTTTTCGGTCTTCTCACTGCAGAGGAGGGGGACATCCAGGTCCGCGTATTTTACGGTCTTTAATGAGGCTGCAAGATGAGCCGCAGCACTGACTCCCGCATGGCTCTCCATCATAGCCCCGACCATACAGAAGAGGCCTGCCGTCTCGGCTATAGCTGAAATCTTCAGGGCTTCGGAAATACCCCCGCATTTCATGAGTTTTATATTAAAACCATCGGCTGCTTCCTCTTCCACAATACGCATGGCATCCTCGGGACTGAAGATACTCTCATCCGCCACCAGGGGGACACCGATGTTCTCCCTTACAAATCGCATCCCTTTCAGGTCGGTACCCTTAACCGGTTGTTCCACAAAATCAAGATCTCCACCCATATCCTGAACCCTGTTAACAATTTTCACCGCGTCCCTGACTGTCCACCCCTGGTTAGCATCCAGTCGGAGCTTGACCTCCGTCCCCAGGGCTTCTCTGATCCCCATTATTCTGGATACATCCTCATCCGGATCGCCGCCGACTTTCAGTTTTAACTCCTTAAACCCATCCTTGAAGGCCTGGTTGGCATCTTCAACCATCTCTTCCATAGAATTCAGGCTGATAGTCAAGTCCGTAGAGAGCCTGTCACTAAATCCACCCAGGTATTGATAAAGAGGAATTCCCAGTTTTTTTGAGTAGAGATCGTGAAGGGCTATATCCAGGGCGGCCTTGGCAGAGGTGTTGCCTGCCATACCGGTTTTTATTTTATAAAGTATCGGGGCAAGGCCTTCGATTTCCATACCTTTTATTTTTTCTGATAGAAACAGCAGCGCCGCATCAAGGGATCCCATTGTTTCACCCGTTATAGCCGCTGTCGGAGCACAGCCGCCAATCCCTATCTCCCCGGAATCAGAACTTATGACAACCTGTATGACCTCAAGGTAATCGAGGGTCCTCAAGGCCGTTATAAATGGCTTTTTCAGTTTGCAGCCGACCCTTTCCCAACTAATATTTGTTATTTTCATTCCACCAGATTAGCATTGATAGATAAAAAAAGCCATTAATTTTAGGTAAAAATGAGCCGGTTAAAATGATGCGTTAAAATAACGGGAAGATTAGTTTTGATCAAAAGCAGCAAGAAATGAGATCTTGCTCACATAATTTGAGTCATCGATAAAATTACCGCTTTTGTAATAGCGCACATAGGGGACGAGATCGTTGTTCCATTGCCCCTCCTTCATTGTTATGAAACTCTCAAAGTATGATTTTCGGTTGTAACAAACATAGTAGGTTTTTACACCCTCTTTCTCGGTGGATTTAAGCCACATTTTCATGTGGAGCCATTGGGGGCACCAGTCCTGGGTGGCTATCAGGGCGACTTTCTCTGCCGATTCTGTTAATTCTGCGGGAAGTTTACCAGTTTTGATTATTTCCTGTGCCTGAGCATCTGTAAGTTCTATCATGATTAAAATCATAACATTAATAATAATCCAGCGGATAGCCCCAAAAGAATACGATAACTTTCAGAATCTTTCCCCCTTTTCTCTAAAACCAGCAGTTTTTTATTGGTTGGGATGATATACTCTTATGACTTTATTAGAGCAATGGAAGGAATATATGATACAGATAAATCGAAGACTCAAAGCACTTGAAGAGGCTGGGAAGGTCATAAGAATTGGATTACTCGGAGCCGGACAAATGGGGAGGGGCCTTGCCAACCAGCTTTCCATGATGAAAGGAATGGAGGCTTCTGTCATAATCGATCTTAATCTTGAACTGGCTGTGAAAGCTTTTTTAGGGGCTGGAATTCCCGAGGATAATATAAAAAAGGCCGATAGCTTGAGTCATGCCAACACACTCCTTGAGTCAGGAAAATATGTTTATTCCGATAATCCGGAGATTGTATCCGCAGCCAACCTTGTGGATGTTGCCATCGATGCTACCGGTGTGCCCGATGTCGGGGCCGCTATGGCCTGGGATGCCATAAAGAACAAAAAACATGTTGTAATGCTCAATGTTGAAACTGATGTTGTCATAGGCCCCTTGCTTAAAAAAGCTGCCGATGAAGCAGGTGTCATATATACCGGTTCTGCCGGTGATGAACCCGGGGCGGTTATGGAACTCTATGATTTTGCAGATGCCCTGGGGTTTGAGATCAGGGCTATGGGGAAGGGGAAAAACAATACGGTTGTGGCAGGATGCACCCCCGATTCCGTAAGGGAGGAGGCCATGAACCGAGGAGTAAGTCCCCGGATGTTATGCTCCTTCAAGGATGGGACGAAAACTATGGTTGAACTGGCCGCCATGTCCAATGCTACCGGACTCCTGCCGGATGTTCTCGGCTGTCATGCCCCTACCTCATCCCTGAAGGATCTACCAAAGGTTCTCAGTTTAAAAGAGGAGGGGGGAATCTTAAACAAATATGGGGCCCTCGAGTTTATAAATGGTATTGCTCCCGGTGTTTTTGTTATGGTTTCCAGTGAGAGTGATGAACTCCGGTATCAGTTAAAATACCACAGTATGGGGGATGGTCCCAATTATATTCTCTATAGACCCTATCATCTCTGTAATATTGAAACACCCCTTTCCGCCGCCAGAGCGTATCTGGATCACACACCTACAATTGTACCTTTGGGTGGTCTTGTTTCCGATATTATTACATATGCGAAAAAGGATCTCAAATCCGGGGAATATCTCGATTACATTGGTGGATTTACTGTTTATGGTAAAATTGCTTCCTATAAAGAGGCTGTGAAAATGAACGCTCTTCCTGTGGGACTTATCAATTCCAAAACGAAGGTCCTGAAAGATATTAAAGCCGGAGAGTTGCTTACTCTTGATTCGGTGACTTTAGATGATAATTCAGATGTTGTCAGAATGCGGCGTAAACAGGATAGTCTCTCCTTCTAATCTTGGGATACTATTTAAAGATCCCTGGGAAACTCTATGGTAAACCTGGTCCCTTCCTGCAGTTTGCTTGTACATTCAATTCTGCCATGGAGGGTCTGGGTGACCAGATTATAGACTATGTTGAGCCCTAAACCGCTGCCGCCTCCACTCCTGTTGGTCGTGAAAAAAGGTTCAAATATCTTTTTCATATGTTCTTTCGGAATCCCTTTCCCATTGTCCCGGTAGATTATCCTGATATCATCACCGGAATCCTCTACCCTGATGGTAATATGTCCATTTTCGATTTGATTAAAACCATGATAAATGGAATTCATTATGAGGTTTGTCATAATCTGGGCAAGTGCCCCTGGATAGCTGTTAACGATAATCCTCTCGGAACAGAGAACCTCGATTTTATGCCCTGAATTTTTATATTCGGATCTCATGCTTGTTAGAATTTCGTTTAAATATTTACAAATCGTAAAGGGCCGTCTCTCCTCACTTGACTGATCGACGGCCACCTGCTTGAAGCTGTTAATCAAGTTTGCGGCCCTGTCCATGTTTATTCTCAACATGGAGGAACTCTCTTTTAAGGTTGATAGAAACTCTTCGAACTCCTCTGTTGTAATTTCATTCGCTTTATACCTGTCCAGGATCTCTCCTGTCCTCTCTTCAAGGTGGCTGGCTATAGTGACCCCAATCCCGACAGGTGTATTTATCTCGTGGGAAACCCCCGCCACAAGACCTCCCAGGGCGGCCATCTTCTCCGATTCTACCAACCGGGACTGGGCCAGCCTCAGGTTTTCAAGAGAACTCTCCAGCTCGCGGGTCCTCTCTTTTACGATCTCTTCCAGATTTTCCTTATGACGAGTCAGTTCTCTGTTGGCTTCTTTTAGTTTTTCTGTCCGTTCGGCAACAAGGCCTTCAAGGTGCTGCTGGTATGCCTTGTTCTCTTTGCGAAGCTGGGCTTTCTCCAGGGCACTGCTTACAGCGTGAAGCATCACCGAGAAATCTTCAATAGGCTTAAGTAGATAACCCCATGCACCTTTCTGAAGGGCCTCTACCGCATCACCGATTATACCGGTTCCTGAACAGACAATGAGAGGGGTTTCCGGAGAGACCTCACGAATATGGATTATCACATCGAGACCGTTTAGCTCAGGCATCCGGAGATCTGTCAGCACAAGATCAACATCCTCCTGTTCAAAAACCTCTATTCCTTTTTTCCCGTTTTCCGCAGTCAGAACACGATAATTAAAATCTTCAAGAAAGAATGTAAAGGTTTGACGGATGATCTTCTCATCATCGATGACCAGAATGCTTGCTCTCTTTTTACTTGTATCCATGTATATGAATCATATTACTCATTCGGGTACAATTCAAGGATTTTCAGTTCGGCCAGACATATATCAAGGGCCTATGAAAGATATCTCATATAAAATTTGATTATTGACAGAAAATAGATTAGAATTTTACTAAGGAATTGGGGGAATCATGGAACAGAAGAAATTCAGAAGTATTCGCTTTGATCTTTCGTTGATTTTAGGAGGACTGATTATTGTTTTGGTAGCAACTATAAGTTTTATCGCCTACCAATCCGCCTACAAAGCCATTAAAAATCAGCTTATTTCAGAGATGCGTAACTTAAGCACTTCGATAGTGAACTCGGTTGAAGACTATTATCTTCAGCAGATGATAAATGTGCGTATACTCGGCGGGAATGACGATATTATTACGGCCCTCGATTCCGGTGATTACACAATTGTCTCTGGAATTCTGAAAAATTATAAGGATAATTTAAGTGGTGTAGAAAATGTTTTTATTGTGACCTCAGATAGTGATCATACAATCGTCGCTGATGGGCGGGGTGGAACTTCTGTGGGTATGAAACTGAAGCAGATAGCTCCCGAAAATGACAGCAATCTCGTCAATGGCTTGGAGTATCTCTCCCAGGCAACGGCCTCGGCAGCTACTGGAAAACCGGTTCTTCTGGCAACACTCCCTGTAAAAAATGGTGATGGTAAAATAGTGGGGGGCCTAGGCTACTCCTTTAACCTCGCCATGATTAATACGAAATACCTGGCGAATACCACGATAGGAAAAACCGGGTATGCTTTTTTAATGAGGCCGGATGGTCTATTTATCGGGCATCCCAATGAGGACTACATCCTCTCTCTCGATGCTGAAGATTATGACTGGGGAAGAGAGATGCTTGCGGCCTCGGATGGGGATATAATCGAATATGATTTTGAAGGGAAAAAGAAATTTGCTGTAATTAAGAGGAAGGATGATCTGAATTTCATCATTGGAACTTCAATCTATCAATCGGATATGCAGGAAGAGGCTCTTATCATGGCCCAGGCCCTATTAATTGTAGGTTTGGGTGGAATAATTGTAACAATCCTTGTGTTAATCCTTTTTATGAAAAAAAGATTAAATCCTTTGGGGCTGGCTGCAGATGCAGCGGATGAGCTTGCCGGTGGAAACCTGTCAATAGATATCGAAGTGAAGGGGCGGGATGAAAGCAGTAGATTAATGTTTTCCATGGAGAGTATGAAGAATAAGCTCACCGAGATCATGGAAAATGTATTAAGCTCCTCAGAAAATGTCCTGGATGGAAGTAAGGAGATCAGTGAATCCAGTCAGCAGATGTCGGAAGGTGCTGCCGCCCAGGCTTCCGCTATTGAGCAAGTGGCCTCCTCCATGGAGCAGATGGGGGCAAACATTGAGCAGAATGCTCAGAATGCCCTGCAAACCGTAAAAATGGCAAATAAGGCTTCCAGTGATGCCTCCATCAGTGGTGAATCTGTCATAGATGCTGTTTCGGCTATGAAATCGATCGCTGAAAAAATAAATATAATAGAAGAAATCGCACGTCAGACCAATATGCTGGCCCTAAATGCCGCCATTGAGGCGGCCCGTGCAGGTGAATCGGGAAAGGGATTTGCTGTAGTTGCTTCCGAAGTTCGAAAACTGGCCGAAAGGAGTAAAACTGCCGCAGAAGAGATAGGAGAACTCTCCATATCAACGGTACAATCGGCTGAAGAGGCTGGGAAGATGATCATGGAACTTGTTCCCGATATACAGAAGACGGCAGACCTTGTTCAGGAAATAAGTGCTGCTTCAGCTGAGCAGAATATGGGGGCAGAGCAGATAAACAGTGCATTATCCCAGCTTGATGGTGTTATCCAGAGTAATGCCGCCTCTGCCGAAGAGATGGCTTCCATGTCCGAGGAGTTAGCATCCCAGGCCGAACTGATGAATGATACGGTTAGTTATTTTCATTTAGACCGGAAGGCGCGGCCCAAGGCAGCCCCTGTTAAAAAACTTTCTGTTAAGAAGCCCGAGTCCCTTGTAAGAGCACTTCCTGAAACAGAAAAGAAAGCCACGCCAAGAAAAATTCAGCTCAATGCACCTTCTGAACCCGGTGAAGTTGATGGCGGATTTGAGGAGTTTTAGGAAACAAAACTATTCTCGGTAAAATTTTACATAAAAATTGCCTATTATTAATGGTTTATTAATAGCGCAGCGATTTTTTTGTTTGATAAATAGGATGTTTGGCGGTACAATCATCTAAGAGAATAATTATGTTTGAAAAAATACTAGGAAAAAACATCAGCGGCGTTAGAGTCGTCCCCATTTCTGTTAAAATCATCCTCATCTTTACAGTTATATTACTGGTCTCAAATTTTTCAACAAACTATGTGAGTCTGGTAATGAACAGGGGAGAATTGAATAAATACATAAACAGACTCCTTATCCGGGATCTCAAAGATCTTCATGTTTTTATGACCAATCAACATGATATCTATCTTTTTTCGGATGACAAGGAAAAATCTGTCGATGCGATCAAGGAAAGTGCTCAGTGGAACTTGAAAAATGAGAATTCACTCGCTCTTGGCTGGAACCAGGATGATGGTTATATGTTCATTGTTCCTGAAAACCATGGCCTTTCCAATACAGACCTTCAAAGACTGAAGGATGTTTTTATTGAATATAATATTCAGGATATAACTGAAGGTCCCGTTCAGGTAAGCCTTCAAAAGGGTGAGTATTTTGGAGCCTTCAAATACAATGAACTCTGGGATGCTTATATCTTCCGGGGCGAAGATACGAATGAGCTATATGCTGCTTCCCGTAGGAACTTTATATATATATCAATGATCATCATTCTGATTTCGGTAGTATGTATGACTATCGGAATATACATGCTTAGATTTATATTGAGGTATGTTACTCATATCTCCAATAGTATTATGGCCATGCAGGAGAATCAGGATTTAACCTTGATCGATATGGATGGTGCGGTAAATGACGACATAACCTACCTGGGAATGGCCTTTAACAGCCTCTCTTCTACTATCAATAACCTCATGAATATCTTTAAGAAGTTTGTTGCCCGTGATATTGCGGCTCAGGCCTATAAAGAGAGGGAAATTCGACTGGAAGGTAAGAAGCGTTATCTGACCGTTCTTTTTACAGACATCAAACGGTTTACCAATATGACAGAAACGCTTGGTAACGATATTATCAAGCTTTTGAATCTCCATTACGACCAGGCTATCAGAAGAATTCACGCCGAAAACGGGGATATCGGTTCCATAATCGGTGATGCTTTATTGGCTATCTTTGGTGCCATGCATGAAGAGGGTGAGAATAAGTCTCTACAGGCTGTCAGGGCCGGGTATGAGATCTTGAATGTGGCCTCAGATTTAAGAAACGCCATGAGAAAGCAGGCGGAAAAAATTGTAAAAACCAAGGAACAACTTTCCACTGAAGAGCAGAAAGTGCTGGATGCAGTCCTTCTTGAAGTAGGTGTCGGGATCGATGGGGGGGAAGTCTTCTATGGAAATATTGGTTCCACAGAGAGGATGGTAAATACCGTAATTGGTGATAATGTAAACTCCTCCTCACGGCTTGAAGGATTAACCCGTTTTTATAAAGTTCCTGTAATCACATCAAGATATGTGAAGGATGAAGTAGAAAAGGATTCCAAGGAGTATTACTTCATGGAACTGGATATGGTCATGGTTAAGGGAAAAACAGAGGGTAAAGACATCTATTGGCCTGTGGAGATAAAAGAAGTTGATGCCGAAATGCAGCGACAGATCGATATGTATAAAAAAGCTCTTCAATTATATTATGATGGAGATTGGCGGGAAGCTATCAAGTACTTCAGAGGCTGTACACTTGCTCCGGCTGCTGTTTTCAGAGAACGAATCTCCCGAAAAAATCCACCTGAAGACTGGAATGGCGTATGGACAATGACAACAAAATAGTACCAAAAAAATCGACAACTAGTCTTTTCCTCGATGATCTAAACATCGAAGCTGTATCGGAGAAGGATGAATACATCCTCAAGGATGAATTTGCCGCTTCGAAAAAGAATAAAAACTACAGTATTGTTCTCATACTGGTCGCCCTGACCCTGGCTTTAGGTGCCGGGGCATGGGGAATAACCAGATGGATAGAGGCCCGGAATGTAATCAAGGATTATGAGCTTGATGAATTCCAGGATGTAGATCTTATGGATGTTCTCAACCAGGTCCGAAAGATCGAAATCGCCCTGGCAGAAGCGGAAAGACAGCTTGTCATGCTTAGACGTGAATATCAGAATGCTCTGCAAGTCGTCATCGATACCGCCGAACAGGAAATATACATTCTAGAATCAAGAGACCTTGACCAGGAGGCTGTTGATGGCCGCCTCGCAGAGATAGCGGTTAAGAAAGCCGAGGGTCTGCAGGCTGTGGATGACCAGTACCTGGAAAGGATAGCTATCCTTGAAGAACAGATAGCCGTTTTGCGTGAACAGATGTCCGCCTACGATGCCGAGAAAGTTCAGCAGGCCCAGGAGTATGAATCTGTAATCGCCAATGAAAAGCAGGCCTTCGAAATCGAAAAACAGAAGCTTATTGACTCTTATGAAACTCAGCTCTCGGATCAGGAAGAAATCTTCAACGAAAGGCTTGCCGAGCTTTCGGGTTTTCAGAATGATCTAGAGTCTGCCCTGCTGGATACCAGCGAGGGCCGTCAGAGCAGAATCTTTATGCTTTATAATCCCATTATCACTGAGGATATGGATGCCCTTTTCCAATTAACCAATGCACCGGTTAATGAAGAGCGTTTTGCCTACAACATGGTTGGTTCCAGTGCTCAATGGATAGAGCGTGGTTACATCTCTTCCCGGGATATCCGATTCCTCCAGGAAGATGTGAGTGAATGGCGGGATTTAATGGGCTACTTGAAGCGGATCCCCTATGAGAACTCGGTTCCCGATGTTCTGGAGCAGTTGGAATACCGATATTTGAACCTGATTGATGTGGTCTCACAAAGCACGGTTAGCTTATTTCAGGCATTGTACAGTGTCGAGAACAGCCTTGCGGATACCAGTCAGATTTTAAGTGAAACAGAGTCCTCCGTGGATGAACTCCAGTCTGTACTAAACCGGACCGAATCAGCCCTTGAAGATGTCAAGGCCGACCTTCGGGCCAGAAACCGTCAATATAATGCTCTCGAGGACAGCCTTGAAGAGATGGAAGATGAACTCACTTTTATAAAATCTTCCTTTGATAATTATGAAAAGTTCTATGAATTACTGAAAGATTCTCTCACCATAAGACTCCGGGATTCCGGAGGGCAGGGGTTTCTGCTCGAAGTGGGTGAAAATGGTGATTTCATAGCATTCATGGATCCCTTCCTTGAAATACCGGGAGGAGTAGCGGGTTATATATTTGGAACTGATAATGAATATATAGGACAGATTAGTCTTGAAAAAGATGAAATCTTTTACAGGGGGATTGTTCTTCAAAAAGAGGAGGACCGGCAGTTTAGTGCCTTCGACAGAATCTTCCTGCGGATAAACAGTCCGGTAGAAGAGGGGAGTGGTGAATAATGATACGTAATATATTGAAAGGCCTGATTATCATATCTGTTTTAATATCCGGAGTTTTCAGTTTAGCTGCCTATGATTTTTTCAATATTACCGAAGAGGGAGAAATTAACGGTTTTCCCATGGTAAAAGGGCGCACAGAGAATGGGATCGATGTTACAGTCATTCAGGTTACCCCTGAAGTTAATCCCGAACTGGAATATCGTATTGCGGATCTCCTGGGTTCCTTTGACGTGATCCCCGTAAAATCTTTACGGATCACCCTGAAAGCAGATAATGAAGCTGAAATATTCATTACAAATAAGCCCTTTTCATGGAAAGAGTACAATATGGCCGATTATCTTCTATCAGGCTTTACGATTCTGATGGATGGTGCCGTAGACTATGATGCCGATCTTTTTGTTAATAAATTACACATTCGATTGGAAGGTTTTTTTGAAAGCGAAGGGACTTTTCTGGATACCATGACCAATGTTATCGCCGATCCGGGTACATTCCTCATGTCCCGGGACCCCGAGTACATCCTTAACACCTTCATGAGCATGATGACCGCCGATGAAGAAATTCGGAATGAAATCGTTGTTCAGAAAGAAACATCCGGAGAATCCAATGAAATGATAGCAGAACTTCAGGGTTCGCTTGTACAACTCTCCGAAGAGAATCAGGCCCTCAAGGCTGAAATCGCTGAATTGAAGTATAATAATCTGATAATGGAAAACCGCAGTCTGTTTGGCGGTATTAGAATGATCGATAGAACTGCCGTTGATTGGATTATTGCTGAAAAAACAAAAAATCCATCCATCTCAGCAACGGAACTGGGTGTCGGGTTGACCGCCGACACAGGACTTACTATGGGCGGAAAACAGATAATTCTGATCCTCGCCCTCTATTTTGGGGAATATCCGGAATAAAGGCAATGGTGCAGGTTTTTCCTTACTCAGTAAGTATTTAAGTGAAATTGTATTCAAAGATTAATCATTGATAACTCGATAATTTTGTGATAAATTTATTCGTGTAATCTGAATAATAGCCTGGCGTGGAATGTCGGATATTTCTGCTCTCTGAAATCATTCAGGTTGGCTTTTTTAGTAAAGTATAATAGAGGTCGAAAAGTGAATAGTAAAAGTTCTCCTGCAAATAAAAGCCTGACAAAAGGAATTCTTCCTTTTGTGGTGTTTCTCTGTTTACTTTTATTACCACTTCTATTTACGGCCTGTCCAGAACCCATCGATCAGAAGCTATTTCTTGAGGTTGAAGACAGCTTTGCACCTGTAATAACCATTATCTCACCTGCAGACAACTCATATTATAACTCGACAATCTCTTTTGAACTGGAAATTACCGATGACTCTTTAGAAGAAGAGGATGGTTTGGGGAGTTTGGAAACTATATCGTATGAAATCGCAGGAGATAATAAACGTGGTGGCAGGATTACCATTGCGGATGATGGAACCGCCACAAAAGATGTGGAATTCGGACCTGGTGATATAGTCTATGATTCTGAAACGGGTACTGTAACTTTTGAATTCTCCACCCTGGAATCAGTTGAAGGAGAGGCACTTACCTCTCAACTTAAAGACCTCGTTCAAGTTGCTATCACAGCCAAGGACGCTAATGGGAACTCAACTGAAGCGGATATTACCCTTCGGGAGAGTAATGGATTATATGTAAAACTAAAGAATCCCGGTGCCATATCTGATGTGGATGACCCTGATTATCCCGGTACAGTTAATTTTGTTTTATATGATAGAATTCCCGTTTCAGGGACAATTCTGGATACAATTGACTCCACGACGTCTTCAAATGAGATCAAATCGATTGCCTGGAGTGTTTCCGGCCAAACCTGGAGAGGTTATCTTGATCTAGTAAACGCCGTGGAATCTACGGACATGAACGAATGGCTTGATCAGTCTCTTGATGTATTACCGGGAACATTTATTATACCTTCCACAGGTGTCTATATATCGGAAAACCGGGGAACCACCAGAGGGTTCAACTACGAGTTTACCTATGATCCAAGAACTATGATATTCGAGACCGAAGTCTTTGCTGCTAAATCCCCTGCTGTTATTATTTTTGATCTTCAGGTAACCGATCTCAATGGCCATATAACCAGTGTAGGATACAGCCTACCCCTAAACGCAGAAGGGCCCGAAACAATTGTTACTCAACCTGATTTAAGCAGCAGCTCTGCTATCTTTTTCTCAAAGACGAATTATGCCAATGGTCCTCTCTATATCGAAGGCGCCGTTACAAACCTTTCCAACATACGCTCTTTTGCTTATTACGTCAGATCCAACAAAAACGAGGATGATGCACCGGATATTGTTGTTCTCCAAATGAATGATATATTCGAGGATGTGGATGGGGTCGATACATTTAAATTCCTAATAAATGGAGATACAACAGGTTCTTTAGATCCAATTATAAATGACGCAGCATTTATCAGTACTATAAATGGATGGGTCGGCAGTATAATGACGATTACTCTTATTGTTACGGGTACTGATGATCTTGAAACAAGACCTCTTTTTTCTGCTGTCCTGGATGGCGAAGGACCTACTGTCAGTTTAGCTGACAATCTTGGAAGCTCCGGGTTACCTCAGGAGTCTGGTTCTGGAAAATATCTCCTGACATCTGGAGATGTTGTTAATATTACAGCTACATTTGAAGATGATGCTGGTATATTTGAAATTAATCAGCCGGCAATAATAATCGGTTCTTTGGATTCTGTCGATATGAGCAGAACAAATAATCTCATATGGAACTATTCCTGGACTGTTCCCGATGGAAATGATGGTGCGGCTGATATCGTGATCGATGCCTATGATTCTGTCGGAAACCCGAATAGCGCTCCTACCGGGGTAACCGGGTATATTATTGATAATACGGCACCCGAAGTCGTTCTTGCTACTGAAGAAGGTGCTGATGAATCTGACAATATAGTAAGAGATGCAGATACCCTTACAATAACCGCTACTTTTAGTGATCTAATTGATACTCTCGACACATCAGTAACACCTAAAATCCAGTTTTCGACAACACCAGCCGTTGACGACGAGATGGTTATGAGCAGCGATCTTGTATGGACCTATAATTGGGATGTTCCCTCCGGTAATGATGGGGATATAACACCAATTATTGTTGCTCAGGACAGGGTTGGGAATGTTGTGGAAGTTGCCGGGACTATCGGTGATGTTGAATATAGAATTGATAATACAGCTCCTGCTGGATCGCAGACTGTTGATATTCCTTCATCTACTACCGGATTTCTTGGGTACCGTTATATTGGTACGGATCTGGAAAGCAACGGCTTTGATGTCAATGTCGCCATTGTTCTGGAAGAGGTTGAAGCAGGCGATGAACTGCAGCTCCTCCTCGACGGTTTCGAACATGCAACAGATCCACATTTCAAGGTTCTTGATGAATCGGACCTGGGGGCCGATGATATTGTTTTTACTATTGATTCCGATTGGATGGGGACATCTGATGGTTCCAAGAGTTTTACCGCCAGGATAATTGATCAGGCGGGAAATACGGGAGATGAGTGTGTACCTTTTGTCGTTATTTTGGACAGGGTCAAACCTGATGTTGAACTATTGGATAACCATGATGAGAATGAACGGCAGGTCAATTCCGGTGATGTTTTCAACCTTATCGCCGAGTTCTCCGACACAAACTCCATCAATGAGGATACACCACCACGGATTGAGATAAACACCTTAACTCCCATTAATGCTGTTATGACCAAAGACGGAACCGATAACAAGCGATGGTACTACCCCTGGACCGTTCCGACCGACGCTAGTAATGTGGTCGATATTACTATAACCGCCACCGATGCCGCCGGGAACCCCAATACTGCAGTAGAACCGGCCTCCGGATTTTACACCTCCTACCATATCGATAACCTTGCGCCTTCGGTTAGCTTGTCTATTGATTCCGATCCTCGACTGCGCAGGGTGAAAGAGGGGGATGTTGTTAATTTTACAGCCACCTTTGTTGAGAATGAAGACGAGATTAGTGAAGAAGATGACGCGCCAAGGCTGCAGATCCCCGCGCTGGATGTCCCCTGGGATGTCGCCATGGAGAGAACCAGCAATACTGTCTGGACCTACTCCTGGACCGTTCCCGATGACGACGCCAACGACAAAGCTGTGAGTATTTTCGTTGAAGGTTACGACCGGGCAGGGAATGAGAACACTCCGGTAACCGTCGAAAATGCCTTCACCATAGATAATATCGCCCCGGTTGAGATGGACCTTTACGATGGCGCCAGCTCCGCCAGTTCCACCGGCTACTGGGTGAACGATGTTCAAGAGGCTGCAGGGTTCACCGTCACCGTTCCACTGGAAAGTGATGCCATTACCGGCGATCTTCTGGAACTCTTCCTTGACGGCAGCGATTTCCCGACGGAACTGGAAACCGAGCTGGATGCCGCGGACATTTCCGCAGGGTCGGTTGATTTTACCATCGCTTCCCATCAGCTGGGCAGCGACTCACCGCTGGGAACTGATAAGAGCATCACTGCCCAGTTGACTGATATTGTTGGCAATGTGGGGGCTGTGGGGTCGGCGCTGGAGATTCGGCTGGATACTGTGGACCCGACGGTTTCAGTCTCCGATGATCATGATGAAGATGAGCAGCAGGTCAACTCCGGTGATGTCTTTACGATCACCGCCACCTTCGTTGATGTGAACGATATAGTTGCTCCTTATATCGCGATTAACTCGGATACCGCGGTGAATGCGGCGATGACGGAAGACTCGGAGGATAACAGGATCTGGACCTATGAGTGGACGGTTCCCGACGGAAACGACAAGAATGTGAGTATTTCCATCAGTGCTGAGGATGCGGCTGGTAACCCGAATGAAGCCGTAACAGCCGGCTCCGGCGGGTATATCACCTACCTGATTGACAATGAGCATCCCGAAGTGGCCGTGACGGCAGAGGAGGACAGCAGCGGTACGACCGATTCCATCGTTCGGGATACCAATACGGTTCTCTTTTCCACCGCTTTTACCGAGACCATAGACCAGATTGATGAAACTTCCGTTCCTCAAATTGAAATAACAGATGTAGATTCTACGAAGACTTATAATCTGTTGAAGGCCGATAACCTCAACTGGTACTACAGCTGGGATGTTCCTTCCGGTTCTGAATATGACGGTAGCGTGACCGTTACCATCGTTGCCGACGACCGGGCGGGGAATGAGGTGGATGGGATCACCGGAGACCTTACTTTTACTATTGATAATACGGCACCAGATGCTCCCGCAGTTACTGATTTTACCGATAATACGGGGATTTCGGGGGATCGGATCACCAATGATTCAACTGTAGAAATTACCGGTACTGCCGAAGCCGCTTCGGTGATTGAAGTGGACGGTACGGAGGTTGGGACGACGGACGGAGCTGGGGACTGGACCAGCAGCACCATCTCCCTCTCTGAAGGTGACAATACTTTGAGCATTACCTCCACCGACACGGCGGGTAACGAGAGCTCCGCTCTCGGCTATACGATTAAACTGGATACGGAAAATCCCTCGGCTGTTCTTACCGCCGGTGGAGGCGACATCTATGTACGGGATGATGATGTAACCGAAACCATTACCGTTACTCTCACTGAAGTAAGAGACCTTATTGATGAAGATACACCGCCGAAAATAACCATCGCGGATTACGGAATCACCAATGCGGTAATGACGGAATACAACGACAGCAACAATGTCTGGTTCTATGACTGGACCCTGCCGTCGGATAATGATCTTTCTGTAGATGTTTCCGTTACTGCCACCGACCGGGCGGGGAACTCCCTCGCCTCGACCAGTGGTGATACCAACTTCATAGTTGATAACGAGGCTCCGACGGTTGTTATTACTAATGACGGGGGTGACTCCTTTGTCCGGTCTGCCGATACCGAGAGGATTACCGCGACCTTTACAGAAAATGATGAAATTGATGTGAATTCTCCCCCCGAGATCACTATAGCCGCTTATGATTCTGTAAGCGAAATTACCTCCGTGATGCAGCAGTTGGATGGAGGGAATACCAAGGTCTGGTACTACGACTGGGTTAATCCCGCGGGTGACAGCCTGAATGTATCAATTATCGTGAGCGCCGTCGACCGCGCGGGGAATACAGTTACCGATTCTACTTCTCTGAATGTCGATAATACCGCACCTTACATTTCAATTGCCCCTGCTTATGACAGTACGGGGCTGCATGGAATAGACAGCAACAGTACCTTCGGATGTTCCTTCTCCGTTGATGATTATGACTATACCGCAGACGGCGATATTACGGTTTCGTTGGAAATCAATGATGTAACCCAGTCTGCGACCAACACCGGCGGAAGTGTTTCTTCTAACTACACCGTTGTGGAAGGGCAAACAGACAGGACTGATGAAGAAATCCCCATCGAAATTATTCTGACCGATGAGGCCGGAAATTCTTATACGTATAATACTCCCGTTGACTATCTTCTCAGTCCGGATATTGATGCGCATCGGCCTACCGTATCCTTTGAAACTATATCCGGAACCATTGTATATGAAGGAGCGTTAACAAAGAGTATCACTGTTACATATAGTGAAGATATGGATAATGCGACCGAACCTGATATTTCTCTCTCCCCCGATACAAACTGGGGTATTACAGCCTACAACGCTCTTAACTGGATTACAACTACTCAGTATCAAGTTACTGCCACCCATAATGGTAGCGAAGAGGAGAGCGGTCCTGTTTCGGTCAGTGTAGGAATATCCGGAGCGACAGATTTAGCTGGTAATATCGCTTCTTCAGGAGCTGATTATGATCCTGCATTCATGATCGATACTGAGAAACCGACTTTGACGATTACCTCTCAACAGAGTACTCCCACAAATGAGCCGGCTACATTGAGCTTTGATTTTGATTTCTCGGAGAGTGTTAACGGATTTACAGTCGCAGATATCTCAGTTAATAACGGAACTTTGGGGGGCTTCAGCGGCAGCGGGGATTCTTATTCTGTTGATGTTACAGGCTTCAGTGACGGGGATGTGACTGTCAGTGTGAGCAGTGGAACCTATGAGGATGATGCCCAGAATGTAAACAGTGACAATCCCAGTGCTTCGGTATTCAGTGACAGGACGGCTCCTGTTATAAACGGCATTGCCGATGATGATCTATATACGCAGAGTAAAACCTGGGATTGGAGCACAAGCAGTGACGGTACAGGGGTCGGTGGTGTAACCTATCGTTATGAGGTCGAGACAACCGGAACATCCGGAGGGAGTTGGTCTTCGTATGACTTAACAACGACGGCAACTCAAGGGTCTGGAACCGGAACTTACTATCTACATGTTCAGGCAAAGGACAGTCTTGGAAATG
>JAEINK010000113.1 GCA_016342585.1 Spirochaetales bacterium
AAAGTGGGGAATTCTTGGTTGCAACTATGGGGAATTCACTTTGCAACTTTGCCCAATTTCATTATGCAACAAACACTCTTGTGGCAACAGGAGTTACTGAAGAAGAGCGGAAAACCCGACGGGTTTCATTCCACTCGTGGCGACACTACCTTAACACCACCCTTCGCAGCAATAACATAACAGATGTGAAACTACGAGCCATGATCGGCCATGCAGGCCCCAGGATGACAGAACACTACACCCATTTCAACCTGGACGATTTTAAAGACATCCAGAAAGTACAAAATAAGATCATAAATATATCAAAAGTAGGGTAAACCCTACCTTGGGAGGACCTCTTTTACCGGTAGACTTAATTAAAGTCTGCCGATTTTATTTTAACGAGGAGGTAAAAATCATGAGACTACTCAACAGAATATCCGAGATATTCATAACCCTTCAGCCTCTTATTGTGCATCCGAATCAAAACAGGAATATTTTGGTCAACATAATCATAAATTATTACTTCTTTTTTAAGATGATACTCTCTGTGAAGACGGCCTGCATATTGGGTCAGAGTCCCCTTCCAGGAGACAGGAAAGGTAAGAAAAAGGGTATCCAGAGCAGGAAGATCAAATCCTTCTCCGAGATATTTTCCTGTAGCCAGAATAAGAATATTCTTCCCCTCTTCGACCTCGGAGATTCCAGTCATAATCTTCTTAAGCTGTTTCCTCCCGAGTCCACCTTTCAATACGAAAAGATTATCTACATCCTCCTCAAGCATTCCCTTAAGAATTTCAAGATGTTCGGTCCTTTCGGTCAGAAGGAGGATCTGTCTTTTACCCTCTACTGCCTTTTTAATATCTTCGACAATCATCTGATTTCGTACTTTATCCAAAAGCAAGGTTTTAAAAAGCTCCTGGATATTTTGAGAGGCCTTGTCCGCATCCGATATCATGAAATCAGTATTCTTGATAATAACCCTATGAGAAAAACTTCTTTTCAAAGCCTGCTTTCTCGGACTGACATGATAGCGAACAGGACCAAGATTCATAAAGATAATCGGTTGCTGACCATCATTCCTGGTCAAAGTAGCGGAAAGGCCGACTTTATAAAATGCAGAACTCTGCCTTATAGCCTGTTCAAAAGAGAATGCGGAAATATGATGGCATTCATCGACTATTATCTGGCCGTATTCCTTTATCCACTCCTCAACTTGCCCTTTTTTACTAACACTCTGAATTACGGCCACGTCTATAGTACCTTTTCTTTTCTTCTTTCCACCACCAAAGCATCCGATATCCTTCTTTGGGATACCCAAAAATTGTGTTATCCTTTCAACCCACTGCTCCATTAACTGTTTACGGTGAACAAGGATAAGAGTGTTGACCTTCCTTTGGGCAATCAACCAGAGAGCAACCACGGTTTTTCCAAAAGCGGTAGTTGCGGAAAGAACCCCAAGCTCTTTTGAATATAAAGCCCTTGCGGCCTTCAGCTGTTCAGGATGGAGTTCTCCTTTAAACTCAACATCCAGAGTCACTCCTTTATTTCTTTTTTCAATTATCTCAGGTTTAATCTTATAATGTGCCAATAGTTTAAGAAGAGCATCAAGACATCCGATCGGAAGGGCAATATATGGTTCATGCTGCTCATAACAGTATAAGATTCTCGGTTTATTCCAGGTAGGAAGACGCATGGCCTGAGCCTTATAAAACTCGGGATTGGAGAAGGATGCCAGACGTAAGATTCTATTCCGTATTACCGCGGGAAGACTTGTACTCGATATGAACACCTGGTTTGATAGTACAACTTCGATTTTATCGGGTAAGGGAGTTTTTACATCAGGATATAATCCTTTTGCAGGACTTTCCCATGGAGAGGTTACGTTTTCAATTTCCGAAATTCTATCATATGTGACAGGTAAAAGACCGCCTCCCAATTGAACGGACGCAACAAAGGATTCCACAAATTGTCTTCTCATACGTTCAATTGAATCTAAGAATTTCCATTGATCCTCATAGGGAGAAAAATCCCCATCTATAAAAATCGAATGATTATATTCCCGAGCTTTTTTTTGAAGAGGTAGAGCTATTAGATTTCCAAGTCCACCTTTGGGCATGGTATCCTGATTTGGAAAAAATCTGTCGAAAGAATCTAACCCAATCTCCGGACGCCGATCCAACGACCTTGTCATAAGGGCAGTACCAAGATTTCTCGCCAATTTCGCCGGTAGAACCTCTTCAAAAAATATCCACACATGACCACCATTCCCTGATCGGGATCGCTCCAGATAGGCAGAAATTCCCTCCTCACGACATGTTTCAAGGAAAGCCTTAACATCCTGTTGCCATTTTTCCTTGTCAAAATCAACCGCTAGGAACCAGCAGGTTTCATCTTCAAGAAGGGGATAAACCCCCAGTACAAAAGACCTGGGGCGACCATTGTTCCAATCACCGGGCTTCTCACCTTTTAGATGATTAGAAATAACCCTATCAGTTACTGGCAAGAAAATTCTATCCGGGCAATTAACACATTTAACCTTAGGTTTCTTACATATTCCAGGTTTCCACTCGTTTTTACAGGCAGGCTGGTAGCCGGATTTACCGGTCCGGGAACTTTCAAATCTTTGAGCATATACATCCTCTCGACCACGAAAAAGAGAACGGAAGAGTTTTATTTAAATCTCTGGAGAAGATGTGTTTGTCACCTCATACGAAAGAGAGCTTTCGGAAACTTCTACAGAATCACAGAGAGCTTCCAATTCTTTCTTTTTTTGAGAAAGAATCGCTTCCAGGTAATCTATTTCGCTTCTTAACCCTTTGATTTTATCTGACAGTTCTCCCAAGAAACCACCTCATTTTAAGAAATCTCCGTTCAAAGTCTTTTCCAGTTTCAATCTCGCTTTTTCCCGTGCATCCGGTTTCATTTTTGCTATATTCATATTTTTCCAGATAACTGCCGGTAATGAAGAAGCATGTTTTATTGGGAAAAGCTCCCAAAGTGGATTATTATCCTTTAAAGAAAGTAGAAAAGCTTTATCTTCAGCTGTAAATTGAGAATGAATACTCTTAACCAGATTTTCTCTTGTCTGAATGAGTTCATCAACAGAAACATCACTGTCAGTCATGGTTCTAAATTCCTTCTCAAAAACATCCTGAATATCCTTTTTATTCGGGTTTAATAGCTCCGCTATGGGTCTTGGATGGCTGATTAAATATACGAGAAAAGCATTAAATATCGATCGATCGAATTCATTCTTTTCTAAAAGAAGAAAGACATCAAATAAATCCCTCGGATGCTGCCGATCAAGGGCAGCACAGATCTTCCCTCCATATAGATCAGCTTTTGATAATACAGGATAATCGAGCTCCAATTGGAAAAACTCGGAAGCTTTAGGTGTCAAGGATCTAGTCACAAGAGGGTTTACAGTACCCCGGATAACCAGGTTAGGTTCGACCTTAATCGTCACACCATTGTGATGAACAACCATCCCCCGTATAATTCCCGATTCAGTCTTTTTAATTTGAATATGACTACCTTTAAACCGTCTATGAATCTTAATCTCCAAATCTTCCATTGAGGCTGTAATTTGAGATAAGGCTTCATCTCTACTATTTATAAGGTGATAACAAAGATCAATATCAACGGACAATCTTGGAAAATCCTGGATAAAGAAATTGATCGCTGTTCCCCCCTTTAAACCAAAGCAGGTATACTCTTTTATAAGGGGTAGAATCTGCAAAAGAAGTCTGGCCTGGCCGACATATTGATCAAACATATGGCTCTTCCTCCACAGGAAGGAGTGGGACGGTAATATTATATTTCAAATCCAGTCTCCCTCCAGACTCTATTACCCTCTTCCCGGAACCTAATCGTATCTTATCCACGTTTAGTTTTTTAAACCAATCATGATTATGAAACTCTGCCAGATACAAAGCCAAACGATTAACTTTTACACTATTGCTTTTCTCCAATAATTCCTGGAGGATCGAAGACCGCAGCATGGTCAGGTTTTCAGAGATATAACCGGCTTCAGCGAAATCTATCTCTCCCGGGACCATCTCCAACATCTCGAGATATGCCAATTCGGGAGTTGAAATTTCCAGATTGAAATCACCAAAACGCCTTGTTGAATATGGTAAATCAATCTTTTTTAAAAAGCTCCTAGAGCATATAATTATGTTCTCACGTATAGTTAATTTACGAAACCAGAGGGGTAAATCCTTCACAGACATCCCATAAAGAAAGACCCGACGCCTACCCATCGATAAATAATGACTATATCCTTCCAGTTCTAAAGACAGGAGACCTCCGGGGTATAGAGGATACTTAAGACCTTTTTGAAGTGCAAAGAGAGCCCCCTCCCAACCGACATTCTGTCCCTTTACTTCATAGACACCCTTTGATGGAGATTCAAGCCATCCTGACTTTTTGTACCGTGATATAAGTTGAGCACTATAACCAAGCTCAGAAAGCTCTTTACTCGTTTTATAACTATTCTTTTCCCAATTAAGGAGGAGTTGGTTTATATTTGAAGGTTTAACTCTACTCATAGTATATTTATACTCCCAATCTTAAACCAGATCAAGAAAATAACACTAACTTTCCCTCTATTATGAAAATAAATTAGATTTTTACGACATGTTAGAAGAATCCAAATCACAATTACGGTTTGGATTAGGCCATATAACTAAACTATTAGTATAGTTATAGCCCATTTCTTATATTCAACTACTCCAGGAGTTTGATAGAACTTCGGCCTGTTCCAAGACAAATTCGAAGGCCTCAAGGACTATTCGGTAGTTATTTAGAAAAAAAGCTTTATATTCCGACAATGAAGTTAATAACATACTTTTGTTTGTTGTCGGCAATTGTCATCGGCATTCACTTAGGCTATATTTAAGTTAAGAGGAAGGGAAATGGCAACAAAATCATTTACAAGAGACATTGTAATCTCAGACAAAAACGCTATTGAAAAGATCCTCCGTATGAATAATTCAGATAATTCAAAAATCGATGAAATCATCGCAAAAAATCGTCAAATTATCGACAGGAAAACAGCTCCCTCTACAATCCAGGCGATATTAGAAAAATACTAAAAATGTCAGAACCTTTCCTCCAGGAAAAAGAACGATACCAACGCACAATCAACAGAAGACAAGTCGACAACAATACTCAATAAATTTCTTATAGGCCAGATAGGAAAAACCGATGATGTCCCCTCCTCGCTCCTTAATCTGGAAATCTTTTTAAACTTTATTTTTACAAAGATTAAAGAGATACAGAATATTATTGGAGGAACCAACATCCTTATAGAGGTTGAGAACAATCCAAAGCTCGTTGAACTGTATACAAAGCAAGGTTTTGAGTACCTGCAGGAAGATAAATCTGACCTCAGCCAACTCCTGCAAATATCCATTTATAATTGACAATCCAACGTCTAAAGTAACTGAAAGTCAATATTACCTTTATCAACTTTAAAACTCCCGGCAGCGAGTTTCCCCACTGCCGAGCTTCAAGACTACCGAGCCCCTAAGCCTTGCAAATACCCCCGAACCTTACGAATGTCCGACCGAGGAAACCACCTGCAGAAATCACAGGCTGACACAAACACTCCACGCCGAACATAACCAATAACAAGATGATCGATGTAATAAACCCGTCCATCATCTAAAACCCGCAAGGTCCTGAAAAACAAACTTTCATCCAGTATTTCTCGCACCCTGGGCAGCCCCCCGCCATTATAGCTACGCCGCTTTTCACAATAATCATAAACCAAACCCGCATCAGAAACTAAATCCAACATAACACCCTCCGGTAAAATAAAGATCTTCTCTTTAAAAGAGAACACCCCTTACCGGGGGCCTAAATACCCATATAAGCCGGAAGCAGGTCCAGTCAAGGCCGGCGAAAGCCGCCCGAAGGGTTTAGCCTTTACGGGTTCTGCTTACCGGGTGACATAATTAAAACGTAAGCGTCAAATCTACAGGCCCTTATGAGTTTGTCAAAAAGATGAAATAATTCTTCCTCAAGGAGGAAGAAGGATG
>JAEINK010000027.1 GCA_016342585.1 Spirochaetales bacterium
GAAGGGATGATGATATGACACTAAGACAGGTACAGAATTTCAGAGGACAGGTGACATTTAATTTGACAGGTCGGGAGTCTCGACGCCGGGCTTGGCCAAAGACCTTCGGTAAATAACTCTTTGACTTCGGTATCCGACAGAATACCCCGTCTCATGGAAATCCCCGAGAAACGCTTTAAACCCTTTGTAATGTCATCATGTATCAGATCGTTGTTAAAAGCCCATCTAAGGCCAGTAAGCCCCGCTGAGAGAACCCTATTTACAGTAGCCGGCTTCAAGGTGTTATCAGATTTCTTTTTGTTTTGTAGTGTTTTCTTCTTTTTTACCAAATGAAATGAAAAATCTTTAAGATCCTGTTTGGTAATATCGACAAGTTTTTTATCACTGAAATACTGCATCCAATGATTCTTAACCTGCCGAATCATATCCTTGCAATGGTTCTTTGTCAGGTTTTGCCCATAAGCAGCCTTTTCACGAATATACTCAGAATTCTCGTAATCCCAGAAGTTCATAAGAAAATCAATCAGAGTTAAAGAATTCTCTTCGTGTTTTTCGTCAGAAATAAGATTACGAGATTTGAGGATGGCAAGTATCCTTGTAACATCTGTTTCCGTCAGCTCGGAAACTCGCAGGCCGTTTAATAATTCATCAACCGAAAATGTCTCTTCAACCTTTCTTGCGGTTTTTGTTTTACCGTCAGGAATCCCTTCCTTCAGCCATTTCATGGAAATATAGGCGGCTTCCTCACGATTCGTCTGGCCGGTACTTTTCCCGGGCATGAGTTTCCCCGTCCTGGGATTTAAAAGTTGAACATAAAAAATTTTGTTATTTTTGCTTTTTCGCGTGTAGAGATAGAACTTTTTCAAACCAATTACCCTCCTAAACTGTTAAATCTTCTTACAGTTTTCTTACACTTGGATAAAGGAAGAAAGGCAAAAAAGTTGCTTAATGGCGTAACTCCTTACTCTATAAGGAGTTGTCGTTAGCCAGAAAAGGGAATTGAACCCTTGACCTGCTCATTACGAGTGAGCTGCTCTACCGCTGAGCTATTCTGGCATGAAAAATACTATAGCTAATCTTTTTAAAACATTCAATATTTTATTGTAAATTAGAAGTATGAATATTTACAATATGAATTATAAAAGACCCGGGATTTGAGCTGAAATTGGTGATGGATCGAGAAAAAGCTATTTACGAACCGACTGGCAGTGATGCAAAGCGATAATGGAATTATGAGGTTTCTATTGTGGAGCATCGATTACCCAGAAGGTATAAAGGTTGCTCGCAGAATCTCTATAGCTCATTCGTAATCCATTATCTGAGTTGTCACTAAGGTTTGTATTATAAGATGTGACGTCAATCGTTCCAGATGGCACTCCGAAGTCTATTCCATCTCTCAATCCGTACAATTTCCCGGTTGTTCCAAGATAAATGATAGGTGAATTAACAAAGAGCTCCATCTCTTCGGATGTAGCTTCTGTTATTTCATTTTCCTTAACTATTTTCCATTGCCATTTGACTAATCCAAAATTTTCATCTTCATCTCGTTCGAAAGAAAAGATTGGAAAAAGCATTCCTTCATAATTATTGGCGGGGTTAGGAAAGTATATGTCCTGTAAATTATATGAATCACTTCCAATGTTTAGTATGTAGTCTCCATAAGGTATACCAGGAGGTGTGATACCTGAAAATCCAAAAGCATACAATGTAATTCCGGATATCGGCCCCTCCCATCCATTTATTCCGGGATTTGTTATTTCATACAATCTTGTTCCGTTATTGTCGGTTATAACAGAGTTCGGAGGAATGCTCAGAGAGACCTCCGATGGATCTGCAGGTGTTAGACCATTAAAACCAAAATTGAACCAAATACCACCATAATAGTGATCCATCTCAAATTGAAAATCATCTAAAGAATCCACTGAAAATTCCGTAGTATGAAAATGAAAGGCGATATGAGCTTGTACGGACCACTGGAAATCCTCTTGGTAATCAAAAACTCCATTTTCGTTGATATCAACATTAAGACTTTTCCTGAAGGATTCATCATACAAACCAAAACTACCAAGGGTATCAAGATCATAACCAAATGCCTCAGTGGATTGGTCAGCAGAAATTGAAGATGCATAATTTTCATCCTCTATGGCCAATTCTCCTAAAAGTATATCGTTTGCAGCATCATCATTGATAGGAAGAGTATTCAGATTATTGGTTATTACACCAATACTACCAAGAGTTGTTATTGCCGAGCTTATACTTCGACTTGATGTGGATATTTCATTCTGAGCTGTTAAACCTAGGGTAGCGATCACTCCTTTGGGTATAGTTACCGTATTACTACCTGAAGAATATGCCTGTACTTGAGTTCTTAGTTCACCTGAAGGTTCTTTCCATACAACGACAATATTTGTTGGTTCTGGATCTAAAGTTTTAGGTACACCTCGGTTTTGCTCAATACTTTGACTAGGCAGTGAAAATACTATACTTGTCTGGGTTGAGTTGTTTTGTGATAATGAGTTTTCTTTACATCCAATTATTAATAATAAGCAAAGTAAAAATAGCAGCTGGTGTTTCACATATACTCCATAGTTAAGAAAAATATAGCATAGAATAGTAGTCCAAACAAGGACTATTAATAACCTGAAGATCACATCAAATCCGGATCTTAGAGAAATCTATACCCCACGATGTTTTGTCTTTTATTATACGAATTTCTGGGGTTTTATCGAAAATATTGATCTAAGTAGGAGAGTGAACGCTTCGTTTAAAGAGAACCACCGACTTCAAGAAGTATGGAGTTTTGTTTGTTGATATCCTGCCAGGTTTCGGCTTCAAAACTCCCTGCGGCCCAGCCTGCTGTGGGAAGCTGACCACCAACACGACCAAAGAGGGTCTCTGCCAGGTAGGAAATCCCCGGGTTGTGACTGCACAGCAGTATTGTTTCCGTTTCGGGCGGTGCACTCCATAGGGAGACAAGCATCTCCTCAATTGAAGGGAGGTATAGGTTTTTATCGAAATATGTCACGGCTTTCCATGGGATATTTAGATTTTCTTCCATATAAGCTTTAATTTCTTCCGTAGTTTCTACCGTTCTGACAGCATTTGATGATAGAAGCAGGGATGGCGGTGGTACTATTTCATCGTTGATAAGCCTGCAAAGCTCAGACCCTGTTTCATGACATTGCTGCTTTCCTCTTTTTGAAAGGGGTCTGTCAAAATCATCATTATATTTTATCGAGTTTTTGGCATTGGCATGTCGTAAAAGGATTAGATGTTTCATATATTATTTTTACCATATGGCGGGCGTTTCTATCAATCTATAAATAAATCTTTCTACTTTTCTGCAGTGTACTCTGTAAAGTATTATTTTACCCATCCGATAAGTAATGAAAGGGAGTTTTAACCGATGATACGTGGTCTTTACACGGGTGCCAGCGGAATGGTTGCCCAGATGCACAAAATGGATGCTATTTCCAATAATCTTGCAAACGTGGATCTTACCGGATACAAGAAAGATACATCCATACATAAGGCATTTCCGCAGATGCTTCTGCAGCGGTCAGATGATGATGGTTTATACAACATGCCTTTCGGCTCTATGGATACCAGTCCGATTGTCGGTATGCTTGGTACAGGTGTTGAACTTAATGAATTGTATACTGTATTTGAGCAGGGAGCATTGAAGCAATCGGGAAACCCCTTCGATCTTGCCATTGAGGGTGAGGGTTTCTTCTCGGTACAGACTCCGGATGGAGAGAAGTACACAAGAAACGGCACATTTATGGTCGACAACAACGGTTTGCTTGTTACCAAAGAAGGGATGCCGGTTCTTGGAGAAGAGGGGCTTATTTATCTTAAGAAAAATAACTTCGTAGTTGACTCTCAAGGGCAAATATTTCAAAACGCTGATTTTGCAGATGATCCCCAAAGACTTGTTTCTATGGAAGAGAATGACTGGGCCAATATGGAACTGGTAGATACTCTCAAGGTTGTTGATTTCAACAGACCTAGATTCCTCAAGAAGCAGGGGAGTTCCATGTGGGCTAATACTAGAGAGTCCGGTCAGCCCCGGGATATGGAATTGGGTGCAGAAACCAAAGTTATCCAGGGTTTTCTGGAAGGATCAAATGTTAATCCGGTTACCGAAATGGTAAATATGATAGAAGTAAACAGGGCGTATGAGGCCAACCAGAAGGTTATTCAGACTCAAGACACCATGACTTCTCAGCTCATTAATAAGGTAATGACCCTGTAAAGGGGTTATAAGGAGATATAGAATATGATGCGTTCCTTATGGACTGCCGCTTCCGGAATGACCGGTCAGCAGTTTAATATAGATACTATTTCGAATAACCTCTCCAATGTTAATACAACAGGTTTTAAGGAGATGCGGGCGGATTTTGAAGATCTTCTTTATCAGACAAGCCGTGTTGCCGGAACTCCCGCTACAGAGGTTACCGTTGTGCCTACCGGTGTTCAGGTTGGTCATGGTGTAAAGGTTGCGGCTACCCAGAAGATGTTCACTCAAGGGGCCCTTCAAAGTACAGGAAATGTTTCCGATATGGCTATTCAGGGTGAGGGGTTTTTCCGAACCATGCTTATTGATGGTTCTTATGGATATACCAGGGATGGATCATTCAAGATAGACTCGAACGGTCAGCTTGTTAATTCAAATGGGTATAAAGTAATGCCTGATGTGGTTCTTCCTGAAAACTTTGTTCGTGAGTCTCTGACTATCAGCCAGGACGGTAGAATAACCGTAAAGGTTGCCGGAAATGATGATCCAATCGAAGTGGGACAGATGGAGCTTTATCGCTTTGTGAATCCTGCAGGACTTTCTTCAATAGGTGAAAATATGATGAAAGTCACTAATGCATCGGGAGATCCCATCGCTGGAAGGCCTGGATTTGACGGAATGGGAAAAACAGTGCAGAAATTCCTTGAAATGTCGAACGTTTCTGTCGTTAATGAAATGGTAAAGATGATCGTGGCTCAGAGAGCCTACGAACTTAATTCGAAGGCGATTCAGACTTCGGATACAATGCTTGGTATAGCAAATAACCTGAAAAGGTAGGATTAGATAGATGGAAAGTACAGCAATCGGAATGGCAAGATACCAGAACATGAATATTACACCCAGGACCGAAGGGGTTAAAGATGATAATAAACTTCGGGAGACTTGTGTCGATTTCGAATCCATCTTTGTTAAACAGATGCTCGACAGTATGAAGAAAACTGTTCAAAAATCCGGCCTCAACGATGGCGGATTTGCTGAAGATATCTATCAGGACATGCTTTACGACGAATATGCTAAGGAAATTGCCCAGACAGCTAACCTCGGTATAGCAGATATGATGTATAAACAGCTTTCTAATGAGGCTGTAAAAGGGCAAATAGTATAGAAATACTACGATTTCAGTGTACTAAACGGATCTGAAAGGTACGAAAAAGTAGACATATAGCCGGCATTTATATGCTGGCTTTTTTTTTATTAGTTTTAAATTACTGTATAGTAATAACTTATAAGATATATTGATGAAAAAGATATTTTGGCACACTTCTTGCATTAGAAAGAGCATGAAGGAGTTTGTATGAAAGCCGAAGATTTTAAGAATGAAGACTCTCTTAAAGCTTACTTCAAACAGATAAAGAAAACCAATTTACTGACTTTTGAAGAAGAACTTAATCTATCCAGGAGAATCCAGGGTGGAGATGAACTTGCGAAGCAGAAGCTGATTGAGTCAAACCTCAGACTCGTTGTGAAGATAGCTAAAGCCTATGCTACTCCCGAGATGAACTTTCTGGATATTGTCCAGGAAGGTAATTTAGGCCTTATCAAGGCCGCGTCCAAATATGATCACAAGAAAAATGTCCGATTTTCTACATATGCCGCCTGGTGGATACGTCAGTCTATTTTAAGATCTCTATCAAACAAAAAGAGACCTATAAGGCTTCCGTATCGAAAAGAAGAGACGTTAAAGAGGATCAAACGTTCCTATTACAGTCTGAACCAGAGATTGAATAGAAAACCGACCATCGCAGAAGTTGCAAAGGATATTAATCTGAAAGAAGAGACTGTTTCTCAACTCCTGAATATGGGAGGGATTATAGTTTCTTTAGATAGTGAATTAAGCCACGAATCAGGAAATATGATGGAGGTATATGAAGATTATACCTATGATCCCGACAAGGAGATCATGGATAAATGCCTAAAAGAGGATACTTTGAAATTTCTTGAA
Source organism: Spirochaetales bacterium (assembly GCA_016342585.1). Taxonomy (GTDB): domain Bacteria; phylum Spirochaetota; class Spirochaetia; order UBA9216; family UBA9216; genus JAEINK01. The sequence goes on from JAEINK010000027.1 coordinate 6,240, forward strand.
CACCTGATGGAAAAAGAGCGAAAAATTTTGATGTATCGTTTTGCTTTCTATGGCGGTAAGAAATATACACTTAAAACTATCGGTGAAGAGTTGGGAATATCTCCTGAGACAGTACGTCAGATTGAAATCAGAGCAATTAAAAAGCTTAGAGAGCATGCTGATGAAGTTAGAGAGTATATGTACGAACCGGTTGCTGCTGGACCGGTTGGAAGACATCGCTGATATTATACCGCAATTTGACAGGTTGTCATTTTGCGGTGTTCAGCAACTTTATGGCTAACTGCCACTTTGTTGCACTCCTTACCTTGACCAAATGATGATAACTTACTAATTTCTAATAAGTGGTCAACAATAAGGGAAACGGAATAAAACCAAAAAAAGGACAGCCAAGATTAAACGCTTATTATCTTATTTTAGGTGTTATAGCTGTCCTTCTTCTTTTTATAACAATATTTCTCGAATTTAATGGAAGGAAGGGTGAAACAGAAGAGGGAATGATATCGGAATTTATTGTTCCCGGTGACCAGCCTCCAGAGGCTGAATCTCTCATTCCTGAAGATCCCGAATCCAATCCTGACCCTTATTATGTTGAAGAATCTCCGGCTATTATACCTATTGAAAAAAAGGATCCAGAAGGAACAACTGATATTCCTTTAAAACCCGAGCCAGTTTTAAAAAAAGGGACTTTGGTTTTTGTTATCGATGATGTGGGGAATAATCTGGATCAACTCGATAAATTTTTGAAGGTTCCCGGACCGATAGTGTTTGCGGTTATGCCGGAGCGGAAATATACTCAGGAGTCTATCCGAAGGATAAGGGCTGCTGGAAAGATGGCTATTGTGCATCAGCCGATGGAACCTGTTGGTAATGCGGATCCAGGGAAGGGGGCAATCTTTGTTGATATGGACGAGGATGAGATTAGAAGAATCCTTGATAAGAACTTTTCCGGTACCGGCTGGGTTGGGGGGATAAATAATCATATGGGTTCGAGGGTAACTACTGATCCTGATACCATGAGAGTTCTCCTTAAGTATCTTAAGGAAAAGGGTATGTTTTTTCTTGATAGTGCCACGAATTCAAATTTAGTAGGAAAAGAGATCGCCCTGGAAATCGGGCTACCTTACCTTAAAAGGAATAGTATGTTTTTAGACAATGACAGCGACAGGGAGAGCATCCTCTCCGCAATTCGTGAAGGGCAGAATACAGCTGTTAAGAAGGGGCATGCGGTAATGATAGGTCATATAATGACCGAAGCTCTTGCAGATCTTCTTATAGAATTGTATCCGACCTTTATGGAGGATGGATTTACAGTGAAGGACCTGTCCGATCTTCTACATGGAGAATACGATGTTAGTGCTTGGGATTGAGAGCTCATGTGATGAGTGTGCTGTCTCCATTGTTGAGGATGGGCGGTTTATTAAAAGTAATGTTATTGCTACTCAAATAGAGACTCACAGGCCTTATAATGGTGTTGTTCCGGAGATCGCCAGTAGAATGCATACGGAAATGATTATTGATGTGGTTCGTGAAGCGTATTCAGAAGCGGGGTTGACCTCAAAAGATATCGATGGGATTGCCGTTACATCCCGTCCGGGACTCGTGGGTTCCCTCCTTGTCGGTCTCTCCTTCGCCAAGGGCTATGCCTACAGCCTTGGATTACCCTGGGTAGGGGTAGACCATATCCGTGCTCATCTTTATGCCGCTCATCTTGAACGGGAGATCGAATATCCTTATCTTGGTCTTCTGGTTTCCGGTGGTCATACGATTATTTGCCATGTAGAAAGCTTTGATAATATTAACGTCATGGGTACAACCATAGATGATGCATGCGGCGAGGCTTTCGACAAGGTCGCCAAGCATTATAACCTGGGGTTTCCAGGGGGCGTTGCGATTGATAAACTCTCTAAATCGGGTAATCCTAAAGCGTTTAATTTTCCAGGCCCCAGTCTCCATAAAGGAGACCATCGATATGATGTTTCCTACTCAGGGATTAAGACTGCGGTAATAAATCAGCTTGATCAGTTTCATAATAAAGGGTACGAGAAAAGTCCCGAGAATATTGCGGCGAGTTTCCAGAAAACAGCAATAAATATCCTTTTAAAGCGGCTTGATCGGGCTGTTGAAGATACAGGAATAAAGAGGGTTGTTGCTGGAGGCGGTGTAGCCGCCAATTCATATCTCCGTTCCGAAATAGCAAAGAGGGAGTCCTGGGAGATCATGTTTCCTCCCTTACGGCTATGTACCGATAATGGTGCCATGATAGCCGGAATCGGTTATCATTACCTTAAAAGGGGTGAGGTTTCCGGTTTTGATCTTAAGGCTTCCGCCAGGGTTCCCGGATTCCGAAAGGCATATCCATAAAACTTTTGAATATTCTAAGGAGTTGATAATGGCTGTAGATTTTGATCTTGATGGTGCAATACGAAAAGTCCCGGATTTTCCTCATGAGGGAATTTTATTTTATGATATAACATCTATCCTAATGAATCCCGAAGCTTTTTCTCATTGTATAGACAGAATGGTGGAACTTTATAAGGATACAGAAATCAAATCTGTTGCGGCCATTGATGCCCGTGGATTTCTCTTCGCCGCCCCTTTTGCGGACAGGCTGGGGATTCCTATTATTCTTGTTCGGAAAAAAGGTAAATTACCAGGTGAAACACTCACAAAATCTTTTGACCTGGAATATGGACAGGATCAGATCCAGATTCAGAAAACAGATGTTAAACCCGGAGAGAATATTTTGATTGTTGACGATCTTGTGGCTACAGGCGGTACACTTGAGGCTGCGGCCGATCTAATCAAAATGGCAGGCGGTGTTGTCACCGATATTTTTTCTGTGGTGGGACTCCCATTTCTTCCTTATAAGAAGGTTCTCGGTGAGTATAAGGTGACAACTTTGATAGAGTACGATAGTGAATAGTTTTTTCTTGTATCTTATTGACAAAAACGTCGCTATTTAGTAGTTTCTTTTCAGATAAATATTGCCCGATGGTGTAATGGTAGCACTCCGGTCTCTGGATCCGTTAGTGAGGGTTCAAATCCTTCTCGGGCAGTTTTTTACTTTAATCTGAATGAAGGTTAACCAGACCTTCATAAGGATTAGTCGTTCTTTTTTATAATTAGAGAATTATGAGCATGAAGTTTAATAAGCTTCACTCAAGACTTTTGAGAGAGAGTTTTGATGCGGTCCCTTCGTCTATCGGTAGGACGGGAGATTCTCATTCTTCAAAGAGGGGTTCAACTCCCCTAGGGACTATAACCGGCTTCATTCGGAAGTCGGTTTTTTTTAAAACATGACTGCATAAATATGCAATAATAGTGTATAACTATACAAAAGGAGACGTTTTGAACAGCAATAAGGGTTTTTTATTACTGGATGACGGAACAGTCTTTGCGGGAAAGGGTTTTGGATTTCCCTTACCGAAGGCTGAGGAATTGGGGGAGTATAACAGGGAGGAGCGACAAAGCTCTGGAGAGGTTGTATTCAATACTGGGATGTGCGGGTATCATGAGATTTTAACCGATCCATCTTACACCGGGCAGATCGTTGCCATGACTTATCCTCTGATTGGGAACTATGGTACGGATGATGAATGGTCGGAAACACTCAGTTCAAGTGTAGATATCAAAAACAAGATAAAGGCTTCCGGTCTGATAATCCGTAGTCTTTATGATGGGCCTGTTACCGAAGGACGAAAGAGTCTCGATGAGTATCTGAAAGAGAATCGGATATGTGGTCTGACTGAAGTTGATACACGAGCACTTACTTTAAAAATACGAAATGACGGGATGCCAAAGGGTGTTTTCCTGGCTCCTGTGAATGATGAGGCAAAATTACTGTCCGAGGATGAAATCGCCAAAGGACTTAAATACCTTGGCAGCTTTCCCGATATGCAAGGACGAAACCTTGTCACCGGACAGGATGTAAAATTATCCGAAGAGCATAACCCCAATGGTTCTCCCCATATTGCCCTGGTAGACTGTGGGATTAAGGAAAATATCCTTAAACAGCTTCTCGAACGGGGGTGCCGTGTCACTGTCTTTCCTCATGCTTCCCGCTCTTCCGAGCTTTTATCGGTAAATCCTGATTGTGCTTTTTTCTCCAACGGGCCGGGAGATCCGGCTGTCCTTACCCCTATTATCGATTGTGCCGGCGAGCTGCTAGGTAAACTTCCTGTGTTTGGAATATGCCTGGGCCACCAGATCATTTCTTTGGCTCTGGGGGCCAGAACAGAAAAGATGAGTTTCGGTCATCATGGTGTAAACAATCCTGTAAGAGATGAGAGATCCGGCAAGGTTTATGTTACCAGTCAGAATCATGGGTTCATGGTTGTGGGTGATTCACTTCCCTCGAAGGTAGATATCTGGTTTAAAAATGCCAATGATGGAACTGTGGAAGGTGTTATCAGTGACAACCTTAAGGTGGCTACCGCCCAGTTTCATCCCGAATCGGCCCCGGGCCCAGAGGATACATACTGGATTTTTGATGAGTTTTTGAAGATTATCGGCCAGGTTTCAAAGTAAGGGAGGAACGGAAAATGCCATTAAGGAAAGATTTAAAGAAGATATTGATAATTGGTTCCGGACCCATAATTATTGGTCAGGCCTGTGAGTTTGACTATTCGGGTGTGCAGGCTGTAAAGGCTATCAAAGAAGAGGGTTTAACTGTTGTTCTTGTGAATCCTAATCCGGCAACAGTCATGACTACCCCGGGATTGGCGGATGTCACCTACATAGAACCTCTTGAGGTTTCCTACCTTGAAGAGATCATAAAAAAAGAGAAACCGGATGCTATCTTACCCACCATGGGTGGACAAACGGCTCTGAACCTGGCCCTGGACCTGGATGAGGCCGGTGTATTGAAAAAATACGGGGTAGAGTTGATCGGTGCGGGTATTGAATCCATAAAACTGGCCGAGGACAGGGGGCTTTTTAAAGAAGTTGCTCTGAAAGCGGGAATAGATGTCCCCAAATCGGTCATGGCAAAATGTGTTAATGATGCCAGAGCCCTCAAGGAGGAGGTTGGTCTGCCCCTTATTATAAGACCCTCCTATACCCTGGGTGGTCGAGGTGGCTCAATTGCCACGACGGATGCTGAATTTGAGGCTTTTGTGCCCAACGCTATCCGGGAATCACCAGTAGGTGAGGCTCTGATCGAAGAATCCCTCCTGGGGTGGAAAGAGTTTGAACTTGAGGTCATGAGGGACAGGGTTGATAATGCAGTTGTCATCTGTTCCATCGAGAATATCGACCCTATGGGAGTTCATACCGGTGACAGTATCACTGTGGCACCTATTCAAACCCTTTCTGATAAAGAATACCAGCCTATGAGGAACGCCGCCCTTCGGATCCTGCGGGATGTCGGTGTAGACTGCGGTGGTTCCAATGTCCAGTTTGCAATCAACCCAAAAACAGGACGAATGATTATCATAGAAATGAACCCGAGGGTTTCAAGATCTTCCGCCCTGGCCTCCAAGGCGACCGGATTCCCCATTGCCCGATGTTCGGCAAAACTTGCCCTGGGATACACTCTGGATGAAATACAGAATGAGATAACGGGAAAGACGGTTTCCTGTTTTGAACCGGCCCTTGATTACTGTGCCGTGAAGATTCCCCGGTTTGAACTGGAGAAGTTTCCTGCCGGTTATGCGGAGCTTGGGACACAGATGAAATCGGTAGGAGAATCCCTTGCCCTGGGAAGAACCTTCCAGGAGGCCCTTAATAAGGCTGTCAGGGCTGCTGAGATTGGTTACGATGGCATATGTGAGCTTTCCATGGGGTATGATGGTCTGGATGAAATCCTGGACCACAGGCACCCATTGAGGATTTTTGGAATATATACCGTATTGAAGCGTGAAGGGTTCAGAGCCCTGAAAAGGTTGGAAGAGAGAACCTCCTATGACCCCTGGGTTCTTCATCAGCTTAAACTTCAGGTGGAACTTGAATATCGTCTTGAAAAAGAGGAGTTGACCCCGGAGCTGCTGCTTGAAGCCAAGAGGATGGGCCTTTCGGATAAACAGATAGCCGGGGACTCCGGATTGACTGCCGAAATCGTCGCTAAAATACGGAAGGATGAGGAAATCACTCCCACCTATCACTTTGTCGATACCTGTGCCGGCGAGTTTACAGCCGAAACACCCTATTTCTACTCAACCTATGGTGAAACCGATGAAGGTGATCCTCTGGGAGATCAGGCTGTTGTTATTCTTGGCAGCGGTCCCAACCGAATCGGTCAGGGGCTCGAGTTTGATACCTGCTGTACACTTGCCTCCCTTGCTTTTCGAAAGGAGGGGGTTAAAACTATTCTGGTAAACTCAAATCCAGAAACAGTTTCAACCGACTTCAATGTTTCAGACAGGCTCTATATTGAACCAGTAGACCTGGAGCATGTAAAAGATATTATGATGAAAGAGGGGAGTAAAAAGGTTGTTGTGCAGATGGGTGGCCAGCTTCCCCTTAACATTGCCAGAGAACTGGAAGAGTGGGGGGCTGAGATCCTTGGTACCTCGGTAGATTCCATTTTTGATGTGGAGGACCGGGGGCTTTTTTCTGAGCTGCTTAAAAAGCTGAAATTAAGGCAGCCTGAAAACAGGATGGCCGCCTGTAAAGAGGATGTTGTAAAATATTCAAAGGAAATCGGTTTTCCAGTTTTGCTTCGCCCTTCATTTGTTCTTGGGGGACGGTCCATGTTTGTTGCCTACAACATCGATGATCTGTCGACCTTTTTCAGAACCGGGATAAAAGCTACCGAAGAGCGTCCTATCCTTGTGGATAGTTTTCTGGAAGATGCCTTCGAATATGATGTTGATGCCATCTGTGATGGTGACAATGTTTATGTGGCAGGAATCATGGCCCATATAGAAGCCGCAGGTGTCCATTCCGGTGATTCCGCCTGCGTTTTCCCTCCTTATAAATGTCCGGAAAAGATGCAGCAGGAGATGATCGTCGCGGCTGTGAAGATTGCCCGGGAACTCAAGGTTTCCGGCTTCCTGAATATCCAGTTTGCTGTTAAGGACAATACCTTATACCTTATCGAGGTTAATCCCAGGGCATCACGAACTGTTCCCTTCATCTCCAAGACCTCTGGTGTCAATCTGATAGATGCGGTCATAAAGATTTGGAATGGCAAGAATCTGGAGAGTCAGGGACTGACCAGTGGCGGAACAGGAGTCGGCCGGTGTATCACAGGCTGGGCCGTTAAAGAGGCTGTATTCTCCTTTGACAGGTTTACCGGAATAGATCCTCTACTCGGACCCGAGATGAAATCTACCGGAGAAGCCATCGGAACCGGTGACACATTCGGAGAGGCTTTTCTTAAAGCCCAGACTGCAGCCGGGACCTTTTTACCTGATAGCGGACGGGTCTTTGTCTCTGTAAGCAAAAGCGACAGGCAGACAATTCTTCCCATCGTTCAATCCCTTGTTGATATGGGGTTTGAAATTGTGGCCACCGAAGGTACGGCGGAATTCCTTTTTCATGAAGGTATTTTCGCAGATGTTATACAAAAACATACTGGTAGACACCCGAATGTTACGGATTACCTGGCGGGAAAGAAGATAGACTTCCTGATCAACACCCCTACTGGCCGTTTTGCCTACCAGGGAAACAATCAGATACGTGTAGAAGCGGTAAAACACCGTGTTCCCCATACGACGACGACCTCGGCAGCGGAAGCGGCTGTAAAGGGAATCGAGTATCTGCGAAGCGGTAAGATAAATATTAAACCCCTTCCTGCTGATGGGTGGGAGATTTAATTCCAATATTTATTTTGCTTTTAGATATCCATTTTATACTTTTAATTTCCGGGCGGGTTGCTTAATGGCAATACCGCCCTTTTTTTTACAAAAAGCGGAAATACGTCATTGATTTAAACCAGGAAATAATTCTTAGAATAGTCGTTCCATTAGTCTTATCGATATTTTAGAGTTCTTGCTTGCTCTTATCGGGTATTTCTTTTATCTTTCTCCTTTGATTATGGAGAAGAATTAATGAAAGATATGGTTCATATACAGGCCAGTGATGATTTTGACAGAGCGAAAAACAAGACCAGATTTGATAATATTTTCAGTATTATTGACTCGGAAAAAAAAGCACTTCTTTCCTATTATGATGTCAAAAAATTGACCAAACCCGGGAGTGAACGATACCTGGGAATGAGAGTCGTTGAAATAGATCAGATAATCGGCTCCGAAGGTAGATATAAAGATTTCAGTAAGGCTTTTCTCCCGAAAAAGGAACACTTGAGGCAGAGATGGGAGAGGGTGGATCGGGCTCATCTGCAGGATGTGATCCTTCCGCCCATCTCTCTTTTTAAAATTGGAGATGTCTATTTTGTACGTGACGGGAATCATCGTGTCTCTGTTGCCAAAATGCAGGGTAGTTATTCTATTGATGCCGAAGTTGTGGAGTTGACAACAGAAATTACAATTGAACCACATATGACTAAAAGTGATTTGATAAAAGAGGTGATTCGTTATGAACGAGAGCAGATGCTGAAAGAATCGGATCTTCATAAGATGTTGAAAATGGAGAATATCTGCTTTACCTCTCTGGGACGGTATGATGAACTCTTGCGGCACATTCTTGGCCATAAATACTTTATAAATCAAGGATTAGATGAAGAAATCTCCATGCAGGAGGCGGCGATAAGCTGGTTTGTTAAAGTCTACTCACCCATTGTGGAGATAATCAGAAATGAAAACATGCTTAGTCGTTTCCCCGGCAGAACGGAAGCGGATATTTATATCTGGACCATTAAACATTGGGATGGATTGAAGTGGAAATATGGGCAGGATTACCCTCTGGACGAGGCGGTCAAAGAGTACAACCAAATGTATGGCAGAAACCTGTGGGCCCAGATTAAGGATTTTTTTTCGGCTATTAGAAAAAAATATCTTTCTTTGAAAAAGTAGGAAACGAACCCCTTCACCAAAGATGTCGGTAAAGGAGTTCGTCTGGGTAAAAATTATTTATAGCAGTTTAAGGCATCGATGATGATGTCGTCGGCTATAGCCGGACCATGAACACCGAATCCGAAACCTTCATTGACTATTTCAGCTGTGTTTAACTTCATATCATCCGGGATAGTCATGTCGATTAACAAATTATCATTGACTATTAGAATAAAATCAGTTTCGGTCATGACTAAATCGATGGCGTTGTTTCCATCAATGAAGATAGTAGGATCATAGGAATAGGAAGAGCTTTCGGAACTTATTGTACCTTCTGTCGCCTCGATATTCGATTGAATGCTAACTTCCGAACTGTCATTTCCGAAACCCAGATGATAAAATATGTGGGCGTTATCACTGATTCTGGAACCGTCGATCAGATGAAAGAAGAGGGAGTCTCCGCAGTTTTCAATATCGTAATCTATCTCCATATGAACTGCCATTGAGTGGGAGGATAAACCTGCATCATTTCTGAGATTCATGATCCACATATGATCTTCTGCCGCTATATCCGCTATTGGTGAAAGGGTAAGCAGAGAATTAGTGACGACAGGATTCTCAACACCCTCAAGCACCGTATAATTCAAATTTTCCGTTCCGATGTTGGAATTATCGGTGAAGTCATCGGCGAGAATTGTGGTCATGGCAGTGAATTCCAGATTTACAGTGGCATTCTCTTCAACTGTAATTTCCTTCTGAATCACATTGTACCCTTCGAGAAAAGCCAGAAGAGAATGATTCCCCTTTTTCACAATAATAGTCTCTGAATCAACCCTGCTTCCATCTACAAAAAGGGTGTATCCGGCGGTATCACTTTCAATAGTTACTGTTCTATCTGTATCGAAAAGATCACAGCCAAAAAAGAACGGTACAACCAGGAATAATAAAAGAAGTTTCTTATGCATTTTAGCTCCTTGATTTTGATTGATGAAATCTTATCATAATCAATGGTTGACAGTAAGTCTTTTTTTATATAATATTAAGTTCGTAATTATGCGAACTAAAAGGAGCCCCATGATCCTATTTTCGGTATGCAGGAAAAACCTGATCTCATCACTTCGCGGTGAATATGTGGATTTCATAATAAGTCGTTTTACCTTCACCTTTTTTACCATGGCTACCGGCTTTGTTCTCTATAAATTGGGGGGTGGACGGGTCAGTCAAGTATTTCAGGAGAGTACCGGAGGTAATAACTATCTTGGTTTCATGGTTGTCGGGACGGCCCTGTATGGAACAACCCATGGAATCCTTCTGAATGTAAGCCGGACTTTAATGACCGAAAGGCGGGAGGGAACTCTTGATTCGATTCTGATGATTCCCTTTTCCCGGTGGCAGTATTACGGCGGGAATCAGCTGAACCAGATAATATTGACCTCTCTTGATATTATCTTAGCCTGTGTTCTATCGCTTATCCTCGGTGTCCAGTTTGATCTGAATGCGGCAGGATTGGCGGCCGGTTTCTTTCAGTTTTTTATCACTCTATACGGTCTGGCTCTCCTTTTAAGTCTACTTATGATCAGTTTAAAGGATACATTTTTTATACAGAATACGATTATCCCCATAATCCTCTTGATAGGGGGGTATATTTTTCCCATCGAAGTTTTACCTGGGTTCTTACGGTTTCTTTCCGAAATAGTGCCTATTCATTATGGGGTTTTCTTAATCCGCTCAGCCGTCCTCGAAGGAGGAGGAGTGGTGGGCTGGGCGCCATATCTAAAATCCTTGATCCCAGGTTTGATCTTCCTATGTATGGGGTTCGGTCTTCTGCCGGTCATAGAACGCAAAGCCCTGGAAGAGTATCTATCCTAAAACTGTCAGAAAGGAGTGAAAGATGATTGAGATATCGAATGTAACCAAAGTATATAAAAACGGAGGCCTCTTTAAAAAGAAAAGCCATACAGAGGGTGTCTCAAACCTTAACCTTTCCATCGGGAAGGGAGCTTATGGACTTCTCGGGATTAATGGTGCCGGTAAGACAACGACCTTAAAAATGATAGCCACTCTTCTCAGGCCTACATCCGGGAGTATCTCCATCGATGGATTGGACTCTGTGATCCATGAAAAAGAGGTGCGCGGACTGATAAATATGATAACCGGAAGTGATCGGATGCTCTATTTCCGACTCACCGGGCGGGAAAATCTCCATTATTTTTCGAGCCTCTATGGAATGAATTATCGGGAGACCAGGAAAAGGTGTGATTATCTTCTGGATCTGACAGGTTTAACGGATAATGCGGATAAACGGGTGGAGGAGTATTCTAGAGGAATGAAGCAACGACTCGCCATCGCCCGGGGGCTGATAAATGATCCATCCATTCTTCTTTTAGATGAACCTACCCTTGGCCTAGATGTTTCCATTGCGGCAGAGATCCGGGCTTTTATCAAAAATGTCCTGCTGAAAGATGACAGCAGAACCATAATCCTTACCAGCCACTATATGAATGAGATAGAGGATATATGTAATTCCATCGGCATTCTGCAGGAGGGACGGCTGATTTACAATGGCAATTTTTCAGGGCTGTATGATAAACTGGGGATGGAGGAGATTCACCGTTTCTCTTTACCGGATGATAAAGAACAAATCCGTGAAGAGATAGAAGCGCTTCTGGATTTTGAACCAAACTGGTCCGCCGGTCCCGATGGAGGGCTTCAGTTTACCCTTGAAAAATTGGATGGTTATCAGTTTCTAAAAAAGATGGATTCTCTCTCCCTTGTCGGTTTAAACTATTCCCAGGAAAAACCGGGACTTGAGGATGCGGTTATACGTTTGAATCAGAAGGTTTGTATATGAGTGGAAAGGTTATTCCAAGGAGAGGGGCAAGCTATTTTACACTCTACTGGCAGGTCAAAAAAACTCTTAAAAGCCTCCATTTTAACCTGCTCTTTTTCCTGCTGAGTCAGTTGGTCTGGCCCTTGATCCTGGTTGGAACCTATTACCTCTCTTATACGCCCTTACTCAAGCCCGGTGCACCGGAAGTGGCCGCCTTTGCCGGGGGAGCCGATCTTTTTACCTATTTAATTCCCGGAATTATTGTGATCTTCCTGTATATGGAATACGTTTCGACTGGTTTCGGACTCTCTATCGACAGGGATTATGGTGTTCTGGAACCAATCTTCCTTTCACCGGTGAATAGACTCCTTTGGCTTTTCGGTAATACAATATCCATATTTCCTTCGGGGATCCTGGCCTCGGCAGGATTTGTTCTCTCTTCACATATTATTTTTTCAATTCACATACCACACCCGGCGCTTCTATCTGTATTAATCCTTTTTGTGATTCTTACAAGCCTTCCCTGGGGAGCCATGGTCTGCTCGATATTCCTTTCGGGCAGGAATATGCGTTTCCTCTATGCGGTTTTTGAGACTCCCGGAGAGTTTCTATCGGGCTCAAGATTCCCCCTAACGGCTCTTCCAGGCCTGCTTTCGGGTTTGGCTGTTCTTTACCCTTTATCCCATGCGGTGAATATCCTGAGGTACTGCTGGTTTGAAACCATTCCCTGGCAGAAAGTTTTTGTTGAAGGGAGTTGGCTGATTGGTCTCGGACTTATATACGCACTCCTTTCTATGATTATTTTTTCGGCAGCCGAGGAGAAGGGGAAGAGTCGTGGAAATCTTACCTTTACATAAAAAATATGAGCAACTATAATCTGTTTCGATGATCCTGATAGAAAAGGCCGATGAATTAGCCGGAAAAATTGAAATCATTTATAATCCCTTAAGTGACCTGGGCCTGGCCCTGGATCTTCTCCATCATCCCGAGCATCATAAGGTTCATCACAGCTGGTATAGGGATGTTTTGGGAGCGTTTTCTCATAAGGAGAAGAAGCTCCTTGAATACTTTGGTGGTAAACTCGAAGGGTATTTAAATCTGGATTTTCATATAGATTATCTGAACGCCCCCTATGAGATTCCTCTTAGGTCTGCGGTCTGTTCCGAATATATTCGGAATAAAAAAAACTGGCATTCAACTCTTAGCTCTTCGGAACAGGATAAACTGGCCGCTTTTTTAATTTTTATATGGGAAAGTTATATTTTTCCCGTTGTTAATGAACACCGTTCAGAGATAACAATCCAATTCAATTTTGGTAATAAATTATTAGAAGAAATGGGGGCACTTGAATTCCTTCAAAAAATAAATGATAGAATCGCTCCGTCTAAAAATGGGGTCCTTAAAATCGAAAAATGGGTACAATCCGCCTTTTCCGCCGAAATAATTCAGAAATTTTATATAGAACTATCACTTTTTGGCTTTCCTCATATGATAATTTCCGACAGGCATGAAGAGGGGTGCTTCTATCTTTCATGGGATCTTCCCTTTCAAAATGATAACCTTATAAAATCGGGGATAAACCGGATTAGTCAAAAAGCCTTTGCCCTCTCGGATAAAAGCCGGCTGCGGATACTCCTCATGTTGTCAGAAGAACCGATGACCCAGAAGGATATTACTGCCCTTATGGGATTCGCCAAGTCGACTATAAGCCGGCATATTAATATTCTCATCGACGCGGGAATCATAGTTCCTGAAGACGGGGAGGGTGAGAGGAATGTTCTCCTTTCCCTTAATCGTAAAACAATGGATAGCTTTTCAAAAGAGCTGATTGACTGGCTGGGGAAATAGTGATCTTTGTTACTCATCCTTCGTACTCGCTTAGGTTGATTCCAGAAAATTATACAGTAATATGTCCAACGCCGTTAAATCTTTGTTCTTTTCTTGTTAGATAGCCTGGCATGCAGTAATATATTATTTAATTACTAAACGGAGGGAAAATGAAAAATAAAATAATTGCTTTTTTGATCCTTATGACAGTTTTAATGTTAACACTCCCGGCTTGTCGTTTGCCTTCCGATGATGATGGAATGGAAACAAACGCTGAACACAACGAGATGCTCTCTTCTATAGGAGTTGATACCAATCTGGGTGCCAGGAAGGATCCTAATGAAGAGGATCTTGTCGATGATTACAACCCAATCGGTCCCAAAGTGGGCGTTCTTTTTAAACAGTGTGAAATTTATGCTGCTGGTGTGGAGATAGATGGAAAATCCAACGGTCTTTTCGAAGATCGGAAAGATGGCAATGCCTCTTTTCCGGTAATATTTGGAGAAAGCGACGACTCCTGGGCCAGCGGGTATGCAAAGAGTGCAATTGCAGCCGATGTGGATGGTGATGGTATTGATGAGATCGTTGTTTCTATTTTCTACGATACAACTGACGAAATTGTTTTGCATCTTGTTGATATAAATGACGGGGAGTCTGTGACTGATGAAGCCAGACGGTTCAGCGCTCATGGTGATCTTTCTGCGGAACTGGACGGAACGGCTGGCGGAGACAAAAGTTGGGAAGATGCTTTCTTGCGTCAGGATCTGGCGGCTGGAGACATAGACGGAGACGGGAAGCAGGAAATTATTCTAGTCGAAGCGGGCTATATCTTTATTCTGGATGATGCGGACGCGGGATTCAGCACAATAAATGGTTTTGAGGTTTATAACCTGAATGATGAGAAGGATACATATGTTCGTGTAGCTGTTGCCGATTTTGATGCCGATGGATTGGACGAGATTATAGTGGCCAACGGTGAGGATGATCAGAATATTCAGGCTGAATATTCCTTATACGATGATATCATTGCTGATCCTGAGTTTAACGACCCACTGATTGAACGGCGGGGAATTTATAAAACCGGAGATAATGTGACCGTAAAATTATCTGCCGCCGGGGTTGTGGCTGGGGATTTCGATGGTGACGGTCTGATTGAAGCAGCCTTCGCAGGGCAACGGATGGAATCATCCGGAATTGCCACCCTCATCCTCGATACCCGTATGGATGAGGATTCCGAGCCAGTCTTTGAGTTTCTCGCCGATTCGGGTGGGGACAATAATGAGGCCGACTATATTATACCTGCTATGGCTTCCGGTGATATTGATGGCGATGGTGATGATGAGATCGTCGTCTGGGAAGATATTTATCATCTTTCCGGTCCTGGTGGAAGCCTTGACCAGGATGAGCTCTGGGGAAATGAGGCCCTGACAAATAATCTTCCCGGGGAGATGAGTCGTGATAATCCCCCTGAAATCGATCTCATTTCAATCGGGGATGTAACAGGAGATATGAAGGAAGATGTGGTTTTTATCACCGATGATATTATCCGGGTTGTTTATGTAGAGGGGGATGGAACACTGGGGTATTATGATATTTCCGTGGGTTCAACTCCCTCTCGGCCGACCCTTTGCCTGCCTAATGTGGACGACGATTCTGCTGTAGTCGAGTATCTTGGAAATGAACTCCTTTTTACCGATCCAATTATTGTGGCTGTTCTGGCTTCGCCTCCGTATTGGGCGGGGATAAACGGAAGCTCAGAGGGGTATGTGGGGCATACAGGTTTTGGCTATATTCAAGGTTCATCGAATGAATCCTCCGAATCCCATGGTTTCTCTGTTGGATTTTCTGTGGGAGCCGGTTTTTCCGCACCCTTCGGGCTGGGAAAGGTCGAAATGAAAACTTCGGTGGAGAATAGTTTTACATGGGGAGTGGCTACGACATCTGAAATAACCGAAACCTGGGGATACACGACGACATTGGGTGAAGATAAGGTGATCTTCACCTCCGTCCCTTTTGATGTGTATTACTATAAAATATTAAGTTCACCCGATGAAACACAGATTGGTGAGACTGTGACAATAAATGTACCACGTAATCCCGGGCAGTATCATCAGGAACTTTCATATTATAACAGTCACAATGGTGACGGTTATGATCTTGAGGATTCTGAATTGAAACATAGTATAGGGGTTCCCTTTTCGTATCACAATGAGGATGATAAAGATGAATTTATAGAGAATCAAAAGGGTATCTTCTCCGGAAATTATTTGGAAGTGGGAACAGGTAGTTCTACGACGGTTATAACCCTTACGGAAACCGAAGGTGAAAAGGATTCCTTTGAGTATGAACTAGGTGTGACCGTCGAGGCGGAGATAGGGGCAGGTGGTGTGACCGCCGGGGTGAGTGCCGGATACAATTATGGTTACTCCTACTCAACGACTACAACTGCAGGAACCTACTTTGAAGGGGAAGTACCGGATATCCCCCAGGAGGGATATAGTTCTGATACCCATTTTAAATGGGGACTCATGGCCTATCCTGTGGAAGATGAAGGTCAGAAGTTTACCATGGTCACCTACTGGACGGATGGTATGTAGAGTGATCGGGAATTAAGCTCTGGGTATGCCGGGTAGACGAGTTTGAGCCGGCTACTTATACAATAATAAAAAAAGCCGGACCTGGAGTTCCAGGGTTCCGGCCTTTTCTTTTGGTCGTTCAATATGTTTTCCTGAACAACCTCTGTCATTCCTTCGCAAAATTGTTGTAATAGTACTCAAGGGAGTCCACAAGGGCCTCCCAGGAGGCTTCTACTATGTTCTCAGAGACTCCCACCGTGTCCCAGGAGTGGCTATGGTCGGTAGAGGTTATGAATACCCTTACCTTTGCCGCGGCAGCCTGCTCGGGATTTAAAACACGAACCTTATAGTCAATCAATGAAATTTTATCCAGGAAGGGGTGAAAGAGTTTTAAAGCGTCCCTCATGGATGCATCCAGGGTTTCTACCGGACCGATTCCGACACCGGCTCCCATGAGCTGTTTCCCTTCCGAGGTAAGGTAAATCCTCCCCACTGTTTTAGAAGGGATTCCGCCTGTCTTATAAGACTCAAGGTGGTAATTGTTCAACTCCAGAAGGGGTGTATATATACCAAGAGTTTTCCTGGCAACCAGATCGAAGGAGGCCTCGGCCGCTTCGTATTCATACCCATCAGCTTCTTTCTCTTTCAGAATTGTGAGCAGTTCTGAAACCTGACTGCTTTTTTTATCAAATTCTCCATATTTTTCCAGTTTTCTCACTATTGTGGACTTTCCCGCCAATTCTGAAAGGAGTATTTGCCTGCTGTTCCCAACGCTCTCTCCGCTCACATGCTCCATAAGTTCGGAAGCCTTCTGCAGGACATCGGCATGCTGCCCGGCTTTGTGGCTGAAGGCCGCTTCTCCTACGTAGGGCTGTCGTTTTTGAGGAATTATATTGGCTTTTTCAAAAAGAAAACGGGAGAGGGATGTAATCTGAGACAGGTTCTCCTTAAGTGACAGATCGTAATCTGTTTTAAGACAAAGGTCCGGAATGATAGAACAGAGATTTGCATTCCCCGTTCTTTCTCCCCAGCCATTTATTGTGCCCTGAATATGGTTAGCCCCTGCATCGATACCGACAAGGGAGTTGGCAACAGCTGTTCCACAGTCATCATGAAAATGGACGCCAATCGGAGCAAGGTTTTCAGGTAGTCCGGTGATAATCTTAATTACCTCACTGGGCAGGGTCCCGCCATTGGTGTCACACAGGACATTGGCATCGGCCCCTGCTTCTGTGGCCGCCTTAAGAACCTCGATAGAGTATTCAGGGTGAGCCTTGTAGCCATCGAAAAAATGCTCAAGATCGAAAATTACCTCTTTACCTTTTGCCTTGAAATAGGAAATAGAATCTGTGATCATGGCCAGGTTCTCTTCTTTTGATGTTTTAAGAACCTTATCAACATGAGCCAGCCAGGATTTTCCAACGATGGTTACCGCAGGAGTCCCCGCATTAAGCAGAGCCTGGATGTGCGGGTCCGACCCGGCGGACTTTCCCGGGCCCCTGGTTGAGCCGAAAGCCACAAGCCTGGCAAACTTTAGCGGTTTTTTCTTGAACTCTTCAAAGTATGCCGCCTCCTTTTCGCTCGCCATGGGAAAGCCACCCTCTATATAATCAACCTGCATCTCATCAAGCTTTTCGGTTATTTCGATCTTGTCTTTCAGGCTGAAGTTCACTCCCAGCCCCTGCATACCATCCCGTAGAGTGGTATCATAGATATATATTTTTCTACTCATTTTTTGTTTCCTTATTTCTGCTCAGGATCTTATATCGGTTTATAGCATTAACATAGGCCTTGGCACTGGCTTCGAGGATATCCGTGGAAGATCCCTTTCCTTTATAAATGTCTCCATTTATTTCAAGACTGACAGAAGAGTCTCCCATGGCTTGTTTCCCCGAGGTTACGGCTCTGACATCATATCGTTTAAGAATAGTTGTAAGGCCGGTAATTCTGTCTATTGCTTTGAAAATAGCATCCACAGGTCCATCCCCGGTAGCGGCTTCCTCGAACATTTCCTCATCTGTTTTAATGCGCACTGTTGCTGTGGGAACCGACATGTTTCCGGAAATAATATTAAAGTAATCCAGGGTAAAGGAGGCTGTGGGAATACCAAGAACACCATTAGCTATGGTGATCAGATCCTCATCGAAGACTTCCTTCTTTTTATCTGCAACTTTAAGAAAGGTCTCATAGGCCCGCTTGAGTTCATCATCTCCCAGGGAGAGTCCCAGTTCGGTAAGTCTGTTTTTTACACCATGAAGACCGGAATGCCGTCCCAGGACAATCTGGCTCATTTCACGCCCTACAGACTGGGGTGTCATTATTTCATAGGTCTCCCTGTTCTTAAGCATTCCATCCTGATGGATTCCCGATTCATGAGAGAAGGCATTTTCACCAACTATCGGTTTATTCCTTGAAACGGGCATGGAGATTATATTTGCCAGTAACCGTGACGTATTATAAATTTGCTTTGCATCGATATTGGTAGTGAAGGGAAGAACGTCATTCCTTACGCTCAGGGCCATGACCAGCTCTTCCAGAGCCGCATTTCCGGCACGTTCTCCGATACCGTTGACTGTAACTTCTGCCTGACGGGCACCATTTTTAATCCCTTCAATGGTGTTAGCCAGGGCAAGGCCAAGGTCATTATGGCAGTGAACCGATACAATGGCCTTATCTATATTGGGAACACCATTCATTATCCCTTTGATAAAGGCGCCGAACTCATGAGGTTCTGAATACCCGACTGTATCAGGGATATTCAGGGTCGTGGCCCCTGCATCGATGACAGCTTCAAGGATGCGGCAGAGGAAGGGCAGTTCACTTCTTGTTCCATCTTCGGGTGAGAATTCCACATCGTCGGTGTAGTTTCTGGCAAGTTTTACACCAGCGATAGCCCTTTCGATAACCTGTTCCGGAGTAGATTTCAGTTTGTACTCCATATGAATGGGGCTTGTGGCAATGAAGGTGTGGATTCTCTTTCGTTCGGCTGGCTTGATCGATTCACCGGCTGCCTGAATATCTGCCGGGACAGATCTCGCCAGGGCGGCAATGACCGGTCCCTTAACCCTTTCGGCAATATATTTACAGGCATCAAACTGGTGGGGTGAGGAAATGGGAAAACCCGCTTCGATGACATCCACCCCGAGTCTGGCCAGTTGATTGGCAATCTCGTATTTCTGTTCCATTGTCATGGAGGCACCGGGAGATTGTTCTCCGTCCCTCAAAGTTGTATCAAATATCTTAATCGTATTCATTTAAAAAATCTCCTTAGTTTCTTTTTTTCCTCTCTCCATCGAGACAAGCCCGCTTCGTGCTAATTCAAGAACCTGGCCATCCAGGAGAAGAAGAAGATCATCCACTTCATCGGTGGAACCTGTAATTTCGAGGACGATGGAAGTTGTGCCCACATCCTTGACTGTCGCTTTAAAAATATCAGCCAGTTGAAAGAGTTCACCCCTTTCACCCGGTTTAGCTGCCACCTTGATGAGAGCCAGTTCTCTATCAACTGTAGGTCTTTCAGAAAGATCTACAACCTTCACAATATCGATTATCTTGTTGAGCTGTTTTTTTACCTGATCGATGATTGAATCATCTCCTCGACAGACAAGGGTTATCCGCGTGAGCCCTTCTTCGTTTGTCCGGCCGGCTGTAAAACTCTCAACATTGTACCCACGACCGGATAGAAGGCCGGATATCCTGGCGAGGACTCCCTGATGATTCTGTACAAGTAAATATAGTACCCTGTTATTCATTTCCATCCTCCTCCAGCACCATTTCATTCAACCCTGCTCCCGGAGGAACCATGGGAAAAACATTCGCTTCATAATTAATATGGAAATCCAGGATGATTGGCCTGTCAGTTATATCCATGGCTTTTTGGAGGACATCATCTACCTCTTCCATTGTTCTTGCCCTGAAACCTGCCGCTCCGTAGGCATCTGCCAGTTTGACAAAATCGGGTGTCCCTATTCCGTCCTTTTCATTGTTTTCCCGGTCGATCAGGATATCTGTGGATGAATATCTCCTCCCAAAAAACATCTCCTGCCACTGCCTGACCATCCCCAGATATCCATTATTGAGGATGGCGATGATGACCGGGAGTTTCTCATGGACGGCAGTAGCCAGTTCCTGAGAGTTCATCTGAAAGGAGCCGTCTCCGGCAATATCAATGACCCTGCGGTCTGGTCTTCCGAATTGAGCGCCAATGGCCGCCGGGAATCCATACCCCATGGTTCCAAGCCCTCCGGAGGTTATCCAGGTTCTCGGTTCTTTAAACTGATAGAAGAGGGCTGCCCACATCTGATTCTGACCGACTTCGGTGGTGATAACCGCATCGGGGAAAAAGTGGCTGATCCTGCGGATAACATTGGCAGGGGAGAGCCGGGGGGCTGTGGGGCCTGTGGTTAAGGGTTTATCCTTCATCCATGTATGCACCTGTTCCTGCCAGGGGGTAATATCCTTTTTCTCGATATTGGTTATTAGATCTTCAAGGATGATACGGGCATCCCCCACAATGGGGACCTCTACTGTGACATTCCTGGCGATGGCGGAGGGGTCTATATCAATATGAATAATCTTGGCGTGGGGAGCAAATTTTGCCAGATCCCCTGTTGCTCTATCATCAAACCGGACCCCTATACCAATAAGGAGATCACAATCTGAAACAGCCATGTTGGCTGCATAGGTGCCGTGCATTCCAAGCATTCCCAGAAAATCCGGATAGTCTGACGGTATAGCCGCAATCCCCATGAGTGATGAAATTACGGGTATACCGGTTTTCTCGGCAAGCTTTTTAAAACTAGGCGCGGCACCGGAGATATGAACACCACCACCAATGAAGAAAAGGGGTTTTGATGCTTCACTGAATGCCTGAGCGGCCTTCTTTATCTGTCCTTTATGCCCCTTATAAACCGGATTGTACCCCAGGATTGAAACATCCTCCGGGTACTCGTCGTCGGCTTCCCCTGTGAAAACATCCTTTGGAATATCAATGATGATGGGGCCGGGTCTGCCGCTCTGGGCCAAGAAAAAGGATTCTTTCAGTTTTAAGGGGAGTTCTTTTCTATCAAGGATAATATAGTTGTGTTTTGTTACAGGCCGGGTAATCCCTACCGTATCAGCCTCCTGAAAGGCATCATTTCCTATCATATTTGTAGGAACCTGCCCCGAAATACAGACGATGGGGACACTGTCGAAGTTGGCTGTCGCAAGACCTGTAACGGTATTTGTCGCACCGGGACCACTTGTTACAATACACACTCCGGTTTTACCCGTAGCCCTGGCATAACCGTCGGCCGCGTGGATAGCACCCTGTTCATGTCTGGTTAGAACCACCTTAATAGCAGGTTCCTTGTATAGTTCGTCGAATAAGGGGATAACAACTCCGCCCGGGAAGCCGAATACTGTATCCACCCCTTCTTTCTTTAAAGCATTGATCACCATTTGAGAGCCTGAACAATTCAATTTTTTCCTCCTTGATTAACTTTATAAGTATAAAAAAAAAGCCGCTCTCCCGGAAGGAAGAACGGCTTGACAGTTTTTGCTGACAGCAGATTACTCTTCCCTCCGGCTTGGTAACTTGAGTAGTAGAATAATGCTAATTAGAATAATTATGCTGGAAAAAGAGAAAAATATTCTGCTGTCGACAAAATCTTTAAACATATTAAAGTAATTAAAGCCTGTTTTAAGTTGTATGTCAAGTAAGTAAAAGGAGAATATTTTGTTTATACTACTCAATAGCCTTCAGTATAATTTCTGCCTGAATAACAGTGGCAGGATCTCCTTCTGACCTTGAGATTATTTTGAATTCAACTTTGTGTTTTCCCACTGTCAGTGCCCGTCCGGGAATATCGAATGAGAAGGGTGCTTTCAGATCACCGCCGGCACACATCCTGGCCATTTCTCCATCGAAATATATTTCAATCCAACTATTTTGTTTATTTGCCGATTCTTCATCAAAGTCAAAGACCAGGGTAGTGTCGTTTCCGGCCTGATAAACTGCATCAATTTTATCAGTAAAAAGTTTTACCGAGATATTACTATTCTGGGAGTAGGAAAACGATAGTAGTGTAAATAGAATTATTAGAAGCAGGGTAATTTTATTCATAAAGTATTCCTTTTAATAAGTTAAATAATAATAAAATTCTATCAGGCATGCAGAATAAATTCAATTCAATAAAAAAAAAGAGAGGGTAGAGAAAGAGAACCCCGGACCGCCCTGTGGATGAGGCCGTAGGGATCCGGGGTGTAGGTTCCGTCTATTGTGTTGAATGTGTTTTTTCCAAAAGAGGAAGTCGAGGTTGCTGTATGACACAGATATGGATAAAAATTAAATAGATCTGAAAATTATCATATTTGTTATTTATTCGTGAAAATGACGGTCTGATTATGGTAAATGGTCAATTATATATAGATTCTACGTTTAATATGTTCTTTTTATTTCTGAAACACCAGCAAAGATGGCTTTCAAGATAATTAATTTTCACACTCTTTGTGAATTATACATCCTCTTCAAGTTTTAGGCCATGCAAATTACATTCCATTCTGTTTGTACATTCTGAAAACCTTTTCTAAGAAACTTTCTGTATCCGATATTCGATTTTATTTCTGCAAAGATACGCTCAATCATAGGCATTCGTCTTGAATAGACCTCCTTACCTTCGGGTGTTAATAGACGTTCTTCAATTTTTTTTATAACCGAAAAATTATCCACTTTATGAATTGAATTAATTACAAGACGAAAATCCCTTTTGGTCTTCCCCCAACAAGATTCGTATTTTGGACAACCTCTATATTTTAGATTTTTCCTGAGATGAAAAACATAGTAAGGTCCACCTTTATCTCCATCAGAATAAGTTCGAATTTTATCTCTTGCTCTGAATCGTTGTCCACCAGGACGATACCATAAACTCCTGTTTCATCTTTTTCGAAGTTTTTCATTTCCCATTTCTTTGTGTTGCCCTTAGATGACAACGGAGATGCATGTGTTTGAGAAGGTATAAAAAGTTCATAATGTTTACCTTCAGCGTTAGCGAGTTCATTAGGATCCCAATATCCTGAGTCTGCAAGAATCTGCCACTTATCATCTTTTGCTTTCTCGGGTGAAATAACTTTTGAAAGTACGGGAGTTAGAAGTCTTCGGTCATTTTCTTCCTGTGAAACTTCCGGAGCTACTATTAATCCATTGGCACCGTCAACACAAGCTTGTGCATTGTATGCTTCATGAACTGTTCCATTTGAAAATAACATCAACCGGCAATCAGGATCTGTAATATTTTGTTTCTTCTCTTTTCCCTGACGATTCAAGATTTTATCAGATTCACATAAAAAATCTGTAATACGTTTTTTATCTTTTATTTTTTTATCAATTTTCTGTTGGGTTTTCTCAATATTGGTTTCATTACTCTCGAGACGGCTCATTGATTCTTCTATCGATAATTCAATAGAACTCAATCGTTTCCTAAAATCTGCCAATGTACCAGTGAAGGCTTTTGAAGCATTTGCCTTTATTTTCGTTCCGTCTATTGATAAACACTTGTAATCAATAAACCCTTTTTCATAAGCTAAATAAACTATCTGAGCGAAAATTTCTTTGAGCTGAATCCTCCAACATTTTAAAAATCTACATATAGCTGCATGGTCAGGAGTATTGTGTCCGCTGACATAAATGAAACCAATGTCAGTTAAACATGCTCTTTCGAGTTTTCGTGACGAGAAAGTACCTCTGCAAAAGCCATACAATATTATTCCCAACATAGCTCGAGGATCATACGGTGTTTCTCCACCCCGGTCTTCATTAGGCCAGAAATGGGAGGTATCTAAGGTATTGATAATATTAACGAGGAAGACTTCAAAAGAATCTTCGCCAAAGTTGTTAGAAGGATTTAATATCATCATTACCTGTTGGTTCGGATCATATATTCTAAATCGTTCCATACTGGAATTTTACCACACTTTTAGCAGTTGCGCGACAACCTCGGTTTCCCCCTCTTAAAGAGCTTGAACACTTATCCACAATCACTATAATGATCAACCATAATGGATGCAGACGAACGAATATCCCTGCCAGCCAGGGAAAACATAAAAGATGCAATTTTTGAAGCCGGTGGCAATGAAGTCATGGCTGTCGGGCATCTGAATAACCAGAAAATTGTAACCTCCTTAAATGTGACTGCCCGGGGAGATGATGTCTCCGTCCCGGCCCTCTTTCCGTATATGGAGAAGGGGGATGTGGTCATTCATAATCACCCCACCGGAAAATTGAAGCCCTCCCAGGCAGACCTTTCCATTGCATCCAGGCTCGGTCAGGAGGGGATTGGTTTTTATATCGTGGATAACGCGGTGGAAGAGATATATGTCGTAGCCGAACCGGTTTTCCTTGAAGAGCTTAAACTCCTTGATCCCGAAAAACTGGTGAGTATTCTTGGCCCCGATGGACTTATGTCCCAGCTTATAAATTATGAAGCTCGGGATTCTCAGCTGGATATGCTGCGGCAGATCGCTCATGGTTACAATGATGAGATTATCATTGCCGCCGAGGCTGGAACCGGGGTTGGTAAATCCTTTGCCTATCTTATTCCCTCCATGGCCTGGGCGGAACAGAATAATGAGCGTATTGTCGTCTCTACCGCCACTATAAATCTTCAGCAGCAGCTTATAGAGAAAGACATTCCTCTTGTTCAAAAAGTTTTAGGCGGAAAAATAAAAGCTGTCCTTGTAAAAGGGCGGGGAAACTATGTCTGTCGCAGGCGCCTTTCCGAAGCCCTTGAAGAGGATTCTCTCTTCAGAGACGAGAGTGACCATCTGATGCAGATAGGTGGCTGGGTGGATGAGTCTCCCACCGGAAGTAAAACCGACCTGCCTTTTCTTCCAAACGAAGAGGTCTGGAATGGTATTTGTTCTGAATCGGACGGATGTCTCGGCCTTCGGTGTACCCAGCGGGAGAAGTGTTTTGTTTTAAAAGCCCGAAAAGAGGCAGCTTCGGCTAGACTTCTTGTTGTAAATCATCATCTTCTTTTTTCAGATTTAAGCCTGCGCCTTTCCGGAGCCGGATTCGAAAACACTGCTGTCCTGCCTCCCTTTAACAGGATTGTATTCGATGAGGCTCATAATATAGAAAAAAGCGCAACCTCCTTTTTCTCAAGGGAGCTTTCAAGGTTTTCTATAAACAGGATCTTATATCGTCTTTTTCATAGGAGGGGAACCTATAATCAGGGGGTCTGGGTAAATCTCCAGAAGCTGGCCACCCCTGCAGAGGGAGAATCCGAGGTTCCTTCACTTATAAGGGAGATTCAGGATAAGATGCAGGTCCTTGAGGATGCCTCCATGGAACTTTTGAATGGGGAATATACCTACCGTTTAAAGGATGGTTCTGATAAGGGCGCCCTATCCGCATCTCTCCTGGGACCCATGCAGTCTCTTCAGGATTATATTCTTCGTTGTACCGAAGCCCTTCAGAAAACCATCGAAAGGGTCGGTGAGGAGTTTTCCGAAGAGACTGCTGTCTGGGAATCCAGGATGCTTCTTAACCGGATGATGGCCCTATCTTCTGTTTGTGAATCCTTCAAAGAGTGGGAGGAGAAGCGAGAGGAGATCTTCTGGTTTGAAAAAGGGAGAACCCGTAAGGGGGATGAGTTTATCCGTTTTGTGGCCACACCTTTGAATATTTCAGGCGTAATGCGGGATGCGGTTTTCGAACCATACGATACTGTTGTCTGTACTTCGGCTACCATGTCCGTAAAGGATAGTTTTAATTACTGGGCGCGGAGAACAGGAGTTTCGGATCTTGTAGAACGAGAGGTCCGGACCTTCAGATTTCCATCTCCCTTTCCTTATAAGGAAAATGTTCTTCTGGGGATTCCTACCGATGCTCCCGAACCGAACAACCCGGATTATACCTCCTACATTGCCGAGATGGTAAAGGAGACTTTGCTTATTTCCGAGGGGCATGGGCTTGTTCTTTTTACAAGTTATTCTCAGCTTCGTGAGGTCTGGGAGATCACCGCTCCCTTCCTGAGGGCTCAGGGGATTCCTGTTTTAAGGCAGGGAGATGATCACCGGGCAAAACTCCTGGATGATTTTAATGCGAACTCGGCCTCGGTTCTATTTGCCACAAGTTCATTCTGGGAGGGGGTCGATTCTCCCGGGGACAGTCTTCAGGTTGTTATCATCTGTAAACTTCCTTTCCAGGTACCTACCGATCCGGTAATTGCCGCCAGGCGTGAGCAACTTGAAAAACGGGGAGGCAATGCTTTCATGGAACTTTTTGTTCCTGAAGCTGTCATGCGTCTTAAACAGGGGTTTGGAAGGCTCATGCGAAGGACAACAGACAGGGGTGTGGTTCTCATCCTCGATCCGAGAATAATCAGGAAGAGTTATGGTTCTCTTTTTCTGGGGTCTCTTCCTATGACAGGCCGATCGATTAAAGAAAAATCCGGGGTTCTTGTGGATGTGGAGAATTTTTTATATCCCTAGGAAAAGATATAAGCGGATAATCAGAGTTAAAAAAAACGGCACAGCCGGAAATCCGGTGCACCGTCTTTGTTCTGATAATATTGTTGTTTACTGAAAGTCTTATTCAATAACTGCGAGTATATCAGACATCCGTACAAGAAGATTCTCTTCACCATCAACCTTGATGGACGTTCCAGCGTACTTATCATACATGATTTTGTCGCCAACCTTTACTGTGATGGCATCTTCGTCATCACCAATAGCTGATACAATACCTGTCTGTGTTTTTTCCTGGGCTGTCTGGGGAATATAAATACCGCTTGCGGTCTTTTCTTCCACTTCTTCCATTTTGATGAGAACCCGATCACCTAAAGGTTTAATCTTCATATTTTCCTCCTAATTTACATCAGAGATGTTTATCGCATTAATTGAATTCTTAGAAAATATACGAAAACCAAGGGGTAAACGTCAAGTATTTAAATTAAAAAGCTATTCGCAAATCGTAATATTTAAGGCTGAAGGCAACTTTTACGATCATACTTGCCGTTTGAGCAGGTTCTTATTAAATTAACAATTATGAAAGAGTGGATAAGGCTCATGGAGCACGGCAAGAAAGAGTTGTCAAAACATCAGCCTATGAAGGCATTAACAGAGTTTCAGGAGGCCCTTGAATTATGCCCGGTAGAAAATAAATCTGAATTATCAAAGATTTTATTTTACCTGGGGATCTCTTTTCATAAGCTGGGATTTGGTGGTGTTGCCCTGAGAACCTGGAGTTCGGGAGTCAGACTCCATAAATTTGGTCCCTGCAGCCGGATGGTAGACAGGATGACCAATGAATACGGTATGATTAAATCAGAAGATGATGACGAGAATGCCGATTACAGGGCTTTTCATGCTATCCATCTCAGCCGATATTTGCTCACTCGTGGTAGTAAAAAGTTTGGAAGTCCGGCAGAGAGTGACATGGTTAATGATGTTATTCGGGGAGCCTGGGACGTTTTGACCCAGGCGATATCCCTGAATGATGTCTCTGTTTCGGTAAAATTAACCATATTTAAGAAAGAAGTTGTGGTTTTTCCTTACCTGGAATGTCCTGAATGCTGGACTTCTAATGAAATTTCCTATGATTTCAGAAATAATTTTCGATTATCCGAAGAATCATCCTGTAATTGCGGGAGTGGTAAACCGGTTTTGTCCTGCTGTGGGCGCATTCCTTCTGAAGATGAGCTTGGTTCTGGTCTTTTTTGACCCAAATATGCTACCCGATCAATGGTGTGTGTCATATTGTCTCAATTCTGATATTCCTTTTTTTAAGTTAAACTATTATTGATTTTATAAATCCTTATATAGTAACAACTTGTAAGTTTTGGCTGTTTTTGGCATGCTTCCTGCTAATATGTGTATGTAAATATTTTGATGAGTAGCACCAGGAGGTCGCAAATGGCTGAAGTAATTAACAATAGAATACAGAGTAAAAGTGATGATGAAAATATTCTCTCCATGTACCTCAAAGAGATAAACAAGATTCCTCTTCTTACAAGAGAAGAAGAAAATAGATATGCAAAATTAGCTGCTACAGGCGATGAGTTCGCCAAACAGAAGCTTGTTCAGGGAAACTTACGATTTGTAGTAAATGTTACCAAGAAATATCAGAATCAGGGTCTTCCCCTATCTGATCTTATCAGTGAAGGGAACATCGGGCTGATAAATGCTCTTGATAAGTATGATGTCGAGAAAGGGTATCATTTTATATCCTATGCGGTTTGGTGGATACGACAGGCAATCCTGAAAGCGATCTATGAAAAGTCCAGAATGATCAGGCTTCCCTTGAACAGAGCTAATGAACTAATACAGATCGAAAAGACAAGAAAAGATATGCAGCATTACAAGGGAATTGATCCTGATATGGAAGATGTTGCTAAGGCTGTTAATATGACTCCTGAGCATGTTAATGACCTTCTGAACATTTCAAGGGATCTTGTAAGTCTTGAGACTCCGGTATATGCAGAAAAGGATTCATCCCAGCTGTCCGATTTTATTGAAGGTTCGGATTATACTAATCCAGAAGATGAGGCCGTACAGAACTCTCTGGTAAATGAAATAAATCAGGTCCTTAAAACATTAACAGAAAAAGAGGCTGATATAATTCAGTATAGATTCGGGCTTAATGGTGTAAGACCTCATAGTCTAAAAGAGATTGGTGATAAGTACAGTCTGACTAAAGAGAGAATACGTCAGATCGAAAAGAAGGCCATTAAGAGGCTTCAGCACCCATCCCGAACACAGTCTTTAGAGGCATATGTGGCGTAATTTTTATAAAATAACCTTTTGGAGTTTGTTTTATATCTTTAATTGTTTTGTATAGAATCATAAACCCTTATGTTGAATCAAATTGACTTGACATAAGGGTTTTTTTTGTACTAAATTAAACAGCATATAAACGAAATGTTTAAAATGGATTTAATTAGTGTTTATTTTTTAAATTCTTATATGTATATTATTTTTGTTTAAAACCAATTTGGAGGCTTTTAAATTTATGGCAACATCAAAATTTGTTTATTTCTTCGGCGGAGGTAAAGCTGAAGGAAAGACCGAGATGAAGGATCTTCTCGGTGGAAAAGGTGCGAACCTCGCAGAAATGACCAATCTTGGAATTCCCGTCCCCCCCGGGTTTACCATCACAACGGAAGTTTGTGCCGCATTTTATGAGAATGAAAGAAATTACCCCGCAGAGCTGGAAGCTGAACTTGACGCTACCCTCGCAAAATTAGAAAAACTTATGGGTAAAAAACTAGGCGACGCTGACGACCCCCTTTTAGTTTCCGTTCGTTCTGGAGCTGCTGTTTCAATGCCGGGGATGATGGATACAATCCTTAACCTTGGTTTGAATGACACCGCTGTTCAAGGTCTTATTGCCAATACCGGCAATGACCGATTTGCATGGGATGCTTACCGAAGATTTATCATGATGTTTGGTAATGTAGCTATGGGCCTCGATATAAATATTTTTGAAGATATTCTTCATGATATGAAAAAGAAAAAGAAGGTTGAAGACGATACAGACCTTACTTCTGATGATCTTAAGACATTGGTAGACCTTTTTAAGGCTGCCTATAAGAAAGCCCTTAAGAAACCTTTTCCCCAGGATCCTAAAACTCAGCTTTGGGCAGCCATTGATGCTGTTTTCGGTTCATGGAACAACCCCAAGGCTGATAAGTACCGTGCTTTAAACGGTATTACAGGACTTCTTGGAACTGCCGTTAACGTTCAGTCCATGGTATTCGGTAACTTTGGGGACACTTCAGGAACCGGTGTATGTTTTTCAAGAGACCCCTCCACCGGAAAGAATGTTTTCTATGGTGAGTATTTGATGAACGCTCAGGGTGAAGATGTTGTTGCAGGAATCCGAACTCCATTGAAAATTTCTGTTTTAGCTAAGAAAGACAAGGATATGTATAACCAGATTATTGCTTTCAAGGATCAGCTCGAGAAACACTATAAAGATATGCAGGACATGGAGTTTACTATCCAGGAAGGTAATCTTTTTATTCTTCAGACCAGAAATGGCAAGAGAACCGGTCAGGCCGCTGTAAAGATTGCTGTAGATATGGTTGAAGAAAAAATGATCACTAAAGAAGAGGCACTCTTCAGAGTAAGCCCCGATCAGCTGGATCAGCTTTTTCACCCCATGATCGAACCAAAGTCCAGAAAAAACATGGTACTCCTCGCAAAGGGATTGAATGCATCTCCCGGTGCTGCCAGTGGAAAGATTGTATTTTCAGCGGAAGATGCAGAACATGCCGCCCTTGCCGGTGAAAAATGTCTCCTTGTCCGAAAAGAGACTTCTCCCGATGATATTGGCGGAATGGATGCTGCTCAGGGTATCCTGACTTCAACTGGTGGAATGACCAGTCATGCGGCTGTTGTCGCCCGTGGTATGGGAACACCCTGTGTTGCAGGATGTAAAGATGTTGTTATCTCCGGAAAAACCATGAAGGTCGACGGAAAAACTTTTAAAGAGTTTGACTGGATTACAATCGATGGTTCTACCGGAGAGGTTTTCGAAGGGGAAGCCCTGACAATTGCTCCCAAGATGTCCAAAGAGCTTGTTACCGTTCTCGAATGGGCAGATAAGGTAAGACTTGGTGCCAAGAGGGAAGGAATTAAGGGAAAGGGATTTTTAATCCGAACAAATGCGGATCTTCCCCAGGACGCCAAGATTGCCAGAAATTTCGGCGCCGAAGGTATCGGACTGTGTAGAACCGAGCATATGTTTTTTGAAGAAGGAAAATTGCAGCACTTCCAGCAGATGATTGTTGCAGAAGATCAGGAAGCCAGAAAAACAGCTCTTAAAAAGATTCTTCCTCTTCAGAAGAAGGACTTCAAGGGGATTTTCAAGGCTATGGACGGCCTTCCCGTTACTGTACGACTCCTTGATCCTCCTCTCCATGAGTTTGTTCCCCAGACTAAGGCCGATATAAAAGCCCTGGCTGAACAGATTGGTATTAAGCCCAAAGCACTTCAGGACAAAATCGATTCACTCCATGAGTATAATCCCATGCTTGGACACAGAGGATGCCGACTCGGTATCACCTATCCTGAGATGTATGATATGCAGGTTGAGGCTATTATTTCAGCAGCATGTGAAGTTGCCAAGTCTGGTACAAAGGTTTTTCCTGAAATCATGATTCCTCTTGTAGGAACAGCAAAGGAACTCGAAATCCTCAAGGCGAATGCCGAAGCAGTAATTGCCGGCGTTTTCAAGGCGAAGAAGATGAAGGTTAAATACATGATTGGTACAATGATCGAGATCCCCAGAGCCGCTATCACTGCCGATAAGGTTGCTGAACATGCAGAGTTCTTCTCTTTCGGAACAAATGACCTTACTCAGATGACCTTTGGTTATTCGAGAGATGATTCAGGTGCTTTCCTTGGTCAGTATATCGCCGACGGTATTCTTCCAACTGACCCCACAGCATCCATCGATGTAGATGGTGTTGGTCGACTCGTACAGTATGCCACACAGCTTGGCCGTGGTGTAAAACCCGAACTCAAGCTTGGAATCTGTGGTGAGCACGGTGGAGATCCTGCCTCCATCGATTTCTGTTACAAGACAGGGCTCAACTATGTTTCATGTTCACCCTTCAGGGTGCCCATAGCGCGACTTGCCGCTGCGCAGGCTGTTATTAACAACAGATAGTTTTTTTTTAAAGTATTATTACGGGTCAGTCTGGAAACTTTCAGACTGACCCTTTTTTTGTCCGTTAAGTCAGACGGTTTGTATGGATCGCTTCAATAATAAAGTTAAAGTGTTATTAAAATTCATCCACAAGCTGTTTAGTAGCAAACTGGGGATCGCTTGTGTGGTTTATACCCAATTTACGAAGACCTGCTTCATCCCCCGAAGAGGGAAGGTGGGTCAGGTGAACTTCACACCCCTTTAACTGTTTGAGTTTATTCACAGCTGTCTGTGCCGCTGGATTGGCGGCCGCCGATATAGCGAGGGCAATCATGACTTCATCCAGATCAAGGCTGAGCCGTCTCCCATCAAGGACCTTATCTTTCAGATAGTGAACAGAACTTATGATATTTTCGGGGATAAGGTGAATACTCGCGGGGATCCCGGCCAGGTGTTTTGCCGCATTAAGGATGAGAGCTGAAGCGGCATGCATTGTTTCTGAATTGGATGCCGTGATTATGGTCCCTTCATCGAGTTGAATGGCAGCCCCGGACACAATCCCATCGCGACCTTTTCCACGGATACGGCCATCTTCCATGGCTTCCCTCGCCGAGGGGACAGTTACCCTGTCGGATGAGTAGAGTTCAAGGTTATCCATGAGTATTTTAATTTTATCGATAGCCTGCTTGGTTCCTGTTCCCTTGATATAATCACAGGAAGTTTTGAAGTACCTTCTGATTATCTCCTGTTTTGCCGCATTCTTAACAGCCTCATCATCAAATATACCAAATCCGCATCGGTTCACACCCATATCTGTGGGGGATTGATAAAATGATTTTTTACCTGTTATCTTTTCTATTATCCTTTTGAGTACCGGAAAGGCATCAATATCCCGGTTATAGTTAACCGCTGTTTCTCCATAGGCCTCAAGGTGAAAGCTGTCAATTAAATTAACATCGCCCAGATCCGCAGTGGCTGATTCGTAGGCAACATTTACTGGATGGCTCAATGGTAGGTTCCAAATAGGGAAAGTTTCCAGTTTTGCATAGCCCGAGCGAATTCCTCTCTTATAATCATGATAGAATTGTGAAAGGCAGGTAGCCAGTTTTCCTGAACCGGGACCTGGTGCCGTCACGATAACGACTGGACGATCAGTCTCGATATACTCATTGGCACCGTATCCATCTTGACTGACTATTAAATCGACATCTGTCGGGTATCCCTTTGTGAATTTATGTGTATATACCTTGATTCCCCGTCGTTCCAGCATATTTTTAAATTGAACCGCACCGGGTTGGCCTTCAAACCTGGTGATTACAACCCCCGCCACATTCAGTCCCCATGAGGTGTAGTCGTCAATTAATTTCATGGTATCCGTATCATAGGTAATACCGAAATCCGCTCTCACTTTCTTTTTTTCTATATCACCCGCATATATACAGATGATAACGTCGATTTTATCTTTAAACGACTGTAAAACCTGCATCTTAACATTGGGATCAAACCCAGGAAGAACCCTTGAGGCATGATAATCGAATATCAGTTTTCCTCCGCATTCTAAATAGAGCTTATTATCGAACATGGAGACCCTATCCAATATCGCTTTTGTCTGTTCCTCTAGATATTTCCTGTTATCAAAACCTGTGATTCCTTTTTTCATATTTGAAAAACTCCATATTGTAATATTAAATGCAATATTAACACATGGTGGAATCTAAAGACAGAAGTATTAAAAATATCCAAAGTATGGATTGGTGAACAAGTTTCTGGAAGATAAAATTACATAATAATTAAAATTGATTTTTAAGATTAATTTAAGAATCATAGTGTAAAAATATTTTTCATAAGGATTAGATTAATACGGAGGAAAATATGAATTTGAAAAGAATACCATTAATTATCATGCTTTTTGTAGCAGTAGTACTCTCTTTTTCATGTGCTACCATGTTCACAAAGGGTGGTGGTGATTACAGAGCTGCGAAGAAGTCTTATGAAAGTAAAAGTTATGGTGAGGCTTTAACTAAAGTTCTTACAGCTTTAGGGAAAAACCCGGAGTTTCCGGAAGCGCTTGAACTTATGCATACTACTTTTGATGAGGGAAATTCTGAATATTTATCAATTATTGAGGCTGGAAAGGATTTAGAAAATCCCATGGCAACAAGAAATGCTTTCGATGCCGCACGGAAACTTGTGGCCTTGAACACCATTGCTTCCGATTCAGGCCGGAGAGACCTTTCTGCCACCGATTACAGCTCAGAGCTTAAAACTGTAAGAGAAATGATGCTTGAAAGTAACTTCAACTATGGAACTGGATTGCTTGCGACTGGAGACGTAAGGTCAGCCAGAGAGGCTGTTTCTTATTTCACCTTTGTTAATGATGAGGAATCCGATTATAATGGTTCTGCTATAAAGATCATCGAAGCCCGAGAAGCTGGTATAGTCCATGTAGCCTTTGATCTTCCCATGGATTTTCTCTATTATACAGTTTTAACTCAGTTTGAAGATAATGAGTATGTAAAAATTGCTACCCTTGAGGATTATCCTGGAAATAATATGGTTGGTCCTCTCGATCAAATGATGAATGACCTCTCCGCAGGCAATCTTGATTTTGTTATACGAGCTGATACAAAAGCCTCTTATAGCTGGGAGGTGCTGCAAAACGACGGGATGGTCCCGACAGATACAATTGCAAAATTTCCCGGTAAGCTTGTCAACTGTGGATATTCCAATACGTCCGAGATGACGTATACCGTATATGGAAAAGGTAATACTGTTGTAGATGAAAAAACCCTGAATGACAGTCAGGGAGATAGTCTTGAATTCTGTTTTATTCCGTTTACAGAAGAGCATAAGGGGATCTATTTTGATGGTGTCGGTTATGATTTTAGAGCTCTGGTCAGTGATGGAACCCATGGTTATTATGAAGATGGACAGGTTATGGTAAATGGTGGTATGCAGACTTATGATGTTTCGGATATTTCCAACCCTTATGATAACCGTTTTTGGCTGGATTATTTCCGGGCTAATTTCGACGGCTGGGTTGATTTTTATGATTTGAAGAATGAGTTTGATGGTGGTGTATTCATTAACGCCTCAGTTCTTTATGAGGCTTCAAGTGAAGGTTACCGTCCTGTTTTTACAAGTGATGATCCTGTTCAGCAGTGGAATAATTCTATTAATATGGGCAAAGCTATGCATTCCAAATATGTGGGACTTGTGAAATTCATGAATGAATATCTTGCCGGTATTGAAACAGGTGTTAAAGATAGCTGTAATTATGATCTTGTGAACAGTATGTGTGAGAATCTGAAATCCATCTTATAAAGTTGTTTGACGAAATATGTTTGAAGGGATGTCTAACAAAGGCATCCCTTTTTTTAATTAATCAGTGGAATTACTGTTATTGCAGAATATCTCCGATAAATAAAAACATATGAGTTATATTGTGTTTCAAGGATAATTATATATGTATAAGCGAGAGTTTTACTTAATACTATTGATTTTGCTGCTTCTTACCCCTGTTTCAGCAAAGGAGTATTTTCTGGAACCCATGGGGTGTTATCTTGATATACCCCAGGGGTGGGAGCCGGTGGAGATTACCGATACCAAGGCAACATTTACCGATACCGCTCAAAAGGGGTATCTGCAGATCAAGGTGTCTCCCGCAGATACCTGGGCGTCTTCTCCCGAAATTTTCGAAGCTATAGGGAATCAGATCCAAGCGGATAGTGAGGGGGACGAATTTATCTATCTTGGGAATGATACCGCCTTTGCTACCTATCTTTTTCCTATTGGCGAAACTTTTTATCAGGGATTCGGGGTATTGATAAACGGTGAGGATTTTGACTGGGTAATCCTTGCTTTTGCTGAGGCCCTTGTGTATGAACCCTACCAGTTTTTCCTTTTGTCCGCCTTGGATTCCTTTTCAATAAATGTCGATGGTCTTTATAATCCCGGACCGGTAAGTCAGTATTTTCAATATTCTTATGATGAAGCTGACTTTTTTCAGGATATTTTCTATTTCGAAGATGAGGATTTCTTGTTTGAGTTCGATGGCAATGGAATGGAGACGGCGGAGCTTGTTGTTGAAAGGGAGACCGCTGTTCTTGGACGGTATACACCTGAGGATGTAGATGCCTGGTCACGCTATTACCGCATGATCTACAGGGATAACTACAAAAGGGTGGATGGGCTCTTTCGTCAATTTCTTTTTAACGGATTAAAGCGATCAGAGGAGCCGGTAAAGATTGCGGGAAGATTACTTGCGTGGATTCAGGATTTTGAGTATTCGCGTACTGGAACGGTCACGGATTTTCTTCCCCCCCTGTCGGCTCTTTACAACTACACCGGGGATTGTGATTCCCTGGGATTGCTGTATGTCATCCTTCTCAAACATTATGGGATAGATTCCATTCTCATGGTTTCTTCGGAGTACAGTCATGCTCTGGCTGCTGTGGATGTGGAAGGCGAGGGAGCACGGTTTCCATTCCAGGAAAAAGGGTACATGATTGCCGAGACTACAGACAAGGTCGCCCTGGGGATGATTGCAGCCTCTATGGCGGACCCTGCGAAATGGCTGGGGATAAGTTTTAATTAAATTCCTATGAAGGAGGAGCATAGGTCTTCTAGCGGCATGTGCCCTGTGACTTTGACTTCATGAGATACCCCTTCTGAAGCCGTTTACGGTGCTAAATATGAAATGATAGAAAAGAATGCGAAAAACATATTTTTTCATTGATTTTCGTAGTGCATTACTTCATCTGAGACATATTCAAGGAGTATACCGGCGGTTTTAAACATCCCTTCTGATTCATCTGCTGCATGGTATCTCTTTTCACATACGACCCTGATTATCCCGCAATTAATAATCAGCATGGCACAGGTCCGACAGGGTGTCATTCGGCAGTATAAGGTAGCCCCTTCAATCCCTATGCCTCGCCTTGCTGCCTGACAGATAGCATTCTGCTCGGCATGAACAGTACGGACACAGTGGTTTGTTTCATGACCATCCTCATGGGTGGTTTTTTTCATTTGATGACCCACATCATCACAATGGGGGAGTCCCTGGGGAGACCCCACGTATCCTGTCACCAGGAGCTGCTTATCTCTGGCGATTACACAGCCGCTTCTTCCTCTATCACAGGTTG
This sequence comes from Spirochaetales bacterium, assembly GCA_016342585.1. Taxonomy (GTDB): domain Bacteria; phylum Spirochaetota; class Spirochaetia; order UBA9216; family UBA9216; genus JAEINK01. The sequence goes on from JAEINK010000027.1 coordinate 43,148, forward strand.
CACGCTTGGATATCGCATCGGCCACCTCCATAAAGTATTGATCCCATGAAGGGCGTACATATTTATTATCCATAATCACTATTATAACAAAAAAAGTTTTTCTTATGTTATTTTTTTTGTTATGCTATATATAAGAAAAAAATCTATATAGATGTTTATTATTAACAGAACTTTTTCATTTGAGGCTCTGTTTGTAATACTAAGGGGTATAACAGAATGACCAGCAAAAATAGAATATTCTTAACATTAGTGTTTATTTTAATATCAATTCTCATTTTAAGTGGATGTGGTGGTTCAGAATCTGATGAAGTGACGGGTGCCACATGGGATGAAGCTCTTCCAGAACAACTGCCCCTCACTGTGGATGCCCGGGAGACTGTTAAAGGTTCTCTCGTTCCCTGGATAGAGACATCCGGAATAATTGAAGGTACTCAGGAGGGTGTTGTCGTTTCTCAGACCCAGGGAATAATCACCGAAACTTATGGCGAAATTGGCATCGAACTGAAGGCCGGAGATCCTTTATTGAAGGTTGATGATTCAGTAGCTCTGCTGAACCTCCAGCAGGCCAGGGAGCAGATGGAAAATGCAAAGATTACCCTGGATGTTAATGAAAGACTGGCATCAGGAGGAGGAGCCTCCCAGGCAGAACTCCTGCGGGCAAGGAGTTCCTATCGAGGGGCCCAGGCTTTATTTGAAATCGCCCTTAAATCTTATGAAGATACTACTTTAAAAAGTCCAATTGATGGTGTTCTGGCCTGGAAAGCCGGAGAACTGGAAACCGGGAATTATCTCTCTGCAGGACAACCTGTTTATAGAATTGCCGATCTTTCCGGAGTCAAAGTTTCAATCTCGCTTGGTGAACGGCAGATTGGCTTAATAAAGACCGGGTTGGATGCTGAAATTGATATTCCTTCAGCTATCGGAACCGATGTCCTTAAAGGAAAGGTTACGGCTGTGGCGGCAGCAAGTGAAATGTCCACAGGTTCATATTTGGTTATTATTCAGGCTGAGAATCCTGAATCAAGTGGAATCCGGGCCGGAATGTCTGCAAGCGTAAAGGTATTTACCCATGACCCAAGGCAGGGGATCATAATTCCTGCTTCATCCGTGGTTAACAGAGAAGGTAAATCCTATGTTTTTGTCGAGGAGGACGGCCTGGCCGTTCCCAAAGAAATTACTGCCGGGGAATCCCTGGGAAACCGGTTGATTATATCCACCGGCCTTGAAGCAGGTGTTGAAATCATAACAACCGGATTAAGTGTGTTAAAACCTGGAGATCCTGTTTCTATAGTGGTCAGAGGAACCAGTGAGGAGGGGATATGAGTCTTGGAAAATTTTCAGTAAAAAATCCCGTTCTTATTAATATTCTCATGATTACCATCCTCATTCTTGGGGGACTCAGTCTTCAGAGGCTTCCCCGGGAACAATTTTCGGAAGTTCCTTTTTTCTGGGTTAACATTATCGTTCCTTATCCTGGAGCCTCTGCTGAGGATATCGAAAAATCTGTAACTATACCCATCGAAGATGAGATGCAGGGGATAGAGGATTTAAAGCAGATTCAGTCTGTAACGTCAGAGGGTTTATCTGTCGTGAGGGTTGAGTTTGATGATGGTATCTCTAATGATAAATTTGACTCCCTTTTTCAGGAAGCACAAACAAGATTTTCGCGGGTTGAACTTCCCAGTGGTACCCTGAAAGGCCTCATAGACGATTTTTCTTCCTCAGACTTTTTACCTGTAATTGAGGTTATTATCTCCGGTGACGCCGATTTCAACACCTTAAACTCCACAGCCTTAAACCTGCGGGATGATTTACGGGGCGTCTCTGAAGTCTCCGGTATAACCGTTGTCGGTTCACGGGACAGACAGGTTCAGGTGGAAATAAAGGGAGATATTTTAAGCTCTCTGAACATCGGTATAAATGAAATTTCCGGAGCAATTTCCGGTCAGAACATAACCGTACCCGGTGGAACTCTTGAAACTGAAAACCGGAATTATCTGATCAGGACAATTGGAGAGTTGAGACAGGCCGAAGATTTTGAAAATATTATAATTCGGAGGGGCGGCCAGGATGGTCTCGTCCGTATCCGGGATATAGCCGAAGTGAAGGAAGGATATGATTCCGGTGGTGTTACTGCCAGATTGAATGGTGAGCCTTCGATCACCTTGCAGGTGGCTAAAGTGGCCAGAGGAAACTCGGTTGGCGTAATAGAGGATGTGAAAATAATAGTTGATGAATATACAAAAACTCTCCCTCCGGGAATTAAAGTTACACTATTTAATGACTCAACACTGCAGATACAGGATAGCATTTCTACTCTAGTGAATAATGCCCTGTGGGGAATTATTCTTTTAATTGTTATCCTCTACTTTTTCATCGGTTTGAGGAATGCATTGATGACCGGGCTTGGAATTCCTATCACTTTTGCAGTTACTTTTCTGATTCTTGAGGTGACAGGAGAAACCTTTAATACAAATACACTCTTCGGGATGGTATTAGTCCTTGGTTTAATTGTTGATCATGCCATAGTCGTGATTGAAAACTCATTCAGGCTTCAGCAGGGGGGCTTGAGCCGGATGGAAGCTGCTATCAAAGGTACGGATCAAGTAGTCGTTCCTGTAATTGCAGCGACGGCAACAACGGTGGCTGCCTTTTTACCCCTTATGATTCTTCCGGGAACCATTGGTAAATTCCTGAGGGTCATTCCTTTTACTGTTTCGATAGCCCTGATTGCTTCTACGGCTGAGGCTATTATTTTTCTTCCCTCTCATTTTGCGGACTGGCCTGGGGGCAAGAAAACCAGAAAGGAAAAATTTTACCCCAGGATTAAAGCTTTCTATTCTCGGATACTTGATAAAGTGTATAACAGGAAAGGAATTGCTGTCGTACTTCTTTTCATATTCATGATCCTGAGTTTTGGCTTGGTTGCCCTTTTGGATCAGGATCTTTTCAGTGCAGAAGACTTCACCTATTTTTCTATCGATATTGAAATGGCACCGGGAACCCCCTCGGCAAGGACCCTTGAAGCTGTCGAGGATTTCGAAGAAAGACTTCTGCCTCTGGTTGGAAACGGAGAGGTTGTATCTATTCTCTCATCGGTTGGATTTTCCGGCGGTCAGAGTGGCAATACCGAGAAAAGCAACCTTGCCCAAATTACAGTAGATTTAGCAGAAAGATCCCAGGGGCGAACCCGATCTATTTCTGTCATTATGGAAGATATAAAACAGCTTTGTTCAACGGTTTCCGGACTTGAGTCTGTAAATTACTCGAAAGCTGTAAATGGACCTCCTACATCCTCCCCGATATCTTTCCGTCTTTTTGGAAATGATTATGAAGCCCTTCAGGCGGTATCACGCGGGATAAAGGATAAGCTTGCTGAATATCCGGAACTTTTGAATATAGGTGATAATTTAGAAAATGGTTCACCTGAATTGAGGGTAAGGGTAAACCCAGAGCTATTATCACGTTATGGTTTAACCGTATTGGATGTTGGCTCGAGTCTGCGGACGCTTTTCGATGGAGTTCCTGTTTCAACGTTCTTCCGGGAAAATGAAATCATCGATGTGGTGGTTCTTTTTTCAAAAGAAAATATTGATTCTGTCTTTGATTTGGAAAATCTCTTTTTAACAACTTTTGACGGAAGACAGATACCCTTTTCATCAATAGCAACCATCGAACCGGCCGATGCTTTTGCCAGCATTAAAAGGATTGATGGAAAAAGGGAAATTACCATTGAATCGGGGGCGTATAGTACAGAAAACGTGCGGCAGATTAACAAAGATGTTGAGGCGTTTTTTAATGAGAATTTTTCTACAACCTACCCCGATATTGAATTTGTTGCAGGCGGTGAGTTTTCTGATTTTAATGATCTCCTTTTTCAAATATTGAGAATATTTCTAATAGGGGTCTTTCTTATCTACCTGATTCTTGGAACTCAGTTTAAATCCTATACTCAACCCCTGATTATACTTTTGACTGTTCCTTTCGCTTTTACAGGAGTGGTTTTATATCTGTTTGTTTCCGGAACACCTTTTTCCACAACTGTCCTTTATGCCGGAGTCGCTCTGGCAGGAATTGCGGTAAATGATTCAATTGTGCTTATCAGTTTTATTAATGAATTGAGGGGTGAGGGTATGAAAATCGCGGAGGCTATTAAAGAAGCTGCCGCAACAAGGCTTAGACCAATACTGCTGACAAGTCTGACCACCATTTCGGGTTTGATCCCGACGGCTCTTGGGCTTGGCGGAAAATCCGTTGTGTGGGGGCCGATGGCGAGTACTATAATTTTCGGGTTGATTTTTTCTACATTAACAGCCTTGGTTTTTATTCCTGTCCTTTATGGATTAATCTATGAGCGTGGTGAAAAAAAAGCGGATAGGAAGAGATTGGTTGAAAATTCAGAGGCTATGGCATAAGAGGGATAAAAATATATGTTAGTTAAGTCAAAGGGGTGGGGTTTAATCATTCTCATATTAACTCTTCTCCCTTCTTTTCTTTGGACAAATGAAGCTGCTTATCTATTACAATCAGGGATAGACAGTTTCCTTTCAGGGAGTATTAATGAGGCTGCTGATATCTTAAATGAGGTGGGATCGGATTACGCCAATTCCGAACTCATAAGAAGCAGAAGCAAACTCTGGTTGGGAAGAGTCGCTATAGGGGGCGGCGATGTTGAAACAGCAGAGCGGTTCCTGAGTGAAAGTGCTTCTCTTGCCGCCTCAGCCGGTCTCTCTTTTGAACGTTCGAATGGAAATAATAAAAATCTTGCTGAAGCCTATCGTGTGAATGCTGATGCATTAGCCGAGATTATGCTATTCAAAGGTGTCCCTTATATAATTAAAAACGGCGGGAAGGTTCAGGAGTTAGCGGAAAAATCCCTGGCGAATGATCCTGGAAATCCGGATGCCGCCGTGATTTATGCTCAGGGGCGAATAAATGCACCCCGGTTGTTTGGAGGAAATCGGAATGAAGGTATCTCTATCCTCTCCGATTTATGGCTAAATCGGTTGGATGGGAATCTCTCTAAAGCCCAGATTTTTCGTGTTGCAGTGGCCCTGGGGGATACGTATTTAAAAAAAGATCCGGATAAGGCGGAAGAGTACTATTATCAGGCAGCGCTCCTGTTTCCGGATAATCAATATATTAAGAATAGAACCACAAACTAAGGAGATATAAGATGCTCAAGACAGGTGATAAGGCACCGGATTTTACATTACAGAATCAGGATGATGAGACCGTTAAACTCTCAGATTTTATTGGGAAGAAGGTCTTAATCTATTTTTATCCTAAAGCAAATACCCCTGGATGCACCACACAGTCATGCAGTGTGCAGGAGTCTCTTCCTGCCCTTGAAACGGCAGGCACCCTTGCTCTGGGTATCAGCCCCGACAGTCCCGTAAAACAAGCGAAGTTCGCCGAAAAATACGGATTGAAATTCCCCCTTCTTTGCGATGAGGAGCACCGGGTGGCAGGAGAATATGGCGTTTGGGCAGAGAAAAAAAATTTCGGGAAGGTGTATATGGGGATAGTAAGATCCTCATTTCTAATTGATGAAAATGGTGTTGTTCTGGGAGCATGGTATAAGGTCAGCCCTGGTGATACCGTTCCCAAGGCTATGGACGCACTCAAAGGAAAATAATCTTTAATTTTGAAATAAAAAGCAAACCATCTCATAAAGATGGTTTGCTTTTCTATAAATAATCGTGATTTTAATCAGCCTGAAATTGGGCGACCTTATCTTTTTGTAGATATTCCAATGCTTTTATCCATTTATAAGCACTGACTTTCTTCTCTCTGGATTTTATCGAATAGAGGGTATTGTCATGATAGAACTCCAGGATCTCCCTGTTTTGAACGTTAATCCCGGATAATTCGTGTACGGAAAATGTTTTCACTTCAGTGGCTGTTTCATCCTCGATGACCAGCGTTTCATTGTAAAGCACAAGGCTTCCCTGGCAGAGTGCTTTAAGTTTCTGGATCTTGTATCCGGTGGAAACGAGAAGCCCTCCATCCCTTAAACACTCTCTGCTTCTCTCTTCAGGCATCTCCGGCTTATGGTGTTCCTCCAGGTATTTTTCAAGATGTTCAAGCTGCCACTTATTCCAGTCTCTTATATTATCAAAGATGAGATCTCTTTCAAGTTGTTCAAAGAAAAGATAATCATTCTGTTTAACTTTGTACCCGCAATTCCGGCAGCAGACGGTTCTCCCTTCTGAGTAGATGGATCCAATTTCCTTACAGGACGGGCAGGTAAAGATCACCTGTTCTATATTTTCTGCGGAATTTTTCCCCGAAAAACGGATGTTAGCCTTCCGTTGATACTCTATCTCATCAAAATTCAGGGCATCGGCCAGTTTCCTGTGGATTTCATCAGCTTTCGCACCTTTAAGGTCCTCTTCGGTAAAGAGAAGTTTATACTCCATCTTCACCTTGCCCCGCTGGATTTTCGTACCCCACCGGGGTTGACTTAAGAAGCCCCCTTTGAAGACCAGGGTCACAACAGGGATTTTGAGCATTCGGATCAATTTGGACGTGGAATAGACAAGGGGGAGGGTGGTGCCATCCCAGGTACGTCTACCTTCCGGAAAAATTCCAATGACTCCGCCTTTTTCTTTTATCCTAATAATGTTTTTCAGGGCATCAATATCGGATTTTGCTTTTGTCTTGGGTATGGCCCCCACAAGCTGAACAAAGAACTTGAAGACCGGATATCTGAAAACAGCATCAGAGGTTATGAAAAAAACCGGTCTATGTATGTAAAATGCGGCCATAAAGGGATCCCAGAAACCCTGATGGGTAGGCATAAGAAGGTAAGGTGGTTTTAACTTCTTAACCTCCTCTGGCATTTCCGGTTCGAGTTTAAAGATTTTAGATATTACTAATTTTACAATTGGTTTAAGACAGCGGTAGGCCCACTGATTTACTTTGATTTCTTTGTTTCTTTTAGCCATCGGTCCCTCCTGTAGAGAATTCAAGGTTGCAAATGGATCAATACCCTGTATAATTATAACAGAATATATTTTGCTTTCAAACTGTTTAACTATCAAAGTGTTATGAAGTTGCTAAATTAAGGAGTATTCATGAGTATTCAGTGGTCAATGTTCATCAACCTTGGGATTATTTCAGTCGGCCTTCTGCTTGCCACCTGGATACGGGTTAAGGTTAATTTTTTTCAAAAATATCTTATCCCCAACCCCATTTTAGCAGGATTTATTCTCCTGCCCTTGTATAATTTTGTGTTTCCCCTCTTGGGATTAACAAACCTGAACCTTGGTGCTATGGCGTATCATTTGTTAAGCATCTCCTTTGTTGCACTATCCCTCAAGACACCACCCATGAAAAAACCAGGGAAGGGAAGAATATTCGGGACAACCCTTTCGGTACTCAATCAGTTTGCAATTCAGGGGCTTATTGGTCTGCTGCTGACCTTTTTCTTTATAAAAACCACACGCCCGGATCTTTTTCATAGTTTTGGATACCTTCTACCCCTTGGGTTTGCTCAGGGACCCGGACAGGCATACTCCATTGGTGAGAGCTGGACGGCCTTCGGTGTCGAAGGTGCTGGTAGTATCGGGCTTACCTTTGCGGCAATCGGATTCATCTTATGCAGTTTTGGCGGGGTATTTATTATAAACTACGGGATAAAGAGGGGATGGATTGAAAAGGATAAGCTTGGGTTTAATATTGATAAAGATACCCGTCCCGGCGTTCACCCGAAAGGGAGTAAGCTCCCTGTGGGTGGTTATCAAACAACAGAAACAGAAGCTATCGATTCTCTGACCTTGAACCTTGCTGTAGTTTTGACAGGCTATTTCATCGCCTTTCTTATACTGACGGGAATCGAATATCTTCTCTCATTTCTGGGACCGACAGGGGCTCAGCTTGCAGAAACATTCTGGGGTTTGAGCTTTATTTTTGCGGCCCTTGTGGGACTTTTGATGAAGCAGATCCTTAAGGCAACAGATACTCAGCATCTGATGGATAATCTTACCCTGAACAGGATTACAGGGTTTTCGGTAGATTTAATGGTGGCATCGGCCATTGCCGCCATATCGCTCGTCATCGTGGCTGAATACTGGGTACCCATACTGACAATCTCTTTAATCGGGGCTGTAGCGGTCGGCTTTTCAACCATCTGGTACTGTTCAAGGGTATTCAGTGACCATCGGTTCCTCCGGACCCTCCTTGTTTTTGGAGTCTCCACCGGAACACTCTCCACAGGGCTTGCCCTCTTAAGGGTTGTAGACCCCGATTTTGAAACCCCTGTTGCCACAGATTATACTTATGCATCAGGGATAACATTTGCCTTTGCTATCCCCTATGTCCTTACCATGAATATTACCTTAAAAACCTTTGTCACAGGAGATTACATCTGGTTCTGGTTAGCTGTTCTGATTAATCTGGCCTATCTGATCTTTACTATGCTTTTTTTCCTGAAGTATGCCGGTAAACGTTTGTCAAAACATAAATCCAAACTCTGGTATCCCATTGAAGAAGAGGTTGATTAATGTGTTGACAATTCCTCTTTAGTCATCAAAGATTAACTATATGAAAAAGATTTCCAGAAAATTTAATATTTTGCTAGTACTTTCAATATGTATATCGGTCCTTTTATCATCGTTTTTCGCGACCGGGTTTCTTATAATCCGGTCGCGAACGGAAATGCATGAGAGGAATCTCATACAAATACAAAGTCTCGCTGATAATATCGAGAGTTTTCTAACCCAGACCTATCAATTGAATCATCAACTTGCCATGGACCCCCGTATTATTAATACTATTACATCCTCCGAACCAGATTGGGAAAAGCGAGTCAGGAATTATGGTGAAATGTATCCTGAGACTGCCTCTGGAGTCGCTGGAATGGATTTGTTACAGGATCTGATGAAGGAGTACTCCTGGGTGGAACTCTTCTTCGTTCAGGACATAAACGGAAATCAGACCGCACGCAGTTCCGGGATGATTGGCCCCCGAGGAGATCGCTGGTGGTTTAAAAAAATCACTGAGGCCCCCTCTTCTTCTCCCTTTATATCCAAATCCTACTACTCCATGACAGGAAACAAACCCGTAGCCTCTGTGTTTCATCCGATCTATCAGGATGAAACCTTAGTCGGTATTATGGGGACTGATATAAATTTTAATTATCTCCAGGAGATGGTAAGTGGATACCTTTATTCAGAAGATCTTGAAGCGATAGTTGTCGATAGTACCGGTACAGTAATCGCCCACCCTGATCGAACCTTTGTTAACCAACTGTATAATCTTATAGATAAAACAAAAAACGTTCTGTCTAAAAATAGTGAAGGAGAGATATTACAGGATGATTCTGGTTACCATGTAACCACTAAAGTCTCAACCGAAACCAATAGGGATGTATCGTCCGCCGCTGAGCGGGTACTAAAAGGAGAGGGCGGTTTTATTAAAAATTCACGAATAGATGGTGAGCTCTGTTCAATCTACTATGAGCCGGCTTTCTATCCTGGTGCTGATGTTGAGGATATATACGGACTTCTTCTGATATATAATCATAATCGTCTCATAGTTTTCACCAGAATTCTTATAATTGGTATTATCCTTTTCATCCTTATCTCTACCTTTCTGCTTTATCTCTTTTTCCATCGCTTATTTCAGGACCGAATTCTTAATCCTCTTTCCCTTCTCGTGGATTTTATGGGTGACAGAAATATCATTGGATTCCGGGCGGTAAAATTAGATACGGGTGATGAGTTCGATCTCCTTGCCGAGACATATAATAGTTTAAGGACAGATCTGGCGACGACTCATCAGGAACTTCAGGAGAATATGGAGAATCTGGCCATCAGCGAAGAGGGGTATCGAACCTTTGCGGGCATCAGTCTGTCTATGACAGGTGAGAAGCAAAAGCAGGAGATTCTTAAAATCATTATCCGTCAGGGAATGGATTTTTGTAATGCCGAAGGTGGAACGCTTTATCTCTATGATATTGAGAAGTCTGAGCTGACTTTCGAAATAATTTATAACGATATATTGGATGTTCATAAATTGAGAAATGGTGAAAATGGGGAGAATCTTTTTCAACCTGTTCCTGTTTTTGTGGATGGTAAGCCCAATAATACAAATGTATCCTCATATTGTGCTATTACAGGGGAAATCATAAGTATTCCTGATGTATATCATGCAGACGGATTTGATTTTGAGGGTATGAAAAACTATGACAGTCAAAATCAATATACATCAAAATCCATGCTGGTTCTGCCAATGAAGAACCTTGAAGGGGAAATTATTGGCGTTCTTCAGCTAATAAATGCCCGGGATGATCGCACTCGAGAGGTCTGTGAATTTACAGAGCATCACAGGAATATTGTGACAATACTTGCTTCTCAAGGTGCCGTTACTCTAACCAACATCCAGTTGAATAAAAACCTGGAAGAGTTCCTATACTCTTTCATTCAGAGTATTGCCGCCGCTGTCGATGAGAAATTCCACTATACTTCCGGGCATATTGAAAGGGTGGTTTCCCTTTCCGGTATGATAGCAGATAGAATCAATACACAGAATTCGGGTGTTTATGCAAATATAGAATTTACAGCTGAAGAGATAGAAGAGCTTAGGATTGCCGCTTGGATGCATGATGTCGGTAAGATCTCTATTCCGGAAGATGTTTTGGATAAATCCTCCAAGCTCATGTTCTCCCGGGATGGTTATGAGCTGATAGAAATGCGCGGGAGGAGAATCTCTTTACTCTGGGAAAATAGTCTGCTGAAAGATCTTCTCTCTGAGGCCGGTGTAGCATGGGAAGATTCGGAAGGTTTCAGGGTCTTGCATGAACGGATAAGTGTTCTTGACGAAGATCTAAAGAAAATTCGTTATGTTAACGAAGGACACGAATTCCTTTCAGAAGAGGATATAAAAAATCTCAGTCGTATTTCACAAACATCCGCTGCTGCTGAAAATGGTACTTTCGAAGATCTCTCTCTTCTTACACCGGAGGAACTTAGATTTTTAAGCATCCGGAAGGGAACTCTGGATGAACATGAGCGGGCGATTATCGAAAGCCATGTTCATATTACACGTAAAATTCTGGATAAACTGCAATTTCCAAGCCATCTTTCAAATGTCCCGAATTATGCTTCCCAGCACCATGAGAAGCTTGACGGATCGGGATATGATCAGGGGCTGGATAAACAGGAATTGCCTCTTCAATCCAGGATAATCGCTGTTTCGGATATTTTTGAAGCCCTGACAGCCCAGGACAGACCATACCGGAAACCAATTAAACTTGAAACCGCACTCCTTATCATGAGGAAGATGTGTGATGCTAATTACATAGATAAGGATATTTTTAACATTCTTGTAGAAACCGAAATACTAGGTGACTACTGTAAAAGAAATGGGTTAGACCCGGATAGAGAGTGAAAAGAATCGTGAATGAATGAGATGAATTATAAACGCATTAAAAAAGTATACTTCATTTGCTTTTTTCTACCGGTATTATTCACTTTTTCCTGCCGGAATTATCCTGATAGAACCCCAATACCGAAGCCTGGTAAGGAAAGTCCTGTTATCAACCGGAAATGGATCGAATTGGGTGTCTGCCAGGGGGGGATGACTAATACTGTCGATGAATATTTATTGATGAATACCCTTGGGGCTGAATGGATTCGAAACGACTTTTCCTGGTCTAAACTGGAACCCGAACAGGGGCTCTGGGATTTCAGTTTTTATGACAGATTTATGGATAATGCTGAACAATATAATAAAAAAGTACTTATACTGCTTGTCTATGATACACCCTGGATACATACAGATGAAGAAAAGGGAAGGTATTTATCGGAAGAAAAATTACCGCTTTTTTTGAATTATGTAAAAACTATCGCTGAGCGCTATGGCGACAGGGCTGCCGGTTTTGAAATTTGGAATGAACCCAATACGCCCTTATTCTGGGAAGGATCAGATGATGAATTCTTTGAGTTGACTCGCCGGACAGCGGCCTTGTTAAAGGAAATCCTTCCGGATAAACCGGTTGCTGTTGGAAGTATTTTCTATCATCCATTGATGTCGGGGAAACAATATTTGCGAAAAATGATTGATCACGGTGTTTTAGAGAATGCCGATGCCTTATCTCTCCACCCCTATGGTTTGTCACTCACGAAATCTGCAGAGAGAGTAGCCGATGCGGATATGCTTCTGAAAAAATCAGGTTACGATCTGGATCTCTGGATTACCGAAATTGGGTTTACAACCAGTGGATGGTACCCCAATCAAACCAGTGTTCAGGGCCAGGCAGAAAAAGTAATTCAGGCCATCACCGAATTAAGCGCCGCCGGAGCCGATATAATCTGCTGGTTTAAATTGCTGGACGGGCAGATGCCTGTAGATATCGTTCCGGGAATATCGTCGGAAGAGTTCTTTGGCCTGGCTTATCCTGACTATAGTCTGAAACCTTCCGGGTTCTCTTTTCGTCTTATGGCAACACATCTTCATGAAACTGAATTTGATAACAGCCCTATAGTCTTGAGAGGGCTTACCCCTCATTCACTCAAAATCTATAGATATAAAGGTGTTGAAAACGAAATTAAACTTGTCTGTTTTTCAAACGTGAAGGAAATGAAGGTTCACGTTTCCGGCTTTTTAGGTGAAGTCTCAGTCTTAAATTTACTTACCGGAGAGACAAATATTATCCGGGGGATGGAACCATTCAATACAGATAAAGCACCTTTATTAATCAGCGGTGTATTAAAATCAGAGGATTCAGTTATAGAGGTCCAAAAAATAGATTAGAATAGAGTGATGGGGAGGGAATCATGAGACGGATTATATTTTTATTTAAGGCGGCAGCCGTGGGAAGTTTTCTACTGCTATTTTCTGCCTGTATGACCGTTATGTATGGCGTACCCTTTAAATATAAAAACGGGAGTGTGACTGTGACAAATGGAAATGGTATTCCTATTCACGGTTTATCTGTAATGGTATCAGATCCGGCAATGCTTGATGATCCCTTTACGCATGTCATGACTGACATGGATGGGCGCGCTGATTTTATTATCGAATTGGATTATCTCTCCGATTTACAAATCGATATTGAAGATATTGATGGTCCTCAGAATTTAGGAGAATTTCAACCAGAAACGATTTTCATCGATACCGGGGTATATGAAGATAATGAATCCATCGATATTGATATAAGCCTGGAAGAGGAGTAAGAGTGAGTTTACTCTCCGGGATAAGGCAGAAGGCCTACAGAATCTATACCAGAGCAGAGGTTCAGGAAAGCTCTCTCCGTTATCTCTTTTTTGAGATAACAAGGCGGTGTAACCTTAACTGTATTCATTGCGGCTCTGACTGCACCAGTTCTACAAGTATGGATGAACTGACGACCGAAAGCTGGCTGAAGATTATCGATTACCTGAAACAGACTTTTGATCCTCTCCCTCTTATTGTCCTTACCGGCGGCGAGCCGACAATCCATAGGGATCTCTTTGTTATAACAGAAGCCCTGAAGAACCATGGGTTTACCTGGGGGATGGTCACCAACGGGATTAATATGACAGAGAGCCGATTGGCAAAACTCGTCGATGAAGGGATGTGCAGTATTACTCTCTCCTTCGACGGTGACCGGGAGGCAACATCCTTCATCCGTAACTCTCCCAAAGCCTACGATAAGATCCTCAATACCATGACCATGATTGGCCATTCGGGGATCGATACCCGTGATGCTGTGACATGTGTTTACCCCGGGAATCTGAATAAACTGAACTGGATTTCCGATCTGCTGTTGGAGAAGGGGATGAACAGCCATCGTTTATTCAGGATTTTTCCCAAAGGACGGGCGGTAGAGAATCGTATGCTTGAAATGAGTTTTGATGAATCCCGTCAGATGGTCAGCTGGATTGAAAAAAACAGAAAGTCCTATAAAAAGGGGGGGCTGGATCTGACCTTCAGCTGTGAAGGATATCTGCCCTTTGAACAGGATTTGAAGGTGAGGAGTGAACCTTTTTTCTGCCGGTCAGGAATCAATATTGCCTCCATCCTTTGTGACGGCACTATCACCGGTTGTAACAACAACGGGCCGGATTTTTATCAGGGAAATATAATTCAGGATAACTTTGCCACCCTTTGGCAGGATGGTTTTAAGGAGTACCGTAACAAAGATTGGCTTAAAACCGGTTTATGTGAGAACTGTAAGGAGTGGAAATACTGTCAGGGAAGTTCTATCCATCTGAGAAGTAAGACCATGGAAGGCCCCGAATTCTGTTATATAAAACCCTTGTCCTGATTTTTTTCAGATTATTAACATATGTTAATGGTTTCTTTTTTCTAATCAGTTAGCTTCTTTTTTAAGGAGCTTAATATGTCAACTTCATCTCATCCCATTACACAGATTTCGATAGGAATAAAGAGGCACTACTCTCTCGACTGGATTCGCGTCTTCGTGGTTCTACTTCTCATACCATTCCACACGGCGGTAACCTTTTCACATATAGGAAAGGGGTATGTTTACACACCTGAACCTATAGATTCCTACTTCTATATATTTATCTCGGATTTCTTTAACCTCTGGATTATGCGTCTATTATTTTTTGTTTCAGGTATTTCTGCCTATATGGCCTTAAAAAAAAGATCGATAGCAGCATTTTCCCTTGAAAGATTCAAACGACTCATTATCCCTGTCCTCTTTCTTGTTCTGACCATCGGCCCTCTGGCCGGGTATGTACTGGCCGTCAGCCATTTCGGATTTTCAGGAACCTTTATTTCCTACTATCCTCACTTCTTTCTTGATGTTAAAAGATACCTCTTCTGGGGACAGTTGTGGTATTGTGTCTATCTTTATTTACTATCCATGATAGCCTTACCGCTCTTTTCTTACCTGTTGAAAAATAATCAGGTGATGGTAAATATAAACAACGTTCTTATGCAGAAAAACAACATTCTGTTTCCCCTGTTTATCATTGCCCTTATCGAACTTCTCCTGCGTCCATCCTATCCTGGATACCAGTCCTTCATTGGAGACTGGGCCAATGTAGCGGTTTATTTTTGTTTTTATACTTTTGGTTTCATTATGGGTCAGAGTAAAGACTTAATTGATAGAATCACCGGGAATATGAGAATGTTTCTCATCCTTGCTCTGAGCTCGGCGATACTTTATCTCATATTAAAGAGGGCCGCTTTTACTGAGGCTAACCAAATACAATTAATGATATTAAGTTTCCTCTGGGGTGCCGCCGCTTACACCTGGGTCATGACCATTATTGGATTCACCCGGAAGTATTTGAATAAAAATAACCGGTTGCTGAAATACCTCTCCATGACTTCTTTTTCACTCTATCTTTTTCACTATCTGATACTATCACTCTTGAACTTCTTTCTTCTAAAAACACAGCTTAATCCCTATCTTATCTGGCTTATTACATGTGTTGGAACATACCTTATATTCATCCTTCTCTTTGAACTTGTTTTAAAAAGAGTAGCTCCGCTTCGATATATCTGTGGTATAAGGAGGTCAAAATGAAAAAAGGAAATGACCCTTTCTGGAGTATCTATTCCATCTTTTCGAATCAGGCTGAATACCACGGCTTACACCCGGGTTTGAAACCAGAATCCTATAATAATTCAGCCTTATTTCTATTTCTTTAATCTGGTGTAAAGCCACCGTTTCAAACCACGGTATGTAACTACGGCTTACACCCAGTACAAATAGGACGGACAACCCAATATAGCCTAACTCCCAAAAAATACCCCCCAGCCTCGGAATAGACCTCGGTTACGCCTACAAAGTAAAGACAATAGTTCTGCACTACAAGGGCAACACCACCAGAGTAAATGAAGGCAATACCGAAATCTTCACCACCCTCTACAACCAGAACAACAATTGGGGTGAAGCCCTCGACTACACCATGACCAAAGAAGCAGGGAAGATAACCCTGGATTTCGACACCCCCCAGTTCGGAAGGTACGTTAAAATCCACAGCCACTTCTACGAAATGAACGAAGACGGCACAGCCGATGATACCCTTAAAAGCCTGACCCCTGAAACAGAAGACCCCTTTGAAATAACCATAGTCTCCAGCGGTAGAAACGAGTACTACTCCTACGACGGCTCCGGCAACAGAACAAGGAAAGACTTCTTTACAGCCGACACCACCGAAAACTGGGCCTACGAATACATAGAAGGCACCAACTTAGTTAAATTCGACGGAGAGTATGCCTACCAATATGACGCCAACGGTAACCTTACTGCCAAAGGAACCAGCTACAACACAGATAAAACCTCAGTCTACCAGCTGGGAGATTATACCAAATACACATACGACAACTTTAACAGGCTTATAAAAGTCCAGAAACTGAACTTAACTGGAACAGCCCTGGAAACAGTGGTAGAATACACCTACAACGCCATGAATATGAGAGTACAGCGAACAGCAGACAGCATAGACACCACCTACCACTTCGATCCGGAAGGCAAAGTCCTGGAAGAAGTAACAGGAACAGAAGTCACAGATTACACCTACCTCGGATCAAAACACCTGGCTAAAATAACCGACACCCAAACCCTCTACTACGGAACAGACCACCTTGGTTCAACCATCCTGTTGACAAACGCTGCAGGAGAAGATGTCTGGAGCGGTGAAATAACCCCCTTCGGAGATCAGGAATCAACCAAAGGCCTTGATGAACATGTGAAATATACAGGGAAGGACTGGGATGAGGAGGCTGAGTTGTTTTACTTCAACTGGAGGTGGTATGATCCTGAAATAGGACGGTTTACTACTGAGGACTCCTGCCCGTGATGGAATAAGCTGGTATGTTTATTGTGGAAATAATCCTCTTATGTATACTGATCCTTCGGGATTGAGGCAAATTGAAGCGGCCGTAATTGAAAAACGAAGTCATTATGATAAAGAGACCAATACTTTAAGAACAGGGACAAGAATGGATCGATATAATAATCCAAAAGTCGCACGTGAAAATACGGAGAGACAACAGGACGAGATTATAGAGCAAGTCCCTGATATAGTATCAGATATGGTAGATTTCGCAGGGACGACAGCAGGTGTAGCCAAATTAATCGAAAATGCTTCAACTGCTGCAATAGCAACGAGTGGAGCAATGACTAAAAATGCAGGCATAATAGCTAAGTCTGGACCTTGGTTTTTTGGTGCTGGAGTTATCATTAATTTTGCTCTTGTAGCAAATGAAAAGATGACACCTGCTGAGGCAATTTTGAAAACTGCTGCAGGTCTTTCCGGATTTATAAATCCAGCTATCGGTATAGTCGCCACTTTGGCTGTTGATGAAGCCTTTAAGAATAAGTTCGACGAACAAACTCTACAAACAACTGATAATATGTCTGATTTATCTGATTATCTTGGAGGTACATTAGATTGGTTAGAAACACAAAAAAAATGAACATTATCTATTATTGTTATGCATGGTATTACTTAATGATTATTCATATGAATAAGCCCTTTGGAGAAATGAAAAAGTTTTCAGATCCGAATTCTGGAGCAACTGCTTTTTTAATATCACTAATAATGTTTCCTATTCTTTTGATAATAGATTTTATTTTACCAATTAATCTTACTCAATTCCCATATATTTTATTTGTAATTCTATGTTTTTTTATTATGGGAATAATTATAATGAAAAGACTAAAACATTGTAGTGATAACTGTTTGGAGTTTGAGGCTCTTAAAAGCTGGAGAGAAAAACAGAATAATGAATATTTATGGTTATTAGAAATACTTACTTTCATTGTAACGGTATTAATAACTATTGGGGGAGCCCCCTGTGTCAAGATAGATTTCGCCTGGAAGAAAATTATAAAAATCTTTTCTGGAGTAAGAAATCTATGGAGGA